>JAPLFD010000008.1 GCA_026390835.1 Sphingobacteriales bacterium
TACAGAGCCTTAGGATTCCCAACCGATATGTTTACCGTATTGTTTGCCCTTGGTCGCTTACCAGGATGGATTGCACAGTGGAAAGAAATGCACGAGAACAAAGAACCTATCGGCCGTCCACGCCAAGTGTACGTTGGAGAGGTTAACCGTTCTTACAAACCCATGGCAAGCAGATAAGTCATTTTGTTATTCATAAAGAAGCCCAAGCCGGATTATCCAGTTTGGGCTTCTTCGTTTTTAAACACTTTTAACTTAGTATAATATACCCGCAATAGTAGCGGATAAGTAAGAAGCTAGCGTACCGCAAATTAAGGCCTTAACACCTAATTTAGCCAAATCGGTTCTGCGTTCTGGAGCCAATTCGCCAATACCACCTACTTGAATGGCAATGGAGCTAAAGTTGGCAAAGCCACATAAGGCAAAACTGGTAATGATTAATGTTTTGGGATCTAGGGTTTCTTTAATCTTCGCCAAGTCTAAATAGGCTACAAACTCATTAATAACCATTTTAGTACCCATTAAAGAGCCGGCTACCTGAATATCTTTTCCTGGTACACCCATTACCCAAGCAAATAAAGAAAATAAGCTACCCAAAATCTGATTCAAGCTTAAGGTATTAATATCTATACCCATAAATGCTAATGTTAAGCCTAACTGGCCTAATCCTGCTCCAATTTTACCCAAAACATAATCTAGCAAGGCTATAATGGCAATAAAGCCAATTAACATGGCAATTACGTTTAAACCTACTTTTAAACCATCGCTAGCACCGTGAGAAATGGCATCTACCAAATTGGCATTGGTTTTCTTAACTTCTAAAGATACGTTGCCTTGAGTTTCAGATACTTCCGTTTCAGGCCAAACAATCTTAGAAATAACCAAAGCACCCGGAGCGGCCATTAAACTAGCTGCAATTAAATATTCGGCAGGTACACCTAAGGCAATGTATACGGCCATTACACCGCCGGCTATACAGGCCATACTACCTGTCATTGAGGCTAATAATTCCGACATGGTCATGCCTTTTAAATAAGGCTTAATCATAATTTGAGCTTCTACCTGACCTACAAAGGCACTTGCCACGTTTGACAGGGCTTCTGAACCCGAAACGCCCATTACTTTATACACCACATAAGCAATACCTTTTACAATGCGCTGCATAATGCCTAAATAATACGCCACACTTACTAATACCGCTACAAAAATAATGGTGGGGATAATTTTAAAGAAAAATATAAAATCGTTGCCCGGGCCAAATGCTTTATCCATAAGCTCTTTGTTTACCAAGCCACCAAAAACAAAATTGGCTCCCGCTTGCGAAAAATCGAGCACTTTGGTAACCGCAGCACCTAGCCAAGAAAATATTTCTTTACCAACCGGAACTTTTAAAATAAATAAAGCCAAAACAATTTGAACTATGAGTCCGGTAACTACCAAACGGTAATTAATGGCTTTGCGATTATTGGATAAGAGAAAAGCAATTGCAAAAATAACTACAATGCCAATAAGTCCGGTAAATCTTTCCATTTTTTTAGGTATAAATTAGGTTTAGAGCTGAAAAATAGAAATAAGAAAATGAAACTCGAAATAATGTAGATAAAATTGGAATGTGGATAATTAAGACAATTTCCGTTTATCGAGTTCGTCGCGGATAGTGGCTGCCTTTTCGTAGGCTTCTTGTACCAAGGCTTTTTCCAAATTTTTTTGAAGCTCTTCGGTACTTAGTTTAGATAAGTTAGCATTTGCAGGCTGTAGCAAGGTGCTTTGTATCTCGGTTGTTAGATTTTCTAAATGAGCAGATTCAGTGCCTTCAGTTATGGTACCGGCAGTAGCTAAAATGAACTCATAGGTATAAATGGGGCATTCGAAGCGTACGGCTAAGGCAACCGCATCGGAAGTTCGGGCGTCAATTTCGGTAGTTTTCTTACCATCGAAACAAATAAGCTTGGCATAAAATATACTTCCTGCTAAATTATAGATAAGTACTTCTTGCAGACTAATGCCATAGCATTCGGCAAAAGTTTTAAATAAATCGTGGGTGAGAGGACGTGTTGGGGTCATCTTCTCTATTTCTATTGAAATGGCTTGTGCTTCAAATCCTCCAATTACAATGGGCAAATGTCGTTGGCCATTTACTTCACCTAAAACCAAGGCACAAGAACCCGTATGCGTTTGGCTATAGGAAAGTCCAACTATATTTAGCCTTATTTTTTCCATAGGAAATTAACTTATCCGTTTTGGGTATAAGCCTTCATGGCAGCTGTTAATTGTGGCACTATTTCCATAGCATCGCCTACAATACCGTAGTCAGCTACTTTAAAAAAGGGTGCTTCGGGGTCTTTATTAATAACCACTATAGTTTTTGATGAACTTACACCGGCTAAATGCTGAATGGCTCCGGAAATACCCACGGCAATATACAGGTTTGGGCTCACAGCAATACCGGTTTGGCCAACGTGTTCTTCGTGTGGTCTCCAACCTGCATCAGAAACGGGCTTAGAGCAAGCCGTGGCCGCTCCCAAGCTTAGTGCTAAATCTTCTATCAAGTGCCAGTTTTCCGGGCCTTTCATTCCTCTTCCAGCAGAAACCACTAAATCGGCTTCCGGCAGTGAAATTTTATCGCTGGCTCGTACAATTTCTTTTACACTAATCTTAAAGTCGCTGGCTTTGGCTGTAGACGTTAAACTAACTACTTCGGCGCTTACCGGCTGTTCGCTTGCTGGATACGCATTGGCATTAAGGGCCAATACATTGATGGCACCACTAAGTTTTACGTGGGCAAATGCTTTACCAGAATAAGCGGTTCTTTTTACAGATAGGGCAGCACCTAGCAAGGTTGGTAGGGCAACCACTCCGCTTGCTAAACCGGCTTTTAAACGTACGGCTAAACGTGGAGCTAAGCCTTTTCCGCTAAACGAATTAGCTAAAACCACTACGGTAGCTCCTTCTTTTTGGGCGGCATCGCTTAAAATACTGGTATAAGCTTGTGCATTAAAAGTGCCTAGTTGTGCATCGTTTACATGAAGTACTTTTTGAACTCCATAGGTGCCTAAACTGCTTAATTGATCGGCGGCTAGGCTTCCAATGGCTAAAGCAACAAGGTTGGTGTTTAGTTGTAAGGCAATGGCTTTTGCATAAGAAACCACTTCAAATGTTGATTTTTTGAATTTGCCTTCTGCATGTTCTACATATACTAAAACTGACATATGGTATGTTTTTAGTCCCTTTAAAGGGAATTGTGAGATTTTTGTGAATTAGATAACTTTCGCTTCGTTGTGTAATAAATCTACTAGTTGAGATACATTGGCTGCATCAACCATTTTTACGGCACCACGTGGGGTAGGCGTTTCAAATTTTTCGACTACACTTAGTGTTTCAAGGCTTTGTGCGGCTAAAACCTCAAGCGGTTTGGTTCTTGCCGACATGATGCCACGCATGTTTGGTATTTTCCACTCGGCAACACCTTCTGCACAACTGGCAACAAAAGGCCCTTCTACTTCAACAATTTCTTTTCCGCCTTCAATTTCGCGACTTAAAGTTGCTTTATTACCGTTTAAATCCAATTTTTTAATAATAGATATAGATGGAAGATCTAAAAATTCGCCAAGCATGGCGGCTACCTGAGCACCGTTATAATCAATAGACTCACGTCCGGTTAAAATCATGTCGAAATTTTTGTCTTTGGCATAAGCTGCAATTTGATAGGCAACAAAGTACGCATCGCTAGGAGTGGCATCAATACGAACAGCATCGTCGGCACCAATGGCCAAGGCTTTCCGAATGGTTGGCTCTGTGCTGGCTTCGCCCACATGTATTACTGTAATGGTTCCTTTACCACCTTCGCACAAATCAATGGCTTTAGAAAGCGCAACCTCATCGTACGGATTTAGGATAAATTGTACGCCCGAGCTGTTGAATTCGGTATTATCGCTGTTAAAGGTTATTTTTGTAGTAGTGTCTGGAACATTACTGATGCAAACAAGGATTCTCATAGGTTATTTTTTTTCAAATTTAGTTAAAAATCAGATATAAAGATATGCCCAATACCCGAATTACACGTTTACTAGAATTTTTAGAAAGCGAACCCAATGACCCATTTTTAAATTATGCATTGGCTACAGAATATGTGGTTTTAGGAGAGCCTAGTTTGGCTTTAGCTTATTTCGAGGAACTCATTAAAAATCACTCGGATTATGTAGGAACCTATTTTCATTTGGGTAAATTATACGAAACATTAGGCCGCAAAGAAGATGCCATAACTACCTATCAACAAGGAATTAATGTGGCCACTAAACAACAAAACGCACATGCTCGTTCAGAGTTACAAGCAGTGTACCAATCGGCCATGGGTATGGATTATGAAGACGATTAAGCATGTCCTTAACTAAACGCCATATTCTGTTTTTACGTGATGTTGTAGTATATACCTTTACAGCATTTGGCGGCGCACAAGCGCATATTGGCATTATGCTTCGCGATTTTGTGCAAAAACGACGGTATATTTCTGAAGAAGAATTGTTAGAATTAAATGCCTTAACTCAAATTCTTCCAGGGCCAGCCTCTACTCAAACGCTGGTGGGTATGGGGTATAAGGTTGGTGGTTTTTGGCTTGCCATACTTACTTTTTTCATTTGGGTTTTACCTTCGGCGGCCATTATGTGTTTTGCAGCCATTAGCCTTAGTTTATACAGCAGTAAAGCACAGTTTGAACACGCTTTTACCTTATTACAGCCTGTAGCCGTTGGTATTGTAGCTTTTGCAGCTTTTCAATTGGGTAAAAAAATATTAAAATCGGATGTTAGTATATATTTGGCTGTTGGTGCGGCTATAACTACACTCATTTTAAACAATACCTACGTTTTTCCCATTCTTATTTTAGTTGGAGGTATTGTAAGTTCGGCATTAGAAAGTTCAGCCGATGAAACGCAGCTTCGCACCACACTTTTTTCGAATATCAATACCCGAAAAGTGCTGTATTTTGTGGGTGTTTTATTGTTATTTGCTGCCTTAGGAGCATTAATTAACCGTACTTCTCCTTTCAGTTTACCCATTAGGTTGTTCGAAAACTTTTACCGAAATGGCATCTTAGTATTTGGCGGCGGACAAGTTTTGGTACCCTTTATGTTTACGGAATTTGTGGAGATGAAACACTATGTGGGTTCTTCCGAATTTTTATCGGGCTTTGCCTTGCAGCAAGCATTACCCGGCCCTACCTTTTCTTTCACTTCATTTATTGGAGCATTAACACTTAAAAATGCCGGTTATGGTTTGTGGGGACAAATAGGAGGTAGTATTATTGCGGTATTGGGTATCAATTTACCCGGATTAATACTCATCTTATTCATTGTTCCATTTTGGGCCGATTTAAAGAAAATAGGCCGTATTAAACATTCTCTTTCAGGAATTAACGCAGTTTCTGTAGGCTTCTTACTAGCAGCGGTAATTTTTATGTTTCGTGGACAAAGTTTTCAATGGCAATCTCTTTGTCTACTCTTCGGAACCTTCGTCTTGCTATCATTTACCCGTATAAAAACCCCCATTCTTATTTTTTCTGTAATCGTTCTGTCGTTTTTTTTATAGCCTAAAAATTTTACGTTTATTTAATAAAAACTTCAAGGAGGTTTGTCTAAAATTTCGTTACTTCGGTGCTATGAAAATTTATACTAAAACAGGCGATCAAGGTCAAACATCATTAATTGGTGGTACCCGTGTTCCTAAACACCATTTGCGCATAGAAAGCTATGGTACGGTAGACGAACTAAATTCGTATATCGGTTTAATTCGCGATCAACAGGTGTCTGAGCATCAACAAAATTTATTGAAAGAAATTCAAGATCGTTTGTTTACCATTGGCTCTGCTTTAGCCTCCGATCCGGAAAAATCAAAAATGAAAATTCCTGATTTACATCAAGAAGATATAGAATTGTTGGAAAAAGAAATAGATACCATGACAGCCGATTTACCCGATTTGCGCCATTTTATTCTGCCAGGCGGTTCTAATGCGGTATCTTTTTGTCACCTTGCCCGTTGTGTGTGCCGCCGTGCCGAACGTATTTGCGTGCATTTGAGCGAAGATAGTTTTGTAGATGAAAAGGTAATGGTCTATTTGAATAGATTGAGCGATTATTTGTTTGTACTATCCAGGAAATTGTGTTTCGATAATCAAATTGAAGAATATAAGTGGATTCCACGTATTTAAACGAATGTGTAAAACTTCTTTATAAATTCTACTAGATTATTCTATTTTTGCGAAAAATAAAACAATTGTAAAGCCTATGTATTGGACCTTAGAATTAGCCTCACATTTAGAGGATGCCCCTTGGCCGGCTACCAAAGACGAATTGATTGATTATGCCATTCGTTCTGGTGCGCCAGTTGAAGTAATCGAGAATTTACAAGCATTGGAAGATGATGGTGAGCCTTATGAAAATATTGAAGAGATTTGGCCCGATTATCCAACCAAAGACGATTTTTTCTTTAACGAAGACGAATATTAGTAAAAAGCCCTTCCGAATTCCGGGGGGCTTTTTTGTTTAAATCTGTTTTAGGAATACCTCGGCTAAAGCCAAATCTTCGGGGTAGGTAATTTTTATGTTTTTTGGGTCACCTTCTACCAAGTGTATGGCCACTCCAACATGTTCCACTACAGAAGCATCGTCGGTAAAGGAAGTTCTAAACTCTTGTTGATATGCTTTTTTGAGCATATTGCTTGTAAATATTTGCGGTGTTTGAATGAGATAAACGAGTTCTCTGGCTACAGCTTTATTTTCTTTCGTATCGCTTAGTCTCACCGAATCTTTAGAGGGGATAGCTAAAACTGCATTTCCATGTACCTCCGCGTAGCTAAATGCGTGTTCTATTTTATCTTTTTTGATAATAGGTCTAACCGCATCGTGTATGGCAACCAAGGCTTTGCCCTTTACCAATTTTAGTCCATTTTTTACTGAAAAAAAACGTTCTTGTCCGGCTTTAACCAGTGTATGTGGAATGATGCATTGATATGTTTTGCATAGTTTTTCCCAATATTCATGAAAATCAACATTGAGCACCACTACAATTTCTGGACGTGGTTCCGATTGGTAAAAAGCCTCCAAGGTGTGCATCAGCACCGGCTTACCATCTAGCAATAAAAATTGTTTGGGAATATCTTGTTGCATTCTGCTGCCAGAACCACCCCCAACTAGTATGGCGTAACGTTTCATGGCTTTAGAAAAGCAATTTAGATAATCAACATGGCATCTCCATAGCTGTAGAACTTGTATTTTTCTTTTACAGCTACTTCGTAGGCATTCATAATATGATCGTATCCACCAAATGCAGCAACCATCATCATTAAGGTAGATTCTGGCGTGTGAAAATTGGTGATCATGGAATTGGCAATACTAAATTCGTAAGGAGGGAAAATGAATTTACTCGTCCAATCGTTAGCCGGTTTTAAATTACGGGCTGCAGAAACAGACGATTCAATAGCTCTCATAGAAGTAGTACCTACTGCACATATACGACGTTTTTCTACCAAAGCGTTGTTTATCATGCGAACTGTTGGTTCTTCAATAATATACTGCTCCGAATCCATTTTGTGCTTGGTTAAATCTTCAACCTCAACCTGACGGAACGTGCCTAGGCCAACGTGTAAGGTTACCTCTGCAAATTCAATTCCTTTCAATTCAAGGCGTTTCATTAATTCGCGGCTAAAGTGTAAACCTGCAGTAGGAGCGGCAACAGCACCTTCGTTTTTTGCATAAACGGTTTGGTAACGCTCTTTATCCTCTTCAGTTGCCTTACGCTTAATGTATTTTGGAAGGGGTGTTTCCCCTAAAATTTCAATATTTCTGCGAAACTCCTCATTGGTACCATCAAATAAGAACCGAATGGTACGTCCTCGTGATGTAGTATTATCTACCACCTCGGCAACTAATAAATCATCGTCGCCAAAATATAGTTTATTGCCTACACGAATTTTACGAGCCGGATCTACCAAGACATCCCATAAACGTAAGTCTTTGTTTAACTCTCTTAGCAAGAATACTTCAATGGTAGCGCCTGTTTTTTCTTTATTTCCGTATAAACGTGCAGGGAATACCTTTGTATTATTCAAAATCATCACATCTTTCTCATCGAAATAGCCCAAAACATCTTTAAAGATTTTATGTTCTATGGCACCTGTCTTTCGGTCTAACACCATTAAACGGGCTTCATCACGTTTGTCTGAAGGTTCGTGAGCAATTAAAGAATCGGGTAAATTGAATTTAAATTGAGATAGTTTCATATGTGTTTTTATATGATTAAGGGCGCAAATTTAGATAAAATAATTGGTAAAATGGCTGTTAAAAGGTAGAGTTAAAATGACTAAATTTAATGAGTAGAGATTTGTAACGTTTTTGCATTTGCAAAGTCTTATAAAGGTATGTTATTCCTCAGATTATTAAAAGAGAGCTTCATTTTTGCTTTTGACGCCCTACGTCAGAACAAATTAAGAACCATTTTATCCTTATTGGGCATCACCATTGGTATTATGACCATCATTGGCGTATTTTCTGCCGTAGATACCTTGCGTAATAATTTGCAAAATAGTGTAGAAAAATTAGGTAGTAACACCATTTATGTTCAAAAATGGCCCTGGGGTGGTTTTGGCGATTATCCTTGGTGGAAATACATGCGTAGACCGGAGCCTAAAATTCGTGATTTTGAAAAATTAGCCAACCGTTTACAAACTGCCGATGGTGTAGCGTATGAAACCAGTATAGAGAATAAGGTGGTAAAATACCGAAACAATAGCGTAGAAGGTGTTAGTTTAAATGCCGCAAGCCACGATTTATATAAAACCCGAATATTTAATTTTTCAGATGGACGTTACTTTACCGAAATAGAAAGTAGAGCAGGAAGTCCGGTTGCTATTTTGGGGTATACGGTTGCCGATGGCTTATTTCCGAACGAAAGCCCGATTGGGAAAACCATTAAAGTATTAGGAAGACGAGTAACGGTAATTGGCATTTTTGAAAAAGAGGGTGAAGATATGTTGGGCATTTCGGCCGATAAATTGATTTTATTGCCGCTAAATTTTGCCCGTAACGTAATCAATGTGGAGGACGAACGCTATGGTCCGCAAATAACTGTAAAAGGGTTAGGAGATATTTCTATCAATGAGGTGGAAAGTGAATTAAGGGGTACCATGCGCTCCATTCACCGAATTAACCCTCGAGACGATGATGATTTTTCCTTAAATAAATCAACCATTCTAACTGCTCAGCTCGATCAAATGTTTGGTATTATAAACTTTGCCGGAGCCTTTATTGGTGGTTTTTCTATTCTGGTGGGTGGTTTTGGTATTGCCAATATCATGTTTGTATCGGTAAAAGAACGCACCAACATTATCGGTATTCAAAAATCATTGGGTGCCAAGAATTACTTCATTTTGCTACAATTCTTATTCGAATCGGTGGCTTTATGTTTAATGGGAGGTATAATTGGCTTAGCCCTAGTATTTTTATTAACCTTATTGGCCAAAACCTTTGCCGATTTAACAATTATAGTAGATATGGGTAAAGTGATACTTACCGTTGTATTATCTACAGTTATCGGGTTAATTTCAGGATTTATACCAGCCTTTATGGCATCTAGGTTAGATCCGGTAGAAGCTATTCGAAGTAAATAATTTTTAAACTAGTTTGGCTAAAGCTGCAGCAATGCGCTTCATCGCTTCGCTTAGTTTTTCTTCAGAAGCTGCGTAAGAAATACGAATAGAGTTCGGATCGCCAAAAGCATCGCCAGAAACCAAGGCTACATGTGCTTCGTTTAATAGGTATAGGCTTAAATCTAAGGCATCATTTATTTTTCCTCCATTTGCGCTTTTGCCGAAATAACTACTTACATCTGGGAAAAAGTAAAAAGCACCACTAGGCAGGTTGGTTTTTATACCTGGTATGGCTTTTAAAAGCCCGTATACCAAATCTCGACGCTTTAAAAAAGCCGCTTTCATTTTCAACACACTTTCTAAGCCGCCTTCGCAGGCTGCAATGCCCGCACGTTGCGCAATAGAACAAGTGCCCGAAGTAATTTGCCCTTGCATTTTATCGCAGGCTTGGGCAATTTCTTTGCTGGCAGCCAAGTAGCCTAAACGCCAGCCGGTCATGGCAAAGGCTTTAGAAAATCCATTTATAAGTATTACACGCTCTTTCAACGATGCAAACTGAGCGATGGATTCGTGCTTATCTCCGAAATTGATGTGTTCGTAAATTTCATCTGATAGAATGTATATTTCAGGGTATTTCTCAAAAACCTTGGCCAATTCTGCCAATTCCTCATAACTATATACACTGCCGGTAGGGTTGCAAGGCGATGAAAACATAAAAACCTTAGTTTTCGGGGTAATGGCTTGCTCTAATTGTTGAGCTGTAATTTTAAAATTATGTTCAACGGTTGTAGGTATAAAAACCGAAGTTCCTTCGGCTAATTTTACCATTTCTGAGTACGATACCCAATAAGGTGTTGGAATGAGTACCTCATCGCCAGGGTTTACTAAACACAATAGGGCATTGGCCAAGGCTTGTTTTGCTCCGGTGGTTACCACAATCTGATCGGAATCGTAGCTTAAATTGTTCTCTATTCGCAATTTTTCGGTAATGGCTTTACGCAGTTCCGGGTAACCCGCCACGGGTGTATAAAATGTAAAGTTGTTATCTAAGCCTTTTTTTGCAGCATCTTTAATATAATCTGGTGTATTAAAGTCGGGTTCTCCGAAACTCAGGTTAATAATATCGATACCTTTTGCGGCTAAATCGCGGCCCATTTTGGCCATTTTAATAGTTTGCGATTCGGCTAAAGCATGTATACGTTTGGAGAGAGCTGTCATATCTTCAAAAATAAAAAAATATAGCCATTTTGAAAGGTTTAAGCTATAATTTATCTGAATAGTAGGTCTTAGAATTTGGTTTATTAACTTTGGTTAGAAAATTAGTACGTGAAAAGCCAAAAACGAATCATCATTCTATCGCTCAGTGTAAGCATATTGCTTATGCTAGTAAAGTTTTTCGCCTATTTCATTACGTCTTCCAATGCTATTTTAACCGATGCTGCCGAAAGTATTGTGAATGTTTTGGCTAGTGCTTTCGCCTTTTACAGCATTTACTTATCTAGTCAGCCTAGAGACATAAACCACCCTTATGGCCACGGAAAAGTAGAATTTTTCGCCGTTTTTGTAGAAGGATCACTCATTTCGATGGCTGGTCTTTTAATTCTTTTTAAATCTATATACGCCATTTTTTATCCACATGCCATTACCAATATTAGTGAGGGAGCCCTTATTATTGGTGCTACAGGTCTCATTAATTTGCTCTTGGGCCTATATCTCATTAATTCCGGCAAAAAACTAAATTCTATAACGCTGCAAGCCGATGGAAAGCACTTGCTTACCGATGCGGTGAGTAGTGCAGGTTTAGTTGCAGGCTTAATTCTTATTTCCTTCACAGGTATATATATGCTTGATAGCCTGCTTTCTGTGGCACTTGGTTGTTACGTGTGTTATAGCGGCTATCGTTTGGTGCGAAAATCAGTTGGTGGATTAATGGATGAATCTGATTTAACGAAGGTAGAAGCCATTATTTCCGTTTTACAGGCCAATCGCCAGAGTTCTTGGATTGATGTACATAACCTGCGTACGCAACAATACGGCAGTGATTTGCATATAGATTGCCACATTACGCTACCCTATTATTTTGATTTAAATCAGGCGCATGAACAAGTGTCGGCTATAGATGCACTTGTAAATAACCATATTTTTGAGGATACCGAATTATTTATCCATACCGATCCCTGTATTCCGCAGTGTTGCCACTATTGCCGTATGGAAAGTTGCAAGGTGAGGGGCGAAGCGCAACAAAAAGACATCGTTTGGACGGCAGATCGAGTAGTTAAAAATCAAAAACATTTCGATTAAGCATGAATTACCCCTTTAATGTACGTGTGTATGGTTTATTAGTAGATGAGCAAAATAGGGTGCTTATTAGCGATGAGGAAGAACACGGTTTTCGGTTTAGCAAGTTTCCGGGTGGTGGTTTAGAATACGGTGAAGGCTTGTTAGAAGCTCTTATTAG
The DNA here is from genome assembly GCA_026390835.1 of Sphingobacteriales bacterium. Lineage (GTDB taxonomy): Bacteria > Bacteroidota > Bacteroidia > Sphingobacteriales > Sphingobacteriaceae > JAIPAN01. Next base: position 12,093 of record JAPLFD010000008.1, read on the forward strand.
AGAATTCAGTGAAGAATGCGCATTGCCCATTGAGGTAGTTTCTCATTTTTACACCACCGATTTCTTTATCAAATCGGTATTTAATGAAAGCCAGGTAATTAGCGTATATTATCTGGTAAAAGCTTTGGAACCATTAGCCGTTCCAATTAAAGAAAGTCCGTTTGATTTTCATGATGAAGGCCCTATAAAACAAGCCTTTCGGTGGAAAGCCATCTCAGCACTTCAGCCAAATGAACTATCCTTCGAAACCGATCAACGGGTGGCTGAATTATTGATTAAAAGTCTTTAAAACGCTAAATAGCTTTTATAAACCTCTTGTAAATAGGCTTTTCCTATTTTTTCTAATCGTTTTGTTTCATCCGTTTTTGTAGCATCTTTTTGGTAGCTAATGGTTTTGCCCACATTATCGAAAGAAATAGTTTGGCTAGGTGTTGCTATGCCAAAACCATTATCCCAATCGTAAAATCCAAAATCTTTGCTGCCGCTGTGTAATAAATCTTTGCTCCAAGGATAGGTAGAAGCATCTAGCTGTAGTTGGGCGAATAGGGTACGTGCAATATCAGTTTGACCGCCGTATTTGTTTACTACCATACCTTTTACCTCGGGTTTTAGCACTTCGCCAAAAAATAGGAGTGGAATGCGGTAGCGGTTGGGGTGCCAACTTTCGTATTTATCTAAAGGCAAACGGTGGCCATGGTCGGCTACTACAATAAACAAGGTGTTTTTATACCAACTTTGCTTTTTTGCTTGGGCAATATAGGCTCCTAAACACGAATCGGCATAATAGGCGGTGCTTTTAAATTTCTCTTTCACGTCATTTCCCGGAAATTTTGGCTTGCCTGATAATTCGAATGGTTCGTGGTTGGTAAGTGTAAGTAGGGTGGAGAAAAATGGCTGTTTGGTATTTTTTAAATCGGCCAATTGTTTTTCGTAAATCTTTTCATCATAAGCACCCCATTTAGAGTTCATATCTTCCGATTGAAAGGCTTCTTTGTCTGTTACTTGCTCATATTGATGAAACAATACAAAAGACTTCATGCCAAAAAATTCGCTTTCGCCACCGTAGTAAAAAGAGGTAGCATAGCCTTTATTTTTTAGGGTTTGCGAAAGTGCAGGTAACTTTTCTTGTTTGCTTTCTTCTTTAATTACACTACGAATGGCCTGTGAAGGGAATCCGCTTAAAATAGCAATTAGGCCTTTGTCCGTACGGTCGCCAGAAGCGTAAATATGACTAAAAGAAACGCCCTCTTTACTTAATCTTTCGAGCTCTGGTGCGGTATTGCTTAATCCGCCTAGGTTTTTCACCAAATCGGCGGTAAAGCTTTCCATAATAATGAGTACCACATTGGGTTTTGTGGTAGTGAGTACGGGCGTGAAGCTGCCATCATCCACTGTATACAGTTCTTTTACCAATTCTTTGGCGGTATTTTCAGGTAAATAACGGTAAGGGTTTTCTTGTTTGTTTATATTTTTGCTGATGTCGTGCATGAGGTTCCAGAAGGTATTTACCGAGGCATGGTTTACCACTGGTTTTTGAGAAAAATACGACATGCTTTGGTTAATTGGCGTTAACTGCCAACCGCCTCTCATCACTAAAAAAAGTATAGAAAGTAACCCAAAAGCGGTTAATCCTTTTTTCCAAGTAGTTTGATCACTTGTCGGCATACTAAAGGAAATGAATGTCCGGCTTAGTGCTATACTCCCCGCAATTAATGCTAGCAGTAATATACCAGCCAATAAAATGGGCGAAGAGAGGCTAGAAGCCAAGGCTTCGCCGGGTGAGTCTATGGCGAATTCTAGTGCCCTATAATTGACTTTAGTGCCCCATTCATTGTATAAAACCAGATTGGCAATACTGCCTATTGAAAATAGAACAATAATAGCATAGGTGTATATTTTTAGTACGATTACTTTTAATGGGAGCGTAGGGAAAAACCAAAGGAATATATAAAAGAAAAGGGGCAGCAAACTGATATAGCCTGCCATAGACATATCTAGGCGTAGGCCATTGTAAAAGGGGCCAATTTGTTCGCCAATTGCTAATTCCTTAAATTTCGAGGCATAGTATAAAACAAATACGAGCCGATCTAAAAAGAAAAAGATCAACCAAAAACAATAAAATCGAATAAGCGTTTCGAAATGTTTGAGCATAGCAGCAATAGTGCGTGCTTATTGGCCTCCTCTCATCTGCATCAGCTGCGTGAGGGTCATTTCTTCGTAGTCTTTGCCAGCAGAAAATACACCTGCCGGAACGCTCGTTTTCTGAATTTCTTTTACGGACGCTTTTACCGACATGCCGTTTTGGAAACTTGTAAATTCTAATGGAAAGCCATAAGATGGTTCGTAAAAACGACTCAACGGATTGGCTACTACGTCTATGTCTTTAGTAAACCAAACATCAAATGTGGTATTGGTTTTACTTTCATAAACTTCAAATTTAGAGGCTTTATAGCCGTTAATTACTTTGCTTTCTGTACTGGGTTTTAAACTCATTTGCGGATACTTATCGGCTAGCGTTTCCTGATCGGCAGGGGTAAAAATAACCGAATACTTTTTGCTCATCATCGGAATATCTAGTAACATGCGTTCGTATTCTTTTTTTGTATTTAAAATACTTTGTGAACTAAAAAATTGCGATTCCATTTTCATGCTACTCGAATCGCCTTTAAAAAATACTTGAACTTCGGTAGGTAGGCTGGCGGCCATTGCTTGGGCCTGCTCAGGAACATTCCAACTTAAGGTATATACTACAACACCTTCAGTTATTTTTTGTTGGGCATTTGCGTTTACTAGGGCTACTAGAACAATTGCAAGGGTTAAAATTTTTTTCATGTTGATCGGTTTAATGCCCACAATTTACAAATTTTCAATTAAACTGCCTCACCCGATTGTGGTAAATACCAATCTGTATAGGTATTTGATAAAAAATCGGCCACATCTTCATTTAAATTAAATTCTTCAAATAAATAACAGGAGTAATTTAGTAGCGCACTTAGTTTCATGGTTTCTGTTGGACGCTCTGTGAAGCTAATGTTACCACAACGAATGAGGAATTCAATCAATCTTTCGCAGGTGCTAGACACCAGCTTTCCTCTTGTATTACTTCTCAAAATACTTTGAATAGGCAATTTAACCTCTTGCATAAGCGCAAATGCAATGCCATATGCTTGTTCATTAGCCCTATGCTGTAATTTAATTTCAGCATCGTTAATATGTTGGTCTACTAATTTCAGGTCTTTTTGTAGCGAATTCATATTCTTCGAACGATATTATTTAAAATAAATTTTCTTTTGAATTAAATTATGATAATTTCGCTTTATAATAATATATAATGAAATATATCATAGTTATAAGTATTCTATTTTCGTTAAGAGTAAATGCACAGCAAAATACAGGTGGCCGTATAGGTGCCATGGCCGAAAGTGGGGTGGTTTTAGCTGATTCGTGGTCTATAAATGCCAATCAAGCGGGTATGCGGGCAATTGTAAAACCAGTACTATGCGTGGCCTATCAACGAAACATATTTTCTACACAAATTGTTACGCAATCGGCAACTTTTCAACTCCCTAAAAAGGCTTATATTATGGGTTTATGCGTATCAACCTACGGATTTGAAAGTTATAAAGTTCAGCAAATTGGTATAGCTGTGGCAAAGAGTTTTGGACCACTATTAAGTGTTGCTATGCGTTTCAATTATCACCAGTTGCAAATACCCGCTTACGGAAAAGCTAGTACCTATAGTGCCGATGTGGGCTTTTTATATCAATTTTCTAAACAAGTAGGCATTGGTGCCCACGTACAAAATGTGAGCAATAGTAGCTTTAGCAATACGGCTAATTTTTCGCCAATTCCTTTGCGTATAGATTTTGGTGTTAGTTATAAAAGTACCGAGGAACTTTTGCTAGTAGCCGCTCTACAACAATCGTTAAATCAAACGCCACAGCCCAAATTGGGAATAGAATACCAGCTTATTCCCGCCTTAGCACTTCGCGGTGGGCTCAGCTTTAATCAACTGAAGCAATTTGCCGGAATTGGTTTAAAAATTAAGAACATGTCTTTCGATTGGAGTATAAATAGCCAAAATACAGTAGGCGCCGGATCTCAAATTTCATTGCAATATGAATTTTAGGAAGCTTATCTGGATGTTTATACTGCTATTGGCTATACCCTTTACAAGGATGCATGCCCAAGCAGATATAGATCCAGATATAGCTCAGGTTCTTGGCTATTTAGAATCTAGTTTGCAAGAAACCAGCAATTTCGAAGAACTTATAGAGCGCTTAACTCAATATAAAGCGCATCCCTTAAACATAAATAAGGCCACCGAAACTGAATTGCAGGAATTATGGGTGTTGAGCCCCCTACAAATACATGCTTTGCAATCTCACCTATTGGCAAATGGGCCCATGATCGATTTATTGGAGTTACAATCTATTGACAATTTTGATTCCCAAACTATTCGTTTACTCCTGCCTTTTGTGCAATTGGGTTTTCTATCGCTATACATTGGGTAAAAACTTGTTGGTTGGGCTACAGGCAGAGAAAGATCCAGGCGAATCATTTTTTAATAACCATCAACCTCTAGGTTTTGACTTTGTTTCGGGCCATCTAGAACTAAAACAAGTTGGCCCATTCAAAAAGGTGGTTTTTGGCGATTATAATTTGCAGTTTGGTGAAGGACTATCCTTGTGGTCTGGTGTAGGTTTTGGTAAAAGTAGTTTGTTAAGTTCCATTGCTAAACAAGAAATAGGTTTAAGGTCATATTCCTCTGTTAATGAAGGCTTCTTTTTTAGGGGTTTAGCTACTCAAATTGCTGTAAAAGGATTACAAATTATTCCATTTTACTCCAACCGAAATTTAGATGCCACTGTGCAAGATAGTGCGGGTATTTCTAGTGTTAATTTGAGCGGCTTACACAGAACCACTTCTGAATTGTCTTATAAAAAAACATTAAATCAGCAGGTGTATGGCACCGCTTTAACCTATAGCTTTCATGGGGTAAGTATTGGGCTAACGGGCTACCATTCGCAATTCAATAGAAACTTTCAAGGTGGCCAAGATCTATACAATCAATTTAAATTTTCCGGAAGATCACTCTCTAATTTTAGCGTAAATTATCATTTCTCGGTAGCCAATACCTACTATTTTGGCGAAGTAGCCAAAGCTTCAGTCGGCAAATCCGCTTATTTAGTTGGCTTGTTATCAAGCTTGTCGCCTATTGTTACTTTGGGATTGTTGTACCGAAATTATCCGGTTTCTTATCCTTCGTTTTATAATGTAGCCATCGCCGAATCTAGCAATAGCATCAACGAAAAAGGATTTTATTCGGGCCTAGCAGTTAAATTTCACCCAAAATGGGAGTGGAGTTTTTATACTGATGTTTTCAGTTTCCCATGGCTTGGTTTTGGGGTAAATGCTCCATCCAATGGATCTGAAATACTCAGTTTAATTAGCTATAAACCAAGTAAAACAAGCCAATTGCAGCTTTTTTATCAACGTACGCAAAAAGCGCAAAATAGTTTAGAGGAGGATGCGCCCATCGCCTCTCCTCAGCCACATGTGCAACAAAAATACAGGCTCGATTTCCGTTGCCCACTTAATCGAAATTTTTCGATGCACCATCGTGCTGAAATGAATCGAGTGGGGCAGGAGCAAGGCTTTGTATTGCTTCACGATTTGGTGTATCAGCCCTTGCAATCTAAGTTTTCTGGAAATTTGCGAATGGCCGTTTTTAATGTATCAGACTACGATGCTCGTATTTATGCCTTTCAAAACGATGTGTTGTATAGTTATTCCATAGAAGCGTATCAAAATAAAGGTTTTCAACTTTATGTAAATACTCGGTACACCTTGCGCAAGGGATTAGATTTTTGGTTGCGCTATGAATCAAAAAGGTATACCAATTTATCCAGTTTAGGTTCGGGTTTAACTGCGATAGACGGAAATCACCAATCTGAAGTTAAAATTCAGGTTAGGTACCAGTTTTAAGAGCGTATGCACAAAGGTGAAATCCCTTTTGTAAGATTATTACTCCCTTTTATATGCGGAATTTTGTTGGGTTGGTATATACCCCAGTATTTCAATTTTAAACTATGTATTGCATTGCTCTTAGCTAGTTTTACACTTTTGCTAGTCAGCCGTATTTTTCACAAAAAGTTTCCCTACCGTCAATTGAGGTGGTTTTTGGGGCTTCAACTAACCGTGTTCGTTTCCATGCTGGCTTTGGTATTAACACGTTATCCGGAAGCGTTTTGGCCGCAAAAAAAATTGAATCAACTGAGCCCCAAAACGCTATGTGTGCAGGTAAGAACAGAACCCATAGCTAAGGCAGATATTTTGCGGTTCGAAGCCAATGTATGGTATGCAGATTCTCTGGCTATTAAGGATAAAATACTCATTGCGCTTAAAGTTGGAAATGAAAAATCGCCCTCCATTGCTTATGGCGATGTGTTAGTTATACCGGCCAATTACCACGAGGTAGAGCCACCGTTTAACCCAGGTGAGTTTGATTATCGTTGGTATTTACGCTCTCATGGCATTCAGCAACAAAGTTTTTTACAGCTCAAACAAGTAAAAAAAATAGCTTCTGGATTGGGTAACCCACTTATTTCATTTGCACTTACGCTTCGAAAAAAGGTCATAAATGCCTTTTCAACCTATATGAAAAAAGCAGAAAATGCTGCCATGGCTTCTACACTCATTTTGGGCTATCGGGCAGATCTCAGCCCCGATTTGGTAAATGCATATGCTCAAACAGGAACCTTACACGTACTCTCCGTATCGGGTATGCATGTGGCTCTGGTATTTTTATTGCTCAGCTTTTTATTGAAACCCTTAGATCGGGTTCTTAAAAATGCACTTCCCAAAGCCATCCTTCTTGTGGCTATGATCTGGTTTTATGCCTTGTTGAGTGGTTTTTCTCCTTCAGTAAACAGAGCAGCCCTTATGTTGAGTTTAGTTGTGGTTGGGAAGGCCATCAACAAACGCATGAACACGTATAATTTATTAGCTGTTTCGGCTTTTATCTTGTTACTAATTAATCCACTTTATCTTTTCGATGTAGGATTTCAGCTTTCTTATTTAGCGGTTCTAGGCTTGGTCGCCATCCATCCGTATATATATGGCTGGTTTTATATCAAAAATAAACCTCTAGATGCTGTTTGGAGTTATACTGCGCTATCTATTTCGGCCCAAGTATTCACATTTCCATTAAGTGTGTATGTATTTCACCAATTTCCCTTATCATTCTTGTTAAGTAATTTGGCCATTGTTCTGCCAATTACAGCCGTTATGTATGTGGGTGTGGGTTTTGTTTTACTCATGCCCATTACACCAATTTTGCCTCTTATTGGTCAATTACTCAATTGGTTAATTCATATTTCCAATCAATTATTATTTAGCATTGCTAAGTTGCCCCATGCTAGTTTACAGGGCCTTTTTATAGATAAAATGGAACTGATGCTCTTGTATATAGTTAGTATACTCGTATTGTTTGCCTTTATAAACAAGAATAAAAAATTGCTATTTACCAGTATTATAGTGTTTCTTTTTTTAGGAGGATATAGGCTTCATGCAGTAGTTAATAAACCCAAATCGAGCTTAATTTTTTACAGCTTGAGAAAAAATACAGCCCTCGTATACGCTCATGCCAATAGCTTTATACTAATTACCGATTTAAGCCCTAGCGATAAAGCTTTTCAATTTTCTGTAAAACCTTCGTTAAATAAATTTGAGAACGGTGTGTGGCTAAAACCTAGTACAGCATTTAGTACAAATTTTGCGATTTCTAATGGGATGCTCATGCATTTGGGTACGCATAAACTATTGTACTGGGGCCCGCAATTAAACAAACTTCAATTAACCCAAAAGGTAAAAGTAAATACCATTTTATTAAGCCATAATCCTCAAATCGAATTAAAAGAAATTGCCGAAAAAGTTCAATTTGACTGCATATTGGTAGATGCTACCAATCCCGATTATAAAATAAAGCAATGGATACTAGATGCGAAACGCTTGGGTATAGAGCTTCGGGTGCTCAAAAAAAATCCAGCTTATGAGTTATATTGGTAAAATAATAGTACGCTAAACACCATAATTTCAGCTAAAAGCGTAAATTAGCAACATGCAATCTTTTGAACTGGATAAAACGGATTTAATGCGCATTAAAGAGGCATTAGAAGCTGATGATGCCGTATTAAAAGAACTGCTTACGGAGTATCATGCTTCCGAAATTGCCATTATTCTAGAGGGTCTGCCGCAGGAATCTAGAGATCGCATCATTAATATTTTGCCTTCCGATCTTGCTTCTGATGTATTGTCGGAGATGGATGCCGAAAGTCACCCGGAAAGAATTCTTGAAAACTTAAATCCCGAAAAACGTTCCGAAATTGTAGAGGAATTGGATTATGATGATGCTACCGACATCATTAGTCAGTTACCCGAAGAGCAACAAAACGAAATTTTATTAGAATTGGATGAGGAAGATGCCTCTACCATTCGTAATCTTCTAACTTATGCCGAAGATACCGCCGGAGGTATCATGAATACCCAGGTGCTTAAACTCAATGGTAAATCGAGTAAAAAAGAAGCACTAGATGAGGTTATTCGTCAATCGGAGGAGATGGAAGAGTTTTATACCATTAATGTAATTGACGACGATAATGTGCTTTTGGGTATCGTATCGTTAAAAGATATTATTAAGTCTAAAAACAGTATTAAAGTTGCCGAACTTATTCAGGTTGATTTTGTGTACGTATTGGCCGATACCGATCAGGAGGAGGTTGCCAAATTAATTTCTCAGTATAATTTAACAAGTATTCCGGTAGTAGATGAAGAGATGCATTTGTTAGGTAGAATTACCTTTGATGATGTTATCGATGTATTGGAAGAAGAGAATACGGAGGATATCTTAAAAATTTCGGGGGTTTCTGAAGATGAGGAACTTGCTGGTAATTGGAGAGAAGCGGTAAAAAGTAGACTTCCGTGGTTGGTGCTAAACTTGGGCACGGCCTTTTTAGCTGCATCGGTAATTCGATATTTCCATGGAACCATTGCACAGTTAGGCATTATTGCTGGTTATATGACTATGATTGCCGGTATGGGCGGTAATGCAGCTACGCAAGCCCTAGCTGTAACTGTTCGTCGTATCTCCTTGAATGATTTAACAGATAATCAGGCGTATAGAACGGTATTGAAAGAATTTACGGTTGGGCTAATTAATGGAGCGGTTATTGGTGCCATTGTATTTGTCTTCGCTTATTTTTACGATTTAAATCCCCTACTTGGTTTGGTGGTGTTTCTAGCGATGACCGGAAATCTAATTATTGCCGGAGTAGCGGGTTCTGCTATTCCATTGGTGCTAAAACGTGTGGGTATTGATCCTGCTGTGGCCTCATCAATTATCATTACCACCTTTACCGATGTGTTTGGTTTCTTGCTCTTATTGGGTATGGCCAGCCGCTTTATAATCCAATAAACTTCTAGAACTAATTGGTCTGCTTGGCTAGCAAAAGAATATATGCTGAGTAGGTTCTAATAAAAAAAAGCAAGCCTGTAAGCCGGGTTCTGTATCCCGATAAATCGGGATTTCTATCATTTATCTAGTCCCGATGTTTCCATCGGGATCTATCGACCTACCCACTAACATCGGACGAGCAGCCCTACATACGTTAGCCTATTTGGTCTTTCAACTCCTGGGGTTTACCGCAATCTCGATCACTCGAGAAGGCCGTGAGCTCTTACCTCACGTTTTCACCTTTTCCCCGAAGGGTAGTTTGTTTTCTGTGGCACTTTCCGGCTCCCGATTTGCATCGGAATCCTTCCCGTTAGGAAGCAGAATGCTCTGTGTTGCCCGGACTTTCCTCCCCGATAAATCGCGGCGATAGAACGGCTTGCAGCTGCAAAGATAAGATAATTTAATTGCTACAGTTTTGGAGATCGGCACCAACCTGCTGGTATGGGTAAAAGCCCTGCTTATTACCAAAGCTATTGGTTATAAACGTGATAATTTCTGCAATTTCTATGTCACTTAGGGTAGCCTGCGCCGGCATTATACCTTCGTAATTTTTACCTGAAATTTGTATTGGACCTTGCAATCCGTTTTTAATGTAGCAAGCTAGTTTTGTTTTATTTTGTTTTAAAAACGTAGAATCCGTTAAGGGTGGGTAGAGCATAGCCAACCCGGCGCCATCATTGCCGTGGCAGTTAGCACATTTGTTTTCATAAAGTTGTTTACCAGCGGTGTAATAGCGTGCATAGGTAATCTCTTCTTCCGATTGGCAGGCATAGAAAAAAATGCCTATTAAGCTCAAAATGGAGAAAATACCGAACTTATTTTTGCTCATATTCTTGCAAAAGTAAATCCATATCGCTCATTAATTGCGCTACTTGATCAGTTTTAGTGCCATCGTAAGCACCCCGAATGCGTTTTTCTTTATCAATTAACACAAACCAACCTTGGTGTACCAAGCCTTGTGGGGCAGCACCATCTTCATAGGCAGCTACTAAGTAGTTTTTAGCCGAAATGTCATAAATAGAATCACGTGAACCATGCACAAATTGCCATTGATTGTCTCTAATACCCAATTTATCAGCATATTTTTTTAATCTATTGGGTAAATCATATTTGGTATCAATACTATGCGATAAAAATTTTACGTGTTCATTTCCTTTGTATTTATCCAAAACGGTGAGCATGTTGCGGTGCATAATGGGGCAAATGGTATTGCAACTTGTAAAAAAGAAATCGGCTACGTAAATGCTGCCGTCGTAATCTGTATTGCTAATCAGTACACTATCTTGGTTATAATAGCGAAATGGTGCAATAGTTTGATAGATGGTATCGGTAACAGTTTTGCCATTTATTAGGGTGTCTTTAGTGCTTCTTTCACCTAAAAAGGGTAAGGTTTTTGGGCCATTACTGCAAGCTTGTATCAGCCCCGTTGCTAATAAAATATAAATTAAGTATTTCATAATTAAGCTAATAAGGTAGTTTTTGTGGCGTCTAAAATGGCAAAAGCGTCGGCCGAAGTTGGAGCTTCAGAATATACTCGTAATACGGGTTCTGTGCCCGAAGGACGAATCATTACCCAAGAGTTTTCGTCGAAATGGAATTTAAATCCATCTATATCTTCGGTTTTTATCACTTTATACGAATCAAACTGCGTGAATGCTCGGTTCTCACATTTCTGAATAATAGTTTGTTTTAACTCTTCGGTTAAGTGTAAATCGTAGCGTTCAAAAGCAAAGGTGCCTACAAGGTCGTAAATTTCTTCAATCAATTCGGTGAGGCTTTTACCGGTTTTGGCCATACATTCCCAAATGGTTAAACCCATCCAAATACCGTCTCGTTCGGGTATGTGGCCAGCTATGGCTATACCACCCGATTCTTCGCCACCGGTTAAAAATGGTTTACCTGAGTTTACCATCAAATCGCAAATGTACTTAAAGCCTATTTTGGTAATGGTATTGTTTATACCATAGGCATCGCATAGTTTTTGAATTTTATTGGTACACGAAAAGGTAGTATACACTTCTCCTTGTAGGTTTTTAACCTTGCGTAGGTAATGTATAAGTAGAAGTAAAATATGGTGAGAATCTACAAAATTTCCATTTTCATCATACAAACCAATACGGTCGGCATCTCCATCGGTTGCTAAACCCGAGGCAATTTCGCCTTCGGAAACTTTAATTACTTCTGAGAATTCGGTTAAATTACGGTGTATAGGTTCTGGTGCTTGTCCGTCGAATCCTGGATTGTGTTCGCAGTGCAAAAAGTTGGCATTGGGTAAAATTCTACGCATTACGTTTTGTCCGGCACCGTACATGGCATCGTAGGCCCAGTTCATACCACAGTTGCGAATGGCTTCCAAATCAAAGTTAGCCTCAATTTCATCGCAATACATGCTTTCTAAATCCACAAAACTGATGAGTCCTTCTTTGCTATATTCTTCAATTGATTTTAGTTGCAGATTTAAGCTATCGGGAATTAAAGCTTCAACTTCATCAATCATGGCTGGGGTTGCCGGACCGCCGTAACTGGCTTTAATTTTATAGCCATTGTATTCGGCCGGGTTGTGCGATGCGGTTATTATAATGCCTGCATCTGATTGCAATTTTACCGTTCCGAGAGATACCATTGGGGTAGAAACAAAGGTATTTTCGCTTCTATATACTTTTATACCCTGCGATGCCAATACACTTGCCGTAATATCGGCAAAAAGCTTGCCAGCAAAGCGGCAATCGTTGCCCACTACGGCCGAAGGTTCTTGATAATGCTTACGTAACCATAAAGCGGTAGCATAGGCTACTCGTTTTACATTTTCTACGGTAAAATCTTCTGCAATAATAGCTCTCCAGCCGTCGGTACCGAATTTTATTTCATTCATCATCCAAAGTTAAGGCAATTTTCTCTATTTTTAGCCCCTTAAAGCAATACTTATAAATCAAATTGCTGCATTTTAATAATTAAATGATGAAGGTTCTCAAGTTTGGCGGTACATCGGTAGGTAGTCCCGAACGCATGAAAAAACTGCTGGCTATTATCCGCCCCGAAACTCCTCGGTTGGTGGTTTTATCTGCTGTATCGGGCACTACGAATAAATTGGTAGAAATTGCCTTTTTTTTTGAGGCTGGAGATAAAAACAAAGCTGTAACCGCTATCGAAAAATTGCGTGCAGAATACAATCAGTTTATTGTCGAACTCTTTGCAACCGAACAGGGTTTAATCGATGGAAAAAATACGCTCGATTATCACTTTGGATTATTAGAATCGATAGCTAACGATTTATTTACTATTACAGAAGAGAAAATTACTTTGGCTCAGGGTGAATTGATATCTACCACTTTATTTCATTATTACCTTAAGGAAATTGGTGTACACTCGGTATTATTACCGGCCCTAGATTTTATGAAGGTAGATGAAGATCACGAGCCCATGGTTGATTTTATTACCGAGCATATTACACCACTATTGGCCCAAAAATCTAATTTGTACATTACTCAAGGCTATATTTGCCGCAACGCCTATGGCCAAATAGATAATTTGCGTAGGGGAGGAAGTGATTATACGGCTTCGCTTATTGGAGCCGCTATTCGTTCGGAAGAAGTGCAAATTTGGACTGATATTGATGGGATGCACAACAACGATCCCCGTATGGTTAAGGGAACCAAACCCATAGCCAATTTAACTTTCGATGAGGCAGCAGAGCTGGCTTATTTCGGTGCAAAAATACTGCATCCGCAGAGCGTTTTCCCTGCTCAGAAATACAAAATACCCGTCCGTTTGCTAAATACCATGGAGCCGGAAGCCCCTGGAACCTTGATTAGTTCGTTTAGTGAACCAGGAAAGATAAAATCGATTGCCGCTAAAGACGGAATTACTGCTATTAAAATACAATCGAGCCGCATGCTTTTGGCCTATGGTTTTTTACGTAGAGTATTCGAAATATTCGAGCGTTTTAAAACACCGATTGATATGATTACTACTTCGGAAGTTGCTGTATCGTTAACTATTGACGATACTCGTAATTTGGAAGATATTTTAAAAGAGTTGGATAAATTTGGTACCGTTGAATTGGATAAAGACCAAACTATTATCTGTGTTGTTGGCGATTTTGGTGCTGATAAACACGGCTATGCCGCTCGGGTATTTGAGGCTTTAAAACACATTCCAATCCGAATGATTTCTTACGGTGGAAGTAATTACAACGTGTCGTTATTGGTAAAAACTGCCGATAAAACCGAAGCGCTTCGTTCGCTTCATAACCGCTTATTTGAGTAGTATGAGCACGTTTAGCCCCGAAATTATCAGCCAATTAATAGCGGCAGAAAGCCCATGCTATTACTACGATATGCGTTTGTTGCAAGCAACCTTACAAGCCTGTAAAAAAGCTGCCGATGCACACCATTTTAAGGTACACTATGCCTTAAAAGCGAATTTTAATGAACCCATTTTGGCCGCCATTCATCAACAGGGTTTTGGTGCCGATTGTGTGAGTGGAAATGAAGTGTTGCAAGCTTTGAAGACAGGCTTTGAGCCTAAAGAAATTGTATTTGCGGGCGTTGGTAAAACAGACAAAGAAATTCTAAACGCTTTACAACACGATATTTTCTGTTTCAATGTAGAATCGGTTGAAGAGTTGCGAATTATTAATGAATTGGCCGCAAGCCAACAGAAAACTGCCCGAATTGCTATTCGCATAAACCCAAACGTAGATGCCAAAACACATCAATACATTACTACCGGTTTAGAGGAAAATAAATTTGGTGTAAATGCCTGGGAATTAAATGATTGTATTGAGGTATTGAAACAATCGCCTAATTTAGAATTAATTGGTATTCACTTTCATGTGGGTTCACAGGTGAAAGATTTAGATGTATTTAAAAGCCTTTGTTTAAAAGTAAATGAGTTTAATACCTGGTTCGCAGATCGTGGTTTTAATCTTCGTGTGTTAAATGTGGGTGGTGGCTTAGGTGTAAATTATTACCATCCCGATGAAGAGCCTATGGTTGATTTTGTAACTTATTTTGCCATTTTCAATCAGTTTCTAGAGCGCAAAAAAGGCCAAGAAGTCCATTTCGAATTAGGACGCTCTTTGGTTGCTGCCTGCGGGACCTTAATTAGCCGAGTGTTGTACATTAAAAAGGGATTGAAAAAGAATTTTATGATTTTAGATGCCGGTATGACCGAATTGATGCGTCCGGCATTGTACCAAGCCTATCATAAAATTGAAAATTTAAGTCGAATAGACGAAAAGTCTACTATAAACTACGATGTGGTGGGCCCAATTTGTGAAAGTACCGATACCTTTGGCAAAGAAGTTGAACTTCCAGCCTCTCAACGTGGTGATTTGGTAGCCATTCGTACTGCGGGAGCATATGGAGAAGTCATGGTTTCTCGATACAATTTGAGAGAACCCATTCAGGCGGTGTACTCTGTATAATTACTCAAACGCATTCATTCCGGTTATATCCATGCCGGTAATAAGTAAATGAATATCGTGTGTGCCTTCATACGTAACCACCGATTCTAGGTTCATCATGTGGCGCATAATGGGAAATTCGCCAGTAATGCCCATGCCACCCAACATTTGCCGAGCTTCTCTAGACACATTTAAAGCAGTTTCTACACCATTTCGTTTTGCCATTGATATTTGAGCTGGGGTGGCTTTATCTTCATTTTTAAGAACTCCCAATCGCCAATTTAAGAGTTGGCCTTTGGTTATTTCTGTGATCATTTCGGCCAATTTCTTTTGTTGCAATTGAAATCCACCAATAGGTTTACCAAATTGTATACGTTCTTTTGAATAACGCAAAGCCGTATCGTAGCAATCCATAGCGGCACCTAATGCACCCCAGGCAATGCCAAAACGGGCTTGGTTTAAACAACTTAAAGGCCCTTTTAAGCCTTTTACATTCGGTAATATATTTTCTTTGGGCACTTTTACGTTATCAAATACCAATTCGCCGGTAGCCGATGCTCGTAAACTCCATTTATTATGCGTTTCGGGCGTCGAAAAACCTTCCATATCACGCTCAACTATTATACCTTTAATGTCGCCTTGTTCGTTTTTGGCCCATACTACAGCAATATCTGCAAAAGGAGCATTAGAAATCCACAACTTAGCACCATTTAAAATAACGTGGTCGCCTGCATCCGTAAAGTGCGTAACCATACCGGCAGGGTTCGAGCCAAAATCAGGTTCCGTTAAACCAAAACATCCCATCCATTCACCCGCAGCTAGTTTTGGCAAATATTTTTTTCGCTGTTCCTCCGATCCAAAAGCGTAAATGGGGTACATGACCAATGAGCCTTGTACTGAAGCGGTAGAGCGAATGCCTGAATCGCCACGTTCCAATTCCTGCATCATTAAACCATAGGAAATATAATCTAAGCCAGCTCCTCCGTATTCAACCGGTATAGTTGGACCGAATACACCAATTTCGCCTAGGCCTTTGATTAAATGTTTCGGGAACTCTGCCTTTTGAGCAAATTCCTCTATAATAGGACTTAGTTCTTTTTTCACCCAGCTGCGCACACTATCGCGAATCAAGCGTTGTTCATCGTTCAGCAAGTCATCCACTACATAATAATCGGGTGCTTCAAACAAATCTTTTTTTGAGGAGGGGGTATGCATTTTTCAGGTTGATTAGTAGCTATTTATCAAAAATAGGTAAAAGCGAATTTTATATCTCAAAAAAACGAATAATTCTCTCCATTCGTCTATTTTTGTTGCATGAATTCGGTACTAAAAACAGTTGCTTTACGAGATGTTCGATTTTATGCCTACCACGGCTACTATCCGGAAGAGCAGAAAATTGGCGGTGTTTTTTATGTGGATATAGTGGTAAGTGTATCTGCAATCAATTCGGCTAGTGATCAATTAGCCGATACCCTGAATTACGAACACTTATTTGCTATGGCCAAAGAAGAAATGCAGAAAACTAGTAAATTAATTGAGACACCTGCAAAGCATATACTGAATAGGGTGTTGGAGGCTTTTCCTACCTTAGCACGTGTAGAAGTTAATATACGTAAAGCCCATCCACCTTTAGCTGGTGAAGTAGCCTATGCAGAAGTGAGTTTAATACATACCGCATGAGCCTGAGCTATAGTCCAATAACTTCAGAATTTATAAGCCAGCTAAAGACTTTAATGGGCGAAGCCTTTGTGCTTACTCAACAGTCTGAATTGGCCCCCTATGCCCAAGACGAAACGGAGGATTTAATCTATTTTCCCGAGGTAGTCGTAAAACCACAAAGCGCCGAGGAGATATCTCAAGTGCTAAAATGGTGCAACGAGTATATCGTGCCGCTCACTCCCCGAGGTGCCGGAACGGGCTTAAGTGGAGCTGCTTTACCCATTTACGGTGGGTTGCTGTTATCTATGGAGCGGTTTAATTCTATTTTAGAGATTGATGAACAAAATTTACAAGCTCGGGTACAATCGGGGGTAATAACCGAAGTGTTTATGAATGCGGTGGAAGAGAAGGGTTTGTATTACCCGGTAGATCCATCGAGTAAGGGCTCGTGCTTTTTAGGAGGCAACGTAGCGCATGGCAGTGGTGGACCAAGAGTGGTAAAATACGGCACTATTAGAGAGTATATTTTGAATTTAAAAGTGGTCTTGCCTACCGGAGAAATTATCTGGACCGGTGCCAATACGCTCAAATTTGCCTCGGGCTACAACCTCACTCAGTTGTTTATTGGCTCGGAGGGTACTTTAGGCATTGTAACCGAAATAGTGGTGAAATTAATTCCAAAGCCAGCCCAAAACGTATTATTGTTAGCTTCTTTTACCTCAAATGAACATGCTTGTGAAGCGGTTTCGGCTATTTTTAGAGCCGGTATTACGCCATCGGCGGTGGAGTTTATGGAGCGCAAAGGGGTGGAGTGGGTGATGAAAAACGATGGCGTGGTATTTGATTTAAAAGACCAAGTTGCTGCACTTTTATTAATTGAACTTGATGGACCATCTTTAGATGCTTTATATGAAACGGGCGAACAACTAAATGCGGTTTTAGAACAGTACCAGTGTGTAGAAGTTCTTTTTGCCGATACCACTTCACAAAAAGAAGAACTATGGCGTATGCGCAGAACCATGGCCGTTTCGGTTAAAGCAAATTCGGTGTATAAAGAAGAAGATACGGTAGTTCCTCGAGCGGCTTTGCCTCAATTGATAGCAGGCATTAAGCGCATTGGTCTTGTTTATGGTTTCGAATCTATTTGTTATGGACATGCAGGCGATGGAAATTTACATGTGAATATTCTAAAAGGCACCATGAGCGATGAAGATTGGCAGCATAAATTAAAAAAAGGCATCGCCGAAATTTTTGAACTCACGGTTTCTTTGGATGGAACACTTTCTGGAGAGCATGGCATTGGTTTGGTACAAAAAGAATACATGCATCTCAAATTTTCGGAAGTGCATTTAAACCTCATGCGCCATATTAAACAGGTTTTTGATCCCCACGGAATACTCAATCCCGGTAAAATATTTTAAAATACGGCTTGGGATGGTTATTTTTGAGCTATGGCCCGTGAATTACTAGAAACAAAGCGTAAAGCATTAAAAATTAACCTAGATCCGAATATTTACGGAACTTTCGCCGAAATTGGTGCAGGGCAAGAGGTAGCTCGTAATTTTTTCACAGCAGGTGCTGCATCCGGAACCATTGCAAAAACCATGTCGGCCTATGATATGTTGTTTAGTAATTCCATTTACGGTAGCGAAGAAAATGGTAGATATGTAAGCAAATCTAGGTTAGATAAAATGCTTAGCCACGAGTTTGAGCTATTGACTGAGCGTTTAAATGGCCCAGAATATGCTTCAAAAACTTTTTTTGCCTTTGCCGACACCGTAACCACCTTAAATTTTAGTAAAAGTAACGATCCGCATGGTTGGTTAGGCCTCCGTTTTCAAACAGAACCTAATGGGCCTGCCAACGATATTGTTTTTCACGTGCGTTTGTTAGATAGCGATGCTAGCTTGCAACAACACGTACTGGGTGTATTGGGTGTAAATTTGGTATATGCTGCGTATTTTCACCATCAAAATATTCAAACCATGATTGAATCTTTGGCCGATAATTTGGCTCAAGGATCGGTAGAAATTGATATGGTAAGCCTACATGGGCCGGCCTTTAAAGATGCCGATGACCGCCTAGTAAATCTCTATTTAATTGCTAAAGGATTTTCTAGTGCAGCTATTTTTAATCCAAATGCCGAAGCTTGCCAAAGCAAAGATGTGTTGTACAAAAAGGATGTGATGATTTTGCGTACTAAATTTGGACAAAAGTCTAACCCTAATTTCGATTTATTAAATACCGCCGTAGCTCAGTTTAAACGTTCTCAAAATGTAAAGGATGAGCAAGTAATCGTGTTAATAGAAGTGTTGATGACCAATCTGTTAGACAGCTCTAAAGAAGTAAGTGCAGCAGATTTAGATGCTTTTGCAAGTAGAGCAGAGGCCTTATGTGCTACCGGAAATTATGTAATAGTTTCAAACTATACCCGTAATCATAAATTAGCACAGTATTTAAGCCGTTGTAGTCCGCATAGTGTAGGTATTTCTACCAACATTTCTAATTTAAAACACATTTTTACTGCCGAGGAGTATGGCGAAAATTACACCGATGAATTATTGGCTTATGTGAGTGATTTGTTCAGTAAAAATGTAAAATTATATGCTTATCCGTATTTAGATAAGACCAATAACCAAATTATCACGACCCAGAACATGCCAGTTTCTCCAGAGGCAAAACCTTTATTCGATTTCTTGGTGAGTAATGGCTATATCTCAGACATTGATGGTTTTGATGCCAAAGATGTGAAAACGGTTTAGTTCCGCATATTAATAAACTGCAGGGGTTGGCCAAAATCTTGGCTACGGCAAAGAGAAATTACCGCCTGTAAATCATCTAATTTCTTGCCTTGCACACGCAATTGGTCATCCATTATAGAAGCTTGCACTTTTATGCCACTATCTTTTATGTTTTTAACCAATTTTTTGGCAGTTTCTTTATCAATACCTTCTTTAATTTTAATTTCTTTGCGAATCATATTGCCCGATGCATAGTGCTCTTTTCCCACATCTAGGCAAGCTGGATCGATTTGCTGTTTTACCATTCTAGAAATAATAGCATCTTGAATGGCTTTTAACCGCATATCGTCTTCGGTAACAATAAGCACCGTATTGGTTTTTTTATCTAATTCTACGCTGCTGTTTGACCCATTAAAATCATAACGGTTCAAGATTTCCTTTTTGGCTGTATTAATGGCGTTATCTAAGGTTTGGCCATCTACTTTACTCACAATATCAAATGAAGGCATATTTTTTATTTTAAATATACGTAAATAGATTAGGCAAGTTCAGCTTGTTTTTCTAAAGCAAGCATAACGCCATCCCAGAGGCCAATTCTATGCATTAATCCGAGTTTAACGGCTTCTAAAGCTTCTGCTTGTTTAAATTCATCAGCAGCAATTAAATTTTCGGTCATAGCGATAGCCAAATGGCTATGGTGGTCGCCATCAACTTCTATATGACGTTCTAAATAATACTGAAAAATTGCCGCTTCATTGCTAGTTTTGGTATTGATGTCTTTCACCAAAGCAATAAACATATCAGGAATTAAATCTTCACGACCAAAAGTAAATACTGCTGCTTGAACGTGAGGCTTGTTTTCTTCAATCACATTAAAGGTATAGCGTACAAAGTTTTTGATACTTTCATCAATATCCAATTGGTTTAGTGCTTCTGTTATAGATTCACCATTTGTAATATATTCAATCAGCTGGTTTATTGTTGAAGTTTCAGCTCCAGCTTGCTGCATGGCATTTAAATAAAGTTCAAAATGACTAATATGATTGCCATCTTGGTCAACATCACTTTCTTCGCCTACCACAATTTCGTTAATTAAAAAGCGTGTAGCAGGTGAACCTACGGGCAGCCAAGGAGTTTTTACACAGGTAAGATTGCATTGCAATGCTTTTAAAAGCGACATGAAATCCCATACAGCAAATACATGGTGCTGCATAAATATGCGTAAATCGTTTGTTGAGTTAATTCTCTTGTAAACCGGATGGTTTACTAACTTTTGCCTTAATTCGGCAATATCTTGTTGAATAAATTGAGTGCTGGTCATACTTCTGCAAGTATAACCAGTCTTTTTTACCCAATATAATTTAAGTTAGAATTTGAATATTTGATGACAACATTCAGTGTTTTTAGGCCAATTCTTTTCGTTTAATTTCAAGTCCTATCTCATCGATAAGGTATTCGTTATAAACTTTTTGAGTTTTAATTTTCGGCTCAAACATAGAACCTATGCCACAAACCAACCAAGTAGGAGACAGGCCAAATTCTTTAGATAAACATTGGATTTTATCAACGGTAATGTCATTATCGCCATTTTCCATTCTAAAATAGCCTACCTGTGTAATGTTTAAAATTTTGGCCATGTCTTTCTGGGTGAATTTTAGCAACAGTCTTAATTCCTTTAAACGTAAACTTCTAAGTTTTTTTTGGTACCTCGAGTTGGGAGATTTAATGGCTTCCATAGTTATTTTGTTTTAGATTATATTTCATATAACTACCTAGCGTTTGGTAAAATTGTACCAAATTGAAAATATATTTTACTTTCTCAACATGATGCAGAATTATTTTGGCTGATTCTTTAAACCCAAGTTTTTTCTGAAACGTAATAATTGGGGTTTCACCAATCGTAAACTCCTCTTTGAAAGTTCTATACTGGCATTTAATTCAAATCCAATAAGAATAATAAGCGAATTTATGTACATCCAAATCATCATAACAATGAGTGTACCAATAGAACCATACAGTTTATTGTAGGTACTGAAATTGTTGATGTAATAGGCGAATCCTACAAATGTTAGTATAGCTAATACGGTAGCTAGCCAAGATCCAGGGCTAAAAAATTTCCATTTTTTTCGGGTAGCCGGGCCGTATTTATAAACCATAGAAATGGTCATAAAATAGAGTCCAGTAAGCGTAGTCCATCGGGCTAATTCTACCACTAAAATTAAGAAATATTTGTTTATACCCAATTTGGTACGCAATAAGCCTGCTATATATTCGCCGAAGGCAATAACACCAAGCCCGAAAATGAGGGCAAAAACTATCATAAAGGTAAGTACAGTTGCTACAACACGTTGTTTCCACCACGATCTGTTTTCGTTTACCAATGAAGCTTTATTAAAAGCGATCATAAGTTTGTGCACGCCATTGGTAGCAAAAAAAAGGGCAAAAAAGAAACCAAATGAAAGTAATTTGGCATTTTGATTGCGTACAATATCTTCTAGCGTTGTTTGTACAGCTAAAAATGCATTTTTAGGTAATACCATTTGCATCAAACTGAGTAGCTGCTCTTGGAAATTTGAAATGGGTATGTAGGGTATGAGCGTAAATAAAAAAATTATTCCTGGAAAAATAGCCAACATAAACGTATAGGCCAAAGAAGATGCTTTATTTACGAGTGATTCTTTCCCTAACTCCTTAAAGAAAAAACCTGCAACAGTGTATAAAGGCAATGGCTTAAAGCCAGGCAAGATCAATACTTTCGTCCATTCTATAAAAAGGAAGTAAGGTTTAAATCGCAAAAGCCATCGGTGTATAGCGTTCATTAATTAAAAAACGGCTTTACTTTGTTCAAAAATTCTTCTGAAGGATGACAAGGCTTATTTTTAGCCATATCTACAAAAACAAGTGTAGTTTCACCTACATGAATTAGCTCCTCTTGTTCATTATATAACTCATAGTTGAAATGAATTCGTATGCCTGGCATTTTTTCAATAATTACTTTTACGGTAATGTCTTGGTCGTAGAGGGCGGGTTTAATGTATTTACATTTCAACTCTAATACAGGCATCATTATGCCCGAGGCCTCCATAGATTCGTAGGTCATGCCTAGACTACGGAGTAATTCTACACGACCTACTTCGTAAAATTGGGCGTAGTTGCCGTAGTACATATAGCCCATTTGGTCGGTTTCGCCGTAGCGTACGCGTATTTTAGTAGAATGAATGAGCATTATTTCTTTATATTTCTGTCGTTAAGGGCTTGTTGAAATCTTTTCGCATTGGCTAAATGTTCGCCTAAATTAGGTGCAAAATTATGTGTTCCTGAGAAATCTTCTTTGGCACACATGAAAATATAGTTGTGCGTTTTTGCATTTAAAACGGCATCAATAGCGGCAATACTTGGCATACTAATTGGCCCTGGAGGCAAACCGGTATGCATATAGGTATTGTAGGGAGATTCCTTACGCAAATGTTTGTTCAATACACGGCGTATGGTAAAATCATTGTTGGCAAAAATAACAGTGGGGTCGGCCTCTAATTTTATTCCCTGATTTAATCTATTTAAATACAAGCCTGCAATAATGGGCATTTCGCGGTCAATTAATGCTTCTGAATCAACAATAGAGGCCAAAATACTTACTTCTGTGGGACTTAAATTTATTTTTTTGGCTTTAGCTATTCGTTCTTCGTTCCAGAATTGTTGGTAATTCTCAAACATTTTATTAATGAACGTTTTCGCATTGGTATTCCAATAAAACTCATAGCTGTTGGGAATAAAAAGAGTATACACATTATCTGGTGTAAAACCGTAGGCCTGAACAAACTCGTTAGAATCAAGTAATTTGCTCATAGAAAGGCTATCGGCTTCCAATTTTTTTGAAACCATTACCACAAAGTTCTCCTTTAATCGGATGTTTTGAAAGTGTAGTTTCACAGGTTCTTGGTTACCCGATTTCAGCATATTTATCAAGCGTCGGTTGCTCATACCCGCTGAAAGACGATATTTACCGGGTTTAATTTTATTACCAAAGCTCATTTTTTCTGCTGCCCAAGTAAAGCTGGCGGTATCTTTTAAGAGTTCTTGTTCTTTTAGGAGGGCTAGTAAATCTGCATAGGTAGATCCGGTGGGAATGTAAAGGTATTCGGCTTTATCTGTTACGTTGTTACCCATAAATCTCCAAACATATTTGCCGGAGGTTATGCCTCCAATAAAGAGAATAAATGCGCCAAAAGCTAGAGCTAGCTTCATACTCAATTTCAATTTGCTTGTTTTTTTGATCATAAATTAGCTACGTTGATGATATTTTTGCCAGCCCAGTAGGCCGTCGTGTAAATTAAGTACATTTTTAAATCCGGCCGTTTCCAATACGCTGCAAGCCGTTAGGCTCCGAATACCCTTTTGGCAAATCACCACAATATCTTCCTCCGGATCAATATCAAGGTCATCAATAACCCGTATTAAGTGGCCTAATGGGATGTTTTTGCCACCAATATTGAAGGTGTGAAATTCTAGTTCCTCTCGTACATCTAGCAATATTGGGGCATTTCCCTCTGCTAGTTTTTTGTGTAATTCACTTGCCGAAATACAATTCATTAATTTCCTCCAAGAACCAAATTAACACTACTGCCAATAGGCACTTTGCTTAACGAATCGCTAAGGGCCGGACTTTGTTTACTAATTTTCAAGTTCATAGTATCTCTAGAAGAACCTTGAAAACTAATTATCCCTAGCTTTAAGGAAGACCCAGATAAAGCCATTCGGGCTTCTTCAAGGGTTAAGCCAACCAAATCCGGAATATCTACCTCACTAGTGCCTAAACCATCGCCAAGTACTAAATTTACGATTGAGCCTTTCGGAATTTCGTCGCCAGCTTGTAGCACTCTTCCTTTAAATAAAAACTGCAATACAACATCTTTGGCTACATCCGAAACATAAGTGGTATCGCCCACTTTTAAACCAAAATTACTCAAAGTTACTTCGGCCTCTAAATAGGTTTTATTACTCAATTCTGGAAAGCGGACGATTGGCGATAAACGGGTAATCACCGTTAAATAAATGATTCTATTGGGTTTTACATTAGTATTCGGATCCGGATCTTGTTCAATTACAATTCCTGGTGCCTGGTTAGGCTGGTATACCGAATCTATTTGGTATCTAAAGCCTTGCGATTCTAAAACCTGTATGGCATTCTCAATAGTTAATCCTTTTAATTTGGGTACGGCAACACCTTCGCCATGAAGGGTGTAAAATCGCAAGCTATAAAAGCTTATGAGCAGGAAAGCAACAAGCACAGCTAAGGCCCAGTATAAATTAGTACGGAAGGTTTTGGTGGTTAAATAGCCGAAGAAATTGCCCATGTGTTTTTGATTATACGCTAATTTGATTTCAAATTTAATCGAAAAATAAGGAAATAGGAAGTTTAATCTTGCTAAATAGCTTCGCAATTTTACCCTATATTTGAACATATGAAGAAAACCATTGCCCTCATTACTGGTGGATTTACTGGCGAAGCTGTTATTTCCTTAAAAAGTGCCGCTCAAATTGAGCAGAATTTAGATGCTGCTAAGTTTGAGGTGTACAAAATTATCATTAGCCCCGAATCTTGGTACTACGAGTTTAATGGACAAGTAGTGGAGGTAGATAAAAATGATTTCAGCTTGGTAGTAGGGGGTAAAAAAATACTTTTTGATGCGGTATTTGTTGGTTTACACGGTTCTCCCGGCGAAGATGGCAAGCTGCAAGGTTATTTTGACATGTTGGGCATTCCGTACACTAGTTGCGATGCACTAACATCAGCGATTAGCATGAATAAGGGTTATACCAAAGCCATTGTAGCCGATATCCCTGATTTATATGTCGCTAAATCGTGCCAATTTTTTGCCGAAAAGGCAGAAAATGCGACCCTTATTGAGCAAAGCTTAAAGTTACCCTATTTCGTAAAACCCAATAATGGAGGAAGTAGTATTGGTATGAGCAAAGTGAATGCTACTGCCGAATTGCCCAAAGCTCTCACAGCTGCTTTTAAAGAAGATACCCAGGTTTTAGTAGAAGAGTTTATTAAAGGCAGAGAGTTTACCATTGGGGTATATTTGGGTAAAAATGGCGTTCAGGTACTGCCCGCTACCGAAATCATTTCCTCCAAAGAATTCTTCGATTTTGAAGCTAAATATACGCCCGGCGTTTCTGAAGAAATTACCCCCGGCCGCATGACAGAAGAAGAAAAGGTTAGGGTAGAAGCAGTAGTTAGAACTGTGTATAATAAACTAAACTGTAGGGGAGTAGTGCGTATCGATTATATTTTAGAAGAAGATAGTGGAAATTTTTACTTCATAGAAATCAATACAGTGCCTGGTCAATCAGAAAATAGCATTATTCCGCAGCAAGTGCGTGCTACAGGGCGTAGCGTGCAAGATTTTTACACGGAGTTGTTGGAGGTAGTACTCTAATTAAGCAGATTTAAATAGAATATTTGGCAATCATTTCTTCGGTAATCTGCATACCCTTTCCCGTTTTGAGATCAATCATCACATAATCAAACCAGCCATCGCAGCTTATCTTGTTCGTTTTTTTGTTTACAATCTCAAATCTCACTTTACAACCTTTGTTGTTAATCGTTTCTATACCCGTTTTTACAGCGAAATCGTCGCCAAGGCCCAGTGGGCGCTTGTAGTCTACAAAAGCGGTTCGAACTACCCAACCATAACCTTTTAACATAAATTCTTCCATCGACATGCCGTAAAAGCGTTCCATTTGCTCGTAGCGGGCAGCCAACACGTAATCAAAATAGGTACTGTTGTGTACATGGTTAAACATGTCAATATCGTCGGGGCGTACTTTAAATTCGCTCGTAAAGCTGCTGTATTTAGGCTGTTCACTCATCTAGCAAAGATGCTAAATATTTTATATCAACTAGATTTAAGCTAAAATTGCTTGTATAAACCAAAGCTAAACCCTACCTTTGCGGCAACTAATTAAATTATTAACGCTTTAATATTATTCAAGAATGTATTTAAGTAACGAATTCAAAGCAAAAATTTTTGCTAAACACGGTAAAAGTGCCACCGATACAGGTACAGCTGAAGGTCAAGTAGCTTTATTTACAGCACGTATTGCGCACTTAACCGGTCATTTAAAAACCAACAAAAAAGATTTTTCTACTCAATTATCCCTACAAAAATTGGTAGGTAAGCGTAGAGCAATTTTGGCTTATTTATACAAAAAAGATATCAACAGGTATCGTGCCATTATTAAAGCATTGGAGTTAAGAGACATTATTAAGTAATTCTCAACCCTAAGCGAAAAGCCATCTCATTAGGGGATGGCTTTTTTTAATTTGTAACAAACAAAAACTACATATCGCTATGCTCAAAAGAGGAAAAGTATAGCACAATTAAAACAACATGAATCCAATTAAAAAAACATTCGACATTGGCGATGGCCGCATGATCGAAATTGAAACTGGCAAATTAGCCAAACAAGCCGATGGTTCGGTAGTCGTAAAAATGGGCGATACCATGCTTTTAGCAACGGTAGTTTCGTCGCAAACTGCAAAAGAAGGGGTAGATTTCTTACCACTTTCTGTAGATTATCAAGAAAAATATGCCGCTACGGGTCGTATTCCGGGCGGTTTTTTACGCCGTGAGGCCCGTTTATCAGATTACGAAGTATTAATTTCTCGTTTGGTAGATCGTGCATTACGCCCTATGTTCCCTGAAGATTATCACGCAGATACGCAAGTAATGATCTCTTTGATCTCTGCCGATAAAGATATTATGCCCGATGCCTTGGCTGGTTTAGCCGCATCAGCAGCCTTAGCTGTTTCAGATATTCCGTTTAACGGACCTATTTCTGAAGTACGTGTAGCTAAAATTGATGGTAAATTAGTTATTAACCCATTAATGAGCGATTTAGAGCGTGCAACCTTAGAATTTATTGTAGCCGGTTCGTACAACGATATTGGCATGGTAGAAGGTGAGTGTAAAGAAATTTCTGAAGCCGAAATGGTAGAAGCCATTGAATTTGCCCACAAAGCCATTAAAATTCAGGTGCAAGCACAACGTGAATTAGCCGAAATGGTAGGTAAAACTACCAAGCGTGAATATTGCCATGAAAATAGCAACCCCGAATTACGCGAACGTGCTTTTGCCGATACGTACGATAAAGTATATGCCATAGCTAAATCAGCTTCTGCTAAAAACGAACGTTCAGAGAAATTTTCTGAGATTGAAAAAGCATTTATAGCTTCTTTAGGCGAAGGTTTAGACGATGTAACCAAGTTCTTGGCTAAAAAATACTTTCATGATGTACAATACGATGCTGTTCGTAACCTTGTGTTAGACGAAGGCATGCGTTTAGATGGTCGTGATTCACGCACTGTACGCCCAATTTGGAGCGAAGTAAGTTATTTACCTGCTGCTCACGGTTCGGCGGTGTTTACCCGTGGCGAAACCCAAGCATTAACATCGGTGACCTTAGGGTCTAAATCGGATGAGCAAATGATTGATGGAGCATTTATAAACGGATACAACAAATTCTTATTGCACTATAATTTCCCTGGTTTCTCAACCGGTGAGGTTCGCCCAAATAGAGGTGCAGGTCGTCGCGAAATTGGTCACGGTAACTTGGCTATGCGCTCTTTAAGACAGGTGCTGCCCGAAGAAAATCCATATACCATTCGTATCGTTTCTGATATTTTAGAATCAAACGGATCGTCGTCTATGGCAACTGTTTGTGCCGGTACTTTGGCCCTTATGGATGCCGGTATTCCTATTAAAGCACCCGTTTCTGGTATTGCAATGGGTTTAATTACCGACGAAAAAACAGGTAAATACGCCATTTTGAGCGATATCTTAGGCGATGAAGATCATTTAGGAGATATGGACTTTAAAGTAACCGGTACCGAAAAAGGTATTGTGGCTTGCCAAATGGACTTAAAAATTAATGGTTTGAAATGGGAAGTATTATCTGCTGCCTTAGAACAAGCAAAAGAGGCCCGTTTACACATCTTAAACGAGATGAAGAAAACTATTGCAACTCCTCGTGAAGATTACAAACCACACGCACCACGTATTGTTACCCTTAAAATCGATAAAGAATTTATTGGAGCAGTAATTGGGCCAGGTGGTAAAATTATTCAAGAAATGCAACGCGAAACTGGTGCAAATATCTCTATTGAAGAAGTAGATAACCAAGGTATCGTAGAAATTTTTGCAGATAATAAAGCTGCCATTGATGCTGCCGTTGGCCGTATTAATGCCATTGCTGCCAAACCAGAAGTAGGTGCCACTTACGAAGGAAAAGTAAAAACCATTATGCCATTTGGTGCATTTGTAGAAATTATGCCAGGTAAAGATGGTTTATTACACATTTCTGAAATTGATTGGCAACGTTATGAAACCATGGACGGCATTTTTAATGTGGGTGATATGGTAACCGTAAAATTGTTAGAAGTAGACAAACAAGGAAAACTTAAATTGTCTCGTAAAGCTTTATTGCCTCGTCCGCCAAAACCGGAAGAACAAGGAGCATAATTTTAAACTAATTGCTAAAAGCCCCTCCGAATTTTCGGAGGGGCTTTTTTTTATAGCAGAATCCTTATATTTGAATCATGAAACACCTCATCGCTCCCTCGGTACTTTCGGCCGATTTTGCCAATTTACAACGTGACGTAGAGATGCTAAACCGCAGCCAAGCCGATTGGCTCCACATCGATGTTATGGACGGGGTGTTTGTACCTAATATTTCTTTCGGTTTTCCGGTACTTAAAGCCATTGCTAAGCATGCCAAAAAGCCATTGGATGTACATTTAATGATTGTAGATCCGGATCGTTATTTGGCTGAATTTAAAGAAGCAGGAGCCACGGTAATTACAGTGCACTATGAAGCTTGCACGCATCTGCATCGCACCGTACAGGCCATTAAAGCCTTGGGTTGTAAAGCAGGAGTGGCTATTAATCCGCATACACCCGTTTCAGTTTTAGAAGATATTTTAGCCGATTTAGATTTGGTTTTAGTCATGTCGGTAAACCCCGGATTTGGCGGGCAACAATTTATAGAGAACAGTGTTCAAAAAGTTAAAAAAATAAGAACCATGGCCACTACGCTAAACCCAAATCTACTTATTGAAGTAGATGGAGGCGTTGGTGTTGGAAATATTTCCAAACTGGTAGCCGCCGGAGCCGATGTGTTGGTAGCAGGCAACGCCGTGTTTGCTGCAGAAAACCCGGAAGCGATGATACAAGAATTAAAAACGTTGTAAAACAGAAACGTTTTACGTAGAACAATACCTATGAAATACAATTTCGGAGCAGGTCCCTGCATTTTACCCCAAGAAGTTTTTAAACAAGCCGCTCAAGCCGTTTTGGAGTTTGATCACACGGGTTTGTCTATTTTAGAAATATCGCACCGCACACCCGAGTTCGAAGCCGTAGTGGCCGAAACCGAACGTTTGGTTCGTACTTTATTGAACGTACCAGAAGGCTATTCGGTTATATTTTTACAAGGTGGTGCTAGCTTACAATTTTCTATGGTGCCCATGAATTTATTGGGCGATGGTAAAAAAGCAGCCTATACTGATACTGGTGTTTGGGCCAATAAAGCCATTAAAGAAGGCAAATTATTTGGGGAAATAAATGTAATTGCCTCTTCAAAAGATGCCAATTACACCTTTATTCCTAAAGATTACGAAGTTCCGCATGATGCAGCTTATTTTCACTGCACCTCTAACAATACCATTTACGGAACCGAAATGCATCAATTTCCAAAATCGCCCGTTCCGGTGGTTTGCGATATGTCGTCGGATATTTTTAGCCGCGAAGTAAACGTAGCCGATTTTGGTTTAATTTATGCCGGAGCGCAAAAAAATATGGGCCCAGCAGGCGTAACCTTGGTGATTGTAAAAGATGAAATTTTAGGAAAAATTGACCGTAAAATCCCGTCGATGTTGGATTATAAAATTCATATTGAAGGTGAATCGATGTACAATACGCCACCGGTATTCTCTATTTACGTATCGATGTTAAACCTGAAATGGTTGAAAGCCAAAGGCGGAGTGCCTGCTATTGCGCAAGAAAATTTAGCCAAAGCACGAGCTTTATACGCCGAAATTGATCGTAATCCCTTATTTAAAGGAACATGTGCGGTAGAAGATCGCTCGAATATGAATATTTGCTTTGTGATGGAAAATCCAGAGTTAGAAAAAGACTTTTTAAAATTTGCAGAAGACCGCGATATTATAGGAATTAAAGGACATCGCAGTGTGGGGGGCTTCAGAGCGTCCATGTATAATGCATTGCCTATTTCTAGTGTCCACTTTTTGGTAGATACCATGCAAGAATTCGCTGAAAAACACGCCTAAACCCATTTTATGTTTAAATTATTAGCCAACGATGGCATCGATCCAATAGGGAAAGAAATATTAGAAAAAGCTGGCTTTACAGTCGATACGCAAACTGTTCCGCAAGAGCAATTAGCGGCAGCATTACAAAACTACGATGCCTTAACAGTGCGTAGTGCCACCAAGGTGCGCAAAGAATTAATAGACGCCTGCCCCAACTTAAAACTAATCGGTAGAGGCGGAGTGGGGATGGATAATATTGATGTGGATTATGCCCGAAATAAAGGCATAGCGGTGGTAAACACACCGGCAGCATCTTCATTATCGGTTGCCGAATTGGTATTTGCTCATTTATTTACCGGCGTTCGTTTTTTACAAGATGCCAACCGAGCTATGCCTAGCAAAGGCGCTACAGCCTTTAACGATTTAAAGAAAGCCTATGCAAAAGGTATAGAATTGCGTGGGAAATCCATCGGTATTATTGGTTTTGGCCGAATAGGTAAAGAAACCGCTAAAATTGCCTTGGGCTTAGGTATGGATGTATTGGCCTATGATTTTTCACCCATACCAGAAACCCTACCTCTTGTTTTTTCTGGCGGTGTAGAAGTGAATTTACCTGTAAAAAGTGTTGATTTAGAAACGCTTATTGCAGAATCAGATTTTATCAGCTTGCACGTTCCATTTAGTGATAAACCTATTTTAGGTGCGGCCGAATTTGCACACATGAAAAATGGTGCAGCTTTGGTGAATTGCTCACGAGGTGGAACAGTTGATGAAACTGCATTATTAGCCGCTTTAGATTCAGGTAAATTGGCCTTTGCAGGTTTAGATGTGTTTGATAACGAACCTACTCCTCGTCAAGATTTGTTAAGTCATCCTAAAATTTCTCTTAGCCCTCATATTGGTGCTTCTACCAACGAAGCTCAAGAACGTATCGGAACCGAATTGGCTCAATTAATCATTGAGCATTTCAATAAGTAATTAACCCACAATTCTATGCCTACCATCAAAGCATTTAAAGGAATACATCCTAGCCAATCTTTGGTAGCGCAAGTGGTAATACCTGTAGAAAATTTGTTATTGGCTGATGCCAAAACTATTCGCGATACCAATCCCTATTCTTTTGTGAATATGTTGGTTCCTAAAGTCGAAAATCCTTTTTTAATGGGATCTAAAGCAGAATTAGCCTATAAAAAAATTAACGAAAATTTTGATGATTTTTTAGATAAGGGTGTTTTGCAAAAAGATGAGAAAGAAGCTATTTATGTATATCGAGTTAGCCATTATGGTTTTACCCAAACCGGGTTTTGGACCTTAACTGCTATTGACGATTATTTAAATAATACCGTTAAAAAACACGAACTCACCCGGGCCGATAGGGAACAATATTTAGTAGATTATCTTCAACATACTGGGATGGATGCCAATCCGGTGCTTATTACGTATCCATCGGATGCTATATTGACCGATATCTTAGCCAACATGGTAAAAACAGAGCCCTTATTGCATTTTAAGTTAGATACAGCTCAACACAGTATTTGGAAAATTACCGATGAAGTCCTTCTAAAACGTATTATTTATCGCTTTTCGAAACTTTCTGCAAGTTATATTGCCGATGGGCATCATCGTGCTGCCGCTGCATCTTCCTATGGCATTGAACGCAGAAAATACAATTTAAAGCATCGTGGTAACGAAGAATATAATTTTTTCAGTTCAGTTTACATAGATGCAGAACAGTTGCATATTTTCGAATTTCACCGCTTGGTTAAAGATTTAGGTAAACTGAAAATATCTCAATTTCTAGAAAAAATCTCAGAACAATTTACTTGTAAACTTTTGCCCAGCACTGCCAATTATACCCCAGACAAACCCCGCCATTTTGGGTTATATATTGCCGGAAACTGGTACGAATTGGTAAGTAAGAAAGTACTGAATAATGAGAATCCCGTGGATAATTTAGATGTCTCTATAGTGCAAAACGATATTTTAGATTCGATTTTACAAATTTCGGATTCAACAACAGATACCCGTTTAAGTTTTGCAGGTGGCCTAACACCCATAGAAGAGTTGGTGAAAAAAGTAGACGATGGAGTTTTTGATATTCTGTTGACGCTTTATCCAACCAGTATTTCAGAATTGTTCAACGTAGCCAATGCTGGGGAAGTAATGCCCCCTAAATCTACCTGGTTTGAGCCTAAATTCCCTTCTGGTTTGTTGGTGCACCAATTAACTTAAGTTTTTTCTTTTTTCAGTTCTCGGTAGAGATAAAGAATACCTAATAGTAAAGCAATTAAAAGTGTTATCCATGCTAGGTACCGATCTATAAGAATCTTATTTTCTAGGCTAATTTGTCCGAATAGGAGAATAACAATACCTAATGCAGCACATAAAAATGGAATTGAACAGGCCCCAATAAATACACTGTTTTTTTTTAATTGTGCTAGTTTACTTTCGCAAGTGAGTAAAATATGCCTAATGAATAAACAAAATAGCAATATGCCAAAAAAGCTAGCGCTAATAATGCACAATACGAGAGAACCTAGCCCGTTAAAAGAAATATCTGACATGAAACAGTTTTTTACTGTTTAACGCCTTTTTAACTCTCAAATTGTAATTGGCTGAGGTATCGGTACAATCCACCTTCTTTTTGCATCAGTGTCTGGTGGCTACCACTTTCTAAAATGGTGCCATTTTCTAACACCAAAATACTGTCTGCTTCGCGAATGGTAGCTAAACGGTGGGCAATAATAATGGAGGTTCTGTTTTTCATCAATTCTTCTAAAGCTTCTTGTACCAAGCGTTCCGATTCAGAATCGAGTGAGGATGTTGCTTCATCTAAAATAAGGATGGCAGGGTCTTTTAATAAGGCTCTAGCAATAGCAATACGTTGGCGTTGCCCACCCGAAAGTTTTACACCACGTTCGCCCACTAAGGTATCGTAACCTTCGGGGAAA
The DNA here is from genome assembly GCA_026390835.1 of Sphingobacteriales bacterium. Lineage (GTDB taxonomy): Bacteria > Bacteroidota > Bacteroidia > Sphingobacteriales > Sphingobacteriaceae > JAIPAN01. The sequence goes on from JAPLFD010000008.1 coordinate 45,700, forward strand.
CTGGTAATAAATTCGTGCGCATTGGCTCGTTTAGCAGCTTTAATAATTTCCTCCTTGCTTGCGCTAAGTTTTCCGTAAGAGATGTTTTCTAAAATGCTTCCACCAAATAACAAAACATCTTGGGGTACAATGGCTACTTGATTACGAATGTCTGTTAAACTGAAATTGGTAGAAGGTTTTTCATCGAACAAAATTTGTCCTTCATTGACTTCATAAAAACGCAAAATAAGAGAGGCTAAAGTTGATTTTCCGGCGCCACTTGGCCCTACAATGGCAATTTTTTGTCCAGCTTTGGCACTAAAATTCAATTCTTTTAGTACAGGCATCTCAGCACGAGAAGGATAGGTGAAAGAAACCTTATTAAAGCGTAAATCACCTTTAATGACTTGTTTTACTTTATTTTCATCGGTATTTATAGAAATCGCTTCGTTTTTTTCATGCAAAATTTCTAAAACACGTTCGCTGGCGCCCACAGCTTTTTGTACGTTGGCGTATAATTCAGGAAAACTACCCATGGCCGCACCTACAAAAATGGCATATAAAATAAAGGTGGTTAAGCTACCCACAGAAAGTTCTCCGCCAGCAACCAATACCGAGCCGTACCAAATAACAGCCACTATAGCACCAAATAAACAGAAAATTACAAAGGAGGCGAAGGCACCACGATAGGTTGCTCCTCTTAAGGCAATTTTAACTACCTTTTTTAAATTAGTTTCGTAGCGATTGGCCTCATAGGCTTCGTTTACAAAAGCCTTTACATTAGAAATACCCTGTAAAGTTTCTTGTACCACGGTATTCGATTCGGCCAATTGATCTTGAGCTGCCCTGGACACCTTTCTAATAAATCGACCAAAAATTACAGCAGATATAACTAAAACTGGTAGAATGGTTAGATTGAGTAGCGTTAGTTTTGGCGATACAACAACCAATAGGCTGATGCCCCCTATAAGCAACACAATTTGTCTAAAAAGTTCAGCTAGGGTAGTGGTTAAGGTATCTTGAATTTGTGATAAATCAGACGATATACGGCTATTTAATTCGCCTACTCTGCGGTTAGCAAAGAAATTCATGGGAAGCGTAATCAGGCGGAAATAGGTATCTCTACGGATATCAGCTAATGCTTTTTCGGCCACTTCAACAAATAAACGTATTCTGAAAAAGGAAACAAACGATTGTACAAATAAGATGCAAAAGCAAACAATACCAATGGTGTTTATGTTTGCAGGTATAAAGCTCAATTTTTGTTTACCCTGTGCAGCATCAATCATGGCACCTAATAATGATGGAAAGGCAAGCCCCGTTAAGCTTGAGAGTAATAAAAAAAACATGCCAAATGCAAACTTTACCTTATAGGGTTTTAGGTAGCGAAGGAGTTCCGAAATGTTTTGAATACTCTGTTTGGTTATTTTGGTTTTAGGAAGTTCTTCGGCTTGTGTATTTCCGCTATTTAATGTTGATTTGGCCATTTTTGGTATTAGAAATTTAGCCCTAAAAATAGGCAAAAAAAGCCACTAAATGTTAGGTTGTATGCTTCTATAACTCAAGGCTATTTTTTAATTAAAAAGCTTTTAAATACCTCTAAAGTCTGTTTAGGATCTTCTTCCATAGGGGTGTGGCCAAGGTTTTTAAGCACTACAAGCGTGTCGTTGGGTAAATCAGCGTGAAAGTTCTCGGCCACTGTAACCGGAATTAATAAATCTTTATCGCCCCATAGAATAAGAGTTGGGGTTTTTATAGTTTTTATTTGTAGGTAGGTTGAATCGTTTAATAACGTTTTAAAGATTGACATGCGCTCAATAAAAGCTTGTCGATTACCAGCTCGTAATGCCAAGTTAAAATAGCGATCTACCAAAGCCGGTTCAACCTTTGTTTTGTCGGCATATACATTTTCTATGCTGTTTTGAACAATAAACCTTGGGGTAACGTATTGAAAAAGATTTTTTAATACAGGCATACCAGCTAATTGAAAGGCCACGGGTACCGATTTTGCTTCCATGGGGTAGCCCACAGCATCTATCAATACCAATTTGGAAACGGCGGTTGGGTACCGAAGTGTATACCGCCAAGCAATAGCTCCACCGAGGGAATTACCAGCTATAATACACTTTTTAACACCCAATTTTTGTAAAAAGTGGTGCATAAATTGTGCATAATATTCTGGAGAGTAATCACCAGATGTGTTAGGTCCGGTAAGCCCGTAAGCCGGTAAATCCATACGAATAACCCGATGTTTTTGTTTTAATTCATTAGCCCAGGCTTCCCAAGTATGTAAACTAGCAGCAGTGCCGTGTATCAAAACAATGGGCGTGGTATCTGCCCGATTGCCTTCATCGCGGTAATGTACCAATACATCGTTTAGTTTAATGAATTTTGATGGGGCAGGAGCATATGCATCTTTTAAATCAGCTAGCGGAATATCATTTTGCCAATAAACTGCACAAAAAGAGCTGGTAATTAGTAGGATGGTTAAAAGTAAATACCTAACAAGTTTCATATCAATTTACGGTGTTTAAAGTCCAAGCCTCGGCTTTATTGTTAAAAAGTGGTTTAACCTTCGACCAAATTTCTCTAAAAAATTCCGATTGACGGTAGCGTTCTAAATGAACTTCACTGCTCCACGTACTAATGGTGAAATACGTATCGGTATTACTGGTGCATTTAAAAATTTCTAAACTAGTACAACCATCACTTTTTTCCAATAGCTGTTTATTTTGATTGAAAATTTCTAAGAATTCAGGAACTTTATCGGACTGAAAATTCAGTTTAACTATTCGGGTAATCATTTTGAGAATTCTATACGTACAATATCGCCCAAACCAAGGCCGAGTAAACCGCTTGCATTTCCTTTGTTTATAGCAATTTCTAAGTGATTGCTTATACCAAATAAACATAGTTTTTCTCCTTCCGGAACTTCGTTATAATGCCAACTAAGGGTGTTTATTGATTCGTTTCTACGGAAATATAAACTAAAATTTCGCTTTTTCTGGTAGCGGGTAAAAATATCTTTAGTGATATTGGTAATTACATTTTGGAACGAATCAATATAAATTACAGCCCCCCGTATCACATCGTCATTAATAACGGGTTGTAAGGTAAGGCGTTGTTCTAATTGACTCATTGGCAGACCAATATCCGAAAGTTTACCTCCACTGGCTAAATGGCAAGCAGCTTTCGCAAAAATATCTGAGAGTGGAAAATGCAGATAATTTAAATCTTGCATGATATTAATTTCTACAATTTCCTCGGGCTCTGAATCGAATAGCAGTGAAAAAATACCATTATCAGAACCCACAAAATAATGCCCCTTATAGCGCATGGCTAAGTATCGGGTACGCTCGTGGTACACGGAATCAATTCCTATTAAATGAACCGTTTCTTGCGGAAAATAATAAAAGGCGTTTTTAAGTACAAAAGCGGCATGTGGAATATTGAAAGCAGAAATATCGTGCGTAATATCTACAATATTAACGGTAGGTAATAGCGTTACAATGCTACCTTTTAGGGCTGCCTGGTAAAAATCTTTAGATCCCAGATCGGTAGTTAACGTAATTATTGCCATTTAAAAAAACCCTTTTTGTGCTTATATTTGCTAGCGGTAATCCGCATACAAATATTCAATTTTTATCGCATAAAAAAACGTATTTTTAAAAGCAAATAACAATCATTTTCACTTGAACGAATTTACCCAAACCCTAGAGCAAGTAAACCCCATAATAGTGTGGGGTGCCAACAACGAAAACTTTGAAGCCCTAAAAAAACAGTTCCCGAAACTGAAAATTGTGGCTAGAGGTAATGAAGTAAAAGTATTAGGCGATGAAACGGAATTACATCTTTTCCAAAATAAGTTTTCAGAGATCTTAAAGCATATAGATCAATACCAATCGCTTACACCCAACGATATTCTTCATATTTTAGGCTCTCCCGAAACTTCTGCGGATTCCGAAAAATCAACAGAGAAAACAAACGGCTCAGAACCTATTGTTTTTGGCCCTAATGGCATTGTGGTAAAAGCCCGAACCGCCAACCAGCGTCGTATGGTAGAGAGCATTGCTACAAACGACGTTATTTTTGCCATTGGCCCTGCTGGTACAGGAAAAACATATACAGCAGTAGCTTTAGCAGTACGCTCTCTAAAAAATAAAGAGATTAAGCGCATTATTTTAACCCGACCGGCAGTAGAAGCAGGCGAAAATCTAGGTTTTTTACCTGGTGATTTAAAGGAAAAAATTGACCCGTATTTAAGACCCTTATACGATGCGTTAGACGATATGATTCCGGCAGATAAGCTAAAGTTGTATTTAGAAAATAGAACCATAGAAATTGCCCCATTGGCCTTTATGCGTGGGCGTACACTCGATAATTGCTTTGTAATTTTAGATGAAGCACAAAATGCAACCGATATGCAGTTGAAAATGTTTTTAACTCGTATGGGGCCTACAGCTAAATTCATTGTAACCGGCGACGTTACCCAAATAGATTTACCTAAAATTCAGCAATCGGGTTTGCACACCGCTTTGCGCATTTTACCCGAAATAAAAGGTATAGATATTATTTATTTGAGTGGAGAAGATGTGGTGCGCCACAAATTGGTAAGAAGAATTTTAGAAGCCTACGGCGATATACAGAAATAAGCATGCAAGCAATAAAAGAAACCCATTTTCAATTTCCGGGTCAAACCGCTTTTTATAAAGGCAAAGTAAGAGATGTATACACCATTGCTAACAACTTGCTTGTTATGGTAGTAAGCGATCGTATTTCTGCCTTTGATGTGGTATTGCCCGAGGCTATACCCTATAAAGGACAAGTGCTCAATCAAATTGCGTCTAAATTTTTAAAGGCCACCGAAGATATTTTGCCCAATTGGGTAATAGCTAGCCCCGACCCCATGGTAACCATTGGCAAAATGTGTATACCATTTAAAGTAGAAATGGTTATTAGAGGCTATTTAGCTGGTCATGCTTGGCGTGAATATGCCGCAGGTAAACGCAGTGTATGCGGCGTAGCCTTACCGGAAGGCTTAAAAGAGAATGATAAGCTTCCTGAGCCCATTATTACGCCAACTACCAAAGCAGCGGTTGGGCATGATGAAGATATTTCTAGGGAAAATATTTTAACACAAGGAATTGTATCTGAGGCAGATTACAGCCAATTAGAGGCCTATACTCGGTCCCTGTACCAACGCGGTACAGAAATGGCTAAAGAAAGAGGCCTAATTTTAGTAGATACAAAATACGAATTTGGAAAAGATGCCGATGGGGTGATTACCCTAATTGATGAGATTCATACGCCCGATTCATCGCGGTATTTTTATGCCGATGGCTATGCCGAACGCCAAGCAAGCAACGAGCCTCAGCGCCAACTCTCTAAAGAATTTGTTCGTAAATGGCTCATAGAAAACGGATTTCAAGGCAAAGAAGGACAACAAGTACCCCATATGAGTGCCGAATGGGTGACTGCCATCTCCGAACGTTATATTGAGTTATTTGAGCAAATTACTGGCGATACCTTTCAGCGCTATGAAGGAGCTGATGTATCGGGCCGCATAGTTGATAATATAAAAACTTGTTTAGCGCAATTAAGCGCATAAGCTAAAAGCATTACAGGCTATACCATGAAATTTGAGCTTACCATCTTAGGAAGCAGTTCGGCTACACCCATTCATGGTAGAAATCCCAGTGCTCAGCTACTCAAAATAAACGAAAAAATTTACCTCATTGATTGTGGCGAAGGCACTCAACAGCAATTATTGCGTTTTGGTTTAAAAGCAGCCAAAATAGACACCATACTTATCAGTCATTTGCATGGCGACCATTATTTAGGCCTTATGGGCTTATTATCTTCCATGCATTTAGTGGGCAGAACAAAAGCCTTGACACTTTTTGGCCCTCCCGAACTGGATGAATTGCTTCAGCTACATTTTAAGTATTCGGCCACGGTATTGCGATTCCCACTTATTTTTAAATCTACGCATAGTAATTCACCTGCAGTTATTTTAGAAAATTCGGATGTAGTAGTAGAAACAATAATTTTAACTCATCGTATTCACTGTACGGGATTCAAGTTTACTACCAAACCTATCTTGCCTACACTTAGAGAAGATAAGGTGATTGCCTTGGATATTCCTGTTGCGTATAGAGCCTTAATTAAAAAAGGCTTCCCATATACAGATGCCTCTGGTGTGATACATACTTCCGATTCGTTAACCTTGCCGCCAACTCCTATAAAAAGTTTTGCCTATTGCTACGATACTCTTTGTGATGTTTCTTACGCATCGCAACTAGAAGGGGTAGATCTTTTGTACCACGAGAGTACCTTTTTGCACGATATGCTCGATAGGGCCAATGAAACGTATCATACAACCGCATTGCAAGCAGCAACATTAGCTAAAAAAGTTGGAGTAAAGCACTTGCTTATTGGACACTTTTCTGCCCGGTACAAAGAATTAACACCGCTACTAGAGGAAGCTCAATTGGTGTTTAAGGCAACTCAATTGGCCATAGAAGGAGAAACCTTCTCCATTTAATTCCGTTTATTTTTTACCGCCACCAAATACAGAGAAGTGTACATAACGTTTCGGATTGGCTTTCAAATCAATCATCAACTTGTCTAAATTTTCAGCAGATTGCGCTAAATTATCGTATAATTTTTTGTCGTTTATTAACAATCCAATACTTCCTTCACCGGCATTTATTTTAGAAATTACTTGTTGTAAATCTTTAACAGCTTGGTTGGCATTTATAAGCGTTTGCCCAATATTGGCCTTGGCGGTTTGGTCGCTTATTTGCTCAAAATTGGCAACAATGGTACTTATTTTCTGATTGTTGTTTTTGAAATTGGTAGAAATAGATTGCAGGTTAGATAAAATGCCCGATATTTTGGCAGTTTCAGAATCCATTAAGCCATCAACTTTTTTAGAAGTACGTTCTAAGTTCTCAAGCGTGTTGGCAATACTGGCAAAACTGCGGTCGAAGTTTTTCTGAAATTTAGGATTTAAGGTATTGTTAACCGATTCGAGAATAGAATCTAAACGACTAGCAATTTGATCGGCTTTCTTTTGAATAGGTTTCACCTGATCCATAAATCCTTCTTGAATAAAGGCAGTTAAGGTGTCGCCATCAGCAGCAAAGGCCTTACTGTTGCCCAATTCGAATACAATAGCTTTTCCTCCTAATAAATCGGTGCTTTCTAACCGGGCAATCGTGTTTTTAGGAATGTTATAGCCTGGGCTTATTTGAAATTCGGCAATAATTTTACCATCTGGTGCCAAGGTAAGTTTAGATACCCTGCCAATTTTAAAACCATTAACCAATACAGGTTTAGATTCTGTAAGCCCATCGATATTTGGATAAATGGCATATAACTCATCTTCCCTCATAAACAAATCAGTGCCCTTTAAAAAGCTATAGCCCAATATTAAAACAGTAATAGCTACTGTGGCCAATATGCCTACTTTTGTTTCGTTAGATATTTTCAAAATCTTTGGTTTAGGCTTTTTAATCTACTTCTAATTGTTTCTTATACGTTTGAATTGCCTTAAGTAAACAATCCACTATTTCTTGTTGTCCTGCGTCTGAATTCATATAGGCCTCTTCTTCTGGGTTAGAAATAAAGCCAATTTCGGTTAATACAGCAGGCATACCGGCTCTAGCTAATACGGCCAAGCTTTTTTCTTTCACACCCCGATCAACACGACCTGTTTTGGTATACTCGTCTTGCATAAAAGTAGCCAATTTAATGCTCTGTTCTCTGAAACTATTTTTTAAAAAGGAAAACATGATGATACTTTCCGGATCTTTTGGATCGTAGCCTTCGTAATTGTCTTTGTAATCTTCTTCTAGCAAAATAGATGCGTTCTCTCTTAATGCAATGTCTTGCTCGTCCATTCGCCCAAAACCAGAAACGAATGTTTCTACCCCTCTAGTACTGTTGCTTTGGGTAGAAACGGTAGAATAGGTGGGTACCTTTTTGCCTTTCTTATTACGATGATAACCTGTTATTATAGTTTTCTTGTAAATAGGCATGGAGTTACAATGTATAGAAATGAATAAATCTGCCTTCACTCTATTAGCTAAACCGATACGTTCGTACAAGGGTACGAAAACATCGGTAGTGCGTGTATATACCACTTTTACGTCTTTAAGTTGTTCTTCAATGGCTTTTCCTAAACGTAAGGCAGTCATTAAGGCCACATCTTTTTCTTTAGAAATGGCCCCATGTGTAGCTCCGTCTTGCCCACCATGACCCGCATCTATTACAATTGTTTTTATGCGATAGGGCGTAATTAGGGGCGATTTACCACTTGAAATCAATGGCATAAGTATTAAAACCGTTAAGAAAGCTGAAATCGGTCTTATGAATGGGATAATTTTCATTAATTTTGATCGATTTTTTGAGTTGAACATTTACAAAAATAGTATTCATCGGCTAATTTGAAATTAAAAAAAGGTCTTTTTCTATTTATTCTGTTCAATTGTTTCTTTTTAGGGGCAAGAAGTACTCTATTTGCGCAAAAAAAGCCTACTACTAAATTTCCTGCAGTACAAGTAGATACCATTAAGCAAGTAAATTCTAAATCGGCAAAATTAGATGCTGCTGTAAAGTATACAGCCGAAGATTCTATTCGATTTGATAAAAAAAATGGCATTATTTACCTCTATGGTAGAGCACGGGTAAATTACACTGACTTTGAATTAGATGCGGACTATATCCGTTTAGATCAAAAAAATAGTTCTGTTTTTGCGAAAGGTGCACTTGATGCTAAAACTGGTCGGTATAGAGGTCGTCCAATTTTAAAGCAGGGTGCCGATCAACCAATTAGCACCGATTCTTTATTGTTTAATATCTATACAAAAAAAGGTAAATCTTACGGTGTTTTTTCTGAAGTGGATGGCGGTTATTTGCAGGCAAAACAATTCAAAAAAAATCAATACGACGAAGGTTTTTTTAAAAATGGTATTTACAGTACGTGTAATTTAGATCATCCGCACTTTGGTATTTTTATTACCCGAGGTATTGTAACGGATAAGCAAATTGTCACTGGCCCAGCATATCTAGAAATCGAAGATATTCCGATTCCGATTGGTATTCCATTTGGTTTCTTCCCTAAAGCGAATAAACGATCTTCTGGTATACTCTTTCCTACATTTGGAGAAGATGCAACTCGTGGATTTTTTATTCGTGATTTCGGCTATTATATTGGCTTAAATGAATATTGGGATATGACATTAAGGGCTAGCTTGTATAGTCGAGGGTCTTATGATTTAAGTATGGCCGCCCGTTACCAAAAACGCTACAAGTTCGATGGTAATCTGAATTTACGGTATTCATCTACTCGTACGGGTATTGAAGGAACGTCGGGCTATAAACCATTTAAAGATTTTAATATACAATGGAGTCATACACAACGACCAGAAGCCAATCCAGGTACTACCTTTACCGCTTCGGTTAATGCGGGTACTTCTAGTTATTTTTCCAATACAGCGGCTGGTGGTACCTATAATTTCGACCAATTAACCCGGAATACGCTCTCTTCCAATATCAGTTATGGAAAAACTTTTGGTAATGGCTTATTTAACTTTACATCAAGTTTAAGCCACAGGCAAGATATGCAGCAAAAAACGGTGTATTTAGAGTTGCCTACTTTTAGTTTAAATATGAGTACCATTAGTCCATTTGATTCTAAAACAAGAACCGGAGATCAAAAATGGTACCAACGGATAAATGTTGGTTACAGCTTACGTGGAACCAATACCTTGGATACCAAAGAAGATTTATTATTCAAATCGGGTGCGCTAAAAAATCTTCGTAATGGTTTTCAACATACGGTTCCTATTAGTTTTTCCCAAAACCTTTTTAAGTTCTTTAATTTAAATTCGGGGGTAAGTTATACCGAAAATTGGTACACCAAAACTATTCGGAAACAATGGTCTTCGGCAGAAAATAAAGTATTGATTGATACCGTACCGGGTTTTAGCCGATCTTATGAATATAGCTTAAATTCTGGACTGACGACCAAATTTTACGGCCAAGTAAACTTTAAAAAAGGACGCTTAATGGCTCTTAGACATGTAGTAACACCTTCTGTAAGTTTCAACTACCGCCCAGATTTTAGTGCATCACAATTCGGTTATTATCAAGATGTTCAGAGCAATGCCCAAGGTGCGATTTCGCAGTATTCGATATATGAGCAAGGTGTGTATGGCTACCCTGGCCGTGGCAAGGTTGCTGGAATTGGCTTTAGTGTAGATAATAACGTAGAGGCTAAAGTAAAGACTAAAAAAGATAGTCTTGGAAAGGGCGAAAAAATACCCATTCTTCAGGGACTTACTTTTTCTGGAAATTATAATTTTGCGGTCGATTCCTTTAAATTATCTACTATTAATTTTTCAGGTAGAACCTCACTACTCAAGCAAAAATTAGGTGTAAATTTCTTTGGAACACTTGATCCATATCAACTAAATGGTGCTGGTGTACGTATAAATAAATACAGTATCTCTGATGGTAAATTAGCCCGTTTATCTAATTTTGGCTTATCGCTCGATTTTAATTTAAATTCATCTGGCTTAAGTAAAAATCATCCGAAGCCTACAAAAAATACCTTAGCAACGCTAACACCCCAACAAGACGAACAACTAGCACTTATAAATCGAAATTCTGAAGCATTTGTAGATTTTAATATTCCCTGGACTTTCAGAGCATCCTATAGTTTTAACTATTCTAAAGTTGGTTTAATGTCTTACAGAACTAATACGCTTAATTTTAATGGCGATTTTAGTGTAACGCCAAAATGGAAACTTACGTATACCTCTGGTTACGATTTTCAACAGAAAAAAATAAGTTTAACTCAAGTAGGAGTTTATAGAGATCTCCATTGTTGGGATTTATCTTTTGGCTGGATTCCATTCGGCACCTACAGAAGTTACACGGTTGATTTACGCGTAAAAGCTTCCATCTTACAAGATTTAAAACTAAGCAAACGACGCGATTACTTCACTCAATTTTAATATGTTAGCAGAGATTATAACCATAGGCGATGAAATACTGATAGGGCAGGTAGTGGATACCAACTCGGCTTGGATTGGCAATAAATTGAGCGAAATTGGCGTGCGTGTACAGCAAATCACATCCATTTCCGATCAGAAAGAAGCCATCATGCAAGCTCTTACAACTGCATCGAAACGTGCCGATATTGTGTTGCTTACTGGTGGCCTAGGCCCAACCAAAGACGATATTACTAAAAAAACTTTAGCAGAATATTTTCAAGTTGGTTTTAAACAAGATGCAGAAACCCTTACTAGAGTAACAGCGTTTTTCCAGAAATTTAAAGCCCCTTTATTGCCTGTAAATAAAGCACAAGCCGATGTTCCCGAGAATTGTACCGTATTACAAAATAAGAATGGTACCGCACCGGGCATGTGGTTTGAGCAAGACATGTGCATCATCGTATCCATGCCAGGTGTGCCTTTTGAGATGAAATACATGATGGAGGAAGAGGTGTTACCACGCATTAAACAAAAAGCTAATTTGCCGGCTATTGTACACCATACTATGTTAACCGCAGGTATTGGCGAATCTTTCCTTTCTGAACGCATTGCTGAAGTAGAAAACAACTTGCCAAGCCACATGAGCTTAGCCTATTTGCCAAAATTGGGGCAAGTACGTTTACGTTTAACAGCCTTAGGGGCTACTAAAAAAAGCTTAGAAGCTGAGGTACAAAACTATGCCAATCAAATTAAACAGTTAATTGGGCCATACTTTATTACCGATGCCGATTTGCCTTTTGAGAAGGTGATTTTAGATTTTATGGAAGCCCGTAACTTAAAACTAGTATTAGCAGAAAGTTGTACAGGTGGGTTTTTAGCGCATCAGTTTACCCAACATGCTGGATGTAGTTCAGTTTTCGAAGGAAGTGCCGTAGCCTATTCCTACGATCTTAAAGAGCGTATGCTTGGGGTAAATCACCAAACCTTATTATCATATGGTGCCGTTAGTGCTGAGGTAGTGGAAGAAATGGCTAAAGGAGCTATAGCAAAATATCAAACAGACTATGCCGTTTCTATTAGCGGTATTGCAGGTCCGGGTGGTGGTATGCCTGAGAAGCCAGTGGGTACGGTATGGATTGCCGTTGCCAATAAAACCAAAGTACTAAGTCGCAGATTTGAGTTTGGCTATAAACGCAAAGAAAATATTGAACGCTCGGCAGCCAATGCCTTGCTTATGCTTTATAAGTTACTAACAGAAGATTATGCTTCATAAAAAAGGCTTATTTTTGCATCAAACCCCTTAAAACCTATGGCTGAATATCAGTTAACTCTTCCTAAAATGGGCGAAAGCGTTGCCGAAGCTACCCTGATAAAATGGGTAAAAAATATTGGCGATACGATTCAAGCAGATGAAATTATTTTAGAAATTGCTACCGATAAGGTAGATTCTGAAGTTCCTTCGCCCGTAGCCGGTAAACTGATAAAAGTATTATTTAACGAAAACGACGTGGTGCAAGTGGGAGAGGTTATTGCACTTATTGAAACAGAAGGCGGTACTGCCAGCAGCTCAGTTCCACCCGTAGCGCCCGCTCCTGAAGTTTTACCTGATCTAGAAACGCCCATTCTAGCCGCCGATATTCCCGGTATTAAAGAATTAGTAGCAGAGCCAAATGTTGCTGTAGAAGCTGATTTTAGTAAAACGCATAAGTTTTATTCCCCTTTGGTAAAAAGTATTGCTGCCGAAGAAGGAATTACACCTGCTGAATTAGATGAAGTAAGTGGTACTGGTGCCGATGGAAAAGTAACTAAGCAAGATTTAGTAGATTATATTGCCCATAAAGGCGATGGTGTCACCAAAGTACAGGCTCCTCAATCCGGTTCGGTAGAAAGCCCTAAAACAACCACTCCACCCGTACAGGTAGTCTCTGGTTCTGATGAAATTATTGAAATGGATCGCATGCGCAAACTTATTGCCGAACACATGGTTATGAGTAAGCAAACGTCGCCACACGTTACTTCTTTTGTAGAAGCCGATGTGACTAATGTAGTGCGTTGGAGAGATCGGGTAAAAAGCACATTTGAAAAACGCGAAAACGAAAAACTAACCTTTACACCCATTTTTATTGAAGCCGTGGCTAAAGCCATTAAAGATTTCCCGATGATAAACGTATCGGTAAATGGCCAACAAATTATTGTAAAAAAAGACATTAATATAGGTATGGCAACTGCCTTACCATCAGGTAATTTAATTGTACCGGTAATTAAACGTGCCGATTTATTAAATATGGTGGGTTTGAGTAAATCGGTAAACGATTTAGCGAATCGTGCTCGTAATAACAAACTCCAACCCGATGAAGTGAGGGATGGTACATTTACCTTAACTAATTTAGGCTCTTTTGGCAATTTAATGGGTACACCTATTATTAACCAACCTCAAGTTGCCATTTTAGCTGTGGGTGCCATTAAGAAAAAACCTGCTGTATTGGAAACTGCCGATGGTGATGTAATTGCTATTAGACACATGATGTTCTTGTCCTTGTCTTACGATCACCGAGTGGTGGATGGCGGTTTGGGCGGTTCTTTTGTACGTAGAGTTGCCGATTATCTAGAGGCTTGGGATGTGAATAGAGAAGCTTAATTTTTAAGCTAAAGCTTGAGCAAAATCAGCCTGTAAATCTGCTATATTTTCTAGCCCTACCGATACCCGAATTAAGTTTTTAGGTGTTTTGGTATCCGGTCCCTCCACAGAAGCACGGTGTTCCAATAAACTTTCTACACCACCTAAACTAGTCGCTTGAGTGAATATTTTCACGCTATTACACACCTTTCGAGCTGCTTCTTCGCCATCTTTTACCAAGAACGAAATTATACCACCAAAACCACATTGCTGTCTTTTAGCCAATTCGTGTTGTGGGTGGCTGGCTAAACCCGGATAAAACACACGTTCTACTTTTGGGTGTTTTTCTAAAAAGCTAGCCAATGCTTGTGCATTTTCTAAATGCCCTTTCATGCGGTAAGGCAAGGTTTTAATACCACGAACAGTCATATAACAATCAAACGGAGCGGGTACAGCCCCTGAAAGATTTTGAATAGTTCTAATTTGTTCCCAAAACGCATCAAGTTTTTTGGTGATTAAAGCGCCACCCAATACATCACTATGTCCGCCTAAGTATTTAGTAGTAGAATGCATCACTATATCGGCACCTAAAGCTAATGGGCACTGAAAAATAGGCGTAGCAAAGGTATTGTCACAAGCCACTTTAATGCTGTGCTTTTTAGCCAAACTGCAAACGGCAGTTATATCACTAATTTTTAATAATGGATTTGAAGGGCTTTCCAACCAAATTAATCGGGTTGTGGGTTTAATGACCTTTTTAATCGCATCTAAAGAGGTGGTGTCTACAAAATCTACACTTAAAACACCCTTAAACACTTGCAAGAGCGCATTCCGCAAGCCGTGATACATATCGTCGGGTGCAATTACGTGGCTACCAGGATCTAGTGCTTGAAATACTGCCGAGCCAGCTGCATTGCCCGAAGAGAAGGCACAGGCATCAACACCGTGTTCTAGGGCTGCTAAAACCTTTTCTAAAGAGCGTCTGTTTGGATTATCGCTACGGGTATACATGTAGCCATCGGGGTAATTCCCTTCCGCATCTCGTTCAAAAGTGGTAGAAAGACTAATAGGTTGAATTACTTCGCCTGTTAAGCTATTTACGGTGTTGCCAGCATGTATGGCTATGGTTTCAATTTTCATAGTATATAATCCTTTCGTAAACTTAACAAATGCGTGGCTTTATCCCAACATTAGGATTAAATATTGTGTACCGAATGTGTATTTTTGTAAAAATAGCTGCCATGTCGTCCACGCTTTCTTTTCTACTATCCGATCCATCTTTGCCTATAGCACTTAAAGCTATTGCGCAAAAAGTTCAACAAGGTGAACGCATTAGTCCCGAAGAAGGTATTTTGCTCTACGAAAAAGCAGATCTTTCTTATTTAGGCGTGTTGGCCAATTTTATAAGAGAGCAAAAGCACGGTCATAAAACATATTTTAACCGCAATTTTCATATTGAACCCACTAATTTATGTGTGTACGATTGTAAATTTTGCTCTTATTCTCGTTTGTTGAAACAAAAGGAGGAAGGGTGGCAGTTTACAAAAGAAGATATGCTGAACATCGTAAAATCGTACGATGGACAACCTGTAACCGAAGTGCACATTGTGGGTGGTGTATTGCCGCAATACGATGTTGATTTTTATGTCGATTTATTTCAATCTATACGTGCTCACCGGGCAGATTTACACATTAAAGCACTCACACCTGTAGAGTTTCATTACATCTTTAAAAAAGCCAAAATTGATTATGCCACTGGTATGAAATTGATGAAAGAAGCAGGCTTAAACTCTATTCCTGGTGGTGGTGCCGAAATATTTGCTCCCGAAATTAGAGAGCAAATAGCAAAAGATAAATGTACCGGTGATCAATGGTTAGAAATTCATGAAATTTGGCACAATTTGGGCATGCGTTCCAATGCCACCATGTTGTATGGCCATATAGAAAGCTACGCACATCGCATTGATCATATGGAGCAATTGCGGCAATTGCAAGATCGTACAGCCGGTTTTCAAACCTTTATCCCCTTAAAGTTTAGAAATCAGGATAATCAATTATCGCATCTTACTGAAGTTAGTGTGCTCGAAGATTTGCGCAATTATGCTATTTCTAGAATTTATCTCGATAATTTCGATCACATTAAAGCTTATTGGGCCATGATTAGTCGGCAAACCGCACAACTTTCTTTAAGTTTTGGGGTAGATGATATTGATGGAACTTTGGACGATACCACCAAAATTTACACCATGGCTGGTGCCGAAGAACAAAATCCGGCGATGAGCACACAAGAATTGGTCAATTTAATTAAACAAGTAGGCCGTCATCCACTTGAACGTGATACCCATTATCATGTCATTCAAGATTTTAAGGATGTAGTATTTGAAGATGAGGTAAAACCCAATTATTACCCCTTACCGGTATTGAATTAATGTATACAGCTAAAACATTTTACATTATTAGACACGGTGAAACCGACTTAAATAGCCAAGGAATTATTCAAGGCCGTGGCATGAATACCGACTTAAATGAAAAAGGAGAGGCACAAGCTGCTGCTTTTTTTAATGCATACCAACACATTCCATTCGATATAGTTTATACTTCAACCTTAAAACGAACTCACCAAACCGTAGCCCAATTTATTGAGAAGGATATTCCTTGGAAACAGCACGCTGGTTTAGATGAATTGGCATGGGGTATTTATGAAGGCAAACCATCGGAAATTACCAAACCTGCATTTTTAGCCTTAACAACAGCCTGGTTGGAGGGCGCTGTACATGAAAAGTTTGAAGCAGGAGAAAGCCCCCTGGAAGTTCAAGCTAGGCAAATAGAGGCATTAGAAGAGTTGAAAAAATTAGCAGATGTATCCAATGTGTTAATATGTATGCACGGCCGGGCTTTACGCATATTCTTATGCGTGTTATCAAACTTATCCTTATCGCAAATGGATACATTCCCGCATAGCAATACTACTCTATACAAGGTATATTTTGATGGCGAAGGTTTTGAAATTCAGGAATACAACAATACCCAGCATCTTTTGTAACATGAGCCATAAAATTAACGTTTCTGCGGTTTCTTATACCAATACTAAACCTTTTGTGTACGGACTTACCCATTCGCCAGTAGCAGCGCACATCAATTTAAGTTTAGATATACCCGCTACCTGTGCCGATAAATTGTTAAACAATGAAGTAGATCTTGGCTTGGTTCCAGTAGCCACAATATTGCGTATGCCACATTATGAATTGGTTTCCGATTACTGTATTGGAGCGGTAGGAGCGGTAAATTCGGTATTTCTTTTTTCAAACAAACCCATAGAAGAAATTCAAAGTGTTTGCTTTGATACACAATCGAGAACCTCTAATTTATTAGCCCAGGTGCTTATGAAGCATTTATGGAAAAAAGAAGTGAACTGGCTAAACGAAGGGGAGGCCGATGCATTTGTAGAGATTGGTGATCGTACTTTTGGCAAAAAAGCCCAATATGCTTTTAGTTACGATTTATCGGAATGCTGGTTCAGTTTAACTCAACTTCCTTTTGTATTTGCAGCATGGGTAAGTGTAGTAAAATTACCTCCACACTTTTTAAGTTTATTTAATGATGCCTTGGCTTTTGGTCTGCACAATCGGAATGTGGTCATTGAAAGTTTAGCAAAAGAAAACCTAGCCATTGATGTGAGGGCCTATCTCACCCAATCCATAGATTACCAATTCGATGCTCAAAAACGTTTAGGACTTTCTACTTTTTTAGAGTTGGCAGGTACGCTCTAACACCAATTTTATAGTCTTATCAATAGTTTTACCCGGATTTTTAGAAAATTCGTATTTCACTCTGCTTGCTAAAATGGCATTTACCGATATGGCTTGGTGGCCTAAAATATTGGCTAAACCATAAATTCCTGAAGTTTCCATTTCTAAATTCGTTAGTCGCCAATTATCTTTTTTAATACCAGATAATTGCTTTATAAAATTTGGAATGGTTTTAGAAAAACGCAATTCACGGCCTTGTGGTGCATAAAATCCTGGGGCTGTAACTGTAATTCCACGGGGTAAATCTTTACCAATTTTACGCAAAAGTAGTTTGCTTCCGGCACATACATAAGGTTTAAAAGATTTAAAAGCAGGGGCTTGGCTATTTATTGCCCTTAAAATAGCTTTTTCTTCTCGGCTGGCTTCATAGGTGTAAAAGGCCATCAAGGCATCAAGGCCAACAGCGTATTCAGATACCAAAATACTATCAATAGGAATATCGGCCTGAATGGTTCCAGATGTTCCAATACGTATAATGTTTAAGCTTTTAAGTTTTTCTAAATACACTCTCCGATCAAGATCTATATTTACCAATGCATCCAATTCATTAAGTACAATATCTATATTATCGGTTCCAATACCTGTAGATATTACACTAATTCGTTTCGAACCTATATAGCCAGTATGGGTAATAAATTCACGCTTTCCTTTGCGTAATTCTACTTTATCGAAGTGCTTGCTTACTTCGCCCACCCGATCGGGATCGCCAACAGTAATAATATCATCAGCAAGATCTTCAGGCAAAATGTTTAGATGATATACGCTACCATCTTTATTTAAAATGAGGTCTGTCGTAGTAATTTTCATGGTATTTATAGATAAATTAACCTCAAGTTATTAATATTTTCTAATTGTATAATAATTTATAACAAAAAATTTGTCTAATTTGAATTAATAGCTAGTATTCGGTCTGTAATTCAGATTTGATTCCTTTTCCAACCTCTTCCGATTGAATAGGGAAGATGTAGCCAATAAAATCTCTACCTTTTTATTAATAGTTGGTTGTAAAATGGTTAAATACGAATCGTTGTATACGTTTAGGCAAGTGAAATTAAAACAATAGCTATCACGGCTAAGCCAATGCCTATATAATTTAATCGACTTAACTTTTCTTTAAATAGCCATAAACCCACCAATGAACCTAAAGCAATTACGCCAATATTCATGCTGGTAAAGACAATAGAAGGTTGTGTGCTCAGGGCTTTATGGGCTTTTAAATAGAATAAAATATTCCCGAAATTAAAAGCACCCAACACCATACCGAAGATCATATTTTTGAGTTTTAAGTGTTCCTTTTTCATCCAGCGGTTATAGGCCAATAGGATTAGTGAAACGAATAAGGCTAAAATAAATACCCAAAACAATGAGGTGGTAAAGGGAATTTCGGAAAGTGTAGCCAATTGTTTAAAAAACACATCAATAATACCCATTCCAATAAATACAAGTAACGGATATAGCCAAGAAAGCTTGGCGTTTGATTGATCAGTTTTCCAAGGAATGGATAAAAGTACAGCAACAATACCAACGGCTATGGCTATTAATTTCTGATTAGAAATGTGTTCTCCAAAAAGTAAAAAAGCCGCTAATAAAGGTATAAGGAGAGATAATCGTTGAGCAATATCGGTACGCACTATGCCCGATTTGTTTACAGATATGGCCAAAATGATAAATATGGTGGGTAGTAAAACACCCAATAGGGCATAAGTACCAAAAAGACTTTCTGTAGGAAAATTGAGACTCGGGTTAAATATGAACAAGCAGGCCGAAGCAGCAACTACGTAATTTACGAGTATGGCTTGTACCATATTTACCTCATAGCGCTTGGCTACTTTTAGTAAAATGGAAACAAGTACGCTGCAAAAAATACTTATAAATACGTAAAACATGGCTGGTATAATGTATTGCAAAATAAGCAAAACATTCGTTTTTTGAATCTTATTCTAGCTTTTTTACCAAAGCTTTTATTTAATTTGCAGCGATGACTTTTTCTGATCTCGAAAAACAGTTTAGTGCCGAATTAAGCGATATTTACGCTAAGGAGGAAGCAGCAATGCTTTGTTTCTTAAGCGTGCAACATCGCTTCAATTGGACGAAGGCAAGCTATCTCTTGAACAAGCAAGAAGTTATCTCTGATACAGATACAACCAACTTTTTAGACATCCTAAGTCAACTAAAAACCTCTAAACCCATTCAATATATTTTGGGGGAAACTGATTTTTACGGACGCACATTTCGGGTAAACCCCGCCGTATTAATTCCAAGGCCCGAAACTGAAGAATTGGTAAAGTGGGTTTTAGAGACTGGTTCTACAAAAAACATTTCGCTACTGGATATTGGAACGGGGAGTGGCTGCATTGCTATCAGTTTAAAAATTGAAATACCCGAGGCGGAGGTAGTTGCTATAGACCTTTCGGCCGATGCCCTGGCGCTTGCTCAAGAAAATGCTTCATTACATAAAGCAGTTGTTACATTTATAGAAAAGGATGTATTGCAGATGCATCCTACCGATTTAGCCACCACGTTTGATATGGTAGTGAGTAATCCACCATACATTGCACTGGCCGAAAAAGACAGCATGAAAGCCAATGTATTAGCAAATGAGCCACATCTAGCTCTTTTTGTACCCAATACTAATCCGCTAATTTTTTACGAACGCATTGCGGCTTTAGCTCAAGCAAAATTAAATCTTGGTGGGTTTCTGTTCTTCGAGATAAACGAACGTTTTGGAAAAGAGGTGCTAGCATTGCTAGTAAAAAAAGGGTTTAAACACGTAGAACTGCGTCAAGATTTAAGTGGAAAAGACCGCATGGTAAAAGCACAATGGGTGGGCTAACTACGCGGATGATATTGTAAAATGGTGCTTTTTAAATAGTCGCGATCTAGGTGCGTATAAATTTCGGTAGTGGTAATACTTTCGTGGCCTAGCATTTCTTGTACGGCCCGTAAATCGGCACCACCCTCTAATAAATGCGTAGCAAATGAATGTCTGAATGTATGCGGACTGATGGTTTTTTTGAGTCCAATTTTAGTAGCCAAGCCTTTAATAATTAAAAAAACCATCACTCTAGAAAGCGATGAGCCTCTATTGTTGAGAAATACCCAATCTTCTTGGCCAGGTTTTATTTTAAGGTGTACCCGAACCTCCTGAAGCCAAATTTGTAAGAATTTAGCCGCTTCGGAACCAATGGGTACCAAGCGTTCTTTGTTGCCTTTGCCTAGAATTTTCACCAGCTCAATATCTAAAAACAAGTTCGATATTTTTAAATCTACCACTTCCGATACCCGTAAACCACAGCCGTAAAGCATTTCTAAAATGGCTTTGTTGCGCATTCCTTCTGGTTTAGAAAGATCTAGGGCATCTATTAAACTGTTTATTTCGTGTATGCTCAGCGTATCGGGTAGCTTTCGGCTCAGTTTCGGGCTTTCAAGTAGGGTAGTTGGATTGTCGCTCAATAGCCCTTCGAGAACCAAAAAGTGAAAAAAGGTTTTTATGCCCGATAAAATTCTAGCTTGAGAGCTGGCACTCATTCCACGGCCATGAATCCATGTAATAAATTCTTTTAAATCAGAAAAATCGACCTGGTTGAGGGATTTGCCTACCAGTTCACTTTCTAAAAAGCTTTCTAGTAGCGCCACATCACGCAAATAGGCTGCACTTGTATTGGCCGAAACCGAACGCTCGAGCTTTAAATACGCTTGAAATCCTTTAATTATTGACGCCCACTGCACCTTTTTCGATTTTAAATTTTATGTTTGAGTAATGAATATCTATATCATCAACGGACCAAATTTAAACTTACTTGGCATTAGAGAGAAATCTATTTATGGCGAACAAGGATTTGAGTCGTTTTTTGAGGACTTAAAAACACAATTTCCATCTGTAAATCTACACTATTACCAAAGTAATATAGAGGGCGAATTGATAAATAAATTACACGAAATTGGTTTTATTGCCGATGGTATTATTTTTAATGCTGGTGGGTATACGCACACTTCCGTTGCCATTGCCGATGCCATTGCCGGCATAAAATCGCCAGTTATAGAGGTGCATATCTCAAACGTATATGCCCGTGAAGAGTACCGCCACGTTTCTTTGATGGCTAAAAATTGCAAAGGCGTAATTAGTGGCTTTGGTTTGGCTAGTTACAAGCTGGCTTTAGATAGCTTCTTATAATTTCTTGTAGGTTTTTTGTTTGCGCACAAAATATTGCCAAACAATGCTTCGTGGAAATAAGCCTATCGCATTAAAAGTCCCTTTCAGTTCTAAGGCTTTTACTTCATTTTTCCAAACTCGTTTTAAAAATTCTACATGTGCACGGCTAATGGCCCAGGCATTTTTAGGTTTTTTATCTACCAAAAACTTAACTAAACTCATAAAATCTAATAAAAAACGCAACACAATAATATAGATTCGTTTGTTTTTCGGAAGGTTTTTGTAGAGTATAAGGAGATTGTTTCGGAAGTTTAAAAAGGTTTTTTGCGGGCTTTCTGCTGATAAGGTGCCACCGCCAATATGGTAAACTCTAGCCGCAGGACAGTACCAAATTTGTTTACCTAGACGTTTTAAACGCCAACACAAATCAATTTCTTCCATGTGTGCAAAAAGACTTTCGTCAAAGCCACCTGCTAGTAGCCACGCATCTTTTTTGATAAAGAGGGCAGCACCGCTAGCCCAAAATATCTCAGTTGCTTGCTCGTATTGACCATAATCTTTTTCGATATTATCAAAAATGCGTCCTCTGCAAAAAGGATAGCCTAAAAAATCAATGAATCCACCGGCGGCTCCGGCATATTCAAAACTTGTTTTATCGGCATAACTTAAAATTTTAGGTTGAGCCGCTGCGGCATCAGGGTTTTTTTCTAATAAATCAACTACAGGTTCAATCCAATCTGGTGTAACTTCTACATCCGAATTTAATAGTACAAAATAGTCGGCATCTACCTGAGCCAAAATATGGTTATATCCACCGGCAAAGCCATAGTTTTTATCGTTTTCAATAACTTGTATTTGCGGATATTCTTGTTGAAGCCAAGCTACCGAAGTGTCTGTAGAAGCGTTGTCGCCCACTATAATAGCCAGATTTGGGTAGGTGCTGGCCAGTACCGAAGGCAGAAAATTAGCTAAGTGTTGTTGCCCATTCCAATTTAAAATAACAACAGCTACACGGGGATGTTTACTAGCACTCATGATGTTTTGGGTTGATGTTTCCAACGTTTGTGAGACCATAGCCAGTAAGCAGGGTTTGCAATAATGATGTTTTCTAATTTCTTATTGTATTTTTCAGTTATCTCGTCTTCAGCCGTTGCCAATGGATTAGCCTCTAAAACCGAAAATTCAGCTTGGTAATACCCTCTTTTTATCCGTTCTACATGCATATACACAATGGGGCTCTTGGTGAGCTTCGCAATTTTTTCTAAGCCTTTAAAAACTGCTGTTTGTTGATTTAAAAAATCAACAAAATGCATATTATCTCTAGCCGAAGGGGTTTGATCACTCACCATAAAGGTGATAGTGGTTTCACCTTGGTGCTCTATAATAGTGCGAATGGATTGTTTCATGGGCACCATAAGAGCTCCGAATTGTGCTCTAATCCCATTTATAACTTTTTCTGCCGATTTATTGCTTAATGGCTTATACACCAAAATGGTTTTTACTGGTATTTGCAATGTTAAACCAGGGGCAGACCATTCCCAATTGGCATAATGGCTCATGGCCAATAATATAGACTGTTTTTTATCGGTAAACTGGGTAATTATCTCCGGATTTTTTAAATGAAAACGTTTTTGAAAGCTCTTTTTACTCATGCTGAGTGATTTTAAACTTTCAATCAAATTGTCGGCTAAAAAACGGAAATAGGTTTTTTCAATAAGCAGGCGCTCTTGCTCGTTTTTAGTAGGGAAAGAACGGCGTAAATTATCGCGAACAACCTGCTTTCGGTAGCCAATAACACTATATAAAAGATAATAAAGCCCATCAGATAGAAAATAAAGCACGCTAAATGGCAATAAAGAAATCAGATAAAACAATCCGTAACTAATCCAAAATAATGGGTTGAGGGTCATGTAGGCTTTGTATACTATTTGCTAATCGTATCTGATTGTTTAGTTTTGGATAAAATCTATACAAACATAAAATTTCGGATGCATAAAGCCACCATTTTCCCATTATTTTATCTGCCACCCATCCATTATTTCACGGCATTAAAACAAAGTCAAGGTGATATCTTACTCGAAATGCACGAACATTTTCCGAAACAAACCTACCGCAACAGGGCTTCTATTCATTCGCCAAATGGCAAATTAGATCTTATTGTGCCTGTAGAAAGAGGAGCAGAGGTGCATAGGCCTATTAAAGATATTCGAATTAGCTATGAGTTTAATTGGCAACGCATTCATTGGTTGAGTTTGCAAACAAGTTATCGCAGTTCGGCATTTTTCGAATTTTATGAAGATGATTTTGCTCCCTTTTATGAGAAAAAATGGGAGTTCTTGGTAGATTATAACCAAGAGTTATTGGAATTAATGAGCCGTTTAATAAAGCTAGATTTTTCATTTACATCCACAAAAGAGTATAAATCTGTAGAAAAAGAGCTAGATTTTAGAACAGCTATTCATCCTAAAAAAGATCACATATTTAGTGTTTCTCCGTATTATCAGGTATTTGAAGACCGGAATGGCTTTATAGAAAATTTGAGTGTAGTAGATTTGTTATTTAATCAAGGCCCACACACTAGAAACTATATATAATTGTAAAAGCCTTTACCAGTACTGGTAAAGGCTTTTACAAACTAGGATTCTTAATTATTACTTTCTCAAGGTAATTTCTTTGGTTTTTCCATTAGCACTTAGGGTAGCTTTATTGTCGCAAGTACCCGTTCCGTAATCTAGTGTTAGCTGAGGGCGACCAGTTATGTTGATTAATAATTTACCAGAACTAATGTAAAGACAAGCCACTTTTTTAACCAATGGTTCTAAGGTAGTGTATGAATAGGTTTTACCTCCAGCAGAGGTAGCGCTTAAACTTCCGCTCATAGAAAATTCATCATCGGTTGGGCTAGTATTCGAATTTTCTATCCAGGTAATGGTTTTTACCGCGGTTAAGGTAGATATTAAGCCAGTTGCACGAATACGAGAATTGTTTATGGTAACTGTAAAACTGTAATTACCGGCTGCATTTGGCCCGTTATTTACGATAGATTTAGTACCTTCAATCTTATCGCCATTGATGTAAAAATTATCAAAGCTAATATTAATGGTGGTGCCAGCTTGTTTAAAACGACCGCTAAAAACGGCTATAATTTTCCCTTTTTTCAATTTTCCACCATCGTCGCAACCTGTACCATAATCTATAGTCACAGTTTTAGGAAATACGTTACCACTCGGACTTACCGTAACGGTTCTGCAGGTAGTATTTGGTATTAACCATGATGAGGAAGTGGTAGCATCTGTGGCTAAGCCCGTTGAATTAGTTACCGGCACGTCGAATAAACTCACATTTTGTGAACTGATTAAGAATAAATCATTGAAGGTGTCGGTTACAGTCTCGTCACCTTGAGCGCTTTCAATCACCGTGTCGGAATCTGTTGTGCTAATTTCTTCTGTTTTTTTACAAGAAGATACAAATGTTAAGGTAGCTAAGCATGCTACCGTAAAGTAGGTGTACACGTTCTTTTTCATTTTCATTGTTGTTTGGGTTTTCAATTTATTGTTTTGGTTTATTGCTTTGATAAAGTTAAACAATAAAGGTTTAACCAACTATTATTATTTTTTAAAATTGGCCTTTTAATTCTACTTTTGGAAGCAAATTACAGCTATGAAATTCGGAACCAAAGCCATACATGCTGGCCAAGAGCCAGATCCAACAACAGGAGCCATAATGACTCCTATTTTCCAAACCTCTACGTATTGGCAAGAATCGCCTGGTAAGCATAAAGGTTATGCCTATGCTCGAGGTAAAAATCCAACTAGAAAGGCTTTGGAAGATTGTTTGGCTGCCTTAGAAAATGTACAATTTGGTTTAGCGTTTTCCAGTGGAATGGGTGCCACCGATACGGTAATGAAATTGCTTAAACCAGGTGATGAAGTGATTACTGGAAACGATTTATATGGCGGTTCTTACCGCATGTTTACCCAAATATTTGCTCATTACGGCATCAAATTTCATTTTATTGATTTGGACGATGCGGCCAATATTAGCAACTATGTTACTGAAAACACCAAGTTAATTTGGATAGAAACACCTACCAATCCAACTATGCGCATTGTTGATATTTCAGCAGCAGCCACGATTGCTAAATCAAACAATCTGCTTTTGGTGGTCGATAATACCTTTGCTTCACCGTATTTACAAAACCCTATTGATTTGGGTGCCGATATCGTGATGCACTCAGCAACAAAATATTTGGGTGGACACTCCGATGTAATTATGGGGGCTTTACTTACCAACCGTCAGGATTTATTTGATAAACTAGCCTTTATTCAGAATTCATGTGGTGCCGTACCAGGGCCAATGGATTGCTTTTTGGTGCTAAGAGGATTAAAAACCTTGCATTTACGCATGAAAGCGCATTGCGAAAATGGGCGTAAAGTAGCCGAATATTTAAAAAATCATCCGAAAGTAGAAGTGGTGTATTGGCCAGGTTTTGTAGATCATCCCAATCATGAAATCGCAAAAAAACAAATGCGTGATTTTGGTGGCATGATTTCCTTCAGTACCAAAGGAGCTACTTTAGAATCAACGTTTAAGTTAGCTTCTTCCTTTAAAATATTTTCATTAGCCGAATCTTTAGGTGGGGTAGAATCGCTCATAAACCACCCTGCAACTATGACACATGCTTCTATACCAAAAGTCGAACGTGATAAAGCAGGTGTAACCGATACCTTATTACGTTTAAGCGTTGGGGTAGAAGATGCCGAAGATATTTTAGCCGATTTAGAACAAGCTTTAGCCCGAATTTAATGTTTGCCTCTCCGGATGATCTTCGTGTTTTTTTAGATCAAAAGGTAGCGCAATACAATCAAAAAGGCTTCATAGCCCACGATCCAATTAGCATTCCGCACTTGTTTAGTAAAAAACAAGACATCGAAATTATGGGTTTTTGGGCCGCCGTTTTGGCATGGGGTCAACGCAAAACCATTATTAATAAATGCCGGGAGCTTATTCAGTTGATGGACAGCAGTCCTTACGACTTTATTTGCCATCATCAGGAGAACGATTTAAAACGCCTTTTGGGCTTTAAGCACCGCACTTTTAATGCTACGGATACCTTATATTTTATCCAATTTTTTAAGCAGCATTACCAAAAGCAGTCAAGTTTAGAATCGGCATTTTTTAGTACCGAGGGGCAAACTATGGAGCAGATACTCAATCAGTTTCGCATTAATTTCTTTGCTTTTACGCCCGATTATCCCGCACGAACCAAGAAGCACATTGCCGCACCCAATCAAAAATCAGCTTGTAAACGCATCAATATGTTTTTACGTTGGATGGTTAGAAACGACACCCAAGGCGTAGATTTTGGCCTATGGAAAAATATAAAACCAAACCAATTGGTTTGCCCTATTGATGTGCACGTAGAACGGGTAGCCCGAAAATTAGGCCTTATAGAGCGCAAAAATGTAGATTGGCTCACCGCAGTAGAACTCACCGAACAGCTCAAAAAATTCGATGCGCACGATCCTGTAAAATATGATTTTGCATTATTTGGTTTAGGCGTAGAAGAAGGCTTTTAAAGCCTGCATAATAAGCGGTATATTTGCCCCATGTTTCAGCAAGATGATACGATTGTAGCTTTAGCCACGCCCAGTGGGAGTGGAGCCATTGGCGTTATTCGCTTGTCGGGACCCGAGGCCATTCGCATTACCCAACACGTATTTAAAGGCAAAGATTTAAGCAAACAAGCTTCCCATACTATCCATTTTGGAACCATTAGAGATGGAGAACATATTATTGATGAGGTACTGGTATCATTATTTATAGGCCCACATTCCTATACTAAAGAACATGTGGTGGAGATTTCTACCCACGGATCTTCTTATATTATTCAAAAAATTATTAGGCTGCTTATTAGTAAAGGCGCCCGTGCTGCCAAAGCTGGTGAATTTACCTTGAGAGCGTTTTTAAATGGCCAGTTAGATTTATCGCAAGCAGAAGCCGTAGCCGATTTAATAGCTTCCGATTCCCAGGCTTCTCACCAATTGGCTATGCAGCAAATGCGTGGTGGTTTTTCTACGCAATTGCAACAATTACGTGAAGAATTAATTCATTTTGCCTCCATGATTGAGCTAGAACTCGATTTTGCCGAGGAAGATGTAGAATTTGCCAATAGGGACGATTTAAAAGCATTGATTTTAAAAATCAACAGCATTTTACACAAGCTCATTCAATCTTTTGAGCAAGGAAATGTACTTAAAACGGGGGTTCCGGTAGTGATTGCCGGCCAGCCAAACGTGGGCAAATCTACCTTACTCAATGCTTTGCTAAACGAAGAGCGGGCTATTGTTTCTGAAATTGCCGGTACCACCCGAGATACCATTGAAGATGAATTAACCATTAACGGGATTGTTTTCCGCTTTATAGATACTGCTGGCATTCGGGTTACGCAAGATACCATTGAGGCCATAGGTGTGGAGCGTACCCACGAAAAAATGAAACAGGCCAAATTGATTTTGTATTTGGTAAGCCCAGATCAGCCTAGAGAGGCAATTGAAGAGCAATTGGCCGGTTTAGAAGCCGCCACTATTCCGTTTTTAACCCTTTTAAATAAGGCTGATGTGCTTACGGAAAGCCATGAAGTTGCCTTGGGTGATATACCATTTTTGTATCTTTCTGCCAAAGAAAAAACCGGCATTGAAGAACTGAAAACAGCCATTTTAGAAAAAATACAACTACACAATATTGCTGCCGATGAGGTATTAATTAGCAATACCCGCCATTTAGAGGCTTTGCAAAAAACAGAAAGTTCCCTTACGAGTGTTCTACACAATCTCGATAGCTCGGTAACCTCCGATTTTATTTCTAGCGATATAAAGCAGGCGCTACACTATTTGGGTGAAATTACGGGCTTGGTTACTACCGATGATTTGTTAGAAAATATTTTTTCTAAATTTTGTATCGGTAAATAAATATCCTCAATTATTTTACGCATATTTATTAGAACCAATTATTTATTCTATGCGCTTACATACCATTATTTTACTAGTATTTGCTGGCATTTCTTTACAATCTTGTTCAAAAAAATCTAATCCTGCAGTACCATCTACAGCACCAGATTTGTATCTCGGTGCCGATTTATCGTATATCAACGAAATAGAAAATTGTGGAGCCCAATACCGCCAAAATGGACAAAATATTGATCCTTATACACTTTTTGCTGCAAAAGGCTGCAATTTGGTACGGCTACGTTTGTGGCATAACCCCACCTGGAGTGGTTTTTCTAATTATGCAGATGTAAAACGAAGCATGCAACGTGCAAAAGCTAAAAATATGCCCGTATTGCTCGATTTTCATTACTCTGATACCTGGGCCGATCCAGGAAACCAAGCCATACCGGCTGCATGGGCAAGTATTACCAACGTAAGCACCCTAGGCGATAGCGTATACAATTACACCTTAAATACACTTTTGAAATTAGGTGCCGAAAACCTAACACCCAGCATAGTGCAAGTAGGCAATGAAATAAATAGTGAGGTTTTGCAACCTGCTGGTCAGCCAAAATATACCATCAATTGGACTCGAAATGCGCAACTAATCAATCGCGGTATACAAGGGGTACGTGAAGCTTCTCGTAGATTGAATAAAAACATTGAAGTGATGTTACATATTGCACAACCTGAAAATGCAATTTGGTGGTTTCAGCAAGCAAATACAGCTAATTTAACTGATTTCGATTGGATAGGTATTTCTTATTATCCGCTTTGGTCAAATACAACTTTAGATAATTTACCGACCCGTATCAATAATTTAATCAGTACCCATCGTAAAAAATTAATGGTAGTAGAAACAGCCTATCCCTATACCATGCAAAATGCCGACGGAGCAAATAACATTCTAGGCCAAGCTGCGGTTATAAATGGCTACCCGGCTACACCTGATGGACAGAAAAACTTTATGATTCAATTGGTGAAACAAACTCTAGCAGGTGGAGGCAAAGGAGTAGTGTATTGGGAGCCTGCTTGGGTAGCCAATACCTGTATTACTCCTTGGGCTACTGGCTCCGGTTGGGATAATGCCACTTTTTTCAATAGCCAAAACCAAAATGAGGCCTTGCCAGTTTTCGATTTTTTCAATCAAGCGAATTATAGGTAAGAATGAGTGCATTAACCGAAAAGGTAGTTTCAGCCTATCTTCAAATTTTTCAAAGCGAACCTAGTTATACTATTTTATCTCCTGGCCGAATTAATATTATAGGAGAGCATGTAGATTATAACGACGGCTTTGTATTGCCTGCAGCCATTAATAAATATGTGTGTTTTGCCATTGCCGAGAGTGGATCGAGTAGCTGTACTTTGGTAGCTCTTGATTTAGATAAAACTTATGCTTTTGATTTAACCGATGAAATTAGCCCCGTAGCCGATATGTGGGTAAATTACATTTTGGGTGTGGTAGCGCCTATAAAAAAGGAATTAAAAGGCTTTAATTTGGTATTTAGTAGCACCATTCCCATGGGTTCTGGCTTATCTTCATCGGCGGCGGTAGAATGTGGCGCAGCTTTTGCATTAAATACGCTATTCGATTTAGGACTTAGCAAAGAGCAATTGGCAAAATTAGGTCAACAAGCTGAACATACCTTTGTGGGTGTAAAATGTGGCATTATGGATCAGTTTGCCAGTGTTTTTGGTAAAGCTAACCAAGTAATTAAGTTAGACTGTAACACACTTACTTATGATTATTTCCCAGCCGACTTAGGTGATTATTGTTTGGTTTTATTGGATAGTAAAGTAAAGCATACGCACTTAACATCGGGTTATAATACCCGCAGAGAGGAAGTGGAAGCGGGTTTAAATATTATTAAACAAGCTTTTCCGGAGGTAAACACCTACAGAGATTGTACAATGGAGCACGTGGAGTCAGTAAAAGATAGGTTGGGTGCTATCCGCTATAAACGTTGTTCTTACGTGGTTAAAGAAATTAAACGCGTAGGGGAGGCTGTACAAGCATTAGCTAGCAACAACTTTGAAGCTCTTGGCAAATTGATCAACGCCACCCATGAAGGACTTTCTGCAGACTACGAAGTAAGTTGTGATGAGTTAGATTTTTTGGTAGCTCAAGCCCAAAATATACCCGATGTATTGGGTGCCCGTATGATGGGAGGTGGCTTTGGGGGCTGTACCATTAATTTACTGAAAAAATCGGCTATATCAAAACTTGAAGATGAGATTCAATTGGCCTATAAAAAACGCTTTGGCATAGATTTAGAAGTGTATCAGGTAGCTATTTCGGAAGGAACTCACCTGTATAATCGAAATTAGTTAAGCAGTTTAAAATGTTTCTGAAAAGAAATTTATACTTGCTGTTTTCCACAATTTAATATTCAAAAAACTCTTAATAAGTATATTCAGTACATTTTTTTTGTAAAATGTTGATAATTATACCAAATCTATAAATTTAAAAACTAGGTAATTTTTAAAAACTAATGCCTAAATTTAACTAAACCTAAATAAAGTGGTAGCAAGACCATCTTAAAAAATCTGGGCGTATCCGAAAAGCCATACGAGTAGGACTTAACCAAAAATAAACATTATGTCAAATCTTTTATTAGATGCTTCTATGGTCATTTCTAATACCGACTATGTTGCTTTTACCTTTTTTATAGGCACCATGGCAATGATGGCTGCTGCCGTTTTCTTCTTCTTTGAAGTAGGAAATACTGCTCCAGAGTGGAGAACTTCCGTTCTAGTTTCTGGACTTATTACATTCATTGCAGCTGTTCATTATTATTACATGAGAGGTTACAGTTTGGAAACTGGTGAATCACCAATATTTTTCCGCTATGTAGATTGGATTTTAACTGTGCCTTTGATGTGTGTTGAATTTTATTTAATCACCAAAAAAGCAGGTGCTAAAGCCAGCTTATTATGGAAACTAATTTTTGCTTCGGTAATTATGTTAGTTACCGGATATTGGGGAGAGGCTGTTGCCAGAGACCAAGCTGCATTCTGGGGCTTAGTATCAGGTTTAGCTTATTTCTACATTGTTTATGAAGTATTTGCTGGTGAAGTGGCAAAACTTGCAAAAGCAAGTAACCCTGCCGTTCAAAAAGCAGTAAGTGCTTTACTTAAATTTGTAATCATTGGATGGGCAATCTATCCAGTTGGCTACATGGCTGGTACAGCCGATGGACAGTGGTATGCTTTCATGAAAGATTTACCACTTGATATGGATATCATTTACAACATCGGTGATGCGGTAAATAAAATCGGTTTTGGTTTAGTGATCTACTCACTTAGCCGTTCTAAATAATTTAATCATTTAGGTTTAACTAAAAGGTACTCGTATTTTACGAGTACCTTTTGTTTTTTGTATACATGCACTACGATATCATTTTACTAGGAGCTGGATGCTCTTCTATGCAATTACTGCATGCCATGTTGCGCACAAGTAATGGAAAGAAGTTGCGTATTTTAGTTCTTGAGAAAGAACAAGATTTTCCTGAAAAATCATGGTGCTTTTGGTCTAAAAATGCTACAGAATACGATTCATTGGTATCTAAAAAATGGAATCAGATAGAATTTTTTACAGATAGCTACGCATTACATAAAGCCATAAATCCATATCAATACAAGTACATACATTCCCAAACATTTTTCGATTTTCACGTAGATTTAATCTATAAAGCAGATAATGTAGATTTCTTTAGAGAAGAGGTGTTAAGTGTTGACAGGAATGTTCAGATTTTTACCGTAAAGACTCCTAAAACTACGTATACAGCCGCTAAAGTATACTCTAGTATGTATACGCAAAGTGAATTGCAAAAAAATGAACTTTTACTGTGGCAGCATTTTTATGGGTTTTTTATAAAAACTGAAAAACCGGTTTTTAATAAAGATGTGTTTAGAATGATGGATTTTAGAATTCCACAAAGTGCTACAGGTAGTCATTTTATTTACATTCTTCCCTTCTCCGAGACCGAAGCTTTAGTTGAATTTACTGCTTTTTCTTCTGTAGAAAGTTATGCAGATACAGAATACAAAGACTATCTATCTACCTATATCCAAACACACTTTCCAACGAATTATCAAATTAGCAGAATTGAGCGGGGTAAAATACCCATGACAAACGCCCAACCCAATACCGACAATTTAGCTGGAATAATTCCAATTGGAGGTAGGGCAGGTGCCATTAAACCAAGTACCGGTTACGCCTTTAATCGGATTAGGAAAAATACACAAGCACTTTTTTCGGATGATTTCGGAAGCTTAGAGACTCCTTTTTTTAACCAAAATAGATTCCAGCTTTACGATACGCTATTACTTCAAATTATTAAAACTAATCCGCAAAAAATTAACTTAGTAATGGAACAGTTGTTTCGAAAAAATAACCCAACTACGATATTGAAGTTTTTAGATGAAGAAACAACTGTACTAGAAGACCTAAGTATTTTTTCACGCTTGCCCATTCCATTATTTTTAAATCAATTAAAAAATTATGTAAAAAATCGGATATGAGAATACGTATACTACTAATCGGTTTTTTATTGAGTATTTGCTCTTTACTATTAAATTTTACCCCTTTACAACAAACTTATATGCTTTTTGTTGGCGTAGCTATCATCGGTATTCCGCATGGCTCTATTGATCATTATTTATACATGACTAACAATAAGCTTAGTGGATCTTTTATTCATTTTTTCAAATTTTTAATCCAATATATAGGCATAGGACTTATTTATGCAGCATTATGGTGGTTAAGCCCTATAGTAGCGTTATTCATTTTTATAGGTATATCTGCTTTTCATTTTGGAGAATTAGATACCTTGAATTTCGATTTTAAAAATATAAAATATGCCTATCTAGTTGCATTTACCTATGGTTTATTGTTTCTGTTGAATCTTTTGTTGTTTAATGGTAAAGATGTGTTGCCTATTATTCAATCATTTCCAGGTATTTCACTTACTCGTACAGAAATGCTCCAATCAAGTGATTTATGGATACCCATCTTCCCTATAATATCGGTTATCATTTTCTTTGTTATTCTCCTTATTTCGCTACCACAAAGTGAATATTTTTCAAAAAAAACACTTTCAAATCTGCTTTTTTTAGTCTTTTTGCAAGGCTTAATTTTTAGCATGCCATTAATTTTGGGCTTTGCCTTTTATTTTTGCGCTTGGCACGCTGTGTTATCTTTTAATAGTATTTTAAAACATTTAGAGTGGCAAACTAAATCGCCAGTATTTGTGCTCAAAAAACTCGTACCTACCAATTTTGCAGCTTGGTTATTTTTGGGTTCTCTTATGTTTTATTTTAAGTCAGATTTGAACAGATTAACGGCCATTTTATTTCTAGGAATTGCAGTGTTAACAGCCCCACATATTGGTGTGATAAGCAGCATGCTGCAATCACAAAAAACGAAGGTTTAATCCCATATTTTTTACGGTATTTTAACAGTAAATTAACAAGCAAGGGAATTGATTTCCTTACCTTAGCACTTTGGAAATTCCCAATGCTATACATTAATTTATGCCCTTAAAACTCTATTTATTAGTAGGTTTAGCCTATTCTTGTTTCTTTTGTACCGATATTCTTATTCGGAAATACAGTGTAAATGCCAACTCGTTTTCATTTATTTTAAAACGTAGTGCCTATACCGTTTTACTTTCCTTCGCCGTTTTGGTAGGATCCTTAACCATACTCACACCACCTAGTGGGTTGGTGGCACTTCAAATTATTGGTATCTCTATCATTTGCGGCATGGGTTTATGGTTCTTTATCTTAGCCAACAGACTGATTAGTTTCCCCAACGTAGTGGTTATTAATTTATTTGGCCTATTAGTGCAACAACTAGCCGCCAGGTTTATATTGGGTGAACATTTTAGTCCGTATTTCTATCCAAGTTTAGCTATCTGTATAGTGGGTTTGTTGGTGCAGGCATCGGTTCCTAAATTACAAAAGGGACTTGTTTTGGCTTTATTAAGTATAACGTGTTGGTCTTTCGGTTATTCTCTTTTATCTATTCCGCTTAAATACACCGCCGTTACTTGGAGTGCTTTTATAATGGAGAGCACTATTTTGTTTTCTGCGTGGCTTATTTATAAATTGACCAGAAA
Organism: Sphingobacteriales bacterium; assembly: GCA_026390835.1. GTDB lineage: Bacteria > Bacteroidota > Bacteroidia > Sphingobacteriales > Sphingobacteriaceae > JAIPAN01. Next base: position 80,372 of record JAPLFD010000008.1, read on the forward strand.
AGATGCCGATCAAAAGGTGGAAAAATCACCTATAAAGCCCCTTAATTTTATGATTATAGCAGTACTTACCACCATGGGTAGTCTGTTAATTAAGCAATCTTACAAAGAGTTTCAGGTAGGAGAAATCAGTTTACTTTATCTATTCCTTTTCCCATTTTCCTTACTGGTGAGCAAATGGTATTTTAAAGAAGAAATAAGTAAACGCGAATGGCTAGGCACCTGTATAATTTTTATCGGGATAGCCTTATTTGTAATTAGGTAAGTTCTATTCAATACGCTATACTTGAATAAAATTTATTATTTATGCCTAAGCCGGTATACCTTTCAAGTTTTCAATTAGATTATTTGCGTGTTCAATTACAGCATGTTTCTGGCATTTCAATTTCCGATGCTAGGGGTTGTAAGTCTTTGGTTGAATACCTAGAAAAAACACACAAGGTATTTATTAGTGAGAGTACCTTAAAAAGGCTATTTGGTCTAATTTCTTCTAATAAATCAGCTTCCTTATATACCCTTAATTTAATAGCCGAGGTATTGGGCTTTAAGAATTGGAAAAAACTGATAGAGCGTATAGAACACACCAGTTTTGAAGAAATAAACCATGTCTTATTAAATCATTTTGTACCCAAACAAGGGTTGGTACCCACTTCCTTTTTAAATTCCCCCGAATTAAAATTAAATTCCTGGTCTGAGGCCTACCAATTGTATATTTATTCCTCTAATTTAATAGTAAGTCAAAATTGGGAGGCCATGCACGAATTGTTTGATTGTGCAGTAAATTCTGAAGATTTACAACAGTTTGATTACCTCATTTTTGCTTTTCAGCCTTTTTGTTTGCATGCTTTCCAAGGTAATCAAGCATTAATCGATTTTATAAATGCAAAACTTGAAACCTCTGAAATTGCCCAAATATTTATACTTACCGGGCAGGTATTCGATGCCAAATTAACTGACTATTACGGTCGTTGGATTGATACCTTATCGCAAGATATTCCCGAAAAATTGTATCCTTTCATTAAACTCATGCAATGCCAAAAGCAGTACATGAATAAGAATACATCGGCTGCTCAGCACACACTTAGTGAAGTGATTAAATATAGTGTAACCCAAGCAATACATCCTATATTAAAGGGTAGAGTAGGAGCTTGGAGTTATATTTTAAATCAGGACGAAGACTATTTAAACAGGGCCCTGGCTAAGTATAGCGATGAATTGTCGCAAATAGAAATTTTGCAATTTGCCAGTCGCTTGGTTTGGCAATATGCAGATGCTGAAAAAGTATTCAAGCAATTTGATAATTTATCGCACACGGAAGCTAATTTAACCAATACTTTTTACCAAAAAGGACGCTTAGATTGCTATAAATTGGCTAAAGCCTATAATCTTAAACTTCAAAAATCTACCCAATACAAAGAAGTTTTAAAAGAGGTAAACCCACATTACTTCCATCTTTCCGATTTAGCCTGGTTGCAAGCCCAACACCAACAACTAATGATGGGTTAATTGTAAGCAGTATATATTTGTCTTATAATTAATATTATGTTAAATAATAATTTTGGATAAAAGAAAACCCCAACCTATTTATAGATTGGGGTTTTTAGGTAGTAAAGTATATACCCTATTGCAAAGCAGTAATTTGTTTGGTTAACTCGGCAACTTTAGCTGTGTTCTTTTTTATCACGTAATACGTTTTTAAGTTTTGTAAAGCATTCAACGATTTAGGGTCAATTTTAACCGCTTTATCTAAATACGGAAACGCACGATCGAATTCAACAAAAGCAGCTTTCATGGCTGCATCGTACTCCTTTTGTTTATTTGCAGGTAACGTATTGGCTTTATTATATAAGTCAATACCGTTGTTTAAAATGCCACTACCTAAATTTAAAGTAGCATCAAAATAATTGGCATCAAGGTCAATGGCTTTTTTGTAAGCATCTTCCGCCTTTTTAAATTCTTTTAGCGCATCGTAAGCAATACCTAAATAAAAATGCTCCAGTTTATTTTTTGGGTCTAAGGTTATTTGAGCTAAGATTCTTTCAATTACTTGTTTTTGTTTTCCGCTCATTAAACTCAATTCAATTTCTTGGGTAGCTAAAGCTTGGTCATTAAATTTAGTAGCGTATACAGATGCAATTCGAATAGCATTTACAGTGTCTTTTTGCATACTGTATAGTTTAGATAGATCTAAGGCAATTTCTCTGTTAGCCGAGTAATCAGTTGTCAATAACTCTTCATATCTTTTAATTGCAGAAGTGTAATCTACAGCGTTTATAGCCGCTAAACCACTATAATAAGTTAATAGGGTATCAGCAGGACGGTAAATTAGAGATTGCTCAAAAGCTGTATATGCTTGTTTAAAATCTTGGGCTTGAAATGCTTTAACGCCTTTATTTAATTGAAATTGAGCGAAAGCATCATTACCTGCAGTAATCAGATTGGCATTTTTCTTGTCCGTATCCATTTCTACTGCTTTCGAAAAATCATCTCCTGCACTTTTAATAAGGGCCTCGGCAGTTGCGGCATCAGCTTCATTTAGTGCTAAATTTGCATAAATAAGTGCTTTATAAGCCCATGTGCTGGCATCTATAGCCGTTTTTTCATTCAGGGCAGCCTTGTCTATAGAGGTTTTAGCAATAGTTAAACTTGGGCCCGCTAAAGTCAAAGAGCCTGCATCTTTTAAGGCAATGTATTTCTCATAATTGGTTTTTGCAGTAATCAACTCCCCTTTTTGTGCAGAGGCACTGTACGCACAGCCTAAAAAAGCAAAGGCGAATACAAGTGATTTCATGTTCATAAGTTAAAATTTATTGGTTAATATTCGTTTATTCTGGATTTTCTTCAGTAGGCTCCACTCCTGTTTCTGGCGTGCTTACATCGGGTGTATCTTCTGTAACGGCACCTTCAACAGCAATCGTATCTTCTAAGTCGCTTTCTTCTTCGTGGGCAACTTTGGCAATAGAAGCAATTTCATCTTCACCTTTAAAGGTAATTAAGCGAACGCCTTGTGTAGCTCTGCCCATTACACGTAAATCGGCTACGCCAATACGAATCACAATACCCGATTTATTGATAATCATTAAATCATCGGTATCTACCACATCTTTAATGGCAACCAATTCACCGGTTTTATCGGTAATATTAATGGTTTTAACACCTTTACCTCCACGGTTCGTTACCCGATAATCTTCAATATCGGTACGTTTACCATACCCTTTCTCAGAAACCACCAATACCGTTACTTCTGGATTGTTTACGGTAATCATGCCAATTACTTCATCTTTAGCATGTGCCAAGGTTACACCACGCACACCAGTTGCCGTACGACCCATTGGGCGAACGGTAGATTCGTTAAATCGAATGGCTCTGCCGGAGCGTAAGGCCATTAAAACTTCACTTTGGCCATTGGTTAAGCAAGCCTCTAATAATTGATCACCTTCGTTAATATTAATGGCGTTAATACCATTGGCACGAGGACGAGAGTATGCTGCTAACGACGTTTTCTTAATGGTACCTTTCTTGGTACACATAATAATGAAGTTGTTTTCTAAGTACTCTTGGTCTTTCAGGTTAATTACCTTAATAAAAGCCTTAATTTTCTCTTCTTTCGGAATATTGATGATGTTCTGAATAGCTCTTCCTTTAGAAGTACGAGTACCTTCCGGAATTTCGAATGCACGCAACCAAAAACAACGTCCGGCTTCGGTAAAGAACAACATATAGTTATGTGCCGATGCCGTAATGATGTGCTCAATAAAGTCTTCATCTCTCGATTGAGAACCCATAGAACCTTTTCCACCTCTACCCTGAATGCGGTAATCGGTTAGTGGCGTACGTTTAATATAACCTTCGTGCGAAATGGTAATAACCACTTCTTCGTCGGCAATAAAGTCTTCCATGCGCATATCTTCTGCAGAATGCACAATTACCGAACGACGCTCATCGCCATATTTCTCTCTAATTTCTATCAATTCGTCTTTGATGATTCGCATACGCATATCCTCATCGGCCAAAATAGATTTCAAGAATTCGATGGTTTTCATCAACTCAGCATACTCATCTTTAATTTTATCACGCTCTAGTCCGGTTAAACGGCGTAGCGTCATATCCAGAATAGCTCTCGATTGAATGTCAGAAAGGCCGAATTTCTCCATCAAGCCCGTACGAGCATCTTCTGGCGTATCCGAATTGCGAATCAATTTAATTACTTCGTCTAAATGATCTAATGCAATTAATAAACCCTCTAAAATATGGGCACGTTTTTCGGCTTCGGCTAATTCAAATTTGGTTCTGCGTACTACAACTTCGTGGCGGTGTTCCACAAAGTATTTAATCATATCCTTTAAGTTCAATAACTGCGGACGGCCCTTTACCAAGGCAATGTTATTTACTGAAAATGAGGTTTGTAAAGCAGTATATTTAAATAAATTGTTTAATACAATAGATGAGTTAGCATCTCGTTTAATTTCGTACACAATACGCATACCTTCTCTATCCGATTCATCCCGAATTTCAGAGATACCTTCAATTTTTTTCTCGTTTACCAATTCGGCAGTACGCTCAATCATATTGGCCTTATTTACCTGATAGGGTATTTCGGTTACAATAATGCGTTCTCTGTCGTTTCCGTAGGTTTCAATCTCGGCCTTAGCACGCATCATAATACGGCCTCTACCGGTTTCGAAAGCCTCTTGCACGCCTGCGTAGCCGTAAATTATCCCTCCTGTTGGGAAATCGGGTGCTTTAACGTATTGCATTAGGCCAGAAACCTCAATGTTATTATCGTCTATATATGCGGTAATGGCGTTAATAACCTCGGTAAGGTTGTGTGGGGCCATATTGGTGGCCATACCCACGGCAATACCCGAAGCACCGTTTACCAATAAATTAGGAATTTTGGTTGGTAAAACGGTTGGTTCTTCTAAGGAATCATCAAAATTTAATTGATAATCAATAGTGTCTTTATTGATATCATTTAACATTTCTTCGGCAATTTTCTTCAATCTAGCCTCAGTATAACGCATAGCAGCCGGGCTATCTCCATCAATAGAGCCAAAGTTTCCTTGACCATCTACCATGGGGTATCGTAAGCTCCAATCTTGAGCCATACGTACCATGGTATCGTAAACCGATGAATCGCCGTGTGGGTGATACTTACCCAATACATCACCGACAATACGGGCCGATTTTTTATAAGGCTTGGTACTAGTTACGCCCAAATCGAGCATACCATACAATACCCGGCGGTGTACAGGTTTTAAGCCGTCTCGAACATCGGGCAAAGCACGGGAAACGATTACCGACATCGAATAATCGATGTAGGCAGATTTCATTTCCTCTTCAATATTAATTGGGATTATTCTGTCGTTTGTAGGTTCCAAATTTCCTTTTTCTGTTTCTTCAGCCATTTCGTTTGGTAATCTTGCTAATTTTAGTTTTTCTTGTTAAAATATGCGTAAAGCATACGCGAATATACATATTTGAAAAACGTAATTTAGGCAGTGTGGAAAAGTTTTGCGTTTGCTAGAAAAAGGCTTTATCGGGTCTTTAAACCCAATTTATATCTTTCTTTAAGAGCGATAAAGTTTCGGCCTCTAAACTTCCTTCGGTTGGTATGAAATTATACACCCAATTTGCTTGGGGCGGTAGGCTCATTAAGATTGATTCAATACGGCCATTGGTTTCCAATCCAAACTTTGTTCCGGCGTCATATACGAGGTTAAATTCGGCATAACGGCTTCGGCGTTGGTATTGCCACTCCTTTTGTTCATGAGTAAAAGCTTTACCGCGATTACGAGCAATAAGCTCTGTATAAAGAGGCAAAAAGCTACGCCCAAGGGCTTTAGAGAATTCGAAAATTTCATCCCAAGCAATGTTTGCGGTCTTAGGACTTAAGCGATCGTAGAAGATTCCGCCAATGCCACGGGTTTCCTCACGGTGTTTTATGTAAAAGTAATTATCGGCCCAGGTTTTAAATTCTTGGTAAAACGTTTTATTAAAACTATCGCAAACCTTTTTTAATCCTTTGTGAAAGAATTGGGCGTCTTCGGAAATGATGTAATGCGGGGTTAAATCGATACCGCCACCAAACCAACGAACTTCTTCGGAGAGTTCGAAATAGCGAATATTCATATGAATAATAGGCACCCAAGGATGGTTAGGATGAATCACTATAGAAATTCCGGTAGCAAAAAAGTCCTCTTCGCTTACGCCAAAAGCTTTTTTAATGGGTTCGGGTAATTTGCCATATACCGCCGAAAAATTAACGCCTCCTTTCTCAATAATGTCTCCATGTTGTAGTATTCGGGTTCGACCCCCTCCTCCACCTTCACGTTCCCAAATCTCTTCTTCAAATTTTCCTAAACCATCGGCCAATTCTAAACCGGCGCAAATTTCGTCTTGAATAGTTTGGTAAGCTGTTGCTATTTCTTCACGTGTAGGCATATCCAAAAATGAGATTTTTAAATGAATTTTTAGGGCTGGAATAAATAATTAGACAAAGAGATGATGTTAGAGGCCTATTTCTCCAGATTCTTCTATATAATCTAAGTCTTTACCAAAAGTTTCTTCAAGATGCCATAAGGCCCAATACGCTATGCATACGGTACTTGTGCCTACCATAATAGCTGCATTTACCAATCCATAATGTGCTTTTAGGCTGGTAAAAGCTAGGGTAACTAAAATGAGAGAGCCACGTACCATATTGGGCACCGTAGTAGTTACAGTTGCTCGTAAATTGGTGCCAAATTGTTCTGCTGCCATAGTAACAAATACCACCCAATAGCCTGTTGCTATACCAAAATAAACACAAAGTATATAAAATTGAGTAGCGCTTAGGCCGTTAGAGAATAGAAAGAATAAAATGCCAGCGAAGGTGAAGGTCAAAAAGATGAACACAATTTTCTTCCTAGTTTTGAACAGTTGGCTAAGGCTTCCACTTAAAAAATCGCCGAAGGCAATACCAATGTAGGTGAACATAATTCCTTTACCAGGCTCTATGGTACCGCTAATGCCCAAAGGTTTGGCAAAATCGGGGGCAATGCCTACCAAAATACCAACCACAAACCAAACCGGAACGGCAATTAAAATGCTGTGCACGTATTTTTTAACCCTGCTTTTACTAGAAAACAATAGGCTTAAATCGCCCTTTTTTACGGGTTTGTTTTTCATATTGGCAAACATTCCCGATTCAAATACTCCGATTCGGAGTAAGAGCAATAGCATTCCTAAGCCGCCACCTACTAAATATGCAATGCGCCAATTAAAGGTAGCACCTACAAAATAAGCTGCCACCGCACCCAACAAACCAATGCTGGCTACCAGCATGGTTCCATATCCTCTATTTTCTTTGCTCATGGTTTCGCTAATGAGCGTAATTCCAGCACCGAGTTCGCCGGCTAAGCCTATGCCAGCTATAAACCGCAAGGCCGCATACCAACTTACATCTTGTACCAAGCCGTTGGCAATATTGGCTAATGAATACAGTAGAATTGAGCCGAAGAGTACATAAATTCGGCCTTTTTTATCGCCCAATATACCCCAAAGTATGCCACCAATTAGTAAGCCAGCCATTTGCCAATTCATTAATTCTAAACCAATGGAAGTAAGTTTATCGGCAGGCACTCCCAAATCTGTTAAACTTTTATTTTTAACAATTAAAAAAAGCAATAAGTCATATATATCTACAAAATAACCCAATGCAGCTACCAAAATAAGTAAGGATATAGACCTTGAGAGTGGGCTATTTTTCATAATACAAGTGTAAAATAATTGAAAGTGTATAATATGTAGTTGCAAGTTATTAATTTTAGAATTCTTGCACACATCAAAACATAAAATGGAAAATTTTGAACGCTTCAATCCCACCAAATTACTTTTTGGAAAAGATGTAATGGATGGCATTTGCACCGAATTAAAGCCACTGGGCAATCGAGCCTTTATTATTATTGGTAAAGAATCGGTAAAAAAGAATGGTCTTTACGCCCGTTTGGTTTCTTTATTAAATATTGGAGGCATTGCGCACCAAACATTTGAGGGCATTAAATCAAATCCAATTTATCAGGATGCAGATGCAGCGGTGCAAGAAGCCAAAAAATTCGGAGCCGATTATATTATTGCTTTGGGTGGTGGTTCGGTGATAGATACAGCCAAAGCGGTAGCTATGGGAGTGTCGGTAAATCATTCTGTATGGGATTTTTATCTACAAAAAGCCAAGCCAGAAAAGGCCCTACCTATTTTTGCTATTTTAACTTTGGCCGCAACCGGTACAGAAATGAATCCATTTACAGTATTGCAAGATACCGAGGGTGGTTCTAAACGTGGATATGGATCTCCTTATTTGTATCCTAAGGTATCTTTTTTAGATCCAGCTTTAACCACTACCGTTCCAGCAGATTATACAGCTTATGGTGTAGCCGATTTAATGGCGCATGCGCTCGAGCAATTCTTTGGCTTAGGAAATTCGCCGCTAACCGATTTGCACACCGCAGCGGTGCTTAAATTAGCTGTAGAGTACGGAGAAAAGGTGGTAAGCCATCCCGATGATTACGATACTCGTGCAAATATTATGTGGTTGGCAACCACGGCTCTAAACGGTTCGTTAACTGCCGGTAAAAATGGAGGCGATTGGGCTTGTCATGGTTTTGAACACTCTTTAAGTGTATTATTTGATATTGCCCATGGTGCAGGTTTATCTATTGTGTTTCCAGCTTGGTTGAAACACAATCAGGATAAATTTCTTGATAAACTGGCGTTTTTAGCTAGACATGTTTTTGAATTAGATGGAAGCGATGAGCAAATTGCTCCTCAATTTATTGAAAAATTAGAGGCCTTTTTTACAACTATTCAAACGCCTACACGTTTAGCTCAAGCAAATATTGATAAAAGTTCTAAAGACGCTATTTTAGCTAACTTTAAACAACATAAAGTTTCTGGGCAGGTTTACAAACTAAACGAAGAAGACCACAGCGCAATATTAGACTTAATGTGGTAAAATCCTAAAAATGAAAATATCGGAAAAGGCTCTTACTTGGGTCATGCGACTATACCCTCCACTCCTTTTCCAACGTATTTGGGTCCGGAGTTTTGAGCCAGGTTTTAGCGGCGTTGATGTAGTTATTGTAAAGAGTTTTATGAACAAAAACTATAATAAATCTATCTTCGGAGGCACCATTTTCACCGCTACCGATCCATTTTACGCTATTTTATTCGATCAGGTACTACAACGAAGAGGGCTAAAATGCCGTGTTTGGCTTAAAAGTGCGCAAATTAATTACCTAAAACCTGGCCGAACAAACCTCAGTTTTCGCATTCATCTTTCAGAAACTGATTTGAAAGAAGCTGAAGAAATACTGCATACCCACGGAAAATATGTAAAAAGTTTTCCAATAGAATTATACGACACCAATGGCGTATTATGTGCTTCGGTTCAAAACGAAGTATACATTCGAAATTTACATAAAGGCGAAGCCGATATTGTAGCCTATTAAATTTATATAAGCTATTTATTAATAGCTTATTATCATACTTTAATTTACCTAACACTTGAAGAAACTGTACTACACATACAAGCCGCATTATAAAACCAATTTAGCCTTGGCTATACCGGTGGTCATATCTCAATTGGGGCATACCTTGGTGCATACAGCCGATAGTGTTATTGTCGGTCATTTCGCCGGAACCATCCCATTGGCAGCAGTTTCGCTCGTAAATAGTGTGTTTACCATTGTATTGGTATTGGGTATTGGCATTTCCTATGGCATAACGCCACTCATTGCACAAGAAAATGGGCGTAAAAACTATACAGAATGCGGCAAATTGCTGTATAATAGTTTAGTGATAAGTGCAATTACAGGTTTAGTACTGTATTCTGCCATCTATTTTGGTACCATGGCCGCCATTGACCATTTGGGACAAACGCCGGAAGTGGTTACTGAAGCTAAACCATTTTTATCACTTTTATCTATTTCTATCATTCCATTGATGTTTTTTATGACGGCCAAGCAGTTTGCCGAAGGCCTTGGCTTTACTAAACAAGCTATGTACATTTCTATTTGGGGCAATGTGTTGAATATCGTATTGGGCATTATTTTCGTAAAGGGATTATTTGGTATCAGCCCGATGGGTGTGAGAGGTGTTGGTTTGGCTACTTTAATAGATAGAACGATAATGGGTGTAGTCATGGTGGCTTATATTTTTCGTTCTAGCCATTTTAAACGGTATTTGAAAGAATTTGGGCGTGCGGCACTCACCAAAGCTCGATCGATTAGTATTTTAAAAATTGGTACACCTGTGGCCTTACAATATACGTTTGAAATAAGCGCCTTTAGCGGAGCCGCAATTTTAATGGGTACACTTGGGGCCGTTCATCAAGCGGCACATCAGGTGGCTATAAACATGGCCGCCATGACCTACATGATGGCTAGCGGTGTTGCAGCAGCCGCTGCTATAAAAACCGGTAATAATTTTGGCGGAAAAGAATTCAAACAGTTGCGCTTATCGGCTATATCAAGTTACCATATAGTGGTGGTCTTTATGAGTATTACGGCCCTGGTATTTGTATTTTTTAATAACTACTTGCCATTCATGTATACCGAAGATACCCGTGTAATTGCTATTGCCGCACAATTGTTAATTATAGCCGGTTTTTTCCAATTATTTGATGGAACGCAAGTAGTTGGTTTAGGTGTTTTAAGAGGTATGGGCGATGTAAATATACCTACTCTTTTTACCTTTATTGCCTATTGGCTTGTAGGTTTACCAATGGCGTATTTTTTAGGAATTATGCAAGGCTTAGGCGCCAATGGTATTTGGTACGGGCTTACCTTAGGCTTATTGGTTTCCTCTGCCCTCTTGTTTATGCGATTCCAGTATTTTAGTAGGAAACTAATTCTAAGTATACCAAATTAATTACATCTTATTTGGTACCTGAATGCCCAATAAGCCCATGGTTTTTTTAATGGTTTTGGCCGTGGCTGCCGATAAAGCTAGTCGAAAGTTTTTTAACTCTTTATCTTCTAACTTCAAAATGATTTCTTCGTGATAAAACTTATTGTAAAGTTTGGCTAACTCGTAGGTATAATTAGCCACCAAAGCTGGGCTATGTTCTTGAGCAGCTGCTTGTAAAAGGGCCGGATATTGGCTTAAACAAACCAATACATCACGTTCTGAAGAGGTTAGAGCGCCAGAATAATTCGTTTTAGCATTTGTTCCAAAATTTGCTTTGTTTAGCACCGATTGAATACGAGCATGGGTATATTGAATAAAGGGGCCGGTATTTCCTTGAAAATCGATGGATTCATTTGGATCGAATAATAAGCGTTTTTTAGGTTCTACTTTTAATAAAAAATATTTAAGTGCGCCTAAGCCAATCATGTGGTAGAGTTTTTCTTTTTCTTCTTCAGTAAAACCTTCTACTTTACCCAGTTCTTCGGTGCGTTGTTTGGCGGTAGCCACCATTTCGGCCAATAAATCATCGGCATCAACTACGGTTCCTTCTCTCGATTTCATTTTACCCGATGGTAAATCAACCATACCATACGATAAGTGGTATAAACCCTTAGCCCAATTTTTTCCTAACTTTTCTAAAATGAGAAATAAGACTTTGAAGTGATAATCTTGTTCATTTCCAACCACATAAATCGATTCATCCATACCGAAATCGTCGTATTTGAGTTGTGCGGTACCTAAATCTTGCGTGATGTAAACCGAAGTGCCATCTGCACGCAATACTAATTTTTCATCCAAGCCATCGGCGGTCAAATCTATCCATACAGAGCCATCGGGCTTTTTAAAAAACACACCCTTTTTCAGACCTTCTTCTATGCTGTCTTTACCTAGTAAATAGGTGTTAGACTCGTAGTAATACTTTTTAAAATCGACACCCAAAGTAGTATAGGTTTGCTCGAAACCCGCATACACCCAGGTATTCATGGTTTTCCAAAGGCTGAGTACGGCTTCATCCCCGGCTTCCCAAGCTTGGAGCATAGCTTGTGCCTCCAGTATTAGTGGTGCTTGTTTTTTTGACTCTTCTTCGGTTTTGCCTTGGGCTACTAAGGCCTCTTGTTCGGCTTTGTAAGCTTTATCGAATAGCACGTAGTATTTTCCAACCAAATGGTCGCCTTTTAGGCCACTACTTGCTGGAGTTTCGCCATTTCCAAATTTCTGCCAAGCCAACATGGATTTGCAGATATGAATACCTCTATCGTTTACCAAATTGGCTTTAATAACCTCATAACCACTAGCAGCCAATATTTCGGCTACGCTATAACCCAATAAGTTATTACGAACATGGCCAAGGTGTAAGGGTTTATTGGTATTTGGTGATGAATACTCGACCATCACTTTTTTGCCATTGGCGGTAGCCTGATAATTACCAGCTTGTTCTAAACTGTTAATCCAATAACTATCGCTTATAGAAAGGTTTAAAAAGCCCTTAATCACGTTAAAAGCCGCTACGTCTGGAATAGCATTTTGCAAATATGTTCCCAACTCTTCGCCAGTTACTTCGGGCGATTTTTTTGAAAATTGGGTAATGGGAAAAGAAACCACTGTAATTTGACCATCAAACTCTTTGCGTGTTTCTTGTAAATTGAATGCATTTGCAGGCATTATGGCTTGATATAAATCGGAAACAGCTTGGGGTAAGGTATGAAGTATTTGTTCTTCTATGGTCATTCTATTCGGGTGTATTTAGTCGTTTAATAATGAGTTTGTGGCTCTTACCAATATTTCGAAAGCATTTTCGGCCATTAGGTTTTCTTTATCTAATGTTGGGTTAATTTCTACCATTTCAAAACAACAAACTTTGTCTGAAGTTAGCAACCTAGAGAGTAAATTACCGGCTTCACGTTCCGTTAAACCATTGGATACAGGAGTGCCTGTTCCTTTAGAAATAGCACTATCCAATACATCCACATCAAACGAAACGTAAATTAAATCGCAATGATCCAAGGTCTGTATGGCATCAATAGCAATTCGTTCTACACTGCGCTTACGTATATCGGCAATGGTGAAATTTTTAACTCTATGACGTTTTAATAAGAATTCTTCTTGAGGTTCTACATCACGAACACCAATATACACGACATCTTTATACGTAATTTTGGGTGCTATATTGGCCACGTTTTTTAGTTGAAACCAATAATTAAGCGTTTCCTGATCTGGCTTATTTACTTTTGAGTCTAGGTTATCTTCGTCTAAAACAATAGCCATAGACATACCATGCAAATTGCCCGATGGCGTGGTATAGGGTGAATGTAAGTCGGCATGCGCATCTACCCAAATTACGCCTAATTTAGATTTAGGGTAAGCTTTACGAATACCGGAAATGGTACCAGCTGCCGTACTGTGATCGCCGGCTAAAATAATGGGAAATGTGTTGTTTTCGAGTGTTTTAGCCACTTCTTCTGCTACCCGTTCTACCATGGTTAAAACGCCAGATATTCGTTTGGCATAAGCATTACCTGTGGCTTCTAATAACAAGTGGTTCTCGTTGGGTATTTCTAGGGTATTGTGTTTTTTAAAATACCTACTTCCAAAATCTAATGCGGCAATTTTTATCGCATCTACCCCTAAACTAGCACCTCTTGTACCGGCGCCAATTTCTGATTTAACCTCTATTATTTTTAGTTCTTTCATGGATCTTTTTCCTTACAACGGAAGAATATAAAAATTAATTTACTTAAACACTACACGTGATGCAATTTGCTTTTTTATATTTGCCAAAAATACTAAAAAATGCAGAGCTACGCGGAATTTCTTGACCTGAGTGTGGGTTTCCCTCAAGACGGTTACCAAGTTATTGATGATGAGTTGTATTTCCATGAATTAAACCTTATGGAAATGATAGAAACTTATGGTACTCCACTACGGTTTACCTATTTGCCTATCATCTCAAAAAAAATTCAGGAGGCTAAATTATTGTTTCAAACGGCTATAGTTAAAAACAATTACCGTGGTGGATACAAGTATTGCTATTGTACCAAAAGTTCGCACTTTAGACATATTGTTGAAGAAGCACTTAAAAACGATATTCACTTAGAAACATCCTCAGCTTTTGATATGCCCATGATTGATGCGCTAGAGAAAAAAGGCGTATTGGATAAAAAAATCACTGTGATTTGTAACGGATTTAAAACCTTTCAATACAAACAATATATTATTGATATGTTACACGATGGGTATCAAAATATCATTCCGGTATTGGATAATAAAGAGGAATTTAACCTTTACGATGATGAATTAGATATTCCATGCAACTTGGGTATACGTATTGCTGCCGAGGAGCAACCCGATTCACAATTTTACACGTCTCGTTTGGGTATTCCGTTAGAAGATGTAATTGATTTTTACAAAGCTAAAATTGCCGAAAACCCTAATTTCAAGGTTAAATTATTACATTTCTTCATCAATTCAGGTATTTCTGATACGCCTTATTACTGGAACGAATTAGAAAAATACGTAACGCTGTATTGCCGTTTTAAAAAGATTAATCCCGATTTAACTACCCTTGATATTGGTGGTGGCATGCCGTTTAAAGATTCGTTGGTATTTGATTTTGATTACGAATACATGGTAAATGAAATTGTAAAACGTATTAAAGAAATTTGCGCAGAACACGCCGTAATGGAACCAGATATTATTACCGAATTTGGTAAATATACCGTTGCCGAGGCTTCGGGTATTTTATACAAGGTATTGGGTCGTAAGCAACAAAACGACCGCGAAAAGTGGTTGATGTTAGATGGTTCATTTATTACCAACCTACCCGATGTGTGGGCACTGAACCAAAAATATGTGCTATTACCTATAAACAACTGGGATGCTGAATACGAAAAAGTGAATTTAGGTGGTATTACTTGCGATGGGCAGGATTATTACAACCAAGAAGCACATATGAACAACGTATTTATGCCCAAAACCCGTAAGGTGCAGTATTTAGGCTTTTTTAATACTGGTGCTTACCAAGAGGTGTTAAGCGGTTACGGCGGTATTCATCATTGTTTATTACCATCTCCCAAACACGTAATTATTCGCAGAAATAGAGACGAAAGTTTCAATTTCGAGGTTTTTGGTGAGGAGCAAAATAGTAAGCAGGTACTGAAAATATTAGGTTATACTTCCTAAATTATTTATCAAACTTATCGAGTAATTTCAGGAGTGTAGCGAAATCTTTAGGATATGGCGCTTCAATAGTTACTGTATTTTCCGGGTTAATTTTAAACGTAATTTGCTTGGCATGTAGTGCAAAACGCTTCATAATAGGTAGTTCTTCCTGGTCTTTTCCTAATTTATACCCTCGTTTAATACCCGAAAGCAGTACTGGTTGACCGCCATACAATTCATCGCCGGCAATAGCTGCTCGTTGTGAGGCTAAATGAATACGAATTTGGTGCATACGCCCACTCACCGGTTTGCATTCTACCAAAGTAAAGTGTTTATAGTAAGTAAGTGATTGAAAATAGGTTAAAGCCGTTTTACCCTCTTGCTTATTTATGGCTACGTTTTTATTACCCAAGTTTAAAATGGGTAAATCTACCTTTAAGGCATCAAATTGATGCGTTCCATTAATAACAGCATGATAAATCTTGTTTACCTCACGGTGTTCAAACTGCATGGAGATGAAGCGGTAAGTTTCTGGATTTTTAGCTAAAATAAGCGCTCCTGAGGTTTCTTTATCTAAACGATGGCAAATTTGTGCATCGGGAGTATAGTGTTTGGCTAAACGAAGTAAACTAGGCTCTGCTCCTTCTCTATTATCTAAAGAACTCAAAAAGGCTGGTTTGTTTACTACAATCAGATCGTCATTTTCAAATAAAATAAGATCTTTAAAAACGGGGAATTTCAATAGTATGTGTGTTTAGAAACACAAAAATACGGATGTTAGTTGATATTTAAGCGTTGAATTTGTAGCCTACGCCTTTCACTGTACCCACATAGGTATCACCAAGTTTTTCTCTCAACTTTCTTATATGCACATCAATGGTTCTATTGGTTACAATAACCGATTCTTCCCAAATACTTTTAAGAATTTGGTCTCGAGTAAACACCTTGCCTGGTTTAGATGCTAATAAGTGTAAAAGCTCGAATTCTTTTTTTGCTAAAACTACTTTTTTACCGGCTTGATAAACCAAAAAGGCCTCTCTATCTATTACTAAATCGTCAATCTCTAGTTTTTTAGGGCTTTGTTCTTGCTCGTTTTTCTGGTTGGTTCTACGTAAAATGGCGTTAATTCTACTTACCAATGATCTTGGTTTAATTGGCTTGGTTATGTAATCGTCGGCGCCTACATTAAAACCAGCAATTTCTGAGTATTCTTCATTCCGAGCTGTTAAGAAAACCATGAAGGTTTGCTTAAATTCAGGTAGTGTACGCATTAAACGGCAGGCTTCTATACCATCCATTTTGGGCATCATAACATCCAATAAAATTAAATCTGGTAGCACTTTTTTTGCAATAGTAATAGCTTCCTGGCCATTGGTGGCCGTAAAAACCTGGTATCCTTCTTGTTTTAAATTGTACTCAATAAGCTCTAGAATATCGGCTTCGTCGTCTACAATTAATATTTTGGGTTTGGTGCTACTCATAATTCTACTAAGCTAAACATTTTAAGTGCAGAGGGTATTAACAATATGTTAAGAAATTATTAGCCAAGTATTACTTAAGGGTATTACTTAGAAACTTAGATAATGCTTCACCACGTAAGTTTTTGGCTATAATTTTTCCTTCCGGATTTAATAAAAAATTAGCAGGTATGCCTTCAATTTTATATAAATTGGCAATAGGGCTCTCCCAACGTTTTAACTCCGAAACATGAGTCCAAGTTAATTTATCATTTTTTATTGCTTTTAACCAAGCGTCTTTTTCGTCATCTAATGATATGCCTAAAATGGTGAAATTTTTATTCTTAAATGCTGCATAGGTTTTAACCACATTTGGATTTTCGGCTCTGCAGGGTCCACACCAAGAAGCCCAAAAGTCTAATAAAACATATTTTCCTCTGAAATCGCTTAGTTTTATAACTTTTCCATCCGATGAGGCCATTTCGAAACTTGGCGACATCTGGCCAATGGAAACAGGCTTAATAGCTTCCATACGTTTTAAAAATTGCTCTACAGCTGTATTGTTTTTAAATTTGTCTTTAATTTTTTCGGCGTAAGCTAGTAAGACTTGTTCATTAGTTTCTTCGTTTAAGGCCCCCATAGCATAAAAACCGGCCAAATTAGTGCTATTGGCTAATCCAAACTCGGAAGTTTTCTTAGAATAGGCTGTCATATTGGATTCGAAACGTGGCGAAAGCACTTTTCGTAACGAATCTTCCAGTGTAGAATCTTTACTTACTTGATCTACGAATTCACGCTGTATAGCGTCAAAAATAGTGACGTATTTAGTGGATATAAGAGAAAAATCATGAATTTTCTTACTGTCTTCAGAGCCACTAACTGTATAATCACTTAGCGTCTCAATTCCTTGAATGTTTAACTCAATATCATCGCCATTTTTTGCAATCAACACAATTAACTTATCTCCAACGCTTAAGTTAAAAAAGTCGGCCACAACACTTTTTTGGGTAAAACTAAATTCTTTATTATCGTTTAAAAAAGCAGAATCTATAATGGCATCGTGTTGATACAAAAATACTTTTTTACTATTACCTGCATTTTCTATTTTTCCAGTAATCGTAAAGGAATCTTTGTTTTTACAGGCGAAAAGAAAGGCTATTGACAGAAAGATTAATGATGTTTTTTTCATGAGAATAAAGGTACTAAAACTGTATTTAATATGATAAAAAATTAGTTAGCGTTGAAAAAAGTACTTAATCCTATTTCCGATTTTGTGTAGAACAATAAAAAAATAGAATCCTTATCGCTCAAGCAGAAAAATGTACGTTGAGTTGGATATCATAGCTAATACTACGATTGGTCGAGATAGCGGTAAAGATTGATGGATTATAAGTAGAAAAGTGTGTTTATGATAGGATAACGCATTATTCCGTTTCTGCTATTTTTTATCTAGAAATCTCAATCTTCACTTTCTTATTAGATATTTTCTCGTTTTTAATTTGCTGCACCAATTGCTGAATTTTAGCTCTTTTAACTGCTGCATATGATGCATGGTCAAAAACTTCAATAAGACCTAATTCATCTTTTTGTAAGCCACCTTTCTTCAAAACTAAGCCTACAATATCTACTTTATTTATTTTATCTTTTTTACCGGCACCTATATATAGCGTATCCCAATCAGTCGGTTTAGGAATTCTGGTAGTAGTAGGTAAAGCTTGTCTACTTGGATTTTTAATAAAGTCAGGCAAATGTTCATCGTTAGAAAGCAAAATATAGGAAGTACCTGAAGCATGCATACGTGCTGTACGCCCGTTTCGGTGAATAAACGATTCTTCGGTATGTGGTAACTGATAGTGAATAATGCATTCGATTTCAGGAATATCTAAACCCCTGGATGCTAAATCAGTAGTAATTAAAAGCCTGCTAGTGCCATTTCGGAATTTCAACAACGCTTTTTCTCGATCCTCTTGCTCCATACCGCCATGAAAAACAGCGTGAATAATTCCTTGATCTTTCAATATATCGCTAATACGATCTACGGCATCACGGTGGTTGCAAAAAACCAAGGTTGATTTTTCACCAATCAGGCAAATTAATGAAAACAAGGTTTCTAATTTTTCTGCAGCCTCGGTTTCTATGAGTTTTATTTCTAAATCGGGTGCTATTTCGGCTTTTTTAAGAAAATTTAGCGCTACTGGTTGATGGATACCAGTAAACTCTGGGATGTTATTCATCCGCGTAGCAGAGGTTAAAATACGTCTTTTTAAGCCTTTTAATCCTCCAATAATAAACGACATATCGTTCTGGAAGCCATATTCTAAGGCCTTATCAAACTCATCTAAAATAAGGGTATGAACGCTTTGCGGATCTATGTTTTTATGCTGTAGGTGGTATGCTAAACGTCCAGGTGTACCAATTAAAACCATGGGAGGGTTTTTTAGACTATTTACCTCAACTTTTGTATCGTGGCCGCCATAACAGCAGGTTACTTTATACCCCGTACCCATACCTCTGAAAACTTGCTCAATTTGTAAGCCCAATTCTCTAGAAGGGACTAATATTAAAGACTGAACACCTTTTTTTTCGGGATCTAAAAGATTTAATAAAGGCAGTAAAAAACCCAGCGTTTTGCCCGAACCTGTGGGGGCATACAACAAATAATCTTGCTCAGTTTCGGCAGCTTTTAAAGAAGCTTCTTGCAATTGGTTAATGGCTTGTATGCCTAAGTTTTTTAATGCTTTTTGAATCATAATGAATGTGATGTGTGTTTATAAAAAACAAAGGTTCAAGATACCCTGAACCTTTGTTTTAAACGTAAATTATGTAGAGATAATCAGTGAATATAGGTTTTGGCTTGAGCTAAAGCCTTTTCTATACCAGCACTATTTTTACCACCAGCGGTGGCATAAAAAGGCTGACCACCTCCACCCCCATCAATTTCTTTGGCCAGTTCGCGGATAATAGTACCAGCATTTAAGCCTTTTTCTTTCACTAAATTATCCGATAACATCACCGTTAAACTCGGCTTTCCATCAATTTCTGCGGCCAATACCACATATAAATTAGCCAACTTATCCTTTAAACTATAGGCCAAGGTTTTTATCGCCTCGGCGTTAGGTAAATCTACTTTCTGGGCAATAAAGTGAATGCCATTAATATATTCGGCTTGTTTAGCTAAATCGGCAGTTAAGCCTAAGGCTTTTTCTTGCGAAGCTTTTTCAACTTCTTTCTTTAGATTAGAATTTTCTTGAAGTACTTGATTTAAAGCTTCTAAAATATCTTTCGGATTTTTAAGCGCCACTTTAAATTCTTGTACTATGGTATCTTGTTCACGTATAAAATTTGCAGCTGCGGAGCCGCTAATTGCTTCTATACGGCGAACGCCTGCTGCTACTGCACTTTCGGAAATAATTTTGAAGTAACCAATTTGTCCGGTACTTGCAACATGGATACCGCCGCACAATTCTTTTGAAAAACTATCATCAAAGGTTATTACACGAACAAAATCGCCATATTTTTCGCCAAACAAGGCCGTTACGCCCGAATCTAATGCTTGTTTATACGGTACATTGCGCTCTTCTTTTAAAGCAATATTTGCTCTTATTTTCTGATTTACGATTTGTTCAATCTGAAGCAATTCTTCATCACTTACTTTGGCAAAATGAGAAAAATCGAAACGTAAATACTCGTTATTAACGAGGGAACCTTTTTGATTTACATGATTTCCCAATACGTGTTTTAAGGCAGCGTGCAACAAATGGGTTGCCGAATGATTGGCAGCCGTATCGGCACGATTTTCAGATGTAACTTGAGCAGTAAAAGTAGCCGTTAAATCTTCGGGCAACTCATCGGTAAAGTGCACAATTAAGCCATTTTCCTTTTTAGTATCCGTAATTTGAAGAATGCTCATTCCGTTCGACAGTGTACCAGTATCTCCTACCTGGCCCCCACTTTCGGCGTAAAAAGGTGTAATATCCAAAACCAATTGGTAATTTTCTTTGCCCTTAGCATTTACCTTACGGTATTTCAATATTTTGGCCTCAGCCTCTAGGCTATCATAACCTACAAAATTCACTTCTTCTGAAGCATGTACTACTACCCAATCGCCGGTATCAATGGCAGTAGCAGCTCTAGATCTATTTTTTTGGACCTCTAAAGCTGCTTGGAAGCCATCCATATCTACCGATAAGCCTTTTTCACGGGCCATCAATTCGGTTAAATCAATAGGAAATCCGAAAGTATCGTAAAGTTCAAAGGCAAAATCGCCGTCAATCAGTTGCTGATCGGCAGCATAGCGTTCAAAACGTTGTACTCCTGTAGCTAGAGTGCGTAAGAATGAGTTTTCTTCTTCTAATACTACTTTTTGCACAAAATCACTTTGAGATTTCAACTCATCAAATACACCCGAAAACTGATTGGCTAAAACAGGGACTAATTGGTTTAAAAAAGGTTCTTTGAATCCTAAACTGGTATAGGCATAGCGTACGGCACGACGTAAAATACGACGAATAACATAACCAGCACCAGTATTCGATGGCAATTGTCCATCGGCAATGGCAAAACTAATGGCTCTAATGTGATCGGCCATTACCCGCATGGCTATATCGGTTTGTTCGTCTTTTCCATAAGCAATACCCGATGCTTTGGCAATTACCTGAATAAGGGGTTGAAATACATCGGTGTCGTAGTTGGAAGATTTGTTTTGCAATACCCGTACCAAACGCTCTAAACCCATGCCCGTATCTACGTGCTTTGCTGGTAAGGGTTGAAGTGAACCGTCTTTTAGACGGTTGAATTGCATAAATACGTTGTTCCAAATTTCAATCACCTGCGGATGATCGTTATTCACTAATGTTCTTCCGTCAATATCGTGTTTTTCGACTTCGGGGCGGCAATCTACATGTATTTCAGAGCAGGGTCCGCAAGGGCCTGTATCGCCCATTTCCCAAAAATTATCCTTTTTATTGCCTAATAAAATCCGGTCTTCGGCAATGCGTTGTTTCCAAAAATTATAGGCTTCGTTATCTCTAGGTAAACCTTCTTTTTCATCGCCCTCAAATACGGTAACGTATAAATTCTCTTTCGGAATTTTATATACTTCAGTTAATAACTCCCAACTCCAAGCGATGGCTTCTTCTTTAAAATAATCGCCAAAACTCCAATTCCCCAACATTTCGAACATGGTATGGTGGTAGGTATCAATACCCACTTCTTCCAAATCGTTGTGCTTGCCCGATACCCGCAAACAACGCTGTGTATCGGCAATACGTGGATATTTTATAGCCGCTTCGCCTAAAAACAATTCTTTAAATGGATTCATCCCGGCATTGGTAAACATCAATGTGGGATCATTCTTAATTACCATGGGTGCCGAGGGCACAATTTGGTGATTCTTGCTTTTAAAGAAGTCTAAAAAGGTTTTACGTATTTCTTGGGTAGTCATCAGGATTTTGTATAGCTACAAAGTTAATTTTTTGCCCCGAACATAGAAACATAAATAATTGGTTTTTATTTACCATTATGGTATTTTTGAGTGTTAAACCTCTAAACATGCCTTATCAAGAAGACCACGAAATAACCAAACGCTATTATACCATGGGTGAAGTAAGCGAACTATTCGGGGTTAATGCTTCGCAAGTGCGTTTTTACGAGAAAGAGTTTGAAATTCTTCAACCCAAGAAGAATAAAAAAGGCAATCGCTTATTTACTGCCGAAGATGTAGAAAACCTCAAAATCATTTTTCATTTGGTAAAAGAAAAAGGGTTTACCCTACAAGGTGCCAAAGAACATTTAAAAGGCAATAAAGAAGTGGTTAAAGAGAATCAACGAGTAATTGACTCTTTAGAAAGCCTAAAACAATTCCTTTTAGAAGTAAAAGAGCAACTCTAATTAGTATGCTCGTGCAAACAATACCCGCTGGGTAGACGGTTTTCCGCTTAAAATACACACTCCAGCTTCTTGTTTATTATGTAATGGAATGCAACGAATGGTTGCTTTGGTTTCTTCTTTAATACGTTGTTCTGTTTCAGGCGTACCATCCCAATGTGCTGATATAAAGCCAGGTTGTTCGTCTAACAAACGTTTAAACTCTTCATAATTATCAGCAACACGGATGTTATCATCACGAAATGTAAGCGCCTTTTTGAAGATAGCTTGTTGAATTTCTTCTAAAAGTTTTTCTAAATACAAATCTAAATTGGCTTGAGGTTGTGATGATTTTTCACCGGTATCTCTACGGGCAATTTCTACCGTTCCATTTTCCATATCTCTGGCACCAACTGCAATACGAACCGGTACTCCTTTCAATTCGTATTCGGCGAATTTAAAACCAGGGCGTTGGGTATCACGATTGTCGTATTTAATCGAAATACCTCTTTTTTTCAATTTGGTAATTAAATCATCGGCAAAAACGCCAATGGCTTGTAATTCTTCATCGCTTTTGTAAATCGGCACAATAACTACTTGTATAGGCGCTAATTTTGGAGGTAAAACCAAGCCTTGGTCATCGGAATGAGCCATAATTAAAGCTCCAATTAAACGGGTAGATACGCCCCAAGATGTAGCCCATACGTGCTCTATTTTACCTTCTTTGTTCGTAAATTTCACATCGAATGCTTTCGCAAAGTTTTGTCCCAAAAAATGGGAAGTTCCTGCTTGTAGCGCTTTACCATCTTGCATCAATGCTTCAATGCAGTAGGTATCCAAAGCACCTGCAAAACGCTCGTTAGCCGTTTTTTTTCCTCTTACAACAGGCATGGCCATCCATTGCTCAGCGAATGTGGCATATACTTCGAGCATGCGTTCGGTTTCTTCTACGGCTTCTTCGGAAGTAGCGTGAGCAGTATGCCCCTCTTGCCACAAAAACTCGGCAGTACGTAAAAATAAACGGGTACGCATTTCCCAACGTACTACGTTGGCCCATTGGTTAACCAAAATGGGCAAATCACGGTACGATTGTATCCAGCCTTTATAGGTGTTCCAAATGATGGTTTCGGATGTCGGGCGCACAATTAATTCTTCTTCTAATTTGGCAGTTTCATCAACCACGATATTGCCATTGCCATCGTTTTTTAAGCGATAATGGGTTACTACCGCACATTCGGTGGCAAAACCATCCACGTGTGAAGCTTCTTTTGAAAAAAAAGATTTAGGAATGAAAAGCGGAAAATACGCATTGGAGTGGCCGGTATCTTTAAACATTTGATCCAATACGGCCTGCATTTTTTCCCAGATGGCATAGCCATAAGGCTTTATAACCATACAGCCTCTTACCGCAGAGTGTTCTGCTAAATCGGCCTTGGCTACGAGTTCGTTATACCATTGAGAATAATCTGTGCTTCTGCTCGTTAAACCTTTGCTCATAGGGTGTATCTAAATATGTGGGATATAAATTGTAATTTTAGTGTAAATAGGTAGCCTACAAATTTATAAAATAAAAGCTATTCGCAATTTTTGAATCACAAAATCTACGCATTATGAAAAAGGAAATTGTTTATTTGAGTGTAGTTTTACTTTTTGCTGCTTGTGCTAGCCGTAAAATGGCCACCACAGACGATAATGTTTATGAATCTAAGGCTAGAGCAAAGGAATATCAGCCGTATGTTCGTTCAATTGTTCAAAAACAAGAAACAACTGTAGAAAATACCTACGCTACTGAGGAAGACATTAGATATACTAGCGATTACGATTACCGCTACGATGATATAAGTTTTAGCTCTCGATTGGATCGTTTTCATAACTACTCACCTTGGCGTAATTATTACGATTCTTGGTACGATTACCGCTATGATCCCTATGCGTTTAGAACACCGTGGTCGTGGAATGTGTATATAGGCCCAAGTTATGGTTGGAATTTTGGCTATAACCCTTGGGATTATAATCCTTACCGCTACCGTTGGGGTAATTATTGGGGTATGTATTCTTACTATAACCCTCTGCCCTATTTTCCTGGCTATTATAATGGAATCTACCCAGGTATTTCTTATCCCTATAATCCACGAACGTATAGACCTAAACCAGGGCGTGGAGGTGATAGCTTGAACCCTAATTTTGGAACAGGAGGAAATTCAAATGGAAGTCGTGCAGACCGTTACAATGGCGGTACACCAGCTAATCCACCACGTGCTGGCGGAAGTATTGCCAGTCCTCGTCCAGATCGTTCTAGTGGTAGCACCACCCCACTCGATCAAACGAGAACTAGACCAGCAGATTCTGGACAACAAACTAGGCCAGCTAGAACGGAACGTCCTAGTACTCCTCCATCTCCACCACCAACTAGTTCGGGGGGCAGATCGGATAGTGATAACAGCGCACGACCAGCTCGTGCTAGAGACGGAAAATAAATTAATACACCATGAAACGATTTTTATTAATACCCCTATTTACGGGCCTAAGCCTTGCTTTGCATGCGCAATACGCAGGCGATGCCTTACGATTTTCCCAAACACAACCCGGTTCTACAGCTAGATTTGCGGCCAGCGGAAACGCTCATACGGCTATTGGAGGTGATTTAAGTAGTTTTGGTGGAAATCCTGCAGGATTAGCTTTGTTTACTAAATCGGAGTCTATAGCAGATTACTTTTCTGAATTGGCAACTAAGAACTATGGTACACCCAGTAGTTTAGCACAGGGTTCTATTGAGCGAATGGCCTATGATTCGTATTTAATTGGTTATGATGCGGCTGGAGATTATTATTTCCCAGAAACAGATGTAAATAATATTCAAACTAAAAATGAAGACAGACGGGGTGGACAAACACAAGTAAATATGTCTTTTGCTGCAAATTATAGCAATAAATTTTACCTCGGTCTTAATTTAGGTTTTGCAGGTATAAATTACACTTCAAACAGCGGGTATAGCGAAAAAGGTTTTAATGTGACTGAAAATAGTAATTATCAAGCAACATTTTTACAAGACCAAGTAACGAGCGGTAAAGGATTTAATGCCAAAGTTGGGTTTATATACAAACCCAATGCAACCTTTAGGTTTGGGGCCAGTTTCGAGAGCCCTACTTGGTACCAAATAGACGATAGCTATACCGAAGTGCTTAATAGCAAATACACTAATGCAAGTTTAAATTATACCAATGCTGCAGAAAATTACAGCTTTGTATACCGTTTACGTACACCACTTAAATTGAGTGGTGGTTTGGGTATTTTCTTTGGCAATGCAGGTTTTATCACTGCAGATGTAGATATGATTGATTATTCAACAATCCAGTTTAGAGGTACTAACAATTTGGATTTGCAAACCATTACCGACAATAATCAAGATGTATTTGCTGCCTATAAAAAAACATATAATTATCGTATAGGTGCCGAGTTCAGAATTGATCAAATCGCACTTCGTGGAGGATATGGCATACAAGGAAACCCTTATAAAAATTTACCCGATGCAAGCCATACGACTAAAACGTATAGTGGTGGACTTGGTTATCGGGTAAAAAACTACTATGCCGATTTGTGCTACCAACAATTAACAAGTAGTGCTAGCCTAAAGCCTTATAACTTGGCAAATGGATCGGCACCTACCGCCTTAATTGATGCAAAAAAAACAAACATTTTTCTAACATTTGGGATAAGATTCTAGTTTTTCAAGGTGTCTAAGCTATATATTTTTAGTAAATTTACAGCGTTCTAAATAACAAACTATGCATCATAAATATCTATTTATTTTCCTTTTTATGTTACTTTCTGGCAGCGCAATAGCCTCAGATATAGACTCAATTGGCGTAGAAAATTTGGAAGGAAAACAATTGATATTACACCGAATTACCCCAAAAGAATCTTATTACTCTTTAGGTCGGAAATATGGAGTAAACCCTGCTGCCATTATTGATTATAACCGAAACAAGGCTTTAGCAATTGGCACTCTTGTAAAAATACCCACTCAGCGCATTTTCATTTCAACGATAACTACCGTGGGCAGTCCATTGAATTTACCTATTGCTACCGATGATGTGCTCGAATATGTTGTAAAACCCAAAGAAACACTATTCAGTATTTCTAAAAAGTTTTCTGTACCTATACAAGAACTAAAAGACTTTAATAAACTTAAAACCACTTCGCTAAAGGTTGGGCAAGTAATAAAAATTAAAGGCCGAGTAGAACCCGTTTTAATTAATAATACGGTGGTCCAACCAATTGCCGTAAACACGATCTTTAAAACTGATACTACTAAAACTCCCATGGCAGAAAGTGCAGAGTTAGATAGAAAATTACCTGCTGCCAAATATGGCTTGCGTGAAATAAAAGAAAAAGGCTTGGCTACTTGGATAGAAGAAGCTGAATTAGATGCCGGCCGTATGTTGGCGTTACACCCCAGCGCCCCTATTGGAACTATTATAAAAATAACCAACCCCATGACCCAAAAAAGCACCTTTGCAAAAGTGGTTGGAAAATTTACCGATAACGAGTCCACCAAGGGAGCAATAATTGTACTTACCAAAACAGCTGCCGAATTAATTGGTGCAGTTGATAGGCGCTTTCAAGTAAGTCTAGTTTACGGTATTCCGGATAATGAGTAGTAAACCTTTTGTAATTGGCATTGCCGGTGGTAGTGGCTCGGGCAAAACCTTCTTCTTACATTGTTTCTTAAACCATTTTCGTTCCGAAGAGGTTTGTTTGGTTTCTCAAGATGATTATTACATCCCCGTAGGTGAAATGACCGAAGAGGAGAACAAACTGTTTAACTTCGATTTACCCAACACGATTGATGATGCGCTTTTTTTAAAAGATATAAACGCCTTATTGGCTGGTGAAACGGTGTTTAAAAAAGAATACACCTTTAATAATGCTAAGGCTAAACCCAAATTATTAGAAATTAAATCTGCTCCAATAATTATTGTTGAAGGCTTATTTATTCTCCATTTTAAAGAAATTGCTCAACTCTTAGATCTTAAAATATTTATAGATACCGAAGAGGAAATTGCGTTGCAACGACGCCTAAAACGTGATTTAGCCGAACGAGGTTACCCAGAAGAAAGCATTTTGTACAAATGGTTTAACCATGTGGTTCCTGCCTTTAACGAATATTTATTGCCTTATAAACCTGCTTGCGATAAAGTGATTACCAACAATACCCACGTGGCAGAAGATATTGTTAGAGTTTCAGAAGCTATTTCACAGGAATTACGTTTAGATATTTTGCCTAAACGATTGGGTATTTAAACATTCATTTCAGGGATTTCTCCATCAATTACAAGTTTTCCGGTGGTAGCTGCTTTAATTTCTTCTACACTTACGCCTGGTGCCCGCTCTTCTAATTTGAAGCCACCGCTTGGCAATACGCTTAATACAGCTAATTCAGTTACTATTTTTTTCACACACCTCACTCCCGTTAAAGGCAAGGTACAAGCAGGCAATAATTTACTCTCCCCGGCTTTGTTTACATGCTGCATAGCCACAATAATGTGTTGTGCCGATGCCACTAAATCCATAGCACCTCCCATACCTTTTACCATTTTACCTGGTATTTTCCAGTTGGCTATATCGCCATTTTCAGATACTTCCATGGCGCCTAAAATCGTTAAATCTACTTTTTGAGCCCGTATCATGCCAAAACTCATGGCCGAATCAAATACGGCCGAACCGGGTAAAGTGGTAATAGTTTGCTTTCCGGCATTAATCAAGTCGGGATCTTCTTCGCCTTCAAAAGGGAAAGGACCCATGCCCAATAAGCCATTTTCTGATTGCAAAACCACATTAAATCCTGCTGGAATGTAGTTTGCTACTAAAGTGGGAATACCAATACCTAAATTAACATAGGTACCATCTTTTATCTCTTGGGCTATGCGTTTGGCAATGCCTATTTTATCTAACATAAACCTTATTTGCTACGTGTTGTTCTATTTTCGATGCGCTTCTCGTAATTTTTTCCTTGAAAAATGCGGTGCACATAAATACCCGGTGTATGTATTTGATCGGGGTCTAATGTTCCCGGTTCTACCAATTCTTCCACTTCGGCAATGGTAATTTTACCGGCCATAGCCATTATGGGGTTGAAATTACGGCTGGTAGACCTAAAAATTAAATTACCGGCCGTATCGCCTTTCCAAGCTTTTACCAAAGCAAAGTCAGCTTCAAAAGCCATTTCTAGTAAATATTCTTTGCCTTTAAACATCCGAGTTTCTTTGCCCTCGGCTACTTCGGTGCCTACACCTGCAGGCGTAAAAATAGCAGGCATGCCATAACCCGCTGCTAAACAGCGGGTGGCTAAAGTACCCTGCGGAATGAGTTCTACTTCTAATTCGCCACTGAGGAGTTGTTGCTCAAAAATGGCATTCTCTCCAACATAAGAAGAAATCATTTTTTTAACCTGCTTTTGGTGCAGCATTAAGCCTATGCCAAAATCGTCTACCCCGGCATTGTTAGAAATACAGGTTAGGTTTGTTTTGCCTTGCTTTACCAATGCTGCAATACAATTTTCGGGAATACCACAAAGCCCAAAACCGCCAAAAAGAACGGTCATACCGTCTTCAATATCAGCAATGGCTACTTCTGCGGAAGCTACTGTTTTGTTAATCATATTTTATGTATGCCATAAAAATACGAAAAGGAATGTCATCGCTTACCAATTGCATAAAAAAAACCTGCCAGATATACTCGAGCAGGTTTTTAAAAAAAATTGAAACATTTACTGTTTATTCACTGACCAGGTACCACCATCGGTTGTACTTGGGGTAAATCCCCAAGTGCCTGAAAGTGTTGCACTTTTACCATTAAATGGGGCGGTAAAGGAGGCATTTGTACCAGTACCATAATCTACAATGGTAGTAAATACTCCATTAACTATAGTCCAAGTACCAGTTGCGGTTATTTGGCTTTTATTAGCAGCATTATCCATTACATCTAAAGTACCACCAGATTTAACCTGAAAAGCTACAAAATAGTCTGCAACTTTATTATTATGAATACCCTCCCATTTACCCTCTATGGTATATTTACCCTCTATGGTATAAATTTTATCTTTTTTACACGAAGATTGAAGAGCTAATACTGTAGCTAATAGTATCGTAAATGTCAAAATTGATTTTAAGTTTTTCATGGTGCTGAGTTATATTGTTTTTCTAAAATAAAATCACCGCCATTATTATTGCTGGGTGCGGTACCCCAACTTCCAAGTAGAGAAATATTATCAGAAACATTTCCGGTAAATAGATAATGAACTCCAGGCTCATCGTTATTAACAATATCAGCATTAAACACCTCATTAATTAGTGTATAGGAGCCACTTCCTGTTTGCATAGTTAAATCTGCTGGATTATTATAAGCAATGAGCGTTCCGGAACCATCGGTACTGAGCTCGAACTTTAAAGGATAAAATGTTGTTGCATCACCATTAACCATAAAAATGCCTTGATATATATCGGGAACTATTTTGGGTATGGGCTTGTCTTTTTTACACGAAATAAAACCAATACTTAAGCAGATTAATAGCACTAATAGACTTGATGCGATATTTTTTAATTTCATAATTTTATTGTTTAGTCATAGTAAACGTTGCTAAACCACTAACATTAGGATTAAAACCCCATGTACCACTACTTACTATACCTGTTTTGGTATCAAAAATTGAGGTAAAACTGAATTGAGTTTGATTTCCAGTGTAAGCAAATTCGCCAGTTAATACATCTCCGGTTAAAAGCCAAGTACCTGCGCCAACCATCAAATTATTTTCATCGTAAATTTTCAGCGTTTTGTCTGCGTAAAAACTAAAAGACAAGTAATAATTCGTTGGGTCTCCTGTAACCTTATAATTTCCAACAAATTTACCATCGAGGGTTTTTAAAGGGGCGGATGTATCTTTTTTACACGAAAATGTAAGAAAACTTAGACCTAATACTAGGCAGCTAAGCAGCGTAAGTTTTTTTAAAGTTTTCATTTTTTCGAAAGTTATTTTCTGATATAACTTCGAAATACATAAAGATATTGTGGACTTTTAAAAATAAATATAGGTAATGCCGTCGCCACCCCGATCTGGGTGTTCGTCTTCCATACGGCTTATTTGGCTGTATTTTCTAAAATAATCGCGAATAAGTTTGCGCAAAATACCATCGCCCTTGCCATGAATAATTTTAAGGCTGGGGTAGCCCGCTACCAGAGCTTTGTCTAGCCGATTTTCAATTTCATGTAGCGCTTCTTCTCCCCGCATGCCCCGTACATCCATTTCGGATGAAAAACTAGCTTGGTCAGCTAGATAATTTAAACTGCTTTTTTGTTTTGTTTTGGGTAAATCTTTTATGGGCACCGCATATACTTGCGTTTTCTTTACCACGGTGCGTAATTCGCCTAAAGCCAATACCAAAGTGTCTTTCCCTACTTCTAAAACTTGAGCCAAGGCATCCGATTCTGCTAATTTTACCCAGTCTCCGATTTTTACTTGAGCTGCCGTTAAGGCCTGTTTGGGTCGTTCTTTTATAGTATGCGTAGCTTCTTCCGCTACTTTTAATTGCTGCCGCAGGGCTTTCGTTTTCTCGGTATCGGCCTTGCTTTGTTTAATTTGCGCAATGGTTTGTTCTACCAATTTATTGGCGCCTAATATAATTTGTTGTGCTTCTTGTTGGGCTAGTTTAAGCGCCTGCTTTTTTTGTTCGGCCAAGGTGCTTTGTAGAGTCTCATTCTCTTCTAAAAGTTTTTTAAGTTGCTGCTCTTGCTGCTGAAAATTTTGCTGTTTTTTCATCAAGAGAGTTTTATCGCGTTCTAAATCCACTAATAAAGTATCTACACGTTTTTGTTGGTGACCTATTTTTTTACGAGCCGCCTCTAAAATTACCGGCGATAAACCAATTTTTTGTGCAATTTCAAAAGCATAAGAACTGCCCGGTTTGCCAATTTCGAGTATGTATAAGGGTTTTAATAGCTTTGTATCAAACAACATGGAGGCATTTTCTAGCCCCTCGGTAGCGTTGGCAAATAGTTTTAAGTTAGAATAATGGGTAGTTATAACGCCTCTTACCTGATTTTGGTTCAGCGTTTCTAAAACAGCTTCAGCCATGGGGCCTCCCATTTGCGGATCGGTGCCTGTACCAAATTCATCAATTAGTATTAAGGTTTTTGACGTGGCATTACGAGCAAAATAATTCATTTTGGTAAGATGGGCACTGTAAGTACTCAAATCACTTTCTATAGATTGATCGTCGCCTATATCGGCAAAAACTTGCTTGTAAACGCCCAACTTAGAATTGGGGTCGGCCGGAATGAGTAGGCCTGCCTGCAGCATAAGTTGCAACAAACCAATGGTTTTCATACATACCGATTTACCGCCGGCATTTGGTCCAGAAACGACTAAAATTCTGTTATGATCATCAATTTTAGCATTTAATGGAACCACTACTTGGCCTGTTTCTTTAAAATTAAGGCTTAGTAGTGGATGCTTGGCTTCTAGTAAATAGGTGCTCGGTTCATCCACTAATTCGGGCATGTGGGCATCTAAGTCGATTGCAAAGAGGGCTTTTGCCCTTACAAAATCAACTTTAGAAAGAAAACCATGGTAAGAAATGAACAAAGCTGTGGAGGGCCTTAATTCGGTAGTGAGTTCGGTGAGAATACGAATAACCTCCCTCCGCTTATCAAATTCTAAATCGCGTAATTGGTTGTTGAGGTAAAAAACCTCTTCGGGTTCTATGTACACCGTTTGGCCTGAGGCCGATTCATCGTGGATAAATCCTTTTAACTTTCGCTTGTTTTCGGCTAAAATAGGAATGCACAATCTTCCCTCTCTTACGGTTAAACTGCCATCGGCTACCCAACTATTTCCTTGGGCATGCTTATAAACTTGATCTAACTTCCGCCGGGCTTCTTGTTCGGCCTTTGCAATGGCTTGGCTTAATTCTTGGAGTAATTTAGAAGCATTGGGCTTCATTTTACCGGTATCGTCAAGTACCCGAGTTAGTTTTGCAACTAAAGAGGTATCTACCGGTAAGTGTTCAAACAAAGCCTCTAAAGTGGGATATTGGTTTGCTCTTTCGTTGAAATAAGAAATGAGTGCAAAAACAGTTTGTAAGGATTTTAGCGCCTGAAAACATTCTTCTTCCGTTAAAAAAGTGCCTTCAACTTTAATCTTTTCGGCCAATAGTTTCAAATCGAATACCTGTTGTATGGGTAGCGGGTTATCGTTTTGGAGTAGGTTTTTAAACTCTTGAGTTTGACGTAAAAACTTATCAATTTGGTCGAATTGATTCAATACTGCAATTTTTTCCACCATGGATACTCCCATTGGGCTCATGCAATGCCTTTTAAGCAATTCTTTAATTTCGGTAAAACCTAGTTTATCAAGGGCATTGGGTGGATAAATCATATAAACAATTATTGTACAGCTTTTGGTAGCACGTTTTTACGATTAACTTTGTTTAAATCGTCGTAAATCTGTTTATACATAGAATCTAAAACAGTTGGTTTGCCAGCATAAAAAGATAAACTGGCATTAAATTCATTTAGCGAAGTATGGTGTTTCGTAAATACGTTTTTATAAAGTTTTCCAGAAAGAACCTTAATCTGTAGCGTATCAGAAAGTGTACTTAAATAGGCATCGGCTAGGTGTATATCTTTCAACACTGCTTTCATTTCATCAGGAGCCAAAACATCACTAGGCCTATTGCTTAGCGCACAAGCATTCAGAAAAAACGGGATGCATAAAAGCAGTAATAAGCGCTTCATTTAGTACCTTTGGCCATAATTTATTCAAAAATACTGATTAATGAGCATTGTAGCTAATCTTACCAAACTAAAAGCCGAATTAGACCCTATTGATGTGCGTCTAATTGCGGTTTCTAAAACCAAGCCCATCCAAGCTTTAAAAGAAGCTTATGATTTTGGACAGCGTATTTTTGGCGAAAATCAGGTACAAGAATTGGTGCAAAAAGCAGAAGCCTTACCTAAAGATATAGAATGGCATTTAGTTGGTCATTTACAAAGCAATAAGGTAAAATATATTGCGCCGTTTATTTCACTTATCCACTCGGTTGATAGTTTAAAATTGTTGGAAGAAATAAATAAGCAAGCCCTAAAAAATAATCGAGTTATTGATTGTTTACTACAAATTTATATTGCTGATGAGGATACCAAATATGGATTAGATTTTGCCGAAGCTATTGACCTTTTACGTTCGGAAACCTATCAATCGCTTAAAAATATACGCATTGTGGGTTTAATGGGCATTGCCACGTACACCGATAATCAGAAAAAAATAGCCGAAGAATTTTATGAACTTCGAACCTTGTTTAAAGGGTTAAAAGAATCTTTTTTTAAAGAAAGTGCTTATTTCAAGGAATTATCCATGGGCATGTCGGCCGATTATACCTTGGCTATAGAACAAGGCAGCACCATGATTCGTTTAGGTAGTACTATTTTTGGGGAGCGAATTTATACAGAAACTGAATGAATACAGCCATTAGAGAAGCAAGATTAGCCGATTGTAGCCGTATACTGGAATTAATTAACGAATTGGCTGTATACGAACGTGCGCCCGAAGAGGTTACCGTTACTTTAGCTGAATTTGAAAAAGCCGGATTTGGCCAAAAACCCATTTGGAAAGCATTTGTAGCTGAGCTAGATGACACTATTGTAGGATTTGCACTGTATTATGTGCGTTATTCTACCTGGAAAGGCTGTAGATTATACTTAGAAGATTTTATAGTAACAGATAGCCATCGGGGAAAAGGCATTGGTAAGAAATTATTTGAAAAAATTGTACTAGAAGCTCACGAAAAAGGTTTTAATGGCATGAGTTGGCAGGTACTCGATTGGAACGAACCTGCCCTTAATTTTTACAAAAAATACGAAGCCGGTGTAGAAGCCGGTTGGTTGAATGGTTCATTAAGCAAACAACAGTTAGCCGATTATTATGAAAAATAATTTTTTTTACGTGCTTATTCTAGTTAGTAGTACATACTTTAGTGCGAATGCTTGTGCAATAGATTCGATCAGTTATAATTATAAAACCTTAAAAAAAGAGAGTAAAGCTCTGATTACAGCAGATAAAGACACAATAGTAAGTTCCATTGAATTGAAATATCCGGTTTTTAAAAACCCCGTATGGAATGAACAGGTAAAACAACTCATTTTTAATAGCGAAACAGAAACATCTAATTACGCTACCTACGATGAATACCTTCATGCTTTTATAGACGCATCGGTAGAAGCAAATGCCGAGGAGGAAGTGTATCCGCGTTCCTGGACTCAGGAGATACAGGTAAGTGTTGAAAACCAATTTGCGGGCCTACAAACCCTAAGCTTAAGTATAAGTAGTTATAATTATACCGGAGGTGCACACCCCAATAGTAGCCTGTTTTATGTTAATTATGATATTTTTAGCAGGAAACTAATCAAACTAAGCGATCTGATAAATCCTAATATGATGGCTCGGTTAACCTACATTGCCAGCACCATTTTCAGAAAACAAGAGGGCTTATCTCCTACCCAATCGTTGGAAAATTACTTTTTCGAGAACCAAAAATTCAGTTTAAACACCAATTTTTTGATTACTAAAAAGGGCTTGTTGTTTTATTACAACCCTTACGAAATACGTTCATATGCCGAAGGCCCAATGGAACTTTTGGTGCCCTATGCGTCCATTGGTAGCTTGTTAAAAATTAATCCCTACATTCCACAAAATCACAAATAAATGAATCAGGTTTTTAAGTTTGGTGGAGCATCGGTAAAAGATGCAGCTGGTGTACGAAATTTAGCAGAAATTTTAAAAAAATATGCACCTAAAAATTTGCTTGTTGTGGTTTCGGCAATGGGCAAAACTACCAATGCCCTAGAGGAATTAAATGAGGCGTATATAGCAGGAGAAAGTCGTATAACAGTGCTTTTCGAAGCCATTAAAGCCTATCATTGGGTTATTGTGACAGAATTATTCCCTGACTCCAAACACCCAATTTATGATGATTTGGCGAATACTTTTGTAGAAATAGATTGGATATTAGAAGAAACCCCACATCCAGATGCTGATTTTAATTACGATCAATTGGTATCTATTGGCGAAGTTTTATCTACCAAAATTGTTGCTCATTTTGTACAATTATCAGGAATTTCGTGCAAATGGCTAGATGCCAGAAGTTACATTCAAACTGATAATACCTACCGTGAAGGACAAGTAGATTGGGAGAAAACTACACAACTTATTAAGGAAAGCATTCCGAATATTTTAAAAACAGAAATAGCTATAACACAAGGTTTTATAGGGAATACTTCCGAAAATTTCACTACTACTCTTGGTCGCGAAGGCTCTGATTTTAGTGCTGCTATTTTTGCCTACGGCTTACAAGCTGAAAGTTTAACCATCTGGAAAGATGTACCCGGTGTGTTAAACGCCGATCCTAAATTATTTACCGATACCCAAAAATACGAGCAACTGAGTTATGCTGAAGCTTTAGAAATGACCTATTACGGAGCAACGGTTATTCACCCTAAAACCATAAAACCGCTTCAAAATGCAGGCATTGCACTCTTAGTAAAACCATTTTATGCCCCCGAAGAAGCTGGTACCCTTATTTCAGAAAAAGCGGATAAGCAGCACTTAATCCCTGCCATTATTGTAAAGAAAAACCAAATATTAATTTCAATTAGCACAACAGATTTTTCATTTATAACCGAAAATCACTTGAGTGAATTGTTTGCTACGTTTGCCCACTTGCACATCAAATTAAATACCATGCAGATATCTGCTTTAAGCTTTTCGGTATGCATAGACTACGATGCTAAACGTTTCCAGAAATTACAAGCAGCGCTTGCTAATGGCTTTAAATTTAAATACAACGAAGCATTGGAATTAATTACCATTAGGCATTTTACACCCGAAAAAATTGACGAATTAAGTGCCGGCCGAAAGGTGTACATGGAGCAATTAAGCAGAAATACGGCTCAATTAGTGGTGCAATAAATGAATGCGGTAGTTTTTAATCCAGAGGTTCAGGCATTTATTCAAGAAAACCTGCACACCGATATTACGAAGCTTATTCTAAAAAAGGCAGTTTTTGATGAAATAAGCAATACCGAACTTGCCGAACAAATTCAGGGAAAAGCAGTATGCGAAAAAAAACTATCCACTTGGTTTAACACACCTGGCATCTATTTCCCCAAAAAACTAGCCATTGAACAATGTTCATCTGAAAAAACAGCGGCCTATAAAAGTAGCCTTATCAAGGGAGATAGTCTGCTAGATTTAACGGGTGGATTTGGTGTAGACAGCTATTATTTTTCTAAAACAAGCAAACAAGTTACTTATGTAGAACAACAAGTAGAACTATCGGCTATAGCAAAACACAATGCGAACGTATTAGGCG
Source organism: Sphingobacteriales bacterium (assembly GCA_026390835.1). GTDB lineage: Bacteria > Bacteroidota > Bacteroidia > Sphingobacteriales > Sphingobacteriaceae > JAIPAN01. The sequence continues at coordinate 117,219 of JAPLFD010000008.1, forward strand.
CAAAGAATATTGAATTTATAGCAAAAGATGGAATTACTTTTTTAGGAGAAAGTAATCGGATGTGGGATGTGCTCTATATAGATCCCTCTCGGAGAGTAGCTAGCCAAAAAGTAGTACGATTGACCGATTGCGAACCCAATGTACCCGATTTATACACCAAATTGGCTTCGATATGCAACAATATTTGGATAAAAGCTGCGCCCTTATTAGATATTAAACTAGCGCTTACCGAGTTAAATAATGTGCATTCGGTACATGTTGTAAGTGTGGGAAATGAACTAAAAGAATTACTCTTTCACATCAACACGCAAGCAGAATGCCAAAACCCCACTATTCACTGTGCACAACTGAATGATGCTCAAACAAAGCATTTCAGCTTTACCTATGAAGAAGAACAGTTTGCAGCCCCTGCATTATGCTCTGCTCCTAAAACTTATTTATACGAACCAAATGCTGCATGGTTAAAAGCTGGTTGTTTTAAACTGATTGCCGCTCGGTATGGCTTAGAAAAATTGCATCAGCATACGCATTTATATACTTCTAATACACTTATTGCAGAATTTCCGGGTAAAGTGTTTACCATTTTAGCCAATTGGAGCTATACTGAATTTGGCAAAACGGTATCGGTAAAACAAGCCAATTGCATCAGCAGAAATTTCCCTTTGCAGGTATCAGCCTTGCAAAAGAAACACAAAATAACAGATGGGGGTAATTCATCGCTGTTTTTCATAACCGACCATACTGGGCAACTTCGGGTACTGCAAGCCGCTAGATATGAAAAAAGCCCCCAATAATTGGAGGCTTTAATTTTTTCGTTTGGTATGGTGTTAAACTTTCTTCACTTGCACAGCCTGTAATCCCTTACGACCTTCTTCTACCTCATACTCTACGTCATCGTTGTCTTTTAGGGTACCATTACCACCCTCTACATCTTTAAAATGTACAAAGATTTCAGTTCCATCTTCTTGAACAATGAATCCATAACCTTTTTGGGTGTTAAACCATTTTACTTTACCAGTTTTCATAATGTTAGGTATTAAAGGAACTATACAAAAATTAGCCATTAAGGCTTATAACTCTTAATAAAGTTCCGGTATAAAAATTATTAATTAGTTGAAGATAGTTAAAAGCAAATGGGAAATAAAAAAATATTTTTTTAATTATTTTTTTTATGCGAAGTATTTACTCCATCAACAAACTCAAAATCAATAGCATACTCTACAAAAAGTTGTTTAGCAGGTTCTAAAAACTTGTACTCTAACTCATCTACAATACATACTTTAGAAACTTGGAGCTTTAAACAAAGGGCTAAAAATTGATGTATATAGCTTGGTGAGTGTGGGGATGGAAGGTTAAGGAATAATTCAACAGATCCCGGATAGGTTGGTAAATCGTAATAATCGCCCATAATAACCCGGTGCTCTGTTATAGTCCGTTTAAGTGCATGAGCTTGTGGTAAACGGGCACCTGTAATTAATACCACGCTCATTTAGTTAACTTATTAAACCATCTTTCATCACCAAGGTACGGTCGGCCATGTTTGATAATTCGGTATTATGCGTTACAATAATAGATGTTTGATTGAGTTCCCTCTTTAAAGTTAAAAACAATTGGTGCAAATCGGCGGCATTGGCTGAATCTAAATTACCAGAAGGCTCATCGGCTAAAAGAAGTTTTGGGGAATTCATGAGAGCTCTAGCCACGGCAACCCGTTGTTGCTCCCCACCAGAAAGTGCCGAAGGTTTATGATCTAACCGAGAATTCAGATTCAAAATGCCTAACAATTCTTTGGCACGTTTCTCTACATCTTTTTTTGGTTTATTTGCTATAAAACCAGGAATACATACATTTTCGAGGGCAGTAAATTCGGGTAATAAATGATGAAACTGAAATACAAAGCCAATAGAACGATTTCTAAAGGCGCTTAGTTGCGACGCTTTAAATTGATGTAGTGCTTCGCCATCTAAAAAAATTTCTCCTGAATCGGGTCTATCTAACGTACCCAAAATATGTAATAAGGTGCTTTTACCGGCACCAGAAGCACCCACAATGGTTACTAACTCTCCGGCGTTAATTTGCAAATCAACCCCTTTTAAAATGGGCAAATCGCCATAATTTTTAATAATTCCGCTAGCGCTAAGCATAAGTGCAAGATACAGATTTTTTGGTTCAACAATGTCAGTTTAGGGGTTTCAAAAATGAATACAAAATGGTAGTTTTACCACAAATTAGAACCACATGAATATACACGAATATCAAGGTAAAGAAATTCTTAAATCTTTTGGCGTACGGGTACAAGAAGGCATTGTTGCCGAAACACCTGCACAAGCTGTAGAGGCTGCAAAAAAACTAAAAACCGATTACAATTCGGATTGGGTAGTTATTAAAGCACAAATTCATGCTGGTGGCCGTGGTAAAGGAGGCGGTGTTAAACTTGCCAAAAACCTCGATGAGGTTAAAGAAAAAGCAGAAACCATTATTGGCATGCAATTGGTTTCGCCACAAACAGGCCCTGAAGGCAAACTGGTAAGTAAGGTTTTAGTTGCGCAGGATGTATATTATCCAGGCGAATCTGAAACCAAAGAATTTTATATCTCTGTATTATTAGATAGAGCAAAAGGTCGCAACATTATTATGTATTCTACCGAAGGTGGTATGGATATTGAAGAAGTTGCTGAGCACACACCTCATTTGATTTTTAAAGAAGAAATTGATCCTAAAGTAGGATTACAGGCTTTTCAAACCCGTAAAATTGCGTTCAACTTGGGTTTAAGTGGCGACGCTTTTAAAGACATGTGTAAATTCATTGCCGCTTTATACAAGGCGTATGATGCTACCGATTCGGCCATGTTTGAAATTAACCCAGTATTAAAAACATCTGACAATATAATTTTAGCCGTTGATGCTAAAGTGAATTTGGATGATAACGCCTTATATCGCCATACTGATTATGCAACTATGCGTGATGAATCGGAAGAAGATCCAACCGAAGTAGAAGCCGGAAAATCGAACTTAAACTACGTGAAATTAGATGGTAACGTGGGTTGTATGGTAAATGGTGCCGGTTTAGCTATGGCTACCATGGATATTATTAAATTGGCCGGTGGCGAACCAGCTAACTTTCTAGATGTTGGTGGCACTGCCAATGCCGAAACCGTAAAAGCGGGATTTAACATCATCTTAAGTGATCCGAATGTAAAAGCTATCTTAATTAATATTTTTGGTGGTATTGTTCGTTGCGATCGTGTGGCTCAAGGCGTTATAGATGCCTACCAAGAAATTGGTAACATTCCGGTGCCCATTATTGTTCGTTTACAAGGTACAAATGCTGTTGAAGCTAAAAAACTAATTGATGAGTCTGGTTTAGAAGTATTCTCGGCCATTCAATTAAAAGAAGCAGCCGATTTAGTTACCAAAGTACTTAAAGGCTAATTATAAATTCTTATAAAAAAAAAGCCCCTCGAAAATTTCGTGGGGCTTTTTTTATGGTATGTATACAGCTTATTTTACTGCATCAATTACTGCTTTAAAGGCATCTGGATTGTTCATCGCTAAATCAGCTAATACTTTACGGTTTAAACCGATCTCTTTAGTGGCTAACTTACCAATTAATTGTGAGTAGGAAATTCCGTACTGACGTGCTCCAGCATTGATACGCTGAATCCATAAGGCTCTAAATTCTCTCTTTTTGGTTTTACGGTCACGGTATGCATATTGCAAACCTTTTTCAACCGTGTTTTTAGCAACGGTGTAAACCTTGCTTCTCGATCCCCAATAGCCTCTAGCTAATTTTAAGATCTTTTTTCTTCTGCGTCTAGACGCAACTGCGTTAACCGAACGTGGCATGTTGTTTAGATTTTTGGTAAGCGGTGTTCCGTTTAGGAATCTTGTAAACCGAGTACCTGGTTAAAAATTAATTAATTATTTACCGATACAAAGCATACGCTTTACGTTGCCCATATCAGCATCAGACACCAAACTGGTCTGACCTAAAGCACGCTTACGTTTGGTACTCATCTTGGTTAAGATGTGACTTTTGTAGGCATTCTTTCTGGCGATTTTACCGGTTCCAGTAAGCTTAAAACGCTTTTTTGCACTAGAACACGTTTTCATTTTTGGCATAACCTATTTATTTATTGTGTGTAAAATTCGTATTTATTTTTTTCCACCTTTTGGTGAAACCGTTAAAAACATTCGTTTACCTTCTAATTTGGGCAACTGCTCTACTTTACCTACCTCTTCTAATGCCTGAGCAAACTTTAGGAGCAAAATTTCCCCTTTTTCTTTGTAAACAATGGCTCTTCCTTTAAAATGAACGTAAGCTCTTACTTTTTCGCCACTTTCTAAAAAGTTAATGGCATGTTTCAGCTTAAATTGGAAATCATGATCGCTGGTATTAGGCCCAAAACGGATTTCTTTAATGACCGTTTGCTTGGCATTCGCCTTAATTTCCTTCATTTTTTTCTTCTGTTCGTAAAGAAACTTGTTGTAATCAACAACTTTACAAACCGGAGGAACTGCATTTGGAGAAATCTCCACTAAATCTAATTCTAACTCTTCAGCAATGGCCAAAGCATCTTTAAGAGCATAAACTCCTACTTCTACATTATCACCCACCAATCGTACCTCGACGGCTCTGATGAGTTCGTTAATGTAGTGTTCCGCTTCTTTTTTCTTAAACGGTGGACGTGGTCCTCTGTTAAATCCTGGTCTTCCTAAAGCCAATTATGTGTTAAATTTTAGTTTCGTTAATTAACTGATTTTCAAATTCCTGTACGCTCATACTCCCCAAATCTCCTTCACCATGCTTACGAACTGAAACCATTCCTTCGCTCATTTCCTTCTCTCCAATAATCAACATATAAGGGATTTTTTTCATCTCGGCGTCGCGAATTTTGCGGCCGATTTTCTCATCTCTCATGTCGATTAGCCCGCGAATATCGGAATTATTTAAGGATTCTAAAAGTTTTTTCGCATATTCTTCATATTTCTCTGAGATAGGAAGTACGATAAATTGTTCGGGAGTTAACCACAATGGGAAGTTTCCGGCACAATGCTCAATCAACAAGGCAATGAATCGTTCTAGGGAACCGAAGGGTGCCCGGTGAATCATTACGGGCCGGTGCTTGGCGTTATCGCTGCCAGTATATTCTAATTCGAAACGTTCGGGCAGGTTATAATCTACCTGAATGGTTCCTAATTGCCATTTACGACCTAATGCATCGCGAACCATAAAATCGAGTTTAGGGCCATAAAATGCAGCTTCTCCATATTCTACCACAGTTGTCAATCCTTTTTCGTCGGCAGCTTCTATAATTGCCGCCTCAGCTAAAGCCCAATTTGCATCAGATCCGATGTATTTAGATTTGTTATTCGGATCGCGAAGGGAAATTTGTGCAGTATAATCTTGGAATTCTAATGCACCCAATACATACAATACCAAGTCTATTACCTTTTTAAATTCTTCTTTTACCTGATCGGGTCGGCAAAATAAGTGGGCATCATCTTGTGTAAAACCTCTTACCCGGGTTAACCCGTGTAATTCGCCACTTTGTTCGTAGCGGTAAACGGTACCAAATTCGGCAAAACGTACTGGCAAATCTTTGTAAGAACGTGGCTTGGTTTTATACAGTTCGCAATGGTGCGGACAGTTCATCGGTTTTAGAAAGAACTCCTCTCCTTCTTGCGGGGTTTTAATTGGCTGAAACGAATCGGAACCATATTTATCGTAATGGCCGGAAGTTACATACAGGTTTTTATGCCCAATGTGCGGAGTAACCACCTGCTCATAGCCCATTTTTTGTTGTGCCTTTTGCAGAAAACTAACTAATTTTTCTCTTAGTGCGGTTCCTTTGGGTAACCACATCGGTAATCCCATACCTACTTTTTCGGAGAAAGCAAACAACTCAAGTTCTTTACCCAATTTACGATGATCACGCTTTTTGGCTTCTTCAACCATTTCCAAGTACTCACTCAATTCGCTTTGTTTGGGGAAGGTAACGCCATAAATACGAGTTAACTGCTTACGGGTTTCATCGCCACGCCAGTAGGCACCTGCCACATTCATCAATTTTACCGCTTTTACAAAACCGGTATTGGGTATGTGTGGCCCACGACATAAATCGGTAAAATTACCCTGGGTATAAAAGGTGATGGAGCCATCTGTTAAATCTTTAATTAAATCGAGTTTATATTCATCACCCTTATCGGTGAAGTATTTCTCTGCATCGGCTTTACTGATAGCTCTACGCTGATAATCGGCTTTATTTCGAGCCAATTCGAGGATTTTATCTTCTATTTCTTTAAAATTATCCGACGAAAATTCGCGGTCACCAAAATCTACATCGTAATAAAAACCGGTTTCTATGGCTGGGCCAATACCTAGTTTTACACCCGGATAAAGGGCTTCTAGTGCTTCGGCCATTAAGTGTGCCGATGAATGCCAAAAGGTACTTTTGCCTTCATTATCGTTCCAAGTTAATAAACGCAGCGTGGCATCGTTTTCAATAGCACGAGCTGCATCCCAGATTTCTCCGTTTACAACGGCTGCTAAAACGTTTCGGGCTAAGCCTTCTGAAATGGAAAGGGCTATTTGATGGGCAGTGGTTCCTGATTCGTAAGCACGAACCGAACCGTCGGGAAGGGTAATATTGATCATCTACAATATGATTTAACGTTCGAAAAAATGGTTATTAAACATCACCTACTATGTGATGGATTACAAAAATAGCAATATCTTCTAAATTTGGGCATAAAAAAAGCCCCGTAAAGCGGGGCTGTTCAAAAGAATTTTATTATTGCTGAATTCGTATTTGACGTTCTCCGCCGCCATTTCTGAATTTTGCCCGCATTTCTTCCATTGCTTTTTGATAGTCTTCTTGAGTAATGGTTCTGCCTTTTTTAGGGGGAGATACTTCACTGTCTTTAATCTTGGTAAATTCTACGCTGGTTGCATAAAATTTCATACGATCGGTTTCGATACCTAAGACTACTCCCGCTACCCATAGGTTAGCCATGGGCGATGCTTTTAAAGCCAAATCTGTGGTGTACCAAATGGTTGTTTGAGAACCATTTCGACCGTTTACTATCGCTTTTTTACAATCAAAACCACTGATTTTTTTTGTTTCAGTACTTAGTTCTGCCTCTTTAGAACCGCTTCCTAAAACAGATTCTAACAATACTTCTTCGCTGTTCAATTCAAAAGATTCAATCACCTTATCACTTGCACTGAAATACATTTCACGGTCGCTACCGCCAAAACGCATCATCATACGCATGCCACCACCAGAACCTTCTCCACCGCCAGGGGCAGTAATATCTTCAGCTTCCGATTTTTGAAATTTAGCTCCGGTTGGATTGAATGCGATTTCAAATTTATTGGTAATTTTTTCTGGCATTGCGGAGCCATTTAGGCCACCAAAAGTCATTACACGTGCTTCTCCACCATTACCACCGGCTCCTTGTTGTTGACCGGCTGCCATAGATTTTAAATCAATTACTTGATCGTAATAAATTACTCCAGCTGTTTTCTGCTGAGAGAATACATAGGAGCTTAATAAAGTACAGAATGCAATGATTCCGAAAAATTGTTTAGTCATGATATTCTAGGTTTTTGATACTCAAATTATGCTAAAAACGGTTTGAAATTTATTAAAAAAGGTTAAACATTTCCCCAGCCATTAGCCAGCACATCGGCTAAATGCATGGTTTTTATTTTTAAGTTTTCTTTGTCTATGTATGCTTGTAAATGCATTAAGCAAGAAATGTCGGTAGAAATGATGTATTCGGCACCCACTGCTAAAGCATTGTTTACCTTTTGCTGAGCCATGGCACTAGAAATTCCTTCAAATTTTACGGCAAATGTGCCACCAAAGCCGCAGCAGGTTTCGGTATCGGGCATTTCGAGCAATTCTAAGCCGTGTACTTTTTCTAATAAGGCTCTTGGTTCTGCTTTAATTTTACATTCTCGTAAACCTGCACACGAATCGTGATACACCACTTTACCTTCTAATTCGGCGCCGAAATAGTCTTTATTTAATACGTTTACCAAGAAATCCGAAAGTTCGATGATGTGCGATTGTATAGAACGACATTTATTGTGGATGGCGGTATTGGTAAACAAATCGTTGTAGTAGTTTTTAACCATGCCCGTACACGAAGCAGATGGCGAAACAATGACCACATTATCAGAAAAATCTTCTAGAAATTTGTAACCTACCGCTTTGGCCTCATCCCAATAGCCGGCATTAAATGCGGGTTGGCCGCAACAAGTTTGTTCGGCATTGTATGTAACCTTACAACCCGCTTTTTCGAGTACTTTAACTGTATTATATGCCGTTTCGGGATATAATTGATCAATAAAGCAAGGTATAAATAGTTCTACGGTCATTTCAACAGGATGTTCGGCAAAGGTCTGAAAAATCTGTATTAGTTGGCTATTTTTTTACGTTTTTGCAGCGAAATAAGTACTAGAAATACCAAGCCCAAACTGAAAAAGGTGGTGAGTGTTACAGCTGAATTACGCATATTACCCGTAAATTCTTCGATATAGCCAAAACTAAATAAGCCTATTACAATAGCTAATTTCTCGGTTACATCGTAAAAACTGAAAAAAGAAGCGGTATCTGGCGTATTTTCAGGTAATAATTTGGAGTAGGTGGAGCGTGATAAGGATTGTATGCCGCCCATAACTAAACCAACTACGCAAGCCAACCCATAAAATTGATATTCGCTGGTAATGAAATAGGCCGTAATACAAACAAATATCCAAATAAGAACAACAAATATGAGTACATTAAAATTGCCAAATTTACTAGCCATATATGACATTAGATAGGCACCTAGAATAGCTAATAACTGGATTAATAAAATGGTGATTATTAGTTTCGGCGCTCCTAAATGAAGTATTTTTTCTCCAAAATTGGCTGCCACCAACATAATGGTTTGTACCCCCATGGAGTAAAAGAAGAATGCAGCTAAGAAAAACTTAAGCGTACGCATCTCTTTTACCTGAAGCCATACTTTATGTAATTCTTGAAAACCACTATGAATCAGGTTTTTATTAACTTTATCGTAATTCGTACTGCCGTTTGGCAAGTGCTTAAATGTAATTTGAGCAAAGCCTATCCACCACAGTCCTACTAATAAGAAAGATAAACGAGCAGGAAAGGAAGGATCAGTAATACCAAAGGTATCGGGCATTAACACAAAGATGAAGCAAATAATTTGCAAAATAACACTGCCAATATAGCCCCAAGCAAAGCCTTGCGCACTTACTTTATCTTGATGATCGGGCGTGGCAATTTCGGGTAAGTAGGAATTGTAAAACAAGGCACCACCAATCCAGCCAACAGCGGCCAGGGCAAACAAAATAACGCCTAACTCCAAGGTTTCTAACTTAAAGAAAAACAAACCTATACACGCTAAACCACCCAAATAGGTGAAAAATTTCATGAAACTTTTCTTATTGCCATGGTAATCGGAAACGGAAGAGAGAATGGGAAGCAAAAAAACCATCATTAAATAACCTACTGCCATAGCATAGTTACTTAATGCGGTATTTACAAACCATTTACCGAAGAAAAGTACTTTATCTCCGTGCTCTTTGGTGGTGGTAATTGCAGTATAATAAACCGGAAAAATAGTAGAAGTAATAACGAGGCTATAGGCTGAATTTGCCCAATCGAAATAGGCCCATGCTTTAATTACTTTGGGGTTATTTTTTTCTTGCATTAACTAATGTAGGTATAATATTAAAAATCGAGAAATTAGCCAGAATATAGTACATCATTTTTCAAAATGAGTTTTCCATCATCTACCAAACTACGAATAAATGAAAGACGATGTTCTACTGTACTATCTGTTAACATATCTACCAAATCAGTTATAGAAAGTGGGTTTTTGCTTACTATTTCTAAAATTGCATTTTTGAGTTTTACATCCGGATTCTTTTTGCGGGCACCGATACATACATCACACACCCCACACTTCTCTTTCGTAAGCTCATCAAAATAATTTAAAAGTTGTTGTGATCTGCAAATGGGTTTGTTCACATAGTGGAGCACACTTTCTACTTGCTTTTGGTAGATGGCTTGGCGCTGGGCTAGGAAGGTATAATCGATGCCTAAATGAGCCCTATCTACTCGTGAACGTAGAAATTGGACTTGAGGTTGATCGGTTTTGGGCTCGTAGGCAATCAATTGCATATCGTTCAGCTTAGTGAGCATCTGAGCGACTTGGCTAGCAGTAATTTGCAAACGTTTTGCCAAATCTTGCTCTTTAATGGGCACGTACTGATCGTACAAGCCGCCATACGATCGCAGCAGGGTTTTTAAAAGCGGCTCATAAGCGGCATTACTTAGCTGGAAACTATATAAAGCCTCATAATCAACTATAACTTGCAATCGAGATGGCAAATACACGCTTTCTGTTAAACCGATATACCCTTCGAGACTAAGCACTTTTAAAATATTTATGGTTTTTATGGGCTCTAACTTATATTTTTTGCAAAAATCTGCTAGATCAAAAGGAAATAATAAACCCTCTCCGGCTCCGTAAGCCACTTGAAAATGATTGCCCAATTGATGATAAACAACTTGTATGTCTGCTAAGCTTGGGCTTCCTTGGGCTAGTTTTCGCTCTAAAGCCTTCACATCCGCATCGTTATATAAAAGTACAGCATAGGACTTTTTTTCGTCTCTACCGGCACGACCAGCTTCTTGATAATACGCTTCCAGGCTTTCGGGTAAATCCATATGTGCTACAAAACGCACGTCGGGTTTATCAATACCCATGCCGAAAGCATTGGTGGCCACTATAACCCGCAATTTATTGGCTTTCCAATCGTCTTGTTTTTGTGACCGCACTTCAGCAGCTAGGCCTGCATGGTAAAAATCGGCTTTAATGCCTTCTAGGGCTAACTGACGAGCTAGTTCCTGTGTTTCTCTTCGGTTACGCACATATACAATACCACTGCCTTTTACAGTGTTCACCAATTTGAGTAAGCGCTTCAACTTGTTTTCTTCATTAGCCACCACATAGCTTAAATTGGTGCGTTCAAAAGATTTACGAAATATCTGAAAACCCTTTTTGAAAACCAATTTCGACACAATATCATCCGCTACTTGTTGGGTTGCTGTGGCGGTTAATGCCAATATGGGTACCTTCGGATGCAATTCGCGTAATTCGGCTAGTTGCAAATAAGGCGGCCTGAAATCGTAACCCCATTGCGAAATACAATGAGCCTCATCAATAGCAAATAAGTTTACATTCATGTGCCGAATGCGCTCCTGTACTAAGGGTGAACTTAAACGCTCAGGAGAAATATATAGAAATTTGATTTTACCATACACACAATTATCCAATAAAATATCAACCTCTCTTTTGCTCATGCCCGATACAATGGCTACGGCTTCAATGCCCCGAACCTTTAAGTTCTCCACTTGATCTTTCATTAAGGCAATTAAAGGGGAAACCACCACGCAAATTCCCGGCTGTACCAAAGCAGGCACCTGAAAACAAATCGATTTACCACCACCCGTTGGCAGTAAGGCCAAAGTATCTTTGCCTTCCAATACCGATTGCACAATTTCTTCCTGCAAAGCACGGAAGGCATCGTAGCCCCAATACTGTTTTAATACCTGATGTATGGTCATGGATCAAATTTAACTAAAAGAATGGGCTTTAAATATGTTGGGCAATGACATAGCCGCTAGCCCAAGCCCATTGGAAATTGTAGCCTCCCAGCCAACCCGTTACATCCACGCATTCGCCACCGGCAAATAAACCGGGTACTTTTTTAGCTTCTAGCGTTTTGGAAGAAAGTTCATCGGTTGAAATGCCGCCACGCATTACTTCGGCTTTATCGTAGCCTTTATCGCCGGCTGGTTTTACGGTAAAATGATGAATAAATTGCTCAATGTTCTCTAAATCGGCTTTGGTTAGGGATGCTAAATTGGTTTCTAAGGGCAAAAATTTACCAAAACCATCGGCTAGCTTTTTTGTATAGATGTTGGATAGGAAGGTACGCAAACTCTGTTTACCCTGATTAGCCCGTTGTTGCGAAATGCGTTCCAAGATTGATTCGTCGGGCAATAAATTAAGCTCAATGCTTTGACCTGGGCGCCAATAGCTCGAAATTTGTAAAATAGCTGGTCCACTAAGCCCCCAATGTGTAAATAGAATATTTTCTTTGAAACTAATTTCTTCGGTAGATACTTCGCAATACACGCTATTCCCCGATAATTGTGCGTACCAATCGGCATCTTTACCGGTAATGGTTAAAGGCACCAAAGCCGGGGCGGTGTCTGTTAAATGCATGCCAAAAGATTTCGCAGTTTTGAGCGCAAAATCGCTAGCACCTAATTTAGCAATGGGTAAACCTCCTGAAGCCAATACTACTTTTGGAACCTCCATCTTAACTAACTTACCCTGCTGCATATATTCTACTTCAAAGCCATTGGCGATTTGTTTTATGCTTTTAACTTCGGCTTCTAGTTTAATTTCTTGACCTAAATCGGCGCAAAGATTTTCGAAAACTGCCACAATATCTTTGGCTTTATTGGTGGTAGGAAATAGTTGACCAAGTGTTTTCTCTGCACCATGTATACCATTAGTTTCAAAAAAAACGATGGTATCTCCTACCGTCCATTGCGAAAATGCCGATTTGGAGAAGTGCGGGTTGTCTGAAGTGAAATTTTCAGCCTCGGTATACACATTCGTGTAGTTGCAACGTCCGCCACCCGAAATTAAAATTTTAGCTCCTACCCGATTATTACGCTCTAAAATAAGTGTTTTTTTACCCAAATAACCCGCTTGTACGGCACACATTAGACCACAAGCACCACCTCCAATAATTACGGCATCAAAACGATTCATTTGGCGAATTTAGGGTTAAATTTTAAAAGCGTAAACAAGCGCATTTTGGGGTTCAAAAATTGCCCCGAATACCCTATCTTTGCCACTCCATGAAGCACATACGTAATTTTTGTATTATAGCCCACATCGATCACGGAAAAAGCACTTTAGCCGATCGATTGTTAGAATATACCAATACCATCACCAAACGAGAAGCACAAGCGCAATTGTTAGATAATATGGATTTGGAGCGTGAACGTGGTATAACCATTAAGAGTCACGCCATTCAAATGAATTATAAGGTTGATGGTCAAGAATACGTATTCAATTTAATTGACACCCCAGGTCACGTCGATTTTTCGTACGAAGTTTCGCGTTCTATTGCAGCTTGTGAAGGGGCTTTATTGATTGTAGATGCTGCTCAAGGGATTCAGGCACAAACTATTTCCAATTTATATTTGGCTTTAGAACACGAACTTGAAATTATTCCTATTTTAAATAAAATGGATTTACCCGGAGCCATGCCCGAAGAGGTAAAAGACCAAATTGTTGACTTAATTGGTTGTAAACGAGAAGAAATTATTGCAGCATCGGGTAAAACTGGTTTGGGTATTGAGGATATTTTACGGGCCATTGTAGAACGGGTACCACCACCGGTGGGCGAACCAACCGGAGAATTACAAGCCTTAATTTTCGATTCTGTTTTCAATTCTTTTAGAGGCATTATTGCCTATTTCAAAGTGGTAAATGGCGAAATTAGAAAAGGTGACAAAGTAAAATTTGTAGCTACCGGAAAAGAATACTACGCTGAAGAAATTGGTACCTTAAAACTCAACCAAGAGCCTAAGGATGTAATTAAAACAGGAGATGTAGGCTATATCATATCTGGAATTAAAGAAGCAAGAGAAGTGAAGGTTGGTGATACAATTACCAACGTAGAGCGCCCCTCAACTGTAGCCATTCAAGGATTTGAAGAGGTAAAACCCATGGTATTTGCTGGTATTTATCCTGTAGATACTGATGATTACGAAGAACTACGCGAAAGCATGCACAAATTGCAGCTAAACGATGCATCGTTAGTTTTTGAGCCCGAATCATCTGCTGCCTTAGGTTTTGGTTTCCGTTGCGGTTTCTTGGGTATGTTGCACATGGAAATTATCCAAGAACGTTTAGAGCGTGAGTTCAACATGACGGTAATTACTACCGTACCCAACGTATCGTACAAGGCCTATACCACCAAGGGCGACGAATTGCAAGTACACAATCCATCCGATTTACCCGACCCAAGCAAATTGGAATATGTAGAAGAGCCATTTATTAAAGCCAATATTATTACCAAAGCCGAATTTGTGGGTTCAGTAATGTCACTTTGTATTCAAAAAAGAGGCGTTATTGTCAATCAATCGTACTTAACCTCCGATCGGGTAGAATTGGTATTTGAAATGCCCATGGGCGAAATTGTATTCGATTTCTACGATCGCTTAAAAACCATTTCTAAGGGCTACGCATCATTCGATTACCACCAAACAGGTTACCGAAAATCAGATTTGGTACGCTTAGATATGCTATTGAATGATGAGCCTGTTGATGCGCTTTCATCGCTAATTCACCGCAGTAATGCCTACGAATTTGGAAAAAAGATTTGCGAAAAGCTGAAAGAATTAATTCCTCGTCAACAATTTGAAATTAAAATTCAAGCCTCTATTGGTGCAAAAGTTATTGCTCGTGAAACAATAAGTGCTTTACGTAAAGATGTAACTGCTAAATGTTATGGTGGCGATATTTCTAGAAAGCGTAAATTATTAGAAAAACAGAAAAAAGGAAAGAAACGCATGCGCCAAGTGGGTAATGTAGAAATTCCTCAATCGGCCTTTATGGCGGTATTAAAACTCGATTAAGTATGATGCAATTACTCGACGGAAAAAAGGTATCAGAAAAGCTTAAGCTAGCATTGGCTGCCGAAGCAGCCCTAGTTAGTCAGCAAATTGGCCGAAAACCACATTTGGTAGCCATTTTAGTTGGCAACGATGGTGGTAGTGAAACTTACGTGGCTAGCAAAATGAAAAATTGCGAAGCCGTTGGCTTCCAATCTACGCTCATCCGTTTTAACGAAACGGTTACCGAAGCGGAGTTACTCTCTCAAATTGAAAAATTAAATAGAGATGGTGAAGTAGACGGCTTAATTGTACAATTACCTCTACCAAATCAAATTGATGCCGAAAAAGTGACCGATGCCATTAATTACCGCAAAGATGTTGATGGCTTTCATCCCATTAATTTAGGTCGGATGCAACGCAATTTGCCTTGTTTTATTCCGGCAACACCTTATGGTATTACCCTGCTTTTAGAAGAATACGGCATTGAGACTACCGGCAAACATTGTGTAGTGGTTGGCCGAAGCCAAATTGTGGGCTTACCCATGAGTATTTTAATGGCTCGTAATGGCCAGCCCGGCAATTGCACCGTAACGTTGTGCCACAGCAAAACCGCCAACATTGCTGAATACACACAAAAAGCCGATATTTTGGTAGTAGCCATTGGCAAAAAGAATTTTATTACCGCCGATATGGTAAAAACTGGAGCGGTAGTTATTGATGTGGGCATGAACCGAGAAGTATCTGAAAATACCAAATCGGGTTATAAATTATATGGCGATGTAGATTTTGAGCAGGTAGCTCCAAAATGTTCGTGGATAACTCCAGTACCAGGTGGTGTGGGCCTCCTAACCATTATTGGTTTGCTAAAAAATACCCTAGCGGCCGCAAATAAATCTATTTACGCATAAATATGGCTCAACAGGTTCCCGAAGATGGCACGCTATTGCCCTTAATGGAAGAATTTTATACCATTCAGGGAGAGGGTTTTCATACCGGTAAAGCTGCTTATTTTATTCGTTTAGGCGGTTGCGATGTGGGTTGCCATTGGTGCGATGTGAAAGAAAGCTGGAATGCAGAATTACACCCGCTAACCTCGGCCGACCAAATTGTAAAAAATGCCGAAAGCTTTCCTAGTAAAACGGTTGTAATTACTGGTGGAGAACCACTTTTATACAATTTAGACTACCTAACTACCGAATTGCAAAAACGAGGCATTAAAACCTTTATAGAAACTTCAGGGGCCTATCCCCTTTCTGGGCATTGGGATTGGATTTGTCTTTCGCCAAAGAAATTCAAAGGTCCACGTCCCGAAATTTTGCCATTGGCTGGCGAATTAAAGGTAATTGTATTTAATACATCAGATTTTGTTTGGGCAGAAGAACATGCCCAACACGTTTCTCCCAACACAAAGTTGTACCTTCAACCCGAATGGTCGAAAGCGGCAGAAATTACGCCTTTAATTATTGACTATGTAAAAGAAAATCCCCGCTGGGAAATCTCTTTACAAACGCATAAATATTTAAACATCCCTTAAAAAAACACTATGGAACAAAACTTCAAAAATCACGCACGCATGGTACCAGGATACCATTATGTTTTAACCCCTTTATTATTAGCAGGCTTAGGTGGCTCTTTTGTAAACCTATATCGCTCTGGTTATACTGAAGCGCATTATTCTGCTGCGTTAATTTGCTTATTATTTCTAATTGCTGTATTTCTTACCGCTTTTACCCGATCATTCTCATTAAAAGCACAAGACAGAGCTATACGTGCCGAAGAAAATTTTAGACATTATGTGTTAACTGGAAAGGCCTTACCTAATGCATTAACCATACGTCAGATTGTTGGTTTGCGTTTTGCTTCGGATGCAGAATTTCCGAAACTAGCTGAAAAAGCAGCTAAAGAAGGCTTATCTGAAAAAGCTATTAAACTAGAAATTAAAAACTGGAAAGCGGATAATTACCGAGTATAATTTCCAATTTGTAAAAATAAAAAGCCCCGTTAGTGAAACTAATGGGGCTTTTTTATGAAATATAGTTTTACAAAATAGCTTCGCGAATACGAACCAATTTGGTTAATAGTGTTTCTAAATTATCTAAATGAAGCATATTGGCTCCATCGGATTTGGCTTGCGACGGTTCTGGATGAGTTTCAATGAATAAGCCATCGGCCCCAACTGCAATAGCAGCCTTGGCAATGGTTTCAATTAAAGCAGGTTTGCCGCCTGTAACACCTGAACCCTGATTGGGTTGTTGCAACGAGTGTGTGCAGTCCATTACTACCGGTACGCCAAATTCACGCATTTCCGGAATGCCTCTAAAATCAACTATTAAATCTTGGTAGCCGAAGGTATTGCCCCGGTCGGTTAAAATTACATTTGGGTTGCCCGAATCTTTTACCTTATCTACGGCAAATTTCATAGAACCTGCCGATAAAAATTGCCCTTTTTTAATATTAATTACTTTTCCGGTTTTGGCAGCAGCTACCAACAAATCGGTTTGGCGGCATAAAAACGCAGGAATTTGCAATACATCTACATAGGCTGCGGCCATGGCAGCTTCGCTACTTTCGTGTATATCAGTTACAGTAGGTACGCCAAATTCTTTACTCACTTTGGCCAATATTTTCAAGGCTTTTTCATCGCCAATACCCGTAAAAGAATCTACTCTAGAACGATTGGCTTTACGGTACGAACCTTTAAAAATATAGGGTATGTGTAATTTATCGGTTATGGTAATTATACGCTCTGCAATACGTAGAGCCATATCTTCGCTTTCAATAGCACATGGTCCGGCCATTAAAAAGAAGTTTTTACTATCGGTAAATTTGATTTGGGGAATGTTCTGAATAGTCATTTAATTTCCTAGTTCTGATAAAAATTTGATACGCATTAACTGAATTTCTTCACGTGTGTAATCTTCTTCACCCAATTCGTTTAGGGCATTGTCAATGGTGTCGTTTTCTGCTTGACGAAAATAATCATAAACTTCGTCTTGTCTATCTTCATCAATCATTTCATCAATATAATAGTTTAAATTCAGCTTGGTACCCGAATTTACTATCATATCAATTTCGTTCAATATATCTGCATAACTTAAACCTTTGGCTGAAGCAATATCTTCTAAGGCCAATTGGCGATCGATATTTTGGATAATAGATACTTTTAAAGCCGATTTATTGGCCGCACTCTTAATCACTAAATCAATCGGACGATCGATATCATTTTCTTCTACGTAGCTCTTAATAAGTGATACGAAGGGGGAACCAAATTTTGAGGCTTTACCATTTCCAACACCCGATATTTGCTTCAACTCCTCTAAATTGATAGGATAATGTGTACACATTTCCTCCAAAGAAGGGTCTTGAAAAATAACGAAAGGTGGCAAATTTTGCTGTTTAGATATTTTCTTGCGCAAATCTCTGAGCAGTTGAAGTAATTCAGTATCTAACGCTGCGGTGCCTTGTGCGGCTTGTTCATCGTTATCTTCCTCGGTACTTTCCATGGGTTTGTTTAGCACAAAACGCAGCGAATGCGGATTATCGATAAAGTTTTTACCCAGTTTGGTAAACTTTAATAAGCCGTAATTATCTATATCCTTAAATAAAAAATTATTTAAAACGGCCTGTCTAATAAGGGATTTCCAAAGCAATTCTCCCTCGTCTTTACCTGAGCCAAAAAATTCGTGTTGGTTGTGATTGTAAGATGATATTTGTTGATTGTCGATACCCAGCATCACGTTTAGGTAATACAAATCGTCGAATTTTTCACCTACCTCATTTATAAAGGTAAGTAGTTTGTGTAAGTGAATTTCGGCATCGAAATGCTGAATAGGGTTACGACAATTATCACACATGCCATTACAGCCCGTTTCATTAAAATTTTCGCCAAAATAATGCAGTATTTGCTTACGTCGGCATACAGCAGATTCAGAATAATCTATTACTTCTTTTAAAATTTGGGTACCAATTTCTCTTTCAGAAACGGGCTTATCTTTCATAAACTTGGTCAGTTTATCAATATCTTTTTCTGAATAAAAAGCTACACATACGCCTTCACCACCATCTCTGCCAGCTCTACCTGTTTCTTGGTAGTAACCTTCCATACTTTTCGGAATATCGTGGTGTATTACAAAACGTACATCGGGTTTATCAATACCCATACCAAAGGCAATGGTAGCCACAATCACATCCACATCTTCCATTAAAAAAGCATCCTGTGTATCGGCACGGGTTTTGGGTTCTAAGCCAGCATGATATGGCAAAGCTTTTATGCCATTTAATTTGAGAGCCTCGGCTATTTCCTCTACTTTTTTACGGCTTAAACAATATACAATACCCGATTTTCCGGGCTGAGTTTTAATGTAGCGAATCATCTCTTTCACTACATCTCTCTTTGGACGTACTTCGTAGTATAAATTAGGTCTATTAAACGATGACTTATATAAAACTGCATCAGTCATTTGTAAGTTCTTCTGAATATCTTGCTGCACTTTAGGTGTAGCCGTAGCCGTTAGAGCAATAATGGGAATATCTTCACCTAGAATATTAATGACTTGACGTATTTTACGGTATTCGGGTCTGAAATCGTGACCCCATTCTGAAATACAATGTGCCTCATCAACTGCTACAAATGAAATAGGAATGAGTTTTAAGAATTCCATATTCTCAGCTTTAGCTAAAGATTCGGGTGCTACATAAAGTAATTTGGTATCGCCTTTTAAAATATCTTGTTTAACCTGTGTAATTTCTGTTTTGTTGAGCGATGAATTTAGAAAATGAGCAATGTGATTATTGCCCCCAAATGCTCTTAATTGATCTACCTGATTCTTCATCAAGGCAATTAAAGGCGAAATAACAATGGCAGTACCCTCACTCATTAAAGCAGGTAATTGATAGCAAATAGACTTACCGCCGCCAGTAGGCATAATCACAAAGCTATCTTGCTTTTGCAAAATACTTGTAATAATTGCTTCCTGTTCGCCTTTGAAATTATCAAAGCCAAAGAAATGCTGTAAGTTGTCAAATAATGACTTTTTTACCTCCATTGGATGCCCTTAAAGGGAAATATTGAGATTTGTGTAATATTAACTCTGAAAATAACATAAATTTGTCGGATTATCAGCAATTCTCTAAAAATATTACACTTGAAAGAAAGAGACGATATACTTAGCTTGGCAAAAAATGCCTTAAAGCTCGAAATTGAAGGTATTCAGCAAGTTTCCGATAGCCTAAACATCGACTTTGTAAAATCGGTAAATGCCATTTTAACTAGCAAAGGACGTGTTGTGATAACCGGTATTGGTAAAAGTGCTATTATAGCCCAAAAAATTGTAGCTACACTGAATTCTACGGGCACTCCTGCTTTATTTATGCATGCTGCAGATGCCATTCATGGTGATTTAGGTATGATTCAGCAAGATGATGTGGTTATATGTATCTCTAAAAGTGGCAATACACCCGAAATTAAAGTACTTACTCCCCTATTAAAACAAGCTGGAAATATATTGATTGGCATAGTAGGCGATACGAATTCTTTTTTGGCTAAACAGGCCAATTTGGTACTAGATACCACTACTGCTCAAGAAGCTTGTCCACATAATTTAGCTCCTACCACCAGCACCACTGCACAACTAGCTATGGGCGATGCTTTAGCGGTATGTTTGCTAGAAAGTAGAGCGTTTACGAGTGCAGATTTTGCTCGTTTTCATCCCGGAGGTGCCTTAGGTAAACGTTTATACTTAAAAGTTGGTGATTTAGCTGCCCAAAACGAAAAACCACAGGTTACTTCAAACACACCGGTAAAAGAGGTATTATTAGAAATTACAAAAAACCGATTAGGAGCTGCTGCTGTAGTAGAAAATTCTAATTTAGTAGGTGTAATTACCGATGGAGATATTCGTAGAATGTTAGAAAAAGGGCAGTTTTCGGAAACATTTACCGCCAAGGATATTATGGGGAAAAACCCAAAAACAATTGATGCTAGTGCTTTAGCCGTAGATGCGTTACAACAGATGAGATCCCTTCATATTTCTCAAATTTTGGTACTCGAAAATGGGGTTTATGCTGGCATTGTGCATCTTCACGATTTACTAAAAGAAGGAATTATCTAATTCTCAAGCATGAAGAATTACTATGTATTAATAATGGCTGGTGGAGTTGGAAGTCGGTTTTGGCCCATCAGCAGAACTGCCCATCCAAAGCAATTTATTGATATTTTAGGAACTGGCAAAACCCTTATACAAAGCACTTACGATCGTTTTGCGAAGTTTATTCCGCAGGAAAATATTTTTATTGCTACGAATGATCAATACCTTAATTTGGTAAAAGAGCAATTACCAACTATTACCGATAAACAAGTTTTAACAGAACCTGTGATGCGGAATACCGCACCTTGTATTGCCTATGCGATGTATAAAATACGCCAAATAAATCCAGATGCGGTGGTAGTAGTAGCTCCTTCAGACCATTTAATACTTGAAGAAGACGTATTTAAAGAAGTAATTATCAATTCTTTATACACCGCTAGTACCGAAGATTGTTTAATCACATTGGGTATTAAACCTTCTAGACCCGATACGGGTTATGGCTACATTCAATACACCACCAAAGCATTAAATGAGAACGTTTTTAAGGTAAAAACCTTCACTGAAAAACCCGATTTAGAGATAGCAAAAACGTTTTTACAAAGCGGCGATTTTCTATGGAATGCGGGTATTTTCGTATGGTCAGTTAAAAACATACTGCATGCTTTTGCTTTGCACTTACCGGAAATGAACCAAATTTTTAAAGAAGGCATTGGAGCTTACAATGGTCCTAAAGAGCGTGAATTTATCCAAACAGCTTATTATCAGTGCACCAATATCTCTATTGATTATGGGATTATGGAAAAAGCGGATAATGTATACGTTACTCCTGCTGCCTTTGGCTGGTCTGATTTAGGTACATGGGCATCGGTTTATGAATTGTCTGAGAAAGATTATGTGGGCAATGCCGTAGTGCCCGAAAAAAGCGTTATGATGTATGATTCTTCGAACTGTATGGTGCACGTACCCAAAAATAAATTGGTGGTTTTACAGGGCTTACATGACTTTATTGTAGTAGAACAGCATAACATGCTACTCATTTGCCCAAGAGATGAAGAGCAAAATGTAAAGAAAATAGTAGCGGACGTAAAAGAGCGTTTTGGGCCAGACTTTATTTAGCCTGAATCCGCTGGCGAACAGCTTCGTATAAAATTACCCCTGCCGAAACGGATACATTTAACGATTCTATTTCTCCAAAAAGGGGGATTTTGGCTAAATGATCAGAAATTCGGATCAATTCATCGGAAATACCATCATCTTCTGATCCCATAATAATGGCCGTTGGACCGGTATAATCTGGTGTATATAAAAACTCCTCTGTTTTTTCGGTACAAGCTACCAATTGCAAACCAGATGCTTGTAAGAAACGAGCTACTTTTTGCAAATTATCGTGGCGGCAAACTGGTAGGGTATACAAGGCCCCTGCCGAGGTTTTAATTGTATCCGGATTGATTTGCGCAGATCCTTTTATTGGAACAACCAGTGCATGTACACCAGAGCAAGCAGCCGTACGGGCTATGGCACCCATATTTCGCACATCGGTAATGCCATCTAACACCAAAATAAGCGGCGTTTCGCCTTTTTCATATATGGCTGGAATAATATCTTCTATTTGGTGATACGTAATTGGCGATATAAAAGCCACAACGCCCTGGTGGTTTTTAGCCGTTAAACGATTCAATTTTTCTACCGGCACCAATTGGGCACTCAGTTGATATTCGTTCATCAACTCTCTAAGCTCATGAAACAATTCTCCTCGTAAGCCCCGCTGAATGTAAATACTTTCCATTTCTTGGCCACTTTTAATCGCCTCTATAACAGCACGTATGCCAAATACCAATTGATTGTTTTCTCGTTTAGGTAGAAATGAAGATGTATACATGGCTTAGATTATAAGTTTCAAAGGTACATATATTTTAAAAAACCGGCTATTAATCGTAATTTTAAACTAAAGGTTAAAGCTGTTTTCAACAACAATCAAAATTTTACACATGGTGCATTAAACGCTATATAATGCATTTTATGCCTATTGCTAACAGCTTATTCACATGGCTTGTGGAAAACCACCTTTAAAAAAATGAACATATAGGCATATTGAAATTTTCGTACCTTAAGCGTGTGCAGAACTTAACAACAACTCTACCAGCTAATTCTATATTTTTGAAATCATGAGCACCGAAAACGAACAAGATTTTAACAGAGAAAATACGCGAACAAATGCACCAACCCGTACCCGATTAAATAATTTGGTAAGTGGTTTAGGCAAACTTCCGCCTCAAGCCCTCGATTTAGAAGAAGCGGTTTTGGGTGCCCTAATGCTCGAAAAAGATGCCTTATCTGCTGTTATAGATATTTTAAAGCCCGAGGTTTTTTATAAAGATAGTCACCAAAAAATATTTGAGGCTATTCAAACGTTGTTCCAAAAATCATCTCCAGTTGATATTTTAACCGTAACCGCTCAATTACGTCAACAAGGCAATTTAGAACTTATTGGCGGTGCCTATTATATTACTGAACTTACTAACCGAGTGGCCTCGGCAGCAAATATTGAATACCATGCACGCATTATTTCTCAAAAATTTATTCAGCGTGAACTCATAAAAATATCTACCGAAATTATCAGCAATGCCTACGAAGACACGACCGATATTTTCGATTTACTTGATCATGCAGAAAAAAATCTGTTCGAAATTGCGCAAAACAATTTACGTAGAGATTCAAGAAAGATGGACGACATTTTACGTGAATCGTTAGATACCCTTGAAAAACTAAAAGATAAAGTAGATGGCCTTACCGGTGTACCTTCTGGTTTTACCGCTTTAGATAAAATAACATCAGGCTGGCAACCGTCCGATTTAGTAATTATTGCGGCACGCCCCGCTATGGGTAAAACGGCTTTTGTTTTAAGCTGTGCACGAAATGCAGCCGTTCAGTTTAACAAACCTGTGGTGGTATTTTCGCTAGAAATGTCGTCGCTACAATTAACAAATCGTTTAATTTCGGGCGAAACTGAAATTGAACAAGAAAAAATTAGAAAAGGAAATTTGGCCGAATGGGAATGGCAACAATTGCACTCTAAAATTGGTAAATTAACCGAAGCTCCACTGTTTATTGACGATACGCCAGCACTTAATATTTTTGAGTTTAGAGCCAAATGCCGTCGCTTAAAAGCGCAGTACGATATCCAAATGATTATTGTAGATTATTTGCAATTGATGCATGGTAAAGGTGATGGAAAAAATGGAAATCGTGAGCAAGAGATTGGTAGCATTTCTAGAGCGCTTAAATCGGTAGCTAAAGAATTAAATGTACCGGTAATTGCCTTATCGCAATTGAGTCGTGCTGTTGAAAACCGGCCAGGTGGTAGCAAAAGACCCATGCTTTCCGATTTACGTGAATCGGGCTCTATTGAGCAAGATGCTGATATGGTGTTGTTTTTATACCGCC
Source organism: Sphingobacteriales bacterium (assembly GCA_026390835.1). Lineage (GTDB taxonomy): Bacteria > Bacteroidota > Bacteroidia > Sphingobacteriales > Sphingobacteriaceae > JAIPAN01. The sequence goes on from JAPLFD010000008.1 coordinate 141,481, forward strand.
CAGAATACTATGGATTTGAAGAAGACGAACAAGGCCGCTCAAACGTTGGTATTGGCGAAGTAATTATTGCCAAACATCGTAACGGTGAAACAGGAACCGTTCCGTTACGATTTGTAGGCAAGTATGTTAAATTTGTTGATTTGGAGGATGATTATAGTAGTGGAACTAACTTTGGCACTACAGACCCCATGGCAGGCATTGCTCCTTCACAGAGTTTTGAAAAACCGAATAATTTTATCATCAAACCATCAAGAATGGACGATATAGATGAAGAACCCTTGTTTTAATTGTTATGTGTTAATCATAAAAAAAGCCACCCGAAATTCGGGGGGCTTTTTTTATTCGGCTAGTTCTTTCAAGCGGTCCTTTACCGAGGTAATTTTTTTATTGAGTGTATCGCTTTCAATTAAACCATCACGCATGCGCACTATTCGGTGTGCATGTTTGGCAATATCTTCTTCGTGGGTAACCAAAATAATAGTATTTCCTTTGGCATGAATATCTTCTATTAAAGCCATTATTTCTACTGATGTTTTAGAATCTAAATTTCCAGTAGGCTCATCGGCTAAAATAATAGATGGATTATTAATTAAAGCACGAGCAACAGCCACACGTTGGCGCTGTCCACCCGAAAGTTCGTTTGGTTTATGATCTACCCGATTGCCTAAACCCACATTTTCTAGCGCTTTAATGGCACGTTTATCCCGATCTTCTTTTTTTACCCCGGCATAGACCAAAGGCAAGGCTACATTTTCTTTAGCAGATGAACGAGGTAATAAATTAAAGGTTTGAAAAACGAAGCCAATCTCTTGATTTCGCACTTCGGCCAATTCACTGTCGGTCATTTCGCTAGCATTAATGCCGTTTAAAATATATTCTCCTTTGGTAGGCGTATCTAAACAACCTAAAATATTCATCAAGGTAGATTTACCAGACCCGGAAGGGCCCATTAAGGCTACAAATTCGCCTTTTTTAATGGTTAACGTAACCGATTTTAAAGCGTGAATGGTTTCTGCACCAATTACGTATTTACGGCCTATATCGGTAATCAGAATTAAATCTTCTTTTGACATGGTTGTTTTTTATTCTTAAGACAGCACCATAGCGCTATTTGTTACAATTGCTTATGATTTTGTGAAGGAATTTTCTTGCAGTTTTGCATAAACCAATTCTTTCAGCGTATCGGCATCATCAGCAGTCATTCCGGTAGTTTCTATCGGTGCATGTACAAATAGGGTTCGTACACCCGGCTTGCTACCATGTACAAATCCATCGTCCCACATTAATTCCCATAAACTATCGATGGTTACAGGAATGATGGGAATACCACGTTCAATGGCCAAACGAAAGGGCCCATTTTTAAACGGATGTAAAATTGGTGGATATTCATACCCAATTTTACCTTCCGGAAAAATAACCAAGCTTAATCCATTTTGTAAGTACTCATCAGCTCTTTTAAAAGCTCTATACGATGCTATTTTACTTTCTCTATTTACCGCAATATCTATAGTTTTAAAAAAAATGCTAAACACCGGATTGTGCAACAATTCTTCTTTGCCCAAAAAAGCAAAATTACCCTGCATTAAACCTGTAATGGCTGCAATATCTAAGTTAGATGTGTGGTTGGCACATACAATAAAGGGTCTTTCCCAAACAATATTTGTTTCATAAACATGCTTGTAAAACACTCCTGCCAAAGCAGAACTTAAAAAGGCAAAACCTTTTCTAAACCAATTTAATGTAGGATATCTACTTACTTTTCTAGAAAAATAATAGAAAAATGGGAGGAATAACAAGAAGCTAAAAACTACCGAAAAAATATACCAACAGGCGTGTATGCGTTTCAAAAATCGAATCATCATCCTCAAAAATAGAAAAAATACTTACTTTCGTGTGTTATGGAAACTGTTGTAAGTGGTATTCGAAGTACCGGGAAACTTCATTTAGGAAATTATTATGGTGCCGTGCAAAATTTTGTACGCATGCAGCACGATTACAATTGCTTTTTCTTTATTGCCGATTACCATTCGCTAACCACCCATCCTACGCCTGATGATTTACACGGAAACGTAAAACAAGTATTGGTAGAATATTTAGCCGCCGGTTTAGATCCGGAAAAAGCAACGCTTTATGTACAATCAGCTGTTCCGGAAATTGCCGAACTGTATTTATACCTAAATATGAACGCCTATTTGGGCGAATTGGAACGCAGCACCTCGTTTAAAGACAAAGTTCGTGCCCAACCCGATAATGTAAATGCAGGTTTATTAACCTACCCGGTTTTAATGGCAGCCGATATTTTAATTCATAAAGCCACCAAGGTCCCCGTTGGTAAAGACCAAGAACAACATTTAGAAATGGCCCGAACCTTTGGCAATCGATTTAATAGACTGTATAATAACGAGTATTTTCCAGAGCCATACGCCTTCACTTTTTCCGAAAAATTGGTTAAAATTCCGGGATTGGATGGAAAGGGTAAAATGGGTAAATCGGAGGGTGAAAACAATGCCGTTTATTTAGCCGATGATGAAGAAACTATTCGCAAAAAAGTAATGCGTGCCGTAACCGATAGCGGTCCTACATCCGAAAATCAGCAAAAACCAGAAGTTATTCAAAATCTATTTGATATTTTAAAAGTAGTATCAACGGCCGATACCTACCAACATTTTGATGAGGCCTATGCCAAAGCACAAATACGTTATGGCGACTTTAAAAAGCAACTTGCCGAAGATATTATTTTGGCTACAGCTCCCATGCGCAACCGCATAAACGATTTGGCTAAAGACACCACCTATTTACAAAAAGTGGCAAATTTAGGTACCGAAAAAGCCCGTGAAAGTGCGGGTAAAACTATTAAAGAGGTTCGCGAACTAATCGGCTTCAGAAAGTTTTAAGTATATCCCCTACGCCACTTGTTCTAATAAAGAATTTTAGTAATTTCAACCTTCGTAAATATTTAGAAGCACATACCCTATGCACATTGCCATTGTTGGAAACATCGGAGCTGGTAAAACAACCCTAACCGAACTATTATCAAAACATTTTACTTGGGAAGCCCAGTTTGAGGCGGTTGATAATAATCCCTACCTAGAAGATTTTTATGGCGATATGAAACGCTGGAGCTTTAACCTTCAGATTTATTTTTTAAATAGTCGGTTCCAACAACTTATAGAGTTGCAACAAGGTGATAAAAACATTATTCAGGATCGTACTATTTATGAGGATGCTTATATTTTTGCAGAGAATTTGCACGATATGGGCCTCATGTCTAGCCGCGATTACGAAAACTACCGTGCTATTTTTGATAACATTACCTCATTCATAAAACCACCCGATTTATTAATTTACTTGAAGGCATCTGTGCCTACATTGGTGAACAATATTCAACGCCGTGGTCGCGAATACGAAAGTGGTATTCGGCTAGATTATCTTTCTAAATTGAATGATAAATACAAAAAATGGATAGATAACTATAAAGAAGGTAAATTATTGGTGCTAGATAAGGATAAATTAGATTTTGCCAATAACCCCGAAGACCTAGGCTTCATCATCCAAAGCATTGAACGTGAAATTCACGGTTTATTTTAAGATATTTTAAGTCCATGAATATGCCAATAGATAGACAAGATTCAGAAAATTGGTTTTTGGGCGTATTTTATCATAATTCGGCTGACCCCGATATATGGTTACCCAAACGATATGGATGGGGCTGGACCTTAAACTTTGCTCAACCCTGGAGTTGGATTATCACGATTGGAATAATTGCAGCTGCTTGCTTACCCTACTTATTTATTTCATGAAAATTTTAGGCATTATACCAGCTCGTTATGCATCTAGCCGCTTTCCAGGGAAGCCCCTGGCAGATATTTGGGGCAAAAGCATGATTCAGCGGGTATATGAGCAAGCCAAAAAAGCTAAAACTCTAAGTGATGTGGTAGTAGCCACTGACGATACCCGTATTGAAACGCATGTATTGGCTTTTGGCGGAAATGTAATTCGTACCGCAGCTACGCATGAAAGTGGCACCGACCGTTGTGCGGAAGTAATTAGCTTAACTCCCGATTTTGATGCCGTAATTAATATTCAAGGAGATGAACCACTTATTAACCCCGAACAAATAGATTTATTAGGCAGAAAATTAACCAGTGAGGATGTTTTGATAGCTACGCTTATAAAACGAATTCGTAGCCAAGAAGAACTTCACAATTCCAATACGCCTAAAGTGGTTTGTGGTTTAAATGGTCAGGCCATATATTTTAGTCGGCAAGCCATACCACATGTTAGAACTGCGGAAGAAAGCAAATGGTTAGAAAATGGTACTTTCTATAAACATATTGGCATCTATGGATACCAAACAGCTACTTTAAAACAACTTGGAGCCCTCCATCCTACTCCGCTAGAACAAACTGAATGCCTAGAGCAATTGCGTTGGTTAGAACATGGCTACACCATACACACGGTAGAAACCAATCTAGAAACTCAAGCGGTAGACACTCCAGGAGATTTAGAAAAAATTATTCAGCATATTCAAAAAAGCGGCTTATAAAATCAAAATAAGCACCAATAGAATAATAATAATAGCCGCAACCGAAAGGTAAACACCTCCTGTTGCAATTCCAGTTGCCTCTTTTTTCAATTGAATAACTTCTTTACGCAACGCTTTGCGTTCTTGTCTACTTAACGATGCTAAATCCATAGCTTTAATTTCGTGTATTCGGGCATCAATTTGTACCATTCGGACTTGGTGCTCGGCAGTTAAGGTTTTAGCACGTGGTTTGGCATAGCTTGTGCTCGATAATAGCATCAAAGCCACTGCCACTAAAAGTAATCGGCATTTCATAGCATATAGATTTAAAGGATAAAACATACCCTTTAACGCTATAGCGCATACTATATTTTAATTAAAGCTTAACGGCTGGCCTGCGGACGTTTTTTCCAGGGTCCTTTTCCGCTTCTTTTTGGATCAAAACGTTTTAATTCTGGTTGATAGGCTGGCCCATCACCCAATCCTTCGGGTAGAGGCAATTTATCAAGTACTTTACCAATTAAATTTTCAATAGCTTGAAATTTACGCTGGTCGCGTTCATTAATAAAAGTAATGGCGGTACCTGTAGTAGCTGCTCTAGCCGTGCGGCCAATACGGTGAATATAATCTTCGGCATCGGGTGGTACATCGAAATTAACCACCAATTCAATCCCTTCTACATCAATACCTCTTGAAAGCACATCGGTACCAATTAAAAAAGGCAATTGACGGGCTCTAAACGCCTGCAATAAGCTCTCACGTTCCGATTGATCTAAATCTGAATGGAAAGCTTTTGCATGAATCCCAATTTTTCTAAAAGCTTTATCGAGCTCTTTCACTTTATCTTTAGTAGACGAAAAAATAATGCCGCTCTTATAAGTTTTGTTTTTCAACAACGATTCGATAAGCGGCAATTTCTGATGATCGTGGGTATTGTATGCTTGTTGTGTAATGCCTTCTGCTGGCTTAGAAATAGAGATGGTTACTTCTTCTGGCTGCTGTAAAATAGAGGTTGCCAAACCTTTAATTTTTGGTGGCATAGTAGCCGAAAATAGTAGGGTTTGACGTTTTTTTGGCAAAAAGGAAATGATACGCATGATGTCGTCACTAAATCCCATATCCAACATCCTATCGGCTTCATCCAATACCAAATGTTGTAAATAGTCTAAATTGATAGCGCCCGAATTTAAATGCGCAATCAAGCGGCCTGGGGTAGCTATAATAATATCAACCCCTTCCCGCATGGCTCTTTTTTGGGTTTCGTAAATGGCACCATCGCCACCACCGTATACTGCAATAGAGCTAATACCAGCAAAATAAGCCAAGCCTTCTACTTGCTGATCTATTTGCTGAGCTAACTCTCTGGTAGGGGCCAAAATAAGTGTATTGATATACTTTTTCTCCGTTTGAGCTATATGATGCAATATGGGCAACAAATAGGAAGCGGTTTTACCCGTACCGGTTTGTGCACAAGCAATTAAATCTTTGTGTTGTAGCACCAATGGTATGGCTTGAGTTTGTATAGGAGTTGGGTTCTTATAACCCATGCTTTGCAGGCCTTCCTGCACTTCGGGGGCAAACTGAAAATCGGAGAATGTCAAAATAAGGTGTTAAATGTAAAATGGACTCAAATATACGTGTAAATAACGGAATACCTTGCCATTTGCCTCAGTCCTCTTCTTTACTACAGCTTGGTTTATCCACAAACACCAATTTCTCCACAAGCTAGTGGATAATTAAAAAAAGGCGTAGATTTGAATCCCGTACAAATAGATTCTTTTTTGCTCCAAAAGCCTAAAAAAATCGACAAACTAAATAACATGACTAAATACATTTTTGTTACGGGAGGCGTTACCTCATCGTTAGGTAAAGGCATTATTTCTGCTTCGTTAGCCAAACTCTTACAAGCCCGTGGTTACCGTGTAACCATCCAAAAATTCGACCCTTACATCAACATAGATCCCGGAACATTAAACCCCTACGAACATGGTGAATGTTATGTTACCGAAGATGGCGCTGAAACCGATTTAGATTTAGGCCATTACGAGCGTTTTTTAAACGTGCCTACTTCTCAGGCTAATAACATTACCACTGGGCGTATTTACCAAAATGTAATAAATAAAGAACGTGAAGGAGCCTATTTAGGTAAAACCGTTCAAGTAATACCGCACATAACCGATGAGATTAAACGTAATATGCGTTTATTGGGTGAAAGTGGCAATTTTGATGTGGTGATAACTGAAATCGGCGGAACGGTAGGCGATATTGAGTCTTTACCTTATGTAGAGGCTGTACGTCAATTGCGTTGGGAACTGGGACATCAAACTGCTTTAGTTATACACTTAACCTTAGTGCCTTATTTAGCTGCAGCGGGTGAATTGAAGACCAAACCTACCCAACATTCGGTTAAAACATTATTAGAATACGGGGTACAACCCGATATTTTAGTTTGCCGTACCGAACATCATATTTCGGCTGAAATACGCAATAAAATTGCACTTTTTTGCAACGTTGATACCAATGCCGTAATTGAATCTATTGATGCCAGTACCATTTACGATGTGCCCTTATTGATGCGCAAAGAAAATTTAGATGGCATTGTGTTAAAGAAATTAAAACTATCGGCCAAAGTAGAACCCGATTTGGAGAGCTGGAAAGATTTCTTAGGCCGTTTGAAAAACCCAACTTCTGAAGTAAAAATTGGCTTGGTGGGTAAATATGTAGAGTTACCCGATGCCTATAAATCTATTTCGGAAGCATTTATACATGCCGGAGCTAAAAATGAATGCAAAGTGCATGTAAAATATATACCATCTGAAAGTTTAACCAAAGATAATGCGGTACAGAAACTGAAAGGCCTTGATGGGGTTTTAGTTGCTCCGGGCTTTGGTAGCCGTGGTATTGAAGGCAAAATAGAAGCAATTAAATACATCCGCGAAAAAAATATACCGTTTTTTGGCATTTGTTTGGGTATGCAATGTGCCGTAATTGAATTTGGCAGAAACGTATTGGGCTTAAAAGATGCGCACAGTACCGAAATGGACGAAAACACGAAAGATGCTGTGATTTCAATGATGGAGGAGCAAAAGAAAATAAAAAATAAAGGTGGAACCATGCGCTTAGGTGCCTATGCATGTGAGCTAAAAAAGGGTTCTAAGGCAGCAGCTATTTACGGAAAAACCAAAATATCGGAGCGCCACCGCCACCGCTACGAGTTTAATAATAAGTATTTGGCTAGCTACGAGAAAGCTGGAATGATAGCTTCGGGCATTAATCCTGAGAATAATTTGGTAGAAGTGGTAGAGTTGAAAAATCATCCGTTTTTCGTGGCTGTACAATTCCATCCGGAATTAAAATCAACTGTTGCAAATCCGCATCCGCTTTTTGTTAACTTTGTTGCCGCTTCATTGGCCAATAGCCAGAAGAAATAAGGCTACGAACATTATAATTTATGGATAAAAATACATTTTGGGGTCTGTTCTTGATCCTTGTCATTTTGGTCGGATCAACCTTCCTCATGAAACCTTCTGAAGAAGAGTTAAAAAAAGAACAATTGGTGCAAGATTCTATTGCACGGGCTACAAAAGTTGCTCAAAAAAGCCCTAAAGCAACACCATTACCTACAAGTAACAAAGCAATTAGTACAGATACAACCAGCTTTAAGGGTCCGTTTGCAAACCTCCAAAAAGGCGACAATACCCCTGTTATACTCGAAAACGAAAATATAAAAGTAACGCTTAGCCCCAAAGGTGGTAGAGTAAGTTCGGTTGAATTAAAAAAGTTTAAAACCTACCAAGGCAAACCCCTTATTCAATTTGAAGGCGATGCCAATAAATTCGGCTTCCAACTTCGTAATGAAGGTTCTTTGATATCAACCAACGATTTATACTTCAGTAAAATTAATGCTGAAGCGAATCAAGCTGTTTTTCGTTTACAGAACCAAGACGCTAGTTTTGTTGAATACGCCTATACCTTGCCAGCAAATAGCTACAAAGTTGAATTAACCATTAAAGCAACTGGTATGGAAAAACATACCAGCAATCCTCAAAAAATTGAATTGCAATGGGAAACAGTTTTAAAACAGAAAGAAAAAGACTTAGCTAGTGAGCAACGCTATTCAACAATTTATTTCAAGCCCTTAGCTGATGATGTAGATTATTTAAGTGTAAGTGAAGACGAAAATAAAGAATTATCCGAAGGAAAAACCCAATGGGTATCGTTTAAACAACACTTCTTTTCCAATGTATTAATTGCAAAAAATGGATTTGATAAAGGAAAAATAGCTGTAAGTACGCAAACAATTGCAGCATTGGTAAAAGGATATAAAGCCACTTTAGAAATGGCTTTAAAAGCAAATACAGAAAATACCTATCCTCTAGAATTTTATTTTGGCCCGAATGAATTTAGCACGCTGAAAGCCCAAGGTTACGAGCTAGAAAAACAAATAGATTTAGGCTGGGGACCTTTAAAATACATTAACCGCTATGTGGTAATACCCGTATTTAGCTTTTTATCTGGCTTTAATTGGAGCTACGGATTAATTATTTTAGTACTCACCATACTCTTAAAAGTGGTACTATTCCCACTCACGTATAAGTCGTATTTATCTATGGCTAAAATGCGTGTTTTAAAGCCAGAAATGGACGAAATTAAAGCCAAGGTAGGAGAAGATAACGCTACACTTTTGCAGCAAGAATACCTCAAGTTATATAAGAAAGCAGGTGTAAATCCATTGGGTGGTTGCTTACCTATGCTATTGCAATTGCCCATTATTATGGCATTCTTTTTCTTCTTTCCTAACTTATTCGAGTTGCGTCAGCAGAGTTTCTTATGGATGAGTGATTTATCTACCTATGATGCGTTTTTCAATTTTGGGTTTAACATTCCTTTTTTAGGAAGCCACATTAGTTTAATGTGTATTTTAATGACCATTTCTACGCTTATTTACACCTACTTTAACAACCAAGTAAGTGGAGCTACCGGGCAAATGAAATACATCGGATACATTACACCCATTATTTTCTTTGGTGTGTTAAATAGTTATCCATCTGGCTTAAACTACTATTATTTCTTGGCGAACATGCTAACTTTTGGACAGCAATACATGATTAAAATGTTTGTTGATGATGAAAAAATTCATGCTAAAATTCAAGAAAACAAGAAAAAACCTGAAGCAGCAAAAGAGAAGAAATCTAAATTTCAGCAACGCATGGAAGATTATATGCGCCAGCAACAACAAAAAGGAAAAAAATAAGTTTTGTGTGTTTTACATAAAAAAGCCCCGAGAAATTCTCGGGGCTTTTTTTTAAAAGCTTTTTCAATAATATTTAGA
>JAPLFD010000019.1 GCA_026390835.1 Sphingobacteriales bacterium
TTTCGGTGGCAGCCATTGCCGCTTCTTTAAAGGCCTCGGTATACGTTGGATGAGCGTGGGAAATGCGGGCAATATCTTCGGCAGAAGCACGAAACTCCATGGCCACAACCGCTTCGGCAATAACATCTGCTACTCTAGGGCCAATCATGTGCACGCCTAAGATTTCATCAGTGGTAGCATCGGCCAATACCTTTACCAAGCCATCGGTATCCATGCTGGCACGGGCTCTGCCGCTGGCTTTAAACGGGAACGATCCGCTTTTGTATTGCACCCCTTTTTCTTTTAATTGTTCTTCGGTATAGCCTACGCTAGCAACTTCGGGCCAGGTATACACTACACCGGGAATTAAGTTGTAGTTGATATGCGGTTTTTGCCCGGCAATGCGCTCGGCTACAAACGTGCCTTCATCTTCTGCTTTGTGCGCCAACATGGCACCACGCACCACATCGCCAATGGCGTAAATGCCCGGCACAGTGGTTTCTAAATGCTCGTTAACCGGAATTTTCTTGCCACGTTCGTCAACCGTAATGCCTAGTTTATCTAAACCTAAACCTTCGGTATAGGCTGTACGGCCAACGGCCACTAAGCAATAATCGCCATCTAGGCTAATCGATTTACCCGAAGGATCGTTGGCAGTTACCGTTACTTTATTGCCCGAAACTTTGGCACCTGTTACTTTATGGCTCAACAAGAATTCCATGCCAATTTTCTTTAAGGATTTAAGCAATTCGGTACCTAAGGTTTTATCCATGGTGCCAATAATCGCATCCGAAAACTCTATTACGGTTACTTTAGCACCCAAACGGGCGTAAACCGAACCAAGCTCTAACCCAATAACACCGCCACCAATTAAAATCAAATGCTTGGGCACTTCGGTTAAATTTAAAGCTTCTGTAGAAGTAATGATGCGTTTTTTATCCACTTGAATAAAAGGCAATTCGGTGGGTTTTGAGCCCGTAGCAATCACCACATTTTTAGCTGTAATTTGTTCAGTAGTTCCATCGGATTTTTTGATGCTGATGGTATTTTTATCGATAAACGAACCCAAACCTTGATAGGCCGTTACTTTATTTTTCTTGAATAAATAGGTGATACCTGCCGTAGTTTGCTCCACTACTTCATTTTTGCGGGCAATCATTTGGGGCATATCTACTTTTAAATCTTTTAGCTTGATGCCATGCGTAGCAAAAGTATGCGATGCATTGTAATAGTGCTCCGACGAATCTAGGAGTGCTTTTGAGGGAATACAACCCACATTTAAACAGGTACCTCCAAAGGTGCTGTATTTTTCTACAATAGCGGTTTTTAAACCCAATTGCGCACAACGAATGGCCGAAACATATCCTCCCGGGCCTCCTCCTACTACGATTACATCAAATTGCATACCATCTTGTTTTAATTCTATCCAAAGTTAAGGATTACACCGAATTTGAGAAATTAATCGGCCCTTAAACCCGTTTTTTTATCCAAAGCATTTACATAAAAAAAGTATCTTAGGGTAAATTTTAAACTATGAAACGTATCTTATTTATTCTTTGCTTACTAGCTGGCAGTGCACTAAGTGTTTTTGCACAGCTTAAAACAAGTCCTATTACACGTGCCGATTCGCTTAGGGGTAATTATGGGCCGCTAAAAAGTTGCTACGATATCAGTTATTATCATTTGGATATCAAACTCGACATCGATAATAAAGCCATTAGCGGTTCTAACGAAATTCAGTTTACCGCTACGCAGAATTTTAAACGTTTGCAGGTAGATTTATTTCAAGATTTGCTTATTGATAAAATTGTATACAAAGGAGCTAACGTCCCGTTTGAAAGAGAGTTTAATGCTGTTTTTGTAAATTTCCCTCAAGAAATTAAAAAAGGAAATCGCGAAAGCTTTACTGTATTTTACCACGGAAAACCTACCATTGCACGAAACCCACCTTGGGATGGCGGCTTTATTTTTAAGAAAGATACCGAAGGCAACCCTTGGGTAGCCGTAGCCTGCCAAGGTTTTGGCGCCAGCTCTTGGTGGCCAAACAAAGATCACCAAGCCGACGAAGTGGATAGCATGCTAATTAGTATGAGCGTACCCGATACCTTGCAAGATGTATCTAACGGACGTTTAGTAAGCACCATTCCGCAAGCGGGTGGTTATATGCAATACAATTGGTTGGTAAAAAATCCCATTAACAATTATTCGGTAACGTTTAACGTGGGCAAGTTTGCCCATTTTATCGATACTTTTCAAGGCGAAAAAGGCCCATTAAGCCTCGACTTTTATGTATTGAAAGCAGATGAAGAAAAAGCCAAAAAACAATTTGCTGCCGATGTAAAACCCATGCTGCAATGTTTTGAGCATTGGTTTGGGCCCTACGCTTTTTATGAAGATGGGTATAAACTGGTGCAATCGCCACATTTAGGTATGGAACACCAAAGTGCAGTAGCCTACGGTAATAAATTCCTAAAAGGCTATTTAGGTCGCGATTTATCGGGTACCGGTTTGGGCTTAACCTGGGATTATATCATCATCCATGAATCGGGCCACGAATGGTTTGGTAACAATGTAACCACTAAAGATATTGCTGATATGTGGGTTCATGAAGGTTTCACTACATACTCGGAAGGCTTATTTGTAGAATGCCAAGCCGGAAAAGAAGCAGGCGCTAAATACATACACGGATTGCGTAAAAACATTGGCAATAAACATCCGGTTATTGGACCCTACAACGTAAATCAAGAAGGTTCTGGCGATATGTACCCCAAAGGTGCCAACTTATTACAAACCGTACGTGCGGTAATAAATAACGACGACAAATGGTTGAGTATTTTGAGAGGCATTAATGCTACTTATGGCTTAAAAACCTGTACTACACAAGAAATTGAAGCGTATATCAGTAAACAAAGTAACCTAAAACTTGGCCCCGTTTTCGATCAGTATTTGCGCAAAACGGCCATACCTGTTTTAGAGTATAGCATCAGCGGCGATAAACTTAGTTACCGTTGGGTAGCCGATGTTGCTGACTTTGCGATGCCTATTGATGTGCAAATAAATGCTGAGAAAAGCATGCGCATTTACCCAAGTACCAAAACCAAAACAATGAACATGAAGGGCTTAGATGCCGCTACGTTTAAGGTAGATGATTTTCATTTTTATGTGTTTTCGAAAAAGATTAATTAAAATAATTCGGCCAGAAGATCTAACAAAAAAGGCGCCTTAAGGCGCCTTTTTTGTTAGAAGATATATCCGAGTACCCAATAGTTTTCTAGGTAACTTATTTTCTGTTGTGCTTTATCAATACCATTTCGTCCAGTAGTACGGATGTTCGATAAATTAGTCCAACCGGATTTTAAACTGCCTTGAAAAAATAAATGAGTGTTAAAGAATAATTTGGCACCCGCTTTAGCTGAAACGCCATATCCGGCTACATTCCAAAAATTATTTTGGCCCACTCCCAATAAACGTACATCGGTGCGTGGCACAATTAGGCCTGCACCCAAGCCAGTTTCTAAAGCCAAATACATTTTACCTTTTTTAGCATGCCAAGCATCGTCATAACGCTCCACTTCTACACTGGCATAGTTGAACCCGTCGGTATGTTCAAAGGTTAAGAAATCGGGATTGATGGTAAAATCGGCGTTGAAATACGTGCCACCATAAGCTGATGCATCAATGGCTGGCTCCGAAATTGAGGGATCAATAGTTCCCGTCATTTTCACTTTTTGTGACACATCAAGCACATATTTCATGTGATCCCAGCCTAAAGAAATCGAATAATTATCTTTAATAAAATATCCGAAGTGGAAATTAAATTGAGGGATTGATAATCTTGAAATATCGATATACGTAGCACTCAAAGGTGTTGGCCGATCGTGTGCCACAACGTTTTTCAAGGTAAAATCGTAACCTTTACCATACAATCTTAAATCACTTTTGGCATAACTAGAAGAATTATAGCCCCAATGAAAATAGAATTTCCCTTTGTTGGAATAGTTTCTAGGATTAACATTCTTAAAAATACTTTTAGGCAAATTTAAGGTACTATCTACTGTTGTTGTAGCAGGTGTTTGTGCAAAAGCAGTTGTGGCAACCAAGCTTACTACAAGCAGAACTAAGTTTTTCATGATAGATTAAATTTCTAATAACATTCTAGCCGGATCTTCTAGTAATTGCTTAACACGTACCAAAAAGCCAACCGACTCACGTCCATCAATAATACGGTGATCGTAAGATAAGGCAACATACATGATAGGGCGAATAACTACCAGACCACCGATGGCTACCGGGCGTTCTACAATGTTGTGCATGCCTAAAATAGCCGATTGCGGTGCATTGATAATGGGTGTTGACATCATGGAACCAAATACACCACCGTTGGTAATGGTAAAAGTTCCACCGGTCATTTCATCAATAGCCAGTTTGTTTTCACGGGCTTTAATGGCCAACTCCATTACCGCTTGCTCAATTTGTGCTAGGCTCAAGGTATCGGCATTGCGAATAACCGGCACCACCAAACCTTTTGGAGCCGAAACGGCGATAGAAATATCCGCAAACTCATTAAACACCATTTCTTCACCTTCAATACGGGCATTTACAGCTGGGAATTCTTTCAAGGCTTCACACACTGCTTTGGTAAAGAATGACATAAAGCCAAGGCCTACGCCATGTTTTTCCTTGAATTTATCTTTGTATTTTGCTCTGATATCCATTATTGGCTGCATATCTACTTCATTAAAAGTGGTAAGCATAGCCGTTTCGTTTTTAACAGCTACCAAACGTTTGGCTACCGTTTTGCGCAACGAAGACATTTTTTCTCTGCGTTCGCCTCTTGAACCGGCAGGTACTGGAGCTTTTATAGGAGCTGCTACTTTAGGTGCAGCGCCGGGTTGTGCTTTTAGGGCGTCTTCTTTAGTAATTCGGCCACCTACCCCGGTTCCCGAAGTGGTGTCTAAACCTTTTTCAGCTAAAATTTTAGCCGCTGCTGGCGATGGTGCACCTGCAGCATAAGTGGCCGATTTTACTTCGGTAGCTGTTGGGCTAGCCTTTTCGGCAACAGGGGCTGCTGTTGGAGCTTTGGTAGCAGGCGCAGCGCCTTCTTCGATGCTGCAAACCGTTGCACCAATTTCTAGGGTATCGCCTTCTTTAGCACTAATTTTTAGGATACCTGCTTTTTCGGCGGTGAGTTCAAAGGTGGCTTTGTCCGATTCTAATTCGGCAATAATTTCATCCATCTCTACAAAATCGCCATCGGCTTTTTTCCAAGATGAAAGTACCACTTCCGTAATTGATTCGCCTACCGGCGGAACTTTAATTTCTATGCTCATGATTTTTTTAATTTAATACGACCGAGGTCAATGTGTTTATTTTATAGCCGATTTATCAAATGCTTTGTTAATAATTTCTACTTGTTGTGCCTGATGTTGTTTGGCATAGCCGGTAGCCGTACTGCTACTTTCTCTACGAGAAATTAGTTGGAAATTAAATGTAGAATTTCTGAATTTACGACACATATAAGGCCATGCTCCTTGATTTTCGGGCTCTTCTTGTACCCAAATAAATTCGGTAGCCTTTTTATATTTTGCTTGAATGGCTTCTAATTGAGCTACTGGACTTGGATACAATTGCTCTAATCGTACAATGGCTACATCGCTACGCTTATCTGTTTGTTGCTTTTCTAATAAATCGTAATAAATTTTTCCGCTACAGAACAATACACGTTTTACCGAATCGGCTTTTACGAAATTATCATCTATTACCTCTTGGAAAGCTCCGGTTGCAAATTCGGCAATTGGACTTACGCAAAGCGGATGGCGCAATAAACTTTTTGGTGTAAATACAACCAAAGGCTTACGAAATTCTCGTTTAAGCTGACGGCGTAACAAATGAAAATAATTGGCCGGGGTGGTACAATTGGCCACTTGAATATTGTTATCGGCACATGCTTCCATAAAACGCTCAATACGTGCCGAAGAGTGTTCGGGGCCTTGGCCTTCGTGGCCATGTGGCAATAATAGGACCAATCCGTTTGAACGCTGCCATTTGGTTTCGGCACTCACTATAAACTGATCTACAATAATTTGTGCACCGTTAAAGAAATCGCCAAACTGGGCTTCCCAAATAGTTAAACAAGTTGGGTTAGCCATGGCATAGCCGTATTCGAAACCTAATACGCCATATTCAGAAAGGTGTGAATTGTAAATTTCGAATTTGGCTTTGTTACCATTATTCAATTGGCTAAGTGGAATGTATTCTTCTTCCGAATCTTCGAGCTTGACTACTGCATGGCGGTGAGAGAAGGTACCCCGCTCTACATCTTGCCCACTAACACGAACCCGATTTCCCTCATTTAACAGGGTACCATAAGCCAATAATTCACCCATTGCCCAATCGAAGGTTTTCTTTTCCACCATGTTGCGGCGGTCTTCAAATAGTTTCTCAATTTTACGGAAGAATTTCTTGCCAGCCGGTAATTGGGTAATGGTTTTTGCGATAGCTAAAAGTTCCTTTTCGCCTACTGCTGTGGCGGCAGGTTTGTTAATATCATCGGCAGTGGCTAGGCGTAAGCCTTTCCAGGCACCCGAAAAATTGGGGTTTACTTCCGAAAAATTGGTATTCTCTTTTGATTCGTTTAAACGCTCTTGCAAGAGGGCTCGGAAATCTTTTTCCATCTCCTTGGCCAAACCAGCGTCTACACTACCCTGATCCATTAATTTCTGATTGTAGATTTCCCGTGGATTGGGGTGTTTTTCAATGGCTTTGTACAGTAAAGGCTGCGTGAATTTTGGTTCATCCGATTCGTTGTGGCCGAAGCGACGGTAACATAAAATATCTATAAATACATCGTTTTGGTATTTCTGACGGTATTCTACTGCCAAGTTGATGGCATACACCAAAGCTTCAACATCATCGCCATTTACATGAAATACCGGCGATAAAGTCACTTTAGCAATATCTGTACAATAGGTTGATGAACGTGCGTCTTTATAATTGGTGGTAAACCCTACTTGGTTATTAATTACCAAATGAATGGTTCCACCTGTATTGTAGCCATCTAATTTGGCCATTTGCAATACTTCGTAAACAATACCTTGGCCGGCTACAGAAGAATCGCCATGAATTAAAATAGGTGCTATTTTTTTTGAATCACCTGCATATTTAAAATCAATTTTAGATCGAGTAATTCCTTCTACCACCGGATCTACGGCCTCTAAATGCGAAGGATTAGGGCACAAACTTAAATGCACTTTTTTACCCGATGTGGTATCTACATCAATAGAATAACCTAAATGGTATTTCACATCGCCACCAAATGGCGTATTCGGATCAAAACCTTTCCCATCAAACTCAGAGAAGATATCGGTGTAGGTTTTGTTCATGATATTGGTTAAAATATTTAACCGGCCACGGTGGGCCATACCAATTACAAACTCTTCGATACCCAATTCTGCACCTTTTTCAATAACCGAATCTAAGGCCGGAATTACCGATTCTGCTCCTTCTAATGAAAATCTTTTTTGGCCCAAAAACTTGGTACCCAAAAAGTTTTCAAACACCACGGCTTGATTTAATTTTTGCAGGATGCGTTTTTTGGTTTCGATGCTAAAGTTGGGCGTATTGCGTTCCCGCTCCATACGCTCTTCGAACCACTTAATTTTTTCTGGATCGCGGATATATTTATATTCTGCACCAATAGATTGACAATAGGTTTGTTCCAATAGTGCAACAATATCCCGTAATTTGGCAGGGCCTATACCTACTTCTACACCGGCATTAAAAACGGTATCTAAATCGGTATCTGCTAAACCAAATGTAGCTAGTTCTTTACCTGGTAAATACGATCTACGTTCGCGAACAGGATTGGTTTTGGTAAACAAATGGCCACGTTGGCGGTAGCCATTTATTAAGTTTAGTACATTAATTTCTTTTAAGAAATGTTGCGGAGTTTCTTCGCTTATGGTATTGGCTTCAGATCCACGACCGAAATCAAATCCCTCGAAAAATTTTTGCCAGCCAAACTCAACAGATTCTGGATCTTGCTTGTAGGCTTGATACTGTGAATCGATATAGGTTGCGTTTGCTGGGTTTAGAAAGCTTAAGTTATCCATTAGCTTGGTAATAATGTCAAATTTGTATACACAAAAATAAGACTTATATACCTGAAGCAATCATAACTAAGCTATTATTTACTTCAAAATTGATAACTAGTAAAATAATTACCTAATTATAGGTACCTAATTATAGTTATAAACAAAAAAATGAACGAGAATTAACGAATAGAGGATTAAGAGAATCTAATTAGAAGCATTATTTGGCATTATTCCACCATTCAACATATTTTCCTGCTGGGTCATATAGTTGAACTTGCTTAGCGGTATTAAAATGGCGGTCTTCCCGAAGATCATTACCTACACCAGCCAAATAAGCCCAGTTGCCCCAATTATTGGCTGGGCAGTAATCAATCAGCTGTTCTTCAAAATAGGCAGCACCCCAAGTCCAATTTACTTGTAACTCTTTCACTAAAAAACTGGCCACATTTTGCCTACCTCTATTACTCATAAAACCTGTGGCATTTAGCTCCAGCATGTTGGCATCTATAAACGGAACGCCAGTTTGACCTGTTTTCCATTGTTCAAACAATTGCTTTTGGTTGGACGCTTCGGCAGGGGCTTTTCCTTTAAAGCCTGCTTTTAGAAAAAATTTATTGCCGTGTTTTTTAAACATGAAACGGAAATAATCACGCCAAAGTAATTCGAAAATAAGCCAATAGGTAGATTCATTGGCTACACGTTCTTTCTCGTATTTTTTTATTTCCCAATACACTTTTCGGGGAGATAAACAGCCAAGGGCAATCCAAGCCGAAAATTTGGATGAATAATTAGCCCCCAGCAAACCATTGCGGGTTTCTTTGTAGGTTCTTAGTGCATCATGCTCCCAAAAATACTCTTGCATGCGTTTCAGCCCCTCACTTTCTCCGCCTTTAAATTGCAAAACGGCTCGAGAATCTAAACTAGACTGACCATCATAACCCAGATCAGACAAACTTGGTAAATGGTCTACAAGCATATTTTCTGGAATGCAAATCGCACTAGGCTCACTAAAACAAGGCCTTACGGTACTTTCCTTTTCTACTTTTTTTCGGAAATTTGTAAATACATCCGGAATGTCTTTAATGGGAAAAGGCAGGTGTTCTTTATGATATAGGGTATGTCCTATAAAATGTTTTAAATTGATTTTATGTTTCCACAAAGCAGTTTCTACCCGTTCTGAAACGTCTTTTTCTTCGGTGGCTACTTCCCTATGGTGATACACTTCATTCACACCAAATTGCACCGCTACTTGCGGAATTAGCTCTTCGGGTTTGCCCATAAGCGTAATTAAATTGCCACCCAAAGCCTGTAAGTTTCGTTTTAAATCGGCAACACTCTCTACTATAAACTGCGCCCTAATGGGTCCGGTTTTTCTAGTGCCGTAACTTGTAGGTCCATAATGCCGTGGATCGAAGCAGTAAACCGGTACTATAGCATCTCCTTTTCGGGTTGCCTCCAGCAATACTTCGTTATCATGTATTCGTAAATCGTTCCGAAACCAAACTAAAATTAGTTTATTCATTTCTTTCCTATTAAACTATCCATTTTTCGACTCTTTTCTACAGCGTTCACTACAATATTTTACCAAGTCCCAATTCTTTGCCCATTTTTTACGCCAAGTATAAGGCTTTTGGCAAACCGTACAGGTTTTAACCGGTAATTGATGGGGGTTGATGAATTTCACTCTACAAAAATTGCAGATTTAAGGTAATGGAGCGCATAAAACGCATTCTTTTTTATCATGACTATGTAAGATTTAAAAGATTTAGCGATTGCTGGCCTATTGCAAATATATTTGTACTCACAACAACGAAAAAAACATGAGCAGATTGGCCAATAAAACCATTTTAATTATCGGTGGAACCTCAGGCATTGGTGCCGAATTGGTACGCCAGCTAGAAGCAGAAAATGCTTCTGTAATTACAGCATCACGCCAGGAAACAGCAAAACATGGTGGTACACATATATTTTGGGATGCTACAGATGTCGCATCCGACCTTTCTGCTTTGCTTCCAGAACAGCTGGATGGGTTGGTTTATTGTCCGGGAAGCATCAATTTGAGGCCTTTTGCCCGCATTAGCGATGCTGAATTTCTAAACGATTTTGAGCTAAATGTAATGGGGGCCATTCGGGCCATTCGCCAAAGCATCAATGCCTTAAAAAAATCGGGTAATGCAAGTGTAGTTTTATACAGCACGGTGGCCGCAAGCCAGGGCATGAATTTTCATGCGTCGGTAGCTACCTCCAAAAGAGCTTTAGAAGGCTTATCTCTATCTTTAGCAGCGGAATATGCCAACAGCAATATCCGTTTCAATGTAATTGCTCCTTCATTAACCGATACACCATTGGCTGCAGCTCTTCTATCTAGTCCAGAAAAAATTGAAGCTTCAAATAAACGGCACCCTTTAGGCCGAATTGGCCAGCCAAACGATATTGCAGGAGCCACACTATTTTTACTTAGCGAAGCCAGTAGTTGGATGACCGGACAAATTTTAGCGGTTGATGGTGGCTTATCAAGCATCAAATCGTTATGATAACCTTTACCAGCGTAGCACTAGCCGAGCAAGAAAAACACTATCGGACTAATTTCATCAATAGCCTATCGGGTTTTAAAAGCTTACAGCTTTTGGGCAGCATAAACCAAGAGGGCCAAGCAAATTTGGCAATTTTTAATTCCATTTTTCATGTGGGGGCAAATCCACCCTACATTGGCTTGGTGGTTAGACCCGATGGACCAGAACACGATACATTAAAAAATATTCTCGGCCATGAGCATTATACGCTAAACAATGTTAAAGAGGAGTTTTACCAACAAGCGCATCAAACCAGTGCACGCTATGCTTCCGGCGAATCGGAATTTAAGGCGTGTGGCTTTAAAGAAGAATATATTGGCGATTTTTCAGTGCCATTTGTAAAAGAATCGAGCATACAAATTGGGCTAAAATTAAAAGAATTGATTCCCGTAAAAACAAACGGAACTACCATAGTAATTGGCGAAGTGGTACTTATTCGGATAAATGAAACTTACATTTTAGAGGATGGTACTGTTGATTTAGAAGCTGCAGGAAGTATAACTATGGCCGGTTTAGACAGCTACCACCGCACTGAAAAAATTGGACGATTGGCCTATGCCAAACCGCATGTGGAAGCAAAAAAAATCTAATTTTTAGCTAAAATCTATCGTTGAGCGTATTGTTCTTGGTAATAGGCTTGGTAATGTCCAGAGGTTACTTCGTTTAACCAATTCTCATTGGCCAAATACCAATCTACCGTTTTTTCTAAGCCTTCTTCAAATTGTAAACTTGGCTCCCAGCACAATTCATTTTTCAATTTGGTGGCATCAATGGCGTAGCGTAAATCGTGGCCTGCTCGGTCGGTTACAAAAGTGATTAATTGTTCAGAGCTACCAGCATCGCGGCCTAATTTCTGATCCATGATACGGCACAGCAAGCGAATTAAATCGATGTTTTTCCATTCGTTATGACCGCCAATATTGTAGGTACTGCCGGCTTTTGCTTGGTGAAAAATAGTGTCAATGGCCCGAGCATGATCTTCAACCCATAGCCAATCGCGAACGTTTTCGCCTTTTCCATATACCGGAATAGCTTTGTTGTTTTTGATGTTATGAATGGCCAATGGAATTAATTTCTCTGGGAAATGGTGCGAACCATAATTGTTGGAACAATTTGAAATGACGGCATCTATGCCGTAGGTATCGTGGTAAGCCCGCACAAAATGATCGGAACTGGCTTTAGAAGCCGAGTACGGGCTATGCGGATCGTAGGCTGTAGTTTCGGTAAACAGCTCAGTGCCTTCGCCCAAAGTACCGTACACTTCATCGGTAGAAACGTGATAAAAACGAGTTTTATCGAATTTGCCGGACCAATGTTTGCGGGCTGCATTTAATAAATTTACTGTGCCCAACACATTGGTTACCACAAAGTCTAGTGGGTTGCTTATAGAGCGATCTACATGCGATTCAGCCGCTAAATGAATCACCGCATCGGGGTGTTCTTTCTCAAATAATTGATCTATGAAGGTCGCATCGGTAATATCACCTTTTACAAAACGGTAGTTGGGCTGCTGTTCTACATCGCTTAAATTCATCAAATTACCGGCATAGGTTAATTTATCGAGATTGATAATCTGATAAGTGGGGTAGTTGTTTACAAAACGCCGTACCACATGCGAACCAATAAATCCGGCACCGCCGGTGATGATGATTTTTTTCATATTACAAAATAGGATGCTCTAGAAGATACTTTTCCCAGGCCCAAGCCGAACGCATCATGTCGGGTAGACCTAACTCCGCTTTCCAGCCCAACTGACTTTCGGCTTTGCGCACATCGCCATATACTTGCTCTACATCTCCAGGGCGACGTGGACCTAATTCATAGTTTAGTTTTTGACCACTTACGGTTTCGAAGGTTTTAATTACTTCTAACACTGTACTGCCTTTACCGGTGCCAATATTAAATACTTCATAATTTGCAGCGCTTGGTTTTTGCAATGCTTTTAAAGCCGCCACGTGCGCTTTTGCCAAATCAACTACGTGAATGTAATCGCGAATGCAAGAACCATCAGCTGTAGCATAATCGGTACCAAAAACGGTTAATTTTTCTCGTTTACCACTGGCCGTTTGCGTAATAAAGGGAACCAAATTTTGAGGTACACCAATAGGTAATTCACCAATTTTGGCCGATACATGAGCCCCTACTGGGTTAAAATAACGCAATGAACTCACCTTTAATCCCTTTTTAACAGCAGCAGTATTTTGCAAAATTTCTTCGGCCATTTGTTTGGTATGACCATAAGGCGATTGTGCGGGTTTTACCGCCGCATCTTCGGTTACGGGCAATGCATCGGGTTGGCCATAAACAGTACAACTAGACGAAAAAACAAAGTTTACGTCCTTTTCTCCGCAATAATTTAGGAGGTTTACTAAAGAAAATAGGTTGTTTCGATAATATTTTAAGGGTTCTAGCACCGATTCTCCTACCGCTTTATAGGCCGCAAAATGAATGATATTTTGGATAGTATGCGCTGCAAAAAAGTCTTTTACGGCCGGCTCATCACATAAATCGAGGTTAAAAAAAGCAGGTTTAACACCGGTAATTTCAGCAATTTGATCGAGTATCTTACTACTCGAATTGCTCAAATTATCTACAATAATGGGCTCATAGCCAGCGGAAATTAATTCCACCACGGTATGCGACCCTATGTAGCCGGTTCCGCCGGTAACCAAAATTTTTTGAGCACTCATTATTTATTGTAATACGTAAAATCTTTGTGTTGTATTTCTTGTTCGGGCAGCGATTTAAAGTACTCGTAAGTAATTTTTAAACCTTTGGCCCGATCTACTTTAGGCTCCCAACCTAATAAGGCTTTGGCCTTGGTAATATCGGGTCGGCGTTGTTTCGGATCATCAGTAGGCAGGGGTTCAAATACCATTTTCTGCTTGGTTCCAGTGAGCTTAATAATTTCTTCACCAAATTGTTTAATGGTAATTTCATCGGGGTTACCTATGTTTACCGGTAAGGCATAATCAGAAAACAATAAACGGTAAATACCCTCTACCAAATCATCAACATAACAAAACGAACGGGTTTGTGAACCATCGCCAAATACGGTTAAATCTTCACCACGTAAAGCCTGTCCAATAAAAGCGGGCAATACTCTCCCATCGTTTAAGCGCATTCGAGGACCATAGGTATTAAAAATACGCACAATGCGGGTTTCTAAACCGTGAAACGTATGGTAAGCCATAGTCATGGCTTCTTGAAATCGCTTGGCTTCATCGTATACACCTCTGGGACCCACGGGATTTACGTTGCCCCAATATTCTTCAGGCTGTGGGTTCACAGTTGGATCGCCATACACTTCGGATGTAGAGGCGATGAGAATTCTAGCATTCTTTTTTCGGGCCAAACCCAATAAATTATGAATACCCAAAGACCCCACTTTAAGGGTTTGAATTGGTATTTTTAAATAATCGATGGGACTTGCCGGCGATGCAAAATGCAAAATATAGTCTAGCTTTCCGGGTACGTTTACGTAGGTAGAAACATCGTGGTGGCAAAATTCGAAGTTTTCTAATTTGAACAAATGTTCAATATTGCGCAAATCGCCGGTAATTAAATTATCCATAGCGATTACATGGAAATCCTCCCGAATAAATCGGTCGCATAAATGCGATCCTAAAAACCCGGCTGCTCCAGTAATCAATACCCGTTTTCTGCCCATTAGTTTATTAATTTACGACCAATACTGTTATAATAAAAGCCTAGGTCGATCATTTTTTGCAAATCGTACAAATTACGTCCGTCAAATATCACTTTGTTTTTTAATTTTTTACCAACTAATTCAAAATCAGGATTGCGAAAAACCGACCATTCGGTAGCTATCAATAGCGCATCGGCATCATTTAGAGCATCGTAGGCATTTTCCGAGAAACTAATCGTATCGCCCAGCAAACGTTTTACATTGGGCATCGCTTCCGGATCAAAGGCTACCACCTGAGCGCCTGCATGTAGTAATTCTTCAATAATATATAAAGCCGGTGCTTCGCGAATATCGTCGGTACCGGGTTTAAAGGCCAAACCCCAAAGCGCAAACTTTTTACCAGCTAAATTGCCGTAGAAATAATTTTTCACTTTCTCGAAAAGCACTTTTTTCTGTATTTCATTCACCTCCATTACGGAGTTTAGTAATTTAAAATCGTAACCAATTTCATCGGCCGATTTGGCCAAAGCCTGTACATCTTTAGGAAAACAAGAACCTCCGTAACCAATGCCAGGGAAAAGAAAACGTTTCCCAATGCGGTCGTCGGCACCAATTCCTCTACGCACAGCATCAACATCAGCTCCTACCAATTCGCATACGTTAGCAATTTCGTTCATGAAGGTAATTTTGGTTGCCAAGAACGAGTTGGCGGCATATTTTGTTAATTCTGATGAGCGTTCGTCCATGAAAATAATCGGATTGCCTTGACGCACATAAGGGCCGTACAATTCGCTCATAAGTTTTTGTGCACGTTCGCTCGTAGTTCCTACCACAACCCGGTCGGGCTTCATGAAATCGTCTACCGCTACGCCTTCTCTCAAAAATTCGGGATTGGAAACCACATCTACTTCTACCGAAGTATGTTGGGTAAAAATGGCTTTAACTTTATCGGCAGTACCCACGGGCACAGTCGATTTGGTAATAACCACTTTATAATCGGTGATAATTGTGGCAATATCTTCAGCAGCACCTAATACATAACTCAAATCTGCAGCACCATCGCCCCCCGGAGGAGTTGGCAGCGCTAAAAAAATCAATTGGGCATCAGCAACAGCTTCGGCCAAATTGGTGGTAAAACGCAAACGACCTTGTTCTGTATTACGATGCAAAAGCACATCTAAACCAGGCTCATAAATGGGAACCTGGCCATTTCTTAACTGAGTGACTTTATCTTCGTTAATATCTACACAAGTCACCATATTGCCGGTTTCCGACAAACAGGTGCCTGTAACTAGTCCTACATATCCGGTTCCTACTACAGCTATTTTCATTTCAAATTATTCTTTTGGGCATTAAATAGTAACTTCGACGAAGATACGATTTTTACATGCTTTTACTATATCGCTTCGGCCTGTCTATTTTTTATATTTTGATGAAATTTGCATCTCTCTGGCACCCCAAAGCCAAACTTTGGGTAAATGGGCGGCAACATTGGGAAGAAGAACTGCGTAGTAAAGTAGGCAAAATTGAGTCGAGTGTATGGTTTCATTTTGCGTCTTTGGGTGAGTTTGAACAAGGTCGGCCTGTTTTAGAAGCACTTAAAAAAGCTGAACCCGAAACGAACATTGTTATCAGCTTTTTTTCTCCTTCGGGATATGAAATTCATAAAAATTACCCTTTAGCCAAGGCTGTGTGTTACTTACCAATAGACAGCCCTAGGAACGCACAAAAACTTATCGCACTTATTAAGCCCAAGTATGCCGTATTCACCAAATACGAATACTGGTTTTACTTTTTTAGAACCTTACAACAGCAACATATTCCGCTCTACCTCGTTTCGGCAATTTTTAGACAAAATCAAGTTTTTTTTAAATATTACGGTGGTTTTTATAGGCAAATGCTGGGCTTTATTTCTTACTTTTTTGTACAAAACGAAGAAAGTAAAACACTGTTAAATAGTTTGGGAATTACTAAGGTTGTAGTGAGTGGCGATACCCGTTTTGACCGAGTGGCCGAAAATGCCAAAAACAAAATAAAACTGAAAGAAATTGAAGCCTTTTGTGGAAGCCAGAAGGTATTGGTAGCCGGCAGTACTTGGACTGCTGATGAAGCGTTATTAAATTCGATAATTGAAAACTATACCGATTGGAAATTCATCATTGCACCACACGAAATTGCGGAAACAAATCTTAAGCAACTTGAAAAGCAATTGTTTGGAAAAACAATCCGCTATTCGAATTTGCAAGGGGCTAAATTAACGCTACCCCAAGTGCTGATTATTGATAATATTGGCTTGTTATCATCGCTATATAGCTTTGGGCATGTGGCCTATATTGGCGGTGGTTTTGGCAAAGGGATTCACAATACTTTAGAGGCAGCAGCTTTTGGTTTACCCGTAATTTTTGGCCCTAACTATCAGAAATTCCAGGAAGCAAAAGATTTAATTGAGCTAAAAGCGGGCTTCAGTATAAGCAACCAAGCTGAGTTAAACGACTGTTTTAACTTGCTGCAAGCCGGTACCCACAAAGAAGCCGGAAAGCAGGCAAAAGCCTACGTAGATAGCCAAAAGGGGGCTACCACTCAAATTTTGAAAAAGATTTTAGCTTAATTTGTGGGCGTTTTCACCAAACGTTCCAAGGTATCAATCCACATCGGATGATCGTTTAGGCTTTCTACCAATTGGATTTTTTCGCCACCGGCTTCTACAAACTCTTCTTGGTATTCTTCGGCAATTTCGAAAATAGTTTCCAAACAATCGGCCACAAAAGCAGGGCAAAATACCAAGATATTTTTGGCACCATGTTCAGCTAAATGTTCAATTACTTCGCTGGTATAAGGTTGCGCCCATGGGTCGCGGCCTAAGCGAGATTGAAAGGTAATGGTGTATTTTTCTTTCGGAATGCCCAACTCTGCAGCAATCAATTGAGCCGCACGGTAGCATTGGGCGCTGTAACAAAACTTATTATTCTCGGTTATTGTTTCGCAGCACTTATCCACTTTAAGGCAATGTTGTTTACTGTCATCGCCTTTACGCAAATGGCGTTGTGGCAAACCATGAAAACTAAATAAAATATGGTCAAAGGTTTCGGGCTGGTATTTTTTCCCGTTTTCAGCAAAATTTTTCACTACTCCTTCATCCTCATAAAAAGAATTGAGGAAAGATATACTTGGAATGGTTTGCCAAGTACGCACAATTTCCATCACCTTATCGTGAATAGAGCCGGTGGTGGCCGAAGCGTATTGTGGGAATAATGGGATAACTTTGATACTATCTACTTTAGCGGCTTTGAGTTTATCTAAAGCCGATTGAATAGAGGGACTTTGGTAGCGCATGGCCAATTCCAGGTGATACTCATCGCCTAGGCGCTCTTTCAAAAGTTCAGCAGAGCGTACACTATAATGCATTAGCGGAGAACCTTTATCGGACCAAATGGCACGATAGGTTTTAGCAGATTTTGGACCACGAAAAGGCACAATAATACCGCGAACCAACAGCGCCCTTAAGGCATAAGGAACGTCAATAACCCTACCATCCATTAAAAATTCGGCTAAATACTTGCGTACATCTGCTGTTGATGGGCTATCGGGCGTACCCAAATTAACCAATAAAACTCCCTTTTTTCCCATATCAAAAATCGAATATAATTCCTAATGTTGGCAAAATAGTGCCTGCAGGATCTTCAATAAATTTCATTTTATAACGTGTAGCATCAGTAGGGTCGCTTTGCGGTACACCACTAGCTGAGCGATCTAATACCAGTTGTTTTTGTTGCTGATAAACGGAATTCGTAATATTCTGAATATCGAGAAACAGGTTTAAGTTGAATGACTTGAAGGTATATTTTTTATCTAAACGAAGATCTAACTGCGCAAAGTTTCTTAAGCGTTGGCTATTCAATTGGTTGTAATTAGGCACCCCTCTTGGATAAAAATCCCAATTGGTTTTCAAGGAAGAAGTAGCTAGGTCGTAAGGCGTAAATGGACCACCACCACTCATACGGAAACGTGCACCTAATTCCCAATTTCGGCCAAATAATTTACCGGCTGTTACACTCACAATGTAACGAGTATCCCATGAAGAAGGTATGTATTGGCTAGCCAGATCTTTAAATTCGCTACGGAATAAGGTGAAGGATGCCAAGCCGTAAAAGCCTTCTTTTAAACGTTTTTGGGCCAATAACTCTAATCCGTAGCTGCGCCCCTGCGAAAATCCGGTGAGTTCGCGGTTGCCCACTACTCCAAAATCGGCTCCTAAATTGGCTAAGGGAATATCTCGACCAAACACCCTTACCATGGGGTAGCGATCGTAATATTTATAAAATCCTTCCACTGTAAAGCGGGTATTACTTAGGGTGTTGTATTCAAAGCCTAAAACTGCTTGTTTTGAGCGAATATATTGGGCTTCCGTATTTTCTAAAGCTCCGCCAGTTTGGGCCCGATAGCCCAATAAGGTATAAGCAGGTAATTGGTAATATTGGCCCAAATTGGCGTTCATACTTAGTTTCTCGGTAAAATTATAGGCCATTGAAATCCTTGGTGAAAGGGTTTTCAATAAATTATTCATGTTAGCCGAAAAATTGTTCGCATCTGCACGTAAACCTGCCGAAAAGTTTAGTTTATCGTTTAAAAAACTTTTACTCAACTGAGCGAACAGACCATATTTAAAAATAGACAGCGACGATTGGTACTGCACGGCACCCAATGGAAAAAGTTGTTTGGTATCGGTGCTATAGGCTGACGATTCAGCACTAGCTCCCAAGTTTAATTTATAACCACCAATAAAGGTGTTATTCTCAAATCGAAACTTATTCTCTGCTTCAGATGAAAGATAATCGATGGTGCTGGTTTTTGCTGGGTCGTTGTCTTGATATTTGAGTGCCCTATTTTTGAAATAGTTCCGGCTAATTACCCATAAAGAGTTCCCTTTTGCTCGGTAGTTGCGATAGGTTATACCAAAGGTGTAATTGTCTTGTTCATTTACCGGGATATAATCTAAAATGTATTGATTACTTTCAGTTTTTTCGGCATCAAAATTAAGTTTAAACCGGTCTATGGCTCCTAAACCAATAAAAGTTAGCTCATTTTTAGGGTTGATTTTATGCTTAATTTTAAACTGATAATCTTGGTAGGCTGGCAAAAAAGGTAAACCCAATAGCTTAAACAATCCTTGCAAATACGAATAGCGATAAGAAGCTAAAAAAGTAGTTTTAGCATTAATTGGTCCCTCTAATGTAGTTGCAAAATCGCTAGAACCTACCGTAAGTGAACTACTCAATTTATCGCTTCGACCATCTTTTTGACGAAATTCGAATACCGAACTGAGGGTATTGCCTCGGTTTGCCGGGAAGGCTCCGGAATAAAAATCAACATCACGAATAAAATCGACATTAATTAAGCCCACCGGACCGCCAGATGATCCTTGTGTAGTAAAATGATTGATATTAGGAATTTCTATACCATCAATATAAAATCGGTTTTCGCTTGGAGCCCCTCCGCGAATAACAATATCGTTTCGGAAACTCACTTGCGTGGCTACACCAGGCAACGATTGAATGGCTTTGGAAATATCTCGGTTACCACCCGGATTACGCTTTATTTCAGTTACACCAATATTGCGCAAAGAGACCGGACTTTCTACAGGTTTTATAAATAGTGGTGCTCTAATACTTACTTCTCCAAGGGTGGTCATTTGTGCCTCTAACAATACATCCAACACCGTTGGTCTGGCATTGCTTAGTTGTACATCGAATTGCATCTTTTTCTGATAACCCACCAATGAAAACTGCAGATTATATACAGCTGGCTTCAGATTTTTAAACTGGTAGATACCAGCAGAATCGGTTTTTACACCGCCACTCAGGCCTTGTATACTCACCGTTACCCCAACTAAGGGTTCGTTAGTTAAGGCATCTTTTACACTGCCACTAAGTGTAGCCAAATTTTGTGTAGTACGTTGTGCAAACAAGGGCATGCACACACTTAGTAATAGGCTAAAAAACAACGCTCGTTTCATATGGTTTTGTTTTTGCAAAGGTACTAATGCGTATTGAAGCCGAAAACATTCCGCTTTTTTATGACAAAGCAATTACCTGCTTATTTTAATTGCCAAAGTTTCCACCAAGGTGTTCCCGGCGAATCGTGATGTTCGTAATGGTAGCCGAAAAAATAGCAGGTTATAAAGGCTAAAAAATGATTTTTTTGTAGGGTATTGGATTGATGTTTATTCTCGTGTTCTCCATGATGTGGCATCCAGGTGCCGAAGAAGAATAATTGCAACGTACTTAAAAGTGAGGGAACAACCCAAAATAAAATCAGGTTGCTTTCTGTAAACCAAATTTTTAATATGTTGAATAAGGTAGCTAAAATTAAAATTTGCCACCACTTTATGTACGTTTTTACAAAATTAAAATACCAAGCGAAGAAATTCCCGTGATGGTAATCTGGATCTTTATCAGTATGCACGTGCCGATGATGCTCGTGATGCTTTTGGTATAAAATATGAAGCGGAAAAAGGGCGTATAAAAGTGTGCACAGTCCGCCGATAAAATTATTTAGTTTTTTATTAGATGATACTGTTCCATGCATAGCATCGTGTGCGGTAATAAAAAGGCCTGTGTACAAATGCATTTGCAACAGCACCAAAATATACACCCAAGGATTGGACCAAGTAATGGTGAAAACGAGTAAATTACACAGACTGAAAGCCCAAGAGGCTATTACCAGCAAGGCTATTACTACCCCCCAATTCGAGACATACTTAGTCATTTGCTACTGATTTTAAACTTTTTCTACTGCTATTTACAGGCTGAGGTACTTTTACATAATATCCTGTACCATCGTATGTTCGTTTACGTGGGTGCTCCATGCAGGTTTCACAGCAGCAACCTTGCAAATCGTCTCCACAAGTATCACATTGCGTAAAGTGCTCGTTACATTCCGGATTGGCGCAATTAATCATTTTAGCTGTGGTGGCACCGCAATTAAAACAGCTGGACACGATTACTGGATTTTCGCTGTTCACATCAACTGCTACCCGGCTGTCGAATACATAGCATTTACCTTCAAAATCTTTACCACCGGCTTCTTTACCGTATTTAATAATACCGCCATGTAATTGGTAAACATCTTTAAAACCTTCGTGTAATAATAATGCGGATGCTTTTTCACACTTAATGCCACCTGTGCAATAGGTTACTATTTTCTTGTCTTTGTATTGTGCTAATTCATTTATCTTTTCTGGGAACTCTCTGAAATTCTCAATATCGAGGGTAATGGCATTTTTAAAACGGCCCATATTGTGTTCGTAATTAGAACGCACATCTAAAATCACCACATCTTCTTGATCTTTCATAGCCAGAAAGTCCATTGGCTCTAAATGCTTGCCCGTTTGTTTAGTTGGGTCAATAATTTTTGGGTTTCGTAAGCCCGAATGCACAATTTCCGATTTGTAACGGCAATGCATTTTAATAAATGAAGGCTCGTGTACCTCATCAATTTTAAAATCCGTTTTAGCAAAGCGTTGGTCGGCATGAAGCCCATTCATGTAAGCTCTACAGGCTTCTGGCGTACCCGAAACAGTTCCATTAAGTCCTTCATCGGCCACAATAATTCGGCCTACAAGGTTTAACGATTGACAAAATTTTAAATGATCGGCCGCAAATTGTTCGGCTTCTACTATAGGGCTATAGCAGTAGTAAAGTAAGGTTAGGTAGTTTTTCATAATCATTGATGCTGCTGCAAACAGCGTTAAATGAATTACAAAGATAGAAAATGCGTATGAAAAAGCTAGTATTCGGCCGGAACAGCAAGTCTAGGATCTTTGGGATCATAAAATATATCAATTAAATCCCCTACTCGAGGGATTTGCACTCGAGACACCGTAAGTTCAAAAGTTGCCAAATTATTTAAGATGCGTACACTGATAGCTATTCGTGGGTTTTTATTCACTGTAAGTCGAGTATCCACAATGTGAATAATGGGTACAGAAGCCCAAACTCCTTCCTTTTTCAAGCGCTTATACAACCGTTTTTGGCGATAGGCTTTAAGCAAAATGGGTAACCAAAAAATGACCATAATAGCTATTAATCCACCTACAAACAATACAATAAAATACGGATTAGCCACATATTGCGCTAACCATACGGTCATTTTTGCAGCATGGTTTAAATCTTGAGTAGTGGTAAACACCAAATACATGCCTCCTAACCATACTAAAAAGAATAAAGCAAGCAAAAAACGGTACAAAAATTTCATACCCTTTAAACGAATGTAGAAGGAATTTATTGGAGATAAGAAAAAATTAATTCAGGCCAATAGCAATACGAATGCCTCTATTTTTAGCTAGGTTTAAATCGTTTGATTGCCCATAAAACACCTTAAAATTTAGCCATTGTAGGCCGGCATACCATTCATTATAATGACCTAGATTAGGTGTTTTCAAATAATTGAACCCTACCAATTCCTGGAGTTTCAATTTACGAATGAGTGGAATTTTATTGAATATAAATCCCGAAAAATTATGCGAAACATGTGCTTCTACAAATTGGCCGGCTGTACTATGTGTATAATAGTCTAAGAACAAAAAACTATTGGGCTGTGCCTGAAAAGCCGTACGTAAATTGCCTGTAAAATGTTGGTAATCTGGAAAGAATACAGATGAATTATTGAGATATTTTCCGGCAGCAACATAAAATGATGATTTACCATAAAAACCCATCGGAATATCTGATTTGGTTAAATCAAAACTTAACACATCGTAGCGAACATCAGATGAAAGAAATCCATTAATCCCACGAACATAGTTTAAACCCAAAGTGGGGTACTTTGATGCTTGGTAATATTTACCCGTTGGATAGGTTACATATTTGTCACTAAAATTATAACTGGCCCGAAGTTCCAATTTAACCGATTGATTGTTCGGAAAAAGCGGTACATCCTGAGAAGGGTTTAAGGGGTTATTGGAGCTAAACGTTCTATTATCAAAATCATTTATACGGTAGGCGCTAGCGTTCACCAAACTTCTTCGACTGGCAAACTCAAGGGAAGCAGAAGTACGCACATTGCCAAAAATGCGACCACTAAGTCCCAATTGGGCAAAGGCATTGTGGTACAATTTTAAATCGTTACGCTCCTCAAATAGAGAGTTAATGCTATTTTGCAAAGGCGTTACCGAACCTCTCTTATTTAAATCCTGAATATCAGAGCCTAATGCAAAAGAGAATATACCATTTCCTACCGGCAATGAACCTCTGACATGAGCATTAATTAATTGATTGGCAAAACCATAACGCACATTTGCAGAATAACGCACCCATTTATTGCTTAAACTATCTATTTGCTTTACATAAGCCGCTCCAAAGTTTACACCAAACCCTTCCACTGTATTGTAAAATGCAGAACGTAATAATGAATTGATACGCAAGTATTGCTTTTTGAATCGATTGCTATGCGTATAACCAGAACCAATCAAAAAACGCATCGGTTTAAAGATATTACTCTTACTGTCTAAAGAATCTAAATACGGTTTCGATTCTCGTTTAGCGGCCAAGGTTTCTTTTTTAAAATAGTCGGTGGTCTCCTCATCTGTTAAGGGTATGGGTCGCGATCGTTCCCAATAGCTATAATCTTTTTTGTTGACTTCTCTCGTTATTTTGAGAGCTTCTCTAAAACTATTTTTTTCGAAAGCAGGCTCTAATTGGTAGTTTTTAAATACAGCTACAAAATATCCTCCAAAAGAAAAGCCCATAAAACCTCCGTTGAACTCCATTTTTACCGAAGCCGGCATCCAGCTATCGGCACCCGTTGGAATAAAATCTTGCTTAATTTTCAACGTGTCCACAAAGTTTAGGTTATTGTCTTTGCTCAAATACAAATCGGTACTATAAATACGCCACGAATCTTCTAAAATATAGATGTTACCTCGAAATACCGGATCGGATATCCTTTTAGGTATTACCTGAATTTTATTAACCATTTCCCCATTTTCTACGGTAGAACCCAAAAATTTATAGGTATAGTATAAAAAAGCATCCTCGGCTATGGGCGATACCAGTGGCCGTAAACTCAAGCCTTCCCAACTCTGATAATTCTCATAAAAATTTACCTTTAAATCTGTAGCTCGATTAAAACTGAAGGCCCTATTATTGCCCGAAGTCTTCGAAGAAAGCATTTCTTCGCGATATTGATTCGGTTGTTGATAGCTCAATTTCGATTCAGATTCAGATAGGTAAATAATCCCTCTTCGGTTAGAATCTAAGCCCAATTGCTTACCCAATTCATCGATATTTAAACCCATAAATTTTTTAGGAGCGGCCAATAATTTTTGCATCCCCTTTATATATACCTCGGCCGTATAGGCTTTAACCTCGGTTAAGTGCAACTTGCGGTTTTTTATGGCTTGACGAATGATGGCATATGCCGGATCCTCGGCATCGGCTTTAATTACCACATCACTTAACTGATAGGCCTCGGGTTGTAAATTAAAATTAAGTTTAGTATCGGCCACAAGCGAAAGGGCTTGGCTATACTGGCCATAGCCTACAGCCCGCACCATCAATTCTATACTGCCCTGCTTTACACGTAACTGATACAAACCCTCCGAATTGGCGGAAGTACCAACGGTTGTACCTTTCACATACACACTTGCAAAAGAAATGGGCTGCCCTTGGGTATCGGTCACTTTACCACTTATGAGTACCGTTTGCCCAAATAGAGCTTGACTTAGCAATAAAAAGAAGAATAGAAAGTGTAGTTTCATGAATCTTTGAAGATACTGTAAAGATGCTATTTATCTGGTAAGAGTTGCACCATTCATCATGAAAAAACATGAAAAATTTCAGCCCAAATTGCTTAATTTTACGGTTTAATTACAAAGGAATGTACAAAACCCTACAACCCGTTCTTCAACAAGAACTGAGCAGCATTAAAGATGCTGGTTTATACAAACAAGAGCGCATCATTACTTCGGCGCAAGGAGCCGAAATTTCGGTGCAAGGCGGTAAGCAAGTACTCAACTTTTGTGCAAACAATTATTTAGGTCTTAGTTCACATCCTCGGGTAATAGCCGCTGCAAAAGATACTATCGATACTCGTGGTTTTGGATTATCATCGGTGCGTTTTATATGTGGTACGCAAGATATTCACAAAGAATTGGAGCATAAAATTTCTGAATTTTTAGGCACCGAAGACACCATTTTATATGCCGCCGCTTTTGATGCCAATGGAGGTGTTTTTGAACCTTTGTTTAACGAACAAGATGCCATTATTTCTGATGAATTAAACCACGCCTCTATAATTGATGGCGTACGTTTGTGCAAAGCCCAACGCTACCGCTACAAACACGACGATATGGCCGATTTGGAAGCCCAATTGCAAGCTACTCGAAACCTACGACACCGCATTATTGTAACCGATGGTGCGTTCTCTATGGATGGCACCATTGCCCAATTAGATAAAATTTGCGCCTTAGCCGAACAATACCAAGCCTTGGTCATGATTGACGAATGCCATTGTTCGGGCTTTCTGGGAAAAACCGGTCGCGGTACTCACGAGCACCACGGCGTAATGGGCCAAATTGATATTATTACCGGAACCCTGGGCAAAGCTTTAGGCGGCGCCTCAGGCGGTTTTACCTCCGGCCGAAAAGAAATTATCGACTTATTACGCCAGCGCTCACGCCCTTATTTGTTCTCGAATACCTTGGCTCCTTCTATAGTAGGCGGTTCTATTGCAGTATTAGATATGCTCAGCGAAACCACCGAATTACGCGATAAATTGGAATTGAATACCCAATACTTTCGCAGTAAAATGACCGAGGCTGGCTTTGATATTAAGTCGGGCGTTCACCCCATTGTACCCGTAATGCTTTACGATGCCAAGCTGGCTCAAAGCTTTGCAGCCCGCATGCTCGAAGAAGGCATTTACGTCATCGGGTTTTACTACCCGGTGGTGGCCCAGGGCAAAGCCCGTATTCGGGTACAATTATCTGCCGCACATACGCAGGCACACCTCGACAAAGCCATTGCCGCCTTTACCAAAGTGGGCAAAGAGTTGGGGGTTATTAAATAAAACCGTTATTTTGGGCTTTGTCCAATAAAATTATGCAAGCAAAACTCGACCAATACACCGCCGAAATCAAGCAATTTAGCCCTGCCAATGCCCAAGAGGTAGAAAGCTTCCGTATTAAATTTTTAGGTAGCAAAGGCATTGTTAAAGAGTTGTTCGATGAATTTAAATCGGTAGGACCCGAAGAAAAACGAGTATTTGGTAAAGTTTTAAACGAATTTAAACAAGTAGCCGAGGCAAAATTCGAGGCCTGCAAAGCGCAATTTGAATCGAGTACAAGCACTCAGAAATTAGATACCGACCTAACTCTACCCGGCGAAGGCATGGAATTGGGGGCTCGTCATCCTTTACAATTGGTGCGTAGAGAAATTGTAGAAATTTTTAAAAAGTTAGGGTTCACCGTAGCCGAAGGCCCCGAAATTGAAGACGATTGGCATAACTTTTCTGCCTTAAATTTCCCCGAAGAACATCCGGCAAGAGACATGCAGGATACATTTTTCATCAAAAAGGGAGGCGAAAAAGGGGATATCGCTTTGCGTACACATACCTCATCGGTACAAGTGCGTATGATGGAACAAGGCAAACCACCTTTCCGCTCCATTATGCCGGGCCGTGTTTACCGAAATGAAGCCATTTCGGCTCGTGCACACTGCTTTTTTCATCAAATAGAAGGCTTATATGTAGATGAAAACGTCTCCTTTGCCGATTTAAAGCAAACCTTATTCTATTTCGTTCAAGAACTATACGGCGAAGGCACCCAAGTGCGTTTCCGCCCATCGTATTTCCCATTCACTGAACCTTCAGCAGAAATGGATATATCGTGTAGTATTTGCAAAGGTGCCGGTTGCAACATGTGTAAAGGTTCGGGCTGGGTAGAAATTTTAGGTTGCGGCATGGTAGACCCCAATGTATTAGAAAACTGCGGCATCGACTCAAATAAATATACTGGCTTTGCGTTTGGAATGGGTATTGAACGCATAACCAATCTAAAATATGAGATTAAAGATTTGCGTTTATTCTCCGAGAACGATGTTCGTTTCTTAAAACAATTTCAATCAGAAATTAGCTAAACATGAAATTTCGGAGCGTATTTGCCCTATACATTTTGCTGCTTTTAAGCTGCGGAAAAGACGATGGCACCTACATTCCGGATGTGTACGTAAACTATACCATTCCTATAAACGATCCGAGCATGAGTGCGCTTAATAGCGCCGGTGGAGCCGTAGTTATTAGTGGGCATGGGGTAGCTGGGATTATCATTTACCGCCGAGCGGACAATGTGTTCGTGGCTTACGACCGCTGCAGTTCCGTAAATCCACAAAATAAATGTGCCGTTACGCTCGATAATCCAAACCTTACAGCAACCGATCCCTGCAGTGGCGCCAAATTTTCACTATTTGATGGCACACCGGTTAAAGCACCCGCTACCAAAAGCCTAAAAAGCTACCAAGTAACGGCCAACAGTTTGTATTTGATGGTTACGAATTAAGCATTCTTCTTTCCACAACGAGATTTAAACCGTAATTTTGGCGGGTATGAAGAAAGTGCCTGCCGAGATTCAGTTCCTAGAAAATATTACCGTAATAGATATTGCCGAACAGGGCAAAGGAGTGGGCAAACACCAAGATTTAGTGTTATTTATTGAAAAAGCCGTTCCCGGCGATGTAGTAGATGTACAAGTAACCCGAGTTAAAAAAAACTTGGCAGAAGCAAAAATAACTGCTTTTAAAAAACACTCTGCCGACAGAACCGAACCATTTTGTGCCCATTTTGGCACCTGCGGAGGTTGTAAATGGCAACATTTAAGCTACGAGGCCCAAACCCGTTTTAAACAAAAAAAAGTATTAGATGCCCAGGAACGTTTAGGGCACGTGGATATTAGCGGTGCAGAACCCATTTTAGGTTCGGCCGAAACCCAATACTACCGTAATAAATTAGAGTTTACTTTTTCAAACAAACGTTGGTTGGATGAAGACGATATGCCCAACCGAGACGACTTAAGTATGGATGCATTGGGCTTTCACGTTCCCGGCCGTTTCGATAAAATTTTAGACATTGGGCATTGCTATTTACAAGCTGAACCTTCGAATGCCATTCGCAATTCGGTGCGGGAATATGCATTACAAAACCAACTCTCTTTTTACGATTTACGTCAACACGAAGGCGCTTTGCGTAACCTCATTATTCGCACCAGCTCTACCGGCGAAATTATGGTGATTGTGGTATTTGCCTACGCCAATAAAAAAGAAATTAAGGGCTTAATGACGCACCTGAAAGATAATTTACCGGAAATTACCTCACTCCTATACATCGAAAATCAAAAGAAAAACGATACGATTTTTGACCAAGACATTGTGGTATTTAATGGTCGTGATCATATTTTTGAAGAAATGGAAGGCCTTCAATTTAAAATTGGGGCTAAATCTTTTTACCAAACGAATTCGGCACAAGCCTATGAGTTGTATAAAATTACCCGCGATTTTGCCGATTTAAAAGGCGATGAGTTGGTATACGATTTATACACCGGAGCCGGCACCATTGCCCAATTTATTGCCCGAAAAGTGAAAAAAGTAATTGGTGTAGAGTATGTACCCACGGCTATTGAAGATGCCAAAGCCAACGCAGAGTTCAACCAAATAGCCAATGCCGATTTTTATGCGGGCGACATGAAAGATATTTTAACGCCCGAATTTATTGCAGAGCATGGCAAAGCCGATGTGGTAATTACCGATCCGCCGAGAGCCGGTATGCACCCCGATGTGGTGGCTCGTTTACTAGAAATGGAGGCCGAAAAAATTGTATACGTAAGTTGCAATGCCGCTACCCAAGCCCGCGATATTGCTTTATTACAAGAAAAATATACCGTGAGCAGAATTCGCCCGGTTGATATGTTCCCACAAACCCAACACGTAGAAAATGTGGCTTTATTGGTATTAAAAAAATGAATCCAGAAGAATTATTAAACCCCGATGGGGAAAGCCAAGCGGCAAAGCAGAAAGAAAGTCCGCTAAAAAATTTGGAGACCGATTTAAAGTTTT
This sequence comes from Sphingobacteriales bacterium, assembly GCA_026390835.1. Classification (GTDB taxonomy): domain Bacteria; phylum Bacteroidota; class Bacteroidia; order Sphingobacteriales; family Sphingobacteriaceae; genus JAIPAN01. Next base: position 29,396 of record JAPLFD010000019.1, read on the forward strand.
ATGCCGAATCTATCAAAGAAATTTCCACCGAAATTATGGTAGAAGGCTTTTCTGCCTACCCTATTTTTGTTGCCCACCAACACGAAGTAAGCGTTGGTGAACTCATTTTAGATAAAGAAGAATTGCATACCGGATGGAGCATAAATGCATCTACACTAGAAGAATTTGTAGAAAAGGGCATTATTAAAGTAGCTAAAAAACAAGCGTTTATGGAGCAGTATAAAAATGCACACCATTTTATGTGCCTGTTTGTAATTGTGCCCGAAGGTGCCAATTTCGTGTTTTATCCCTATCCCAAATAAGCGTATCTTAGAATTCAGCAATGCAAAATCATGAGTGAAAAAAAAGTACTTATTCTTAATCAAAAACAAATTCAACAAAAAATTGAACGCATAGCGTATCAAATTTTGGAGGATAATTTAGAAGAAAAGGAACTGGTATTGGCCGGTATTTTAAACCGTGGTTTTACGGTGGCTCAGCGGCTAAAAAAGGTATTGGAAAAGATATCTTCCATAAACGTAACGCTCATGAGCATTGAGTTAGATAAAGACAGTCACCATTTACAAGCCAGTGCCAATGTGCCTTTAAACAAGGTAGAAAATCAGGCGGTTATTTTGGTTGATGATGTATTAAACAGTGGCCGCACTTTGGTGTACGGATTAGGTTATTTTTTAAACATCCCACTAAAAAAGATACGCACGGTTGTATTGGTAGATCGCAGCCACCGTCGCTTTCCGGTTGCACCAGATTATACCGGCTTGCAATTGGCAACTGTTTTAAAAGAACATGTTTTAGTGGTGCTAGATAGCCCCGGAGAAGAAGACGCTGTTTACCTTACCTGAGCCGCTTCTAAATAAATAAGCAATTTTTCGGGCGTTAAATCGATGCCACTTACCATCATATTGGCTTGCTGATAATAACCTTGGCGCTCGGCTAATTTCTCCTCAATAAACATCAATAATTCTTCACCTTTTCTTCCGGCAAGCAGTGGTCTCGGCGATTTTGCATGCTCTAGGCGGTTAGCCAAGGTCTTTGCATCTAAATGCAAGTATACGGTTTTACCCTGCGCATTCATCCAAGCCATATTATCGAAAAAACAAGGCGTTCCGCCGCCAGTAGATACCACTACATCAGCATCGGCCATAGTTTGGTGCAATACTTCTTGCTCTAGTTTTCGAAACTCGGCTTCGCCTAAATTTGCAAATAATTCTGGGATGGTTTTGCCACTTTGAGCAGCTAAACGTTCGTCTAAATCGGCAAAAGCATAGCCAAGCTTTTGAGCCAGTTTGCGCCCAAAAGTGGTTTTACCACTACCCATAAATCCAACTAAATATATTCTCATTAAGGAAGGGCTTATTTTTTGAAATAGGTATTGCGTAGGTTTTCTGCAGAGGGGAACCTACGGAAATGCCACTTATTTATTACCACCCCATTTTTAAGCAACAAAATACCCGGGTTAGCCCTAACCATACTTTTTAAAGGCACGGCATCGGAAAAGAAAAAGGGGAAATCGAGAAACAATACTCGATTCAATTCATACGATTCGGCAATGGAAGATGCGGTTAAAATGATGGTAGGAACTCTAAATTGCTGGGCCAAGGTTTTATTCACCTCATTTATTCGTTTCAAAGCATAATGATCGGCATTTTTCAACTCATAGGCCACCACAATAAACTGATAATCGGGATACTCCAAAATAAGCTTGGTAAAATCTTCGCCTACAGGGTCGGTAATTTTTAAATCCTTAATTTTTACCTCGTATCCTTTCTTAATTAGTTTAGATTCCGGATCGCCTACAATTACCCAGGCACTATCTTTCCAAACCTCCTGCTTTAGGTATTCCTTATCGGTGAGCGACTTAGTTACACCCGTTTTACTGTTTTTTAAGGTGTATTGAACTTCGTATTCATCTTGAGGAGCTCCGGGAGGTGCTACCATCAATTGCGGAATGTTGTTGCCAATTTTATAGGGTAAGAAATCGAGCACTGGCCCATATTTCAGCGTGAAAAACCCAACACCAAACCCTATAATACAAAGTGGCCCTACCAAACTTGCCTGCATTGTAGCTTTATTAAAAAGTGGTGTTATTTGGCTGCGGTAAATGAACAAAATCAGAATAAACACGAACAGGACCACATCTTTACTAAACGATTGCCAAGGTGTAAGCGGAATGGCATCGCCAAAACAACCGCAAGAAGTAACCACTTTATAAAAGGCAGAGTAAAAAGTTAAAAAGGTAAAGAAGATAATAAGACCTAGCAAGCCCCAAGCTACTTTTTTAGCATATATACCTAATAGGAGCGCTGCCCCCAATATAATCTCTAGACCACACAAAAAAATGGCAATTATAGGAGCGTAATCGTTAAAAACAGTGAGGTGAAAAACCTCAAAATATTCTTCCAATTTATAACTGAATCCCAAGGGATCGTTGGCTTTGATTAAGCCCGAGAAAATGAACAGAAGTCCGACTAAAATGCGACTAAACGCAATACTAAATTTTTTCACCTTCGCTAATTTTAATCAATGCAAAAACGGAATAGTTTAACATATCCTGATAATTGGCTTTAATGCCTTCCGATGCCAAGGTTTGGCCATCGTTATCTTCAATTTGTTTTACCCGCAAGAGTTTCATCAAAATCAAATCGGTTAAAGAGCTGATACGCATATCACGCCAAGCTTCGCCATAATCGTGGTTTTTGGCAAACATCAACTCCTTGGTTTCCTGTACCTTTCTATCAAATAGCAGGTCTACTTCTTCTACCGAAAGTTCGGTAGCCGTATCGTCGCCCAACTCCTCTTGCAACATGGCAATAACGCAATAATTTACAATTCCGATATATTCCGATTCAATATCTTCACCCACTTTAGATACTTTTTTTTGCTCGAGGGTACGAATACGCTGGGCCTTTATAAACACCTGATCGGTAATGCTCGATAAACGCAAAATGCGCCAAGCGGTACCATAATCTTTTGTTTTTTTTAAGAATAATTCTTTGCAGTTCTGAATAACTGCGTCAAAGGCTGCGGAGGTTGATTGTGCCAAAATGCGGGTTTATTTTTGAATAAAAGCTAAAATTATCGGTATTTTGCCAAATAATGACGGGTAAAAATACAGATTTTCAGCAGAATATTACAGCTTTGGGCACAGCAAGTGTGCAGAAACTCACACTAAACAGTGGCGGGCGTGTTATTGACCTGCATAGGCCAAAAGTTATGGGGATTATAAACCTCACGCCCGACTCTTTTTACCAATCAGCCGGTAGGAAAAACGAACTCCCCTCTAATAAACAGTTGCTCAAAGAAGCAGAAAAACACTTGCTAGAAGGCGCTTATTTCCTCGATTTGGGTGGCTACTCTTCCCGTCCTGGCGCCGAACACGTATCGGAAAAAGAAGAAGCCCAACGGGTACTTCCGGCTATAAAAGCATTGGCTAAAGAATTTCCAGAGGCCTTAATTTCTGTAGATACCTTTCGCTCAGAAATTGCAAAAAAAAGTATTGGTGAAGGGGCACATCTTATTAACGATATTTCTGCGGGACAATTAGACGAACGCATGTTCGAAACCATAGCCCAGCTACAGGTACCTTATATTTTAATGCACCTAAAAGGTACACCTCAAACCATGCAAAGCCTTGCAAACTATAGTGACTTGGTAACCGAGGTGTTGAGCTATTTTTCAGAAAAAATAACTCTATTAAACCAATTAGGGGCAAACCAATTAATTATCGACCCAGGTTTTGGTTTTGCTAAAACGCTAGAACATAATTATGAGTTATTAGATAGATTTCAGAAATTACATAGCCTGGGCTTTCCGCTATTGGCCGGGGTTTCTAGAAAATCGATGATTTATAAGGTATTAGACAGTACCCCAACCGAGTCCCTAAATGGTACCACCGTATTACATACCATTGCCTTGCAAAAGGGCGCACATATTTTACGTGTACACGATGTGAAACCAGCTGTAGAAGCTATAAAATTAGTAGCAAAACTGCAGGCCAACTAAAAATTACCTATTTTTAGCAGATGGAATCTATCTCCAACAACCTATTGCAATTCCGATTATTTGATGTGCTCGACATTTTATTGGTTGCGCTCATTATATATTACGTATACAACCTCATTAGAGGCACAATCGCTGTAAATATATTCATTGGTTTATGTGTCATGTACCTCAGCTACGTCTTGGTTCAACAGGCCCAAATGCGTTTACTAACCCAGTTATTGGGTGGTTTTATTAGCTTGGGCTTTATTGCCTTAGTTATTGTTTTTCAGCAAGAAATACGTCGTTTTTTATTGGTGTTAGGTAAAAATGCATCACAACAAAAGAACAAAGCCTGGTGGGTATTTCTGTTTGGTAAAAAAGAAGAAATTAATCAGAATTTAGCCCGATTAAAACCCATTCTTGATGCATGTAAAAGCATGCAAAAAACAAAAACAGGGGCCTTAATGATCTTTGCCAAACATACCGAAGAACCTTATTTTCAAAATACCGGAGAAGTATTAGACGCCACAGTTTCTAAACGTTTATTAGAAAGTATCTTTCAAAAAAATAGCCCCCTGCACGATGGGGCGGTAATTATTGCCGAAGGTAAAATTAAAACAGCTTCTACCATTTTACCGCTTACCGAAAACGATCGATTACCGGCACACTTTGGCTTGCGCCACCGAGCTGGCATTGGCATCTCCGAAGTAAGTGATGTATTGGCAATTATTATATCAGAGGAAACCAATGAGATATCCTACGCCCGACAGGGCAAGGTAAAAATGAAAGTTAGTTTCTCCGAATTGGAAAAATTACTACTCAACTATTATTAAACAAAAAAGCCCCTAATCGGGGCATTTTTGTTAAGACAAACTAATTAGCAGTATTGCTCAAAAGCTGCCGCTAAATTATCGGCAATAAGTTGGGCGCTTCTTCCTTCAATTTGATGACGTTCAATCATATGAACCAATTCGCCATCTTTAAATAAAGCAATTGAGGGCGATGAAGGCAAGAATGGCACCATATGAGCACGTGCTCTATCAACGGCTTCTTTTTCCATACCGGCAAATACGGTATATAAATTGGCTGGTTTTTTACTGGCACTTACCGCTTCTCTCACACCGGGGCGGGCGTTTGCAGCCGCACAACCACACACCGAGTTTACTACAACCAAAGCAGTACCACTACCTTTTAGGGCAGTATCTACTTCTGATGCGGTTTTTAACTCGGTAAATCCTACGCTGGTAAGCTCCTCACGCATGGGAGCAACTAAATATTCTGGATACATGTTTCAATGAATTTAATTACTCAAAAATACGAATTCTTTCGGCCCAGTGTTATTGGGTAAGATAAGTTTACACAATCTTGACTTCAAGAATCAAATAGAATTCTGTAATTTTGTAGCTCAAACTAAAAAATAATTTATGTCATCAGTAGCCACAACAACCTACGTTCCTTTTAAAGTTAAAGACATCACTTTGGCCGATTGGGGTCGTAAAGAAATTGAATTAGCCGAAGCAGAAATGCCGGGCTTAATGGCCTTGCGCAAAGAATATGGCGCTACACAGCCTTTAAAAGGAGCCCGCATAGCAGGTTGCTTGCACATGACTATTCAAACTGCCGTTTTAATTGAAACGTTAAAAGCCTTAGGTGCTGAAGTTACTTGGTCGTCGTGCAATATTTTCTCTACACAAGATCATGCAGCATCAGCTATTGCGGCTGCTGGCTTTCAGGTTTATGCTTGGAAAGGTCTAAATGAAGAAGAATTTGACTGGTGTATTGAACAAACCTTATTTTTTGGCGAAGATCGCAAACCACTAAACATGATTTTAGATGATGGTGGTGATTTAACTAATATGGTTTTTGACAAATACCCCGAATTAATTTCGGGTATTAAAGGCCTCTCTGAAGAAACCACTACCGGCGTTCACCGCTTAATTGAACGTATGAAAAACGGCACTTTACACTTGCCAGCTATCAACGTAAACGATTCAGTAACAAAATCTAAATTTGATAATAAATACGGTTGCCGCGAATCATTAGTAGACGCCATTCGTCGTGCTACTGATGTGATGATGGCCGGAAAAGTTGCTGTAGTTGCCGGTTTTGGCGACGTAGGTAAAGGTTCTGCCGATTCGTTACGCAATGCAGGTGTACGCGTAATTGTTACCGAAATTGATCCGATTTGTGCATTACAAGCCGCCATGGAAGGCTACGAAGTGAAAAAATTTGCTACCGCAGTAATGGAAGCTGATATTGTAGTAACTGCTACTGGTAACTGTAATATTGTTCGTGGAGAACACTTTAAAATAATGAAAGATAAAGCCATTGTTTGTAACATTGGCCACTTCGATAACGAAATTGATATGGCCTGGTTAAACAAAAACTACGGATCTAAAAAAGTAGAAATTAAACCACAAGTAGATAAATACACCATCGACGGTAAAGATGTAATTGTACTAGCCGAGGGTCGTTTGGTAAACTTGGGTTGCGCCACAGGCCACCCATCATTCGTTATGTCTGCTTCGTTTACCAATCAAACGTTGGCTCAACTAGAACTATGGTTACATACCGATAACTACGAAAATAAAGTGTACACCCTACCCAAATATTTAGATGAAAAAGTAGCCCGTTTACACCTCGAAAAAATTGGCGTTGAGCTAGATATCTTAGATCAAAGCCAGGCCGATTATATTGGCGTAAATGTAGCAGGACCATTCAAAACTAACGAATACCGCTACTAAGATTTACTACTAACCTACTTTAAAAAAAGCCGAAACAAATTGTTTCGGCTTTTTTTGTGCCACAAAAATTTTCTCTTGTTGAAACAATTTTTAGCTCCTTGTTTCGTTTTGCTCTTTATAGTACCAAAAACACATACGTACTACAGCTATTTTATTTTTAAACAAAAGCATTATGAAAAAAGTTACGCTACTATTATTGCTGGTTGGCTTACAAGCATCTGTATTTGCACAAGGGTTTAACGTACTCAACAACAGCAATTTTTCACCTGTACACTCGGTGTATTTTAACCCTGCAAAAATTGCTGATTCAAAACAAAATTTTCAGCTCAACGTACTTTCTGGTAATATCTATTTTGCTAACGATTATGGTGAATCGAAATCAATTCCTACCATTGTTAAATCAGTTTTAAATACAGGTAAATTCTCCGAAATACTTACCTTAAAACAAAATGGGCTAAACAAAAACATGGATCTTAACTTGGATATTCGAGGATTATCCTTCGTATTTTCTAAAGGTAAAAACCAAGCATTTGCACTCACAAGTAGAGCCCGTTCAATCAGCACTGCAACCCAGGTTCCCGAAAACGTAATGGATGCCCTAATCAATAGCTTAGATGGAACAAATTTGGTAGGTTTAAATACCAATACTAATTTTAAAATAAATGCACATATATTTTCCGAAGTAGGACTAAGCTACGCCAGAGCATTAGTAAATACAGGCAAACATATGTTTAATGCGGGTATTACAGGCAAATACCTCATAGGTGGGGGAAATGCGCAGGTATATAGCACCAACTCTAATATTTCCATTTATGACAATGGGGGTCCCAATGGCATTTTAACCAATGGTGTAAACATGAAGTTTCAGTATAATAACGGAAACCTGTTCTCACCAAATAATAATAGTTTATCTCTAAAAAATATACTTGAAAATGCGGGGCAGGGTTTTGGAACAGATTTCGGTGTAGAATATGAATTCCGTCCAAAATACAAAAACTACCAATACGAAGTTGATGGCAAAATATTGGATGATAACTCCGTTTCTAAATATGTATTAAAAGTAGGAGCCGCTGTAACAGATCTAGGATCAATAACTTATTCAACAGGTAAAACCGTTAACCTACTTAATAATACGCCAAACTACGCTTGGCCTCTTCCAATAACCTTTGATATGTCCGATATAGAAGGTTCACTAAAAACTATCTATCCAAATGCAGGCGACGTTCAATCTTCAGCTAAATATTCTGCAAAACTAGCTAGCAGACTAAATATGAATGTAGATGTAAAAGTGTTTAAAAACTTATATATATCCGCTAATTACATGGGGCCATTCAAAAAAGATCCGAATGTTTTAGACCCCATGGGAACAGTTTTTTCTATTGCCCCACGTATAGAAAAAGCAAACATTGAAACCTCTTTACCCATTACCTACTCTTCACGCTTCAAAAAAACAAATATTGGTTTAGCTAGCCGTAGTGGCGTGTTTTTTATCGGTACTGATGATATAGGAGGAGCCCTAGGAATTGGAAAATTTACTTCTTTTAATTTATATGGCGGAATCACCTTCTCAATTGGTAAAAAACGCATTAAAGACCGCGATCGCGATAAAATAAGCGATAAATTAGATAAATGCCCAACAATTGCCGGACCTGTGGAAAATGAAGGCTGTCCGTGGCCAGATACCGACAAGGATGGTATTCCTGATAAAGACGATGGTTGCCCGACCCTTCCAGGCCCAGCTTCTTCTAAAGGTTGCCCAGATTCTGATGGCGATGGCGTAGCCGATAATGGCGATAATTGTCCAAGTATACCGGGTCCACTCTCTGCGCAAGGTTGCCCAGATGCCGATGGCGATGGCATAGCTGATAAAGACGACTTATGCCCAACCTTGCCAGGTAGCAGAGATGCAAAAGGTTGCCCAGACAGAGATCATGATGGCATAGCAGATAAAGACGATAAATGCCCAGACATTCCAGGCACATCAGCCCTGTTTGGTTGCCCAGATAAAGATAACGATGGCGTGGCCGATAGCGAAGATCTTTGCCCAGATGTACCGGGAAGCCTTGCCCTAAAAGGTTGCCCAGATAGAGATAATGATGGCGTAGCCGACAAAGACGATGCTTGCCCAGATTTAGCAGGACCTGTGGCTACCAAAGGTTGCCCTGATACCGATGGAGATGGCGTACTTGACAAAGATGATCTTTGCCCCACCGCAGCAGGCCCACTAGCGTTTAAAGGTTGCCCAGATACAGATAAAGATTACATAGCAGATAGTGAAGATGCTTGTCCTACTGTTCCCGGACTGTTGGCACTAAAAGGTTGCCCAGATAGAGATAAAGACGGCGTGGGTGATGCAGATGACCTTTGTCCAGATGTGTTTGGCACTCTAGCAAGTAAAGGTTGCCCTGATAAAGATGGCGACAGTGTGCCTGATAAAGACGATAAATGTGTAGACGTAGTTGGCCCTGCTTCAAACGGTGGCTGTCCAATAACTGTTGCCCCTACACTTACTAAAGTTGAAGAAAAAATCATCTTTACTGCCGTATCCGATTTACAATTCGAAAGCGGAAAATCGGTAATCAAAGCATACTCCTTTGATAGTTTAGATGAATTGGCAGCGCTCATGGTAAAACGCCCCGAACTAACCCTAATTCTTTCTGGCCACACCGATAATGTGGGTGTACCGGCAAAAAACAAAGTGTTAAGTCGTAAAAGAGCAGAAGCCGTAAAAGCATACTTGGAAGATGCTGGTGTTGATGGTAGTAGAATTGCTGCAGTAGGCTATGGTTCAAGCAAACCAATTGCCAGCAATAAAACGCCACAAGGGCGTCAGAAAAATCGCCGAGTAGAATTTAAAGTTAATTAATAGGTTTGTTTGTGATCGTAAAGAGCCCAGCCGGTATTCGGTTGGGCTCTTTGCATTTTTAGAGCAAATTCAAAGAAAGAATGTACTTTTGTGCGATGACAAAACTATCGGTAAACATCAACAAATTTGCAACCCTAAGGAACGCACGTGGGGGCAATAACCCCAATCTTTTGCAGGTGGCTCAAGATGCTGAGCGTTTTGGGGCCCAAGGTATTACGGTGCACCCTCGGCCAGACGAACGTCATATTCGTTATGACGATGTATATGAATTAAAAAAGGTCATTACTACCGAATTTAATATTGAGGGCAACCCGAAAGAACGCAGTTTTGTAGACTTGGTATTGGCGAATAAACCCACCCAAGTTACGCTAGTACCCGATGCCTTGGGGCAATTAACCTCAAACCATGGTTGGGATACCATCACCCATCAATCGTATTTAAAAGAAATTATTGCCGAGTTTCAAGAAGCAGGTATTCGGGTATCCATTTTTGTAGATGCCGATGAAAAAATGATTGAAGGCGCAGCACAAACCGGCACCGATAGAATAGAATTATATACCGAAGGTTATGCACAAAAATTTGTAAAGAACCCAGAATTGGCCGTGGCCCCTTATTGCAAAGCAGCAGAGTTAGCCACGCAACTGACCCTCGGAATAAATGCCGGTCACGATTTAGATATACATAACCTCCAGTTTTTCGCCCAACAGGTACCCCAATTAGTAGAGGTAAGCATCGGGCATGCCTTAGTATGCGATTGCCTTTATTTTGGCATGGAAAATACCATTCAGCGTTATTTGCACCAGCTTAAAAAATGATCCATACCATCAAAATCGAGGAATTACTTGCACTTGCTCCCGAAATACCAGTAGCAGACGTGCGAACTCCTGCAGAATTTGATCAAGGACATATACCCCAGGCGCATAACCTACCCATTTTTACTAATGAAGAACGAGTGCAAGTAGGTACAACCTACAAGCAAATAGGCCGAGAGGAGGCCATTTTACTAGGTTTTGAATTTACTGGCCCCAAATGGAGCGGCTTTATTAAAGAGGCATTAAGCATTGCTCCACATAAAAAAATTGCCCTGCATTGTTGGCGGGGTGGCATGAGAAGTGGTGCCATGGCTTGGGCTTTAAACCTATATGGGTTTGAAGTATATGTACTCGAAAATGGATACAAAAGCTATCGCCAATGGACATTAAGCCAATCCGCCCAAACATTCAATATCCTCATTTTAGGCGGAATGACGGGATCGGGAAAAACCCAAATTCTTCATGCCATTAAGAACTCTGGCGAACAAATGATTGACTTAGAAGATCTAGCGCAACACCAAGGTTCGTCGTATGGAAGCATGGGTACCCTCATACAACCTAGCCAAGAGCAGTTCGAAAATAATTTGGCGTATCAACTAAGCCAAATCGATAAAAACAAAACCCTTTGGCTAGAAGATGAAAGCCGAAGTATTGGCAAATGCTCCATCCCAAACCCACTATGGGATCAAATGAGAGCCGCTCCGCTAATTAAACTAAACATCCCATTAGAAGAACGCATTCGTTTTTTAACCCAAGAATATGGCAAACTGAATCCCAATTTTTTGATTGAATGCACCCAGCGTATTGGCAAAAGATTAGGCCCTGAACAAACTCGAGATGCTGTACTGGCCATCAACGAAAATCGCATGTCAGACTTTATTCGGCTAGTATTGGTTTATTACGATAAAACTTATACCAGTGGACAGAGTATGCGTGAAAAGCCCAGCATTTATGAAGTAGCGGGTACTCTAGCCGCAGATATTGCTAATGTAAAACCCATTTTAGAAAAAGCAATCACGATCAAATGAGCAATGAACCCATAAAACTCACCCAATATTCGCATGGCGCCGGCTGCGGCTGCAAAATTAGCCCGGCAGTATTAGATAAAATGCTGCATAGCCCAATTAAACAACCTGCCGATGCCCATTTATTGGTTGGGAACACTACCCGTGATGACGCAGCAGTCTTTGATTTAGGCAATGGAACAGCCCTAATTTCTACTACCGATTTTTTTATGCCTATTGTAGATGACCCCTACGATTTTGGACGAATTGCTTCGGCAAATGCCATTAGCGATGTATATGCCATGGGCGGAAAACCCGTATTAGCCATTGCTATTTTAGGCTGGCCTATTGATAAGCTAGAACCAGAAGTGGCCCAAAAAGTATTAGAAGGTGCCCGTTCAATTTGTGCCGAAGCCGGCATTAGTTTAGCCGGCGGGCATAGTATCGATTGCCCCGAACCGGTATTTGGCCTAGCTGTAAACGGATTGGTGGATATTAAAAATTTAAAACAAAACTCCACAGCAAGCACTGGCTGTAAATTATATTTAACGAAGGCCCTCGGCGTTGGCATATTAACCACAGCTCAGAAAAAAGGAATTCTTAAACCCGAGCATCAACACATCGCTCCCGAATCAATGGCTAAATTGAACGAAGCTGGAGAAGTATTTGGCAAACTAGAATACGTAAAGGCAATGACCGATGTTACAGGTTTTGGGCTATTGGGGCACCTCAGCGAACTGTGCGAAGGAAGTAATTTACAAGCCCGTATTAATTTTGATAAAGTACCCAAACTAGACGTATTGGATGAATACTTAGCACAAAAGTGCATCCCTGGTGGAACCAACCGCAATTGGGCTAGCTATGGCCATAAAATTAATGAAGGCCCAGATTTAGGCTATAAAACTACCATTTTAGCTGATCCACAAACTAGTGGCGGCCTATTGGTAGCCATTGATCCGGCTTTTACAGAGGAGTTTGAAAAATTATTGGTAAGTCTAAATATTCCTGAAAAAAATAGGCAATCTTTCGGCGAATTATATCCAGCTGATAGCACAACCGCTCTCATTCAAATAAGCTAGAAATTTGACCTTAAAAGGAGATTTTGCGAACAAGAATTTATTGCTTTATAAGCGCTAAATCATACCTTTGCTACACCAACTAGTACGCACATACATGAGCACAAACGTAACCTATCAGGAAAAATTTCAACACAGACATATTGCAACTAATTCGGCAGATACGCAAGCGATGTTAAAAACCATCGGCGTAAAATCAATTGAAGAATTAATTGACCAAACCGTTCCGGCCAATATCAGATTAAAACAAGCACTTCGCTTACCCGAACCGCTTAGTGAAGCAAATTATTTAAGTCAGCTTAAACAAACGGCTTCTAAAAACAAGGTGTTCAAATCGTACATTGGGCAGGGCTATTATGGCGTACAGGTTCCGGGTGTTATTCAACGGAATATTTTAGAAAATCCAGGCTGGTACACCCAATACACTCCTTACCAAGCAGAAATTGCACAAGGCCGATTACAGGCCTTATTAAATTTCCAAACTATGGTGTTGGATTTAACAGGGATGGAAATTGCCAATGCCTCTTTATTAGATGAGAGTACTGCAGCGGCAGAAGCCCTCATTATGCAATACAGTTTGCGTAGCCGCGATGAAGCCAAACGTTTCTTTGTTTCCGAAGCTGTTTTCCCTCAAACTATTGATGTATTACGTACCCGTTCGGCGCCTTATGGCATCGAATTAGTCATTGGTAATCACCAAGATATTGTACTCAATCAGGATTTTTTCGGGGCCATGGTACAATATCCTGCCGGAAATGGCGAAGTGTATGACTACCGTAATTTTGCAGAAAAAGCACAGCAACAAGAAGTTAAATTAACGGTTGTGGCCGATATTATGAGCCTTACCCTACTAACTCCTCCTGGAGAATGGGGAGCCGATATTGTGGTGGGGTCTACCCAACGTTTTGGCATTCCAATGGGTTTTGGCGGACCACATGCCGCATTTTTTGCCACTAAAGAAGATTACAAGCGTTCTATGCCTGGCCGTATTATCGGTGTAACCATAGATAGTGCCGGTAATTATGCCTTACGTATGGCTTTACAAACTCGTGAACAACACATCCGCAGAGATAAAGCCACCTCCAATATTTGTACCGCACAAGCTTTACTAGCCATTATGGCTGGTATGTATGCCACGTATCACGGTCCACAAGGAGTAAAATTGATTGCAGAACGCATACACGGCTTAGCTAGCGTATTGTCCGCTGCCTTAAAAGAATTAGGCTACACTCAAACCAATACCTACTTTTTTGATACGCTTACTTTTGAGTTGGGTGATTTATGCGGACCTATACATGGCGAAGCATTAAACAACGAAGTCAATTTCCACTACCAAGGTACTAGTGCTAGCATCTCTATTGATGAAACCACACAGCTTGCGGATATTGAGACCCTAGTGCGTTTATTTGCCAAAGTAAAAGGCAAAACCATCCACGACATAGATATAGAAAAAATAGCAGCAGGCATAACTCAAAACTACCCGAAAGCATTGGCCCGTACATCGGCCTACCTAAGCCATCCGGTATTCAATTCGCACCATTCAGAGCATGAATTATTGCGTTACATCAAATCATTAGAAGCAAAAGATTTATCGCTTTGCCATTCTATGATTGCCTTAGGATCGTGTACCATGAAACTAAATGCTACTACTGAAATGGTACCCGTAACTTGGCCAGAATTTGGCAATATGCATCCCTTTGCCCCTACCGATCAGGTGGGTGGTTATATGCAACTATTTGATGAATTGAACCAATGGCTTAGCGAAATTACCGGCTTTGCCGCCATGAGCTTACAACCAAATGCTGGAGCCCAAGGAGAATACGCTGGCCTAATGGTTATTAGAGCCTACCACCACGATCGTGGTGAAGGACACCGAAATGTAGCACTCATACCTTCATCGGCCCACGGCACCAACCCAGCATCGGCTGCCATGGCAGGTATGCAAATTGTTGTGGTTGCTTGTGATGAAAAAGGAAATATAGACGTAGCCGATTTAACAGCTAAAGCCGAAGAACACAGTAAAAACTTATCTTGTTTAATGGTTACCTATCCATCAACACACGGTGTTTTTGAAGAATCTATTATTGAAATTTGCGCTACCATTCACCAACATGGTGGGCAAGTATATATGGATGGAGCAAACATGAATGCCCAAGTTGGTTTAACTAGTCCGGCAGCAATTGGTGCCGATGTGTGTCACCTAAACTTGCACAAAACCTTCTGCATACCGCACGGTGGCGGTGGCCCAGGCATGGGCCCAATTGGCGTAGCCAAACATTTGGTTCCATTTTTACCGGGGCATGCTGTTGTAGCTATAGGTGGTAATAAATCCATTCCTGCGGTTTCTGGAGCACCATGGGGCTCGGCATCTATCTTGGTAATTTCTCATGCTTATATTGCCATGATGGGTGGCCATGGCTTAACCCAAGCTACTAAATACGCCATTTTAAACGCCAACTACATGAAAGTCCGTTTAGAAAAAAGCTATCCGGTATTGTACGCCGGGGCCAATGGCCGTTGCGCCCACGAAATGATTTTAGATTGCCGTGCCTTCAAAAACTTTGGCGTAGAGGTAACCGATATTGCCAAACGCTTAATGGATTACGGATTCCATGCACCAACTGTTTCATTCCCGGTAGCGGGCACTTTAATGGTAGAACCTACCGAATCTGAGCCTAAGCATGAATTGGATCGTTTTTGTGATGCATTAATCGCTATCCGTCAAGAAATTGATGCTGTAGAAAAAGGCACAGCGGATAAAATGAATAATCCATTAAAAAATGCACCGCATACCGCTGCAGTGCTAACTGCCAATGATTGGGCACATCCGTATTCTCGTCAAACAGCGGCTTTTCCATTGCCTTATGTAACAGACCGCAAATTTTGGCCTTCGGTTGGCCGAGTAAACGATACGCATGGCGACCGTACACTTATTTGCGCTTGCCCTCCAATAGAGAGCTACGTATAAATTCGCCTAAAATATAACGATGCAAACGGCGTTCTAATTTAACTTGGAACGCCGTTTTTTTATTATAAAATCAGTAATAATACGAGTAGATGTTTAAACATCTTTTATTATTACCTATGTTTGCATAACAAAAAAATTAATTAGCATATGAAAAAAATCTTATCTATGGTAGTACTAGGCCTAACCTTTATAGGTTTTGCATTTACTACTGCACCAAAAGCTACTACGTTTAAAGTAGACACTCAAAAATCAATTGTTCTTTGGAATGGTAAAAAAGTAACCGGCGAACACAGCGGTACCATAAAACTAGCCGGTGGCACATTAAGTTTGAGCGGTACAAATTTAACTCAAGGATCTTTTACTATCGACATGACTACCATTACCAGTACCGATGGTGCGGGTGCTCGATTAGAGGGTCACTTAAAAGCCGACGATTTTTTTGGCGTAGAGAAATTCCCTACTGCCAATTTTGTAATTACCAAAGTAACACCTGCTGCTGCCAGTAAACTTACTGTTAGTGGTAATTTAACCATTAAAGGCATTACTAAACCGATTTCATTCCCGGCTACCTTGGCTGTAAAAGACAATAGCCTAACTGCAGTAGCTAAAGGTGTAAAAGTAGACCGCACCAAATACGATATCCGATACGGTTCTAAAAGCTTTTTCGATAGCATTGGCGACAAAGCTATTGATGATGAATTTACACTTGACATCACACTAATTGCTAGTAAATAAGTAGCGTTAAACTTTCTTAAAAGCCTCATTCAGTAATGAATGGGGCTTTTTTTATTAGGGAAGAATCTGGAAGCCGCCATCTGTTAGGGCCACCTTAGAAAAGGGCTTGCTTTTCGCATGGTAATACAAACAGGTCCAATTGCCATCGGCGGCTTGCTTGCCATAGGCTTCACGAAGTTCCATGGTTTTACGGGGATCGAAATCGTATTTGGCCATAAATTTTCGAATCAATTGTTCGGGCTCAGGCACTACGTCTCCACCAAAAAAGAGAGTCTCTCCATCTTCTTCAATCATAAATACCTGATGAAACTCGGTATGGCCGCCACTTACTTCGAAACGGATGTTGTTGTTTAATTGGCCATTCCCCTCAACAAAACGAATACTGCCACTGCGTTGCACTACGTCAAAAATATCGGCGTGGTACGAAGCAGATGGCTTGCTGTAAGCCGCCTCCCACTCTCCCCGTTGAATCACATACTCGGCATTGGGGAAACTCAATACCGCACGACCATCTTTGTTTTGTACCATGCCACCCGAATGATCAAAGTGTAGGTGCGACATCAATACCAAGCTTACATCCTCTGGTGAAAAACCCGCGGCTCGAATATGCGCATGCAAATACAACTCTCCTTGTTCATTCTCATAACCCAAGCCGGTATCAATCACTATTAAATCGGTTTCGGTTTGCACCAAAAAAGGGCGAACGTATACAAATAAAGAAGCCGGCCGATCTTTGGCAGCGTGTATATCCGGATTAAAGGGGATAAACTTTTTACTACTATCTACAGAATAAAAACCTTCGTCGAGCGGAAAAATAGTCACAGTATAGGGTACGTTTTAGTATATTTAAGCGTTAAACGCAGCACAAAGATATGCAAAAAAGATGGGCAGAAATCCCGCTAACTACTCCCGAACTCATCCCTGAGCTCCAAGCCTCATTGCAAATAAATGAGGTATTGGCTAGGCTCTTGGTTTTAAGAGGAGTGCATAACTATGATGAAGCCCGCGATTTTTTTAGACCCAATATCCACCACCTGCACGATCCATTTTTAATGCAGGATATGGAACATGCCATTGAACGCATTGAACAAGCCATTGCCCAACAAGAAAAAATACTCGTTTATGGCGATTACGATGTAGATGGCACCACGGCGGTGGCACTCGTTTATCGCTTTTTTAGTAAATACTACAATCAATTGGAATATTACATTCCCGACCGCTATTTAGAAGGATACGGTATTTCCTACAAGGGTATTGATTATGCAGCTGAAAATAATTTTAACTTAATTATTGCCCTCGATTGCGGCATTAAATCGGTAGATCATGTGGCTTACGCCAAAGCAAAGGATGTAGATTTTATCATTTGCGACCACCATTTACCTGGCGAACACTTACCAGATGCGGTGGCTGTATTAGACCCCAAACGTCCCGACTGCAATTACCCCTATAAAGAATTAGCCGGCTGCGGTATCGGCTTTAAATTGATACAAGCCTATACGCAAAAAAACGACTTGCCTTTTGAAGATTTAGAAGCCTATTTAGATTTGGTGGCCGTAAGCATTGCTGCAGATATTGTACCCATTGATGGCGAAAACCGAACCTTGGCTTGGTTTGGTATGAAACGCCTAAACGAACAGCCATGTGCGGGCTTGGCCGCCTTGCGTAGCATTGCAAAACAAAAGCCTTATTACACGTTATCGGATGCTGTTTTCCAGTTAGGCCCACGCATTAATGCCGCCGGACGCATTGCCGATGCCAAACAAGCAGTACGCTTATTAAGTTCTAACAACCAGCCAGAAGCACTCGAAATTGCTAAATTAATTGATGTACATAACGACGAACGCCGTGGACACGATAGCGATATTACCGAGCAAGCATTGGCACAAGTAGAATCGGGGGTTGATTTTAAAACACGTAAAAGCACCGTGGTGTTTAACGAGAGCTGGCATAAAGGTGTTATTGGTATTGTGGCTTCCCGCTTAACCGAAAAATATTACCGCCCAACGGTGGTGCTCACTCAATCGAATGGTGTGGTGGCGGGTTCGGCCCGTTCGGTAATGGGTTTCGATTTATACGAAGCACTCTTGGCATGTACCGATTTATTGGAGCAATTTGGTGGGCATAAATATGCAGCTGGCCTCACCATGAAAGCAGAAAATGTGCGGGCCTTTCAACAGCGTTTCGAAGAAGTGGTTACGGCAAGTATTTCTGACGAACTATTGGTACAAGAAATTAGCATAGATTCACCCCTAAACTTAGCGCAAATAGATGCCAAATTTTTTCGCATTCTGTCTCAGTTCGAACCCTTTGGACCGAAAAACATGTCGCCGGTATTTATAGCAAGCGGCTTAGAACTAGCGGGTGCCATTGGCATTGTAGGCGAAACGCACTTAAAAATGCAGGTGAAACAGGGCGATTCTAACGTTTTCGATTGCATTGGATTTGGTTTAGGAAAGCTCAAAGAAGCCCTATTACGAAGCAATAGTTTCGATATGTGTTTTAGCATTGAAGAAAATAGTTGGAAAGATCGACGAAACATTCAGTTAAACATCAAAGACATTCGTATTTTAGAGGGCAACAACGTGATATGATTTTAAAAGCAGAAAACCTTATAAAAAAATATAAGCAACGCACCGTGGTAAACAACGTGTCGTTTGAAGTAAAACAAGGTGAAATTGTGGGTTTATTGGGGCCTAATGGTGCTTGCAAAACCACTTCATTTTACATGATAGTGGGCTTAATTAAGCCTAACGAAGGCCATGTTTATTTAGAGGATGAAGACATTACCGAAGACCCCATGTACCGCCGGGCACAAAAGGGAATTGGCTATTTGGCGCAAGAAGCCTCCGTTTTTAGAAAGTTAACGGTAGAAGATAATATCATGGCCATTTTAGAAATGACCGATCTTTCTAAAGAAGAACAAAAAGCCAAATTAGAAGAATTGATAGCAGAATTTAGCCTCGAAAAAGTTCGTAAAAACCGTGGCGATTTACTTTCTGGAGGAGAACGCAGACGAACCGAAATTGCCCGAGCACTGGCTGCCGACCCTAAATTTATCTTATTAGATGAACCTTTTGCCGGTGTTGACCCTATAGCAGTAGAAGAAATTCAATCGATTGTAGCCAAATTAAAGTTACGCAACATTGGTATTTTAATTACCGACCATAATGTGCAAGAAACTTTGTCTATCACCGATAGGGCTTACCTACTTGCCGAAGGCAAAATTATGCTGACCGGTACTCCTAAAGAAATTGCAAGCAACGAATTGGCTCGTAAATTTTATTTAGGCCAACATTTCGAATTGCGCAAAAAAGTTTAGCAAAAAAACCGACATGACTTTAGTCAACTCTTTTTTTACCTGGATTATGAAAAAGCGCATGCACCAGATTGAGCTTTTCATGAAATATCCGCATGAGGTACAGGAAGAATGGCTGCATAATTTAGTAGATACCGCTAAAAATACCGAGTGGGGCAAAGCCTATGGTTATGCAGACATTAAATCCTCCGACGAGTTTAAGAACAGAGTGCCCATACAAACGTACGATACCCTAAAACCTTATATTGAGCGCATGTTGGCCGGAGAACGGGCTGTATTGTGGCCCTCTGAAATTAAATGGTTTGCCAAGTCGTCGGGTACTACCAACGATAGGAGTAAGTTTATTCCGGTAAGTGAAGAATCGTTAGAAGAATGCCATTACAAAGGCGGAAAAGATTTACTTTCTATTTATTGCAATAACCGCCCCGAAAGCAAAATATTTACCGGGAAATGCTTGGTTTTAGGTGGAAGTTCTAGTGTGAATCAGCTCAATACCGATGCCTCCTACGGTGATTTATCGGCCGTATTGATCAAAAATTTACCCATTTGGGCCGAATTTTACCGTACCCCTGATCAATCGATCACCCTTCTCGAAAATTTTGAAGAAAAAATAGAGAAAATGGCCCAAGCCACCCTCGATGTGAATGTAACCAACCTATCGGGAGTACCTACTTGGAATGTGGTGCTTGCTAAACGCATTTTAGAGTTAAGCGGCAAATCGCATTTGCTAGAAGTTTGGCCAAATTTGGAATTGTATTTTCATGGAGCGGTTAATTTCACCCCTTACCGAGAACAATTCAAACAACTCATTCCATCAGACCAAATGTATTATTTGGAAACCTACAATGCCTCTGAGGGATTTTTTGGTATTCAAGATTTACCCAATTCCGAAGAGTTATTGTTGATGCTAGATTATGGCATTTACTACGAGTTTTTGCCCGTGGAGCACCTGGACGAAGAGCAGCCAAAAACCCTGAGCTTAAACGAAGTAGAATTAGCTAAAAATTATGCGCTTATTATTTCTACCAATGCCGGCTTGTGGCGCTACCAAATTGGCGATACCATCAAGTTTACGTCCTTGTCACCTTACCGCATTCAAATTACCGGACGCACCAAACATTTTATAAATGCCTTTGGCGAAGAATTAATTATTGACAATGCCGAAAAAGCCTTGGCTAAGGCTTGTGCCGAAACGGCTTGTGCTATAACAGAATATACCGCCTGCCCTATTTACTTTAAAGGCAACGAGGCTGGTGCCCACGAATGGATTATTGAATTTGAACAGGCACCAAAAGACCTTGCTCGTTTCACCGAAATATTAGACCAACACCTGCGGGAACTAAACTCCGATTACGATGCGAAGCGGTATAAAGATATGGCCTTAGGCCTACCTAAAATTCACCAAGCCCCTAGTGGTACTTTTTATACTTGGATGAAAAATAGAGGAAAACTAGGTGGCCAACACAAGGTACCTCGTTTAGCCAACGAGCGAAAATATGTGGAAGAGATTTTGAAATTGCTCTAGTTACACCTTCTTGGGAAATAAAAGAGAAGCGATTATACTGGCACTTAAAATAAGCAAAATAACTACCAAAGAGTGCAGGGTATTAAATCCCACTTGTACCAAATAATGGTGCGCTAACATTTTAAAGCCAATAAATACCAGCAATATAGAAAGCCCAATTTTGAGGTATTGAAACTTATGGATAATATTTACCAGCAGAAAGAACATAGATCGCAAGCCCAAAATGGCAAAAATATTAGAGAAGAATACGATATAGGGATCTTTGGTTACCGAAAAAATAGCTGGAATAGAATCTACAGCAAATAATAAATCGGTAAACTCTACCACCAATAGCACAATAAAA
>JAPLFD010000020.1 GCA_026390835.1 Sphingobacteriales bacterium
CCCTCACCATCATCCCCTCTATGCCCCCCCCAACATTTTTTTCCCCCTCCCACAATAAACCCCGCCAAAAAAAGTTTTTAGAAAAAACAAAAACGTTTACCTAAAAACTTAAAACCATGACATCACAATCAGAAACCGGCCACGCCAAAAATGTGGCCACATTTAACAGTTTAGTATCCTTTTGCCAGGGCTATGGCAATACCTACAATCCAGGCTTAGTAGCCATACAATTGAGCAGTTTGCAAACGCTGGCCACCACGGCACAAGCAGCGCTAGAAGATTGCAAATCAAAGCAGCTAGATTTCGACCATGCCGTAGATGCCCGCTTAATGGCCTTTGCAGCCTTACGTCCGCGGGCACAAAAAATGATGTATGCGCTACGGGCTACGGCCGCTACAGAAGTAACCATAGATGGAGCCATGGTTTTATACCGTAAAATTCAGGGCAGACGAAAAGTAGCCAAAGAAGAAGCTTCGGGGGCGCCCGATGCAGGTACAGGCAGTGATCCGGCGGGTGGCCACAGCGGCGATCTAAATGCCAAAGAGCAAAAGTACATTTCCGTATCGCAGTTAAGTTTTGATAATGTGCTGGCTAATTTTAGTGCATTGGTAGAATTGTTGAGCAAGGTGAGCCAATACCAACCAAACGAAACAGAGCTAAAAGTGGCCAGTTTAAAAAATTATGTGGCCGAGCTCAAGTTGGCCAACCAAACAGTAATTAATTTATATACCGCTTGGAGCAATTTGCGCATAAGCCGCAACCAGTTGTTATACGGTGCAAGCAGCGGCATGGTGGTATTGGCGGGGCAGGTTAAGAATTACGTGAAATCCATTTATGGATTACAAAGCCCGCAGTATAAGCACCTAATCAGCCTGCAGTTTACAAATGGCAAAATGTAACACAAAACAGTACCCACACTAGCTGCACATACCCGCCCCGTGCAGCTAGTTTGCCTCATTAAACATGCAAGATCCACCCGTACCCGTGCAATACCCGCCCGAAGCCATGCAATAGTCATCCGAAGCGGTGCAACAGCCGCCCGAAGCCGTGCAATACCCATCCGAAGCGGTGCAACAGCCGCCCGAAGCCATGCAATACCCATCCGAAGCGGTGCAACAGCCGCCCGGAAGGGTGCAATAGTCATCCGAAGCCATGCAATACCCGCCCGAAGCCGTGCAATACCCATCCGAAATGGTGGAGTAAGCGTCCGAAATAGTTTAAGAGGCATTGACCATCCCACCCTTTGGGCACCCCTCCATAGCAGG
Organism: Sphingobacteriales bacterium; assembly: GCA_026390835.1. Classification (GTDB taxonomy): domain Bacteria; phylum Bacteroidota; class Bacteroidia; order Sphingobacteriales; family Sphingobacteriaceae; genus JAIPAN01. Next base: position 1,266 of record JAPLFD010000020.1, read on the forward strand.
AGGGGAATTGACCACCCTAACAGATCCTTCGACAAGCTCAGGATGACAATACAAAAAAAATTCCCCTCCCACGGAGGGGTGGTCTTAGACCGGGGTGGTAAAAAGCCACGGCCCGGCAGAACGGCGGGCCAGCGTAAAGGCCTATAGCGCAGAAGCATCGTTCTGCCTTGAGTTTTTGGTCACTTTTTAATCAAGTAAAAAGTGACAAGAAAAAGCTCAGCATATCAAATACCCAAACCAACAAATCCTTCGACAAGCTCAGGATGACAATACAAAAAAAAATTTCCCTCCCACGGAGGGGTGGTCGAAGACCGGGGTGGTAAAAAGCCACAGCCCGGCAGAACGGCGGGCCAAGGTAAAGGCCTGTGCGCAGAAGCATCGTTTACTTCGAAAATAAACATCCCACCAAAACCAACCAAATTCTCATTTCTTTGCACAAAGAGATGGTCATTTGTGACCTTAGTTCACAGCTAAATAATTAGTGAATAGTAGAAATAGAACTAATTTTTTTTTGTATTTTTATTATTATTAGTTATAAATTTTTTAGTTAAAAATCATGAAAAATATCCTTTTATTTAGTTTGCTATTCATTTCACCCATCTTAATTAGTTTTGATAACACTACCAATTTGATTACTACAATACAAAATGGGCAAGGTAGAATTTTAGGTCAAAATGTAATAATAAGATCTTCACACTCTACACAATCTAGTAAAAAAGGTATGCTCTCATTAAACCAAATGGTCTCAATTTTAGATGTTTATTACGCTTCAAACAATGGAAATGAAGCTATCTTAAAAGTCGGTACTAATTTCTATGATGAATTTTCTGGAAACTTTTCATTCTCATTGAAAAATGGAAAAGCTGTTAAAATAATTGAGGCGCTCGGAAATAATAGATATCGGATTGCCTTTACAATGACTAACGGTAGTAAAGGATTCGCAACCATTACTGGTAGTAATTTAGAATTTATTAATGGTGACAGATGGTACAAAATCCAGACCTACAATGGAGCTGTAGGTTGGGTTTTAGGAAAATACGTGCAGGAATATTAATCACTACCAAAAAAATATAAAAAACCAATAACCATGCTATCAAAATACAAATACGTACTATTTATTTTTTTATTCAGTTTATTCGGACTAGGGTATATCTTTTCATTTTACGCCTCAGAAAGTAAATTGGGTATTTCTCCAAAGAGTACACCGTATGATGATATTGAAAAAAAACAGTTATTAGGAAAGATTAGTTATAAACAAGACAAAAATTTTAGTGCTGTTGAAGAAGCCTATTGTACGAAACCAAGCTATTTACTTAAAGAAGTTTATCAAAATTTTAAGAAAATGCATGATGCAGCCAAAAAGGAAGGTGTAAAACTCGTAATTGTTTCAGGGACTCGAAATTTTGAAGAACAAAAAAGCATTTGGGATCGCAAGTTCCAAGCCAATATTAAAACCTTAGACACGATTGCCTGTATAAAAAAAATACTGCTATTTAGTTCAATGCCCAGCACATCAAGACACCATTGGGGAACCGACATAGATCTTATCAATTTAAATAATTCATATTTTGAAAAAGGTCAGGGTTTAAAAGAGTATACGTGGTTAAAAAATAATGCAGCAAAATTCGGTTTTTGTCAAGTATACGATGATAAGAAACTAACCAATAGAACAGGTTATGAATTGGAAAAATGGCATTGGTCTTATTTGCCAACCGCTAAATTATTTTTGAAGCAATACAAAGAAAAAATTACGTACAAAGACATCAACAATTTTATTGGTAGTACTTACGCAAGCAATAAAAAAATAGATATGATACATAATTTTGTTGCAGGAATATCCAAGGATTGTCAGTAATTTAATTTGTTGCATTATCCGATTTTAGCATACCCTCAAAAAGCTTCGGCCTGGCAGAACGGCGGGCCAATGTAAAGGCCTGTGGGCAGAAGCATAGTTTGGTCTTGATTTATTAAATTTGAAATAAACACATGCACAGATTAGGCCCATATCCGTATAGAGGAAAAAACCCCACAATACTAAGGAAGAGCCCAATCTAGAGTATCAAAATAGTAAGTTTGGTAATACGTATTTATTCTTCTTTACTTTGCAAAAATGAGCACTAAAAAATCATACGACGTAGTCATAATCGGTGCAGGGCTTTCGGGAATCGGTGCAGGCTATCATTTAAAAGATAAGTGTCCGCAGGTGAATTTTGCGATTATTGAAGGCCGTTCAGCAGTGGGTGGCACCTGGGATTTGTTTAAGTATCCGGGAATTCGTTCAGATTCGGATATGTACACGTTTGGGTTTGGCTTTAATCCCTGGAAAAATCCGCAGGCAATTGCCGATGGAACTTCGATCGTGAAATACATCAATGAAACCGCCGATAAATTTAAGATTCGCGATCACATTCAGTTTGAAAAAAGGGTTACGTCTTCAGCTTGGAATTCCGCCGATAAAAAATGGACGCTCGAGCTTTCAACCGGCGAAACATTCGACTGTAATTTTCTCTTTACGTGCTGCGGATATTACAATTACGAGCACGGTTACGAACCCAAATTTCCGAATAGCGAAGCCTTCCAAGGCATCAAAATACATCCGCAAAAATGGGATACAAGCCTCGATTATTCCGACAAAAATATCGTGATCATTGGCAGCGGTGCTACCGCCGTAACGCTGCTTCCCGAACTTGCGAAAAAAGCAAAACACGTAACGATGCTTCAGCGTTCGCCCACCTATATCATGAATCTGCCAAAGGAAGATGCGACCGCGAATTTCCTTAAAAAGGTTTTGCCTGCTCAGTGGGCACATCAAATGTCCCGCTGGAAAAATATTTTACTCGGAATTGCGCTTTACCAAACATCCCGATTGTTTCCTGCTTTTCTCAAAAATCTTTTGAAAAACGGGGTGAAAAAACAACTCGGCGAAAAATATGAAGAGAAGAATTTTGACCCGAAATACAATCCTTGGGATCAAAGACTTTGTTTGGTGCCTGACAATGATCTGTTTGAAACCATCAAAAGCGGAAAAGGAAAAATAGTAACCGACACGATAAAAACATTTCATGCAGACGGAATTGAACTCGATTCGGGCGAAATTTTGCCTGCGGATATTGTCGTAACCGCAACAGGCTTGAGCCTTCAACTATTAGGTGGCATGAAACTTTTTGTTGACGATAAATTGGTTGATACCAGCAAAATTCATGCGTATAAGGGTGTAATGTTTAGCGAAATTCCGAATTTTGCCATCGCCATTGGATATACGAATGCTTCCTGGACCTTGAAATGCGATTTGAATTGCCAATTTGTTGCACGAATGCTCAATTACATGAAGGAAAAGAATTTCTCGGTTGTTGTTCCGCAATTTGATTACGATAAGTTAACCTCGGAGCGTCTATTGGATTTTAACGCCGGGTATGTTTTACGAGCCGAAGATATTTTGCCAAAACAAGGCTCACAAGCACCTTGGAAAGTTCATCAGAATTACATTAAAGACGTGTTTTCGCTGAAATATTCGGATGTGAAGGATACGTATTTGGTGTACAAATAAGGCAGAAAATGCCATGCAAACGGACATTTTGCACGCTTTCTATCGGTCGTCTTTCGCCTTTGAACTTGATCAAGCAAAAAGGTAAACACAAAACCACCATCCCCCAAATAAAAAAGACCATCCCTAAAAACAAAAAAGCCACTGCCACGCCCCAGCAGAACAAAGCCCCAAGCCACGGCCCGGCAGAACGGCGGGCCAGCGTAAAGGCCTGTGCGCAGAAGCATCGTTCTGCCTTGAGTTTTTGCATACTTTTTTGTCAAGAAAAAAGTATGAATAAAATCAGACCTCTTACCTTTTTGATCAAGCAAAAAGGTAAAATAACACCCCACCCAAATTTTTTTTTTACCCGTTCCAACTTGTAATTACTAAAAATATTAGTAAATTGGTTCCCCATTTAGAACCGTGTTAAAACAAGTACATACCCCTAAAGACCCCGCATTAGAGCCTTTGCTCCATCCAGAACAAGCGTCGGGCTTTGTAAGCCCAGCCGAAGATTACTTGGAAGGACGCCTAAGTATTTTAGAGCGTTTGGTAAAAGATCCGGTGAACACCTACTACGCCGAGGCCGACTCCAACGAGCTGAGCGCTTTAGGTATTTGCAAAGGCACGCTCTTTGTATACGATACCTCCCTGAAAGCAACACACAATGCTTTGGTGGTACTGTGGTATCGAGGAGAGTGGAAAGTCCGCCAATACTATGTACTAGGCAAACACATATACCTAGGCACCGGAAAAGAAAACGAAGCACCCGAATTGGTAAGCGAAGAACTGCTGATAAGAGGCGTAGTCACCTGGAGCTGTCGCCCACACCAACACAAACCCAAATGCTATGTACGCCCTCGTTGATGCCAATAACTTTTACGTATCCTGTGAGCGTCTCTTTCGCCCCGAGCTAAACACCCGGCCCGTGGTGGTGCTCTCCAATAACGATGGCTGTGCCATATCGCGAAGCAACGAAGCCAAAGCCTTGGGCATAAAAATGGGCGTGCCCTATTTCCAAATCAAAGCACTCGTAGAGCAACACCACATCGCCATTTTCAGCAGCAATTATACCCTCTATGCCGATATCAGCGCCCGGATCATGAACAACCTGGCACGCTTTAGTCCCGAGGTAGAAGTGTACAGTATTGATGAATGTTTCTTGGGGCTCACCGGTATTTCCAACTTACTCGACTATGCCCAAACCCTGCGCAGCACCGTGGTACGCAACACAGGCATACCCGTAAGTGTGGGCATTGCCCCCACCAAAACCCTAGCCAAGCTGGCCAATAAACTGGCCAAAAAAAGTCCCACAGGCATTTGCGTAATCCAAAGCGAAGAAGAGATAACAAGCGCCCTAAGCAACTTCCCCATTGGCGACCTCTGGGGTATAGGCCGGGCCTACCACAAGAAGTTAGCCCTCGAAAATGTGTTTACCGCCGTCCAACTCAGAGCCCAAACCCCGGCTTGGGTAAAACACATGCTCACCATACAAGGACTACGCCTCTACCACGAACTTTGGGGCCGACCTTGCATTCCGCTCAAAGAAGTACTCGATAGAAAACAAGGCATTTGCACCAGCCGTTCCTTCGGCAAGTTGACTAATAAGTTAGAGGAACTGATAGAAGCCACCACCGCTTACACTAGTCGCCTAGCCGAAAAACTACGGGCCGATAAAAGCTGTGCCACGCTACTCCACGTACAGCTATTAACCAACCGCTTCCGTCACGATTTACCGCAGTACAATCCCTACATCAGCTTGCCTTTGGCACACCCCATAAGCAATACCCCCGATCTGGTGAAAGCCGCCATTGGTGGTTTAAAAACGCTATATAGTCCGCGGTATCAGTACAGCAAAGTAATGGTGATGGCCACAGGATTAATCCCCGAACAAGAAGTACAATTGCATTTGTTCAGCCCCTGGAATGGTCCGAAGAACAATGCCCTAAGTACTTTAATGGATAAGCTGAATACCCACTACGGCAGCGGCACCATCCGCATGGCTTCAGAAGGGTATAAAAAACATTGGGCCATGAAACGAGAAAACGTAAGCCCCAATTACACCACCGCTTGGGACGATATTTTGAGGGTGGGTTAACATGGAAGGTAGGAGTTTGTACTTTGCTTAAACAGGTGTATTTAGAATAATTTACCTTGATGAAAGATGATACCTAAAACGCATAAGCCCAAACCATTCCCCTCCGCCGGAGGGGTGGTCGCAGACCGGGGTGGTAAAAAACCACACCATACATTCAATACAAAAAGCCACGGCCTGGCAGAACGGCGGGCCAGCGTAAAGGCCTAGAGCGTAGAAGCTTCGTTCTGCCTTGAGTTTTGCTTCCTTTTGGTCAAGCAAAAGGAAGAATAAAAAATAGAAAAGAAGGTGCCAGAACCCAAAACATCAATCCTAAAAATAAAAACCACCTTCCCTAGTCAAATAAGAACCCCTTGCATATCCAAACCCATAGCAGCATCTTTGTGTATCCCCGCACATGAAAATTCTGCTAGTAGACAATTACGATTCCTTTACCTACAACCTGGTTCACCTCATACAGCAACTAGGCGCAACGTATGAAGTAACGGTTCGCCGTAACGATGAAATTAGTTTAGCAGAAGTAGCCGCATACGATCGTATCTTACTTTCACCGGGTCCTGGTTTACCTGCAGATGCCGGCTTGTTACTACCCATTATACAAACCTATGCCGATAAAAAACCAATACTAGGCGTTTGCTTGGGCCATCAGGCCATTGGCCAGGTATTTGGCGCCAAACTGCTTAATTTAGCAGAGGTGGCTCATGGGGTGGCTACACCCATTCTTAAAACCGCCACGCCCTCCCCACTATTTAAAAATCTACCCGAAACATTTTTGGTAGGGCGCTACCACAGCTGGGTGCTAAGCCCAAAAGAATTTCCAAAAGAATTACACATTACCGCCACCGATGCAGCCGGAAATATCATGGCCTTTCAGCATGCCCAGTACCAGGTGCAGGCCGTGCAATTTCACCCCGAGAGTGTACTCACACCCCATGGGAAAAGCATGATGAAGAATTGGTTAGAGGGTTAAAAAATAACAGTACTCTCTTTTTCTAAATTTATTTCTAAATTCATCTTTTATAACAACCAATTATAACCTTTCTTACACCCAAATGAAAATCTTACAAACCGCAGATTACCTGGTATTCTTAGTCTACTTTTTAATTGTAGCTCTGTATGGCTATTACGTTTACCGCCAAAAAAAGGCACACGCAGAAAATTCTAAAGATTTTTTCTTAGCCAAAGATTCGCTTACCTGGTGGGCTATTGGTGCTTCACTCATTGCTTCTAACATTTCCGCAGAGCAATTTATTGGCATGAGCAGTTCGGGCTTTACCATGGGTCTAGCCATAGCCACCTACGAATGGATGGCTGCCGCAACGCTAATTATTGTAGCCGTATTTTTTATTCCGGTATATCTAAAAAACAAAATTTATACCATGCCGCAATTTTTACATCAGCGGTACAACGGCACAGTAGCTATGATTATGGCCATTTTTTGGCTATTGCTTTATGTGGTGGTAAACCTTACCTCCATTTTATACCTGGGTGCCTTGGCCATCAATAGCATTTCGGGCTTAGACATTACGGTGTGTATGTACCTACTCTCCATCTTTGCCATTATCATTACGCTAGGTGGTATGAAAGTAATAGGCTATACCGATGTCATTCAAGTATTCTTCTTAATCTTAGGCGGATTGGTAACTACCTATTTAGCCCTACAATTGGTAGCCAACCATTTTGGTACCTCGGGCGTGCTGAACGGTTTTAATTTAGTTACCCAAAAAGCTTCCGACCATTTCCACATGATATTTAAACAAGATAATGCCCATTATATGGATTTGCCGGGCTTATCGGTATTAATAGGAGGCATGCTTATAGTAAACCTAAACTACTGGGGTTGCAACCAATACATTACGCAACGTGCCCTTGGTGCCGATTTAGCTACGGCCCGTAGTGGTATTTTATTCGCTGCGTTCTTAAAATTACTCATGCCATTAATCGTGGTTTTACCTGGTATTGCCGCTTTTGTATTGTATAAAGAGGGCTACGGAAATTTCCAAGGCGATATGCTTAGAAATGGAGAACTGGTGCCCGATACAGCCTATCCGGTATTGCTAAACTTATTGCCGGCCGGCTTAAAAGGACTTTCTTTTGCGGCACTAACCGCCGCTATTGTGGCTTCCTTAGCCGGTAAAGCCAATAGTATTGCCACCATTTTTACCCTAGATGTATACAAGAAAATAGTGGATAAAGATGCCAACGAGCATAAACAAGTCATTATTGGTCGCATTACAGTTGTAGTAGCTATGTTATTGGCCATACTTATTGCGCCCCATTTAGGTATCGATAAAAAAGGCGGCTTCCAATTTATTCAAGAGTATACCGGCTTTGTTTCACCGGGAGTTTTTGCCATGTTTATTTTGGGCTTTTTCTGGAAACGTACTACCTCTAACGCTGCCTTATTTGCTACCATTGGTGGTTTCTGCTTATCCGTGTTTTTTAAAGTATTACCCAACTTTGCAAACCTAGCCTTTTTAAGTCCCTATGGATTTTCGAAACTGGTTACCCAAGCCAACGGAAGCGCCGTATATGAAATTCCATTTATAGACCGCATGGGTTTTGTATTTGCCATTGCGGTACTTGCCATGGTCATCATCAGCTTGTTCGAAAACAGAAATGGCAACAACCCGAAAGGTTTAGAAATAGACAAAAGTATGTTTAAGCCACAGCCCTCGTTTATTGTAGGGGCGGTATTGGTAATGGGTATTATTACGGCATTATACACTATTTATTGGTAGATTTATTTTTACATTTGACACATGAGTTTACAAGAAACACTAACAAACATTTTTGTTACCGAGGCGCAAATTCCGGAAGCTTTTCGTTTAACTGCTGAGTTGCACCAAGGCGAATTCTTGTGCAACGGACAAATGAAACCCTGGAATGGTGAACGCCATACCGTATCGTCGCCCATTTGTATACAAACAGCCAATGGCCTAGAGCGAAAAGTGATAGGCAGTTACCCGCTGTGTACGCAAAAAGAAGCCAATGAAGCACTCGATGCAGCCGTAGCGGCCTACAACAATGGCCGTGGCGAATGGCCTACCATGAGTGTGGCCGAACGCATTGCCTGTGTAGAGCGTTTTACGCATGAAATTATAGAGAAAAAAGACGAAGTGGTTAAATTGCTGATGTGGGAAATTGGAAAATCGCATGGCGATTCTGTGAAAGAATTCGACCGCACCATCGAGTATATTTACGCCACTATTGATGCCTTAAAAGATATCGATCGTCAATCTTCGAGATTTGAAATAGAACAAGGCATTATAGCCCAAGTACGCCGTTCGCCGCTGGGTGTGGTATTGTGTATGGGCCCCTTTAACTATCCACTAAACGAAACCTTTACCACCCTTATTCCGGCCCTTATTATGGGCAATACCATATTGTTTAAACCACCTAAACACGGTACGTTATTGCATTACCCATTATTGGAAGCCTTTAAAAAATGTTTCCCTAAGGGTGTGGTAAACACCATTTATGGCAGAGGAAATACCATTGTTCCGGCGCTTATGGAATCGGGAAAAATTAATGTATTAACCCTTATTGGTTCTAGTAAAGTAGCCAATCAGTTGAAAAAATTGCACCCTAAAGTAAATCGTTTGCGTGCTATTTTAGGTTTAGATGCTAAAAATGCAGCTATAATTACAGCTAAAGCCGATTTAAAATTAGCTGTTCAAGAAACGGTGTTGGGCGCACTTTCTTTTAACGGGCAACGTTGCACCGCACTTAAAATAGTATTTGTACACCGAAGCCTAGTTGATGAATTTTTGAAAGGCTTAACCGCAGCGGTGGAGGCACTAAAACCGGGTATGCCTTGGGATGCTGGTGTGGCATTAACCCCACTTCCCGAGCCGCAAAAACCGGCTTACTTAAAAGAATGCATTACCGATGCCCTTGCCCATGGCGCCAAAGTAATAAACCCAGGCGGTGGCGAAACGGTAGAATCATTTGTGTATCCGGCCATTTTGTATCCGGTAAACAAAAACATGAAACTCTATACCGAAGAACAATTTGGTCCGCTTATTCCGGTAGTACCTTTTGATGATTTGGAAGAACCTATCAACTACCTCATCGAATCTACCCACGGACAACAAGTGAGTATTTTTAGTCAAGATAAAGACGAAGTAGCTTCTTTAATTGATCCGCTAATAAATCAGGTAAGTAGAGTAAACATCAATTGCCAATGCCAACGTGGGCCCGATGTGTTTCCGTTTACCGGCCGTAAAGATAGTGCCGAAGGAACGCTTTCGGTAGTAGATGCCTTACGTGCATTTTCTATCCGCTCTTTGGTAGCTACCAAATTAAACGATAGCAACAAGCATTTGTTTAACGAAATTGTAGATACCCACAGTTCTAATTTCTTAAGCACGAAGTACTTGTTTTAAACCAAAAATACCCCTTTTCAAAAGGCCTCTTCATCACTGGAGAGGCCTTTTTTTGATGCAGAAGGCCTTGTCAAAAATAAAAGCCGTATCTTGTACAAATTTTAGAGAGCATTGGTTCTCAATGCTCCAACATCACCCTTAAACATATACATGCAATTTCAAGATTTAAACCTTATAGAGCCTATTTTAAAAGCGCTTAAACACGAAGGTTATACTACCCCAACACCCATACAAGCACAAGCCATTCCTTTGGTATTAGAAGGAAACGATTTATTAGGTTGTGCACAAACCGGCACCGGAAAAACCGCCGCCTTTACCATTCCTATTCTTCAGTTATTAAGCGCCAATAAAAGCTTCGAAAAGAAGAAAAAAATACGCAGTTTAATTGTTACCCCCACCAGAGAGTTGGCCATTCAAATTGGCGAAAGCTTTAAAGCCTATGGCCGCCATACGGGGCTTACCTGCAGCGTTATTTTTGGCGGAGTAAGTCAAGGCGCTCAAGTAAATGCCTTAAGAACCGGAGTAGATGTGGTTATTGCCACGCCCGGTCGTTTGTTAGATTTAATGAACCAAGGTTTTTTAAGCCTCCGGGATGTAGAAATTTTTGTACTCGATGAAGCCGATCGCATGCTCGATATGGGTTTTATACACGATGTAAAAAAATTACTTACCGTGTTACCCAAACAACGCCAGTCGCTGTTTTTCTCGGCTACCATGCCGCCCGATATTATTAAACTATCGGATAGTATTTTAAATAAACCCAAACAAGTATCGGTTACGCCGGTTTCGTCTACGGTAGAAATTATCAATCAGGGTATTTATTTTGTAGATAAAGGAAATAAAGCAGCGCTCTTGGTAGACATTCTTAAAAGCCCAGAAATTAAAACCATGTTGGTATTTACCCGTACCAAACACGGTGCCGATAAAGTGGTAAAGCTGTTGCTAAAATACCGCATTACGGCCGAAGCCATACACGGCAACAAGGCGCAAAATGCTCGTCAGCGGGCCTTAAACAATTTTAAAGCCCAAACCACCCGAGTATTGGTAGCAACCGATATTGCCGCTCGTGGTATTGATGTAGACGAATTGGAATATGTATTGAACTACGAATTGCCCAACATTCCGGAAACCTATGTACACCGCATTGGCCGTACAGGTAGGGCAGGAGCCAAGGGCAGTGCCTTCTCTTTTTGCGATGCGGAAGAAAAAGCCTTTTTAAAGGATATCGAAAAACTCATTGCCAAGCAAATTCCGGTAATTGCCAATCATCCCTATCCGTTACAAGATCACCATCCGGTAAAAGCACCTAAACAACAACAGGGTCGCCGCGATAAAGGGCATCAAACCCCTAAACCTCAAGGTAGCGCTAAGCCGGCTACAGGCGGCAGAAGTTGGTTTGCTAAATCGCGGTCGAAGTACTAAATACGTGTTAGTTTAGAGCGTATACTGTATTCCCCTTTTCGGAATACAGGTCTCAAAACCCAATTCCGAAGCACTTTGGGCAAGTTCTTCCATGCTACTAAGTTCTCCGTGGACTAAAAATAATTTTTGCAGGTTTTTTTGCTGCGTAATGACCTGCATTAAATCAGCATGATCACCATGTCCACTCAATAAATCGGTTTTTTCAATAGTGGCATACACGGGCAATTCCCTATCTCGAATACGCACAAAGGAATCGCCTCGTAATAATTTATGGCCTAAGGTACCTGGGGCACAAAAGCCGATAAATAGTAAAGTGCAGTAGAGGTTTTGTACATTATAATATAAATGATCTTGTATACGGCCACCCTCTAGCATACCTGCTGATGAAATAATAATACAAGGCTCATAAAAATTAGTAATGGCCTTACTCTCCTTTAAATTTTGGGTATACGTCAGGTTTTCGAATTCATATTCATCGCCATGATGCGCATAAAAAGCTTGTGCCTCAGGGTGCAATAAGTTGCGGTGTTTACGGTATACTGCTGTGGCGTATTGTGCCAAAGGGCTATCCACAAATATAGGAATGGGAGGGAGCCCCTTTTCTAAAAAAATGCGGTTAAGCGTATATATAAGCGATTGAGTGCGACCAATACTAAAGGCCGGAATAATTAACCGCCCTGAGGTTTTAACGCAGGCTTGTTGGATAGTTTCTATTAATTTTTCTTCAATGCTAGTCCCTTGACTATGAAAACGACCCCCATAAGTAGATTCGCAAACCAGAAAATCAACCGGTGGCAGGGCTTGTGGATCTGGGAGTAGTGGATAGTTTTTTCTGCCAATATCGCCAGTAAACGCTATTTTTTTCTCTATACCATCTTCTATAATGCGTAATACCACTGCGGCGGCACCTAACAAATGGCCTATAGGAATAAATTCTACCGCAATGTGTTCGTTTACTTGGAAAGGTTTATTAAAAGCAATTTCCACCATTTTATCGATGGTTTCGTGAACGTGTTTTTGTAAGTATAGTGGGTTGGGGCCTTGGCTTTTTCTATGTTTTCCTTTGGCACGTGCCCTTTGTTTACTTAAGAAAATGCTTACCGAATCTAGCAACAGTAGTTCAGCTAAATCTTTAGTGGCGTGTGTACATAGAATTTGGCCCGTAAAGCCCATGCGTATTAAAGTGGGTAAATTACCCGAATGGTCTATGTGGGCATGGGTTAAAATGACTAGGTCAATTTCGGACGGATTAAAGGGGAACTCTTCGTTTTGTTCTTGGGAGCTGTTGCGTTCGTAATCGAGCCCACAATCTATTAATATCTGGTACTGATCTGTTTGAAGGAGGTGCATACTACCAGTAACCTGTTGCGCTGCACCCCAAATGGTCAAATTCATGTTTTATTTAATTTCGGGTATATTTTCTATTCTTTAAAACCATTTTTCATCCTACTAGCCAACGCTACAAGGATATCGAAAAACTCATTGCCAAGCAAATTCCGGTAATTGCCAATTATTCCGATCTCTTGCAAGACCACAATCCGGTAAAAGCCCCAAACTGCTAGTAAATACTACATCTTCGGGAGATAAATTTGTTTTGCTAATTCGCGGTCGGAGTATTAGAAGTTTTTTCTTGCTTTGTTTCTGATTTATTTAAATGTTATATCTTTAGGTGATTAAACATTAAAATATCTTTAAATATGTTCAAAAGCGCTTTTTCGCACTTCTTCATAAGCCCCCTTTCGGATATTTATGCGTCTGTTAAGAAAACCCTTTTTTTTATTTTTCAGCTGCTTTATACTGGTCTTACTCTAAGAGATTTTAAAGACCGTAGCAATGAAGAGAACTTAGATGAATCTAGTCGGGTATTTCATTTCTTAATTTTTGTATTGATTGGTAATATAGCCTATAACGAAATCTTTAGAGGACATGATTCCAATCTTTGGCATGATATAAAATCACAGAGCCTATTTACATTAGGCTATTTTATGTTATTTATCATAGTATATTTTTTCGGCGAATTATTTAATAAAATTTTTCGATCCAATTTTTTAGACACCTTGGTTACCCGGCTATATAACTTTTACGTACTCATCATGCTGGCGGTTTTACAATTTAGCGATACCATTAATCCTGCTCTAAAGGAAAATGTGAAGAATCAAGTAATATCGGAAAATGCGGCCCTTGTTTGGATGCTCCTTATACCCCATTTGCTTTTTGTATTTATTAAATTGTTTCGGGCAGGAATTTTTACCAAGAGGCATGCTTTTTTTATCCTGTTTTTCGGTTCACTTTTCTTAATAATACTTGTTTTATTCTCTGACTTAATAGACTCACTTATTAGCTAAGCCATGATTTTTTTAATAGCATCAATCACTCCAGTTATCATTTTCTTGTATTTAATTTACAGAAAAGATACTATTAAAGAACCCAAAGGTTTGTTGGCCAAATGTTTCTTCGGCGGGTTTTTGTCTATTGTACTTACTTTACTAATTGATATTCCGATGACAAGCATCGGAGATAGTTTTAGCGATCCATTAGGTAAATCTTTTTGGGATGCCTTTTTAGTAGCTTCGGCACCAGAAGAATTATCCAAATTCTTGATTTTATATTGGCTGGTTTGGAAAAGTAAAGATTTCGATCAGCATTACGATGGCATTACCTACGCCGTTTTTGTTTCTATGGGTTTTGCCCTGATAGAAAACATTTTATATGTATTTCAAGGTGGATTAGGTGTGGCTCTTGCTCGATCTGTGCTCTCGGTACCCGGTCATGGGTTTTTTGCCGTATTAATGGGGTATTATTTTTCACTGGCCAAGTTTGCACCGATAGAAGAACGTAAAAAACTGCTTTATAAGAGTTTAGCCATGCCAATTTTATTTCACGGACTTTATGATTTTGCACTGATGTATGTTGCAAACAAAAACAGCAATGTATTTTTAGTAATTGTGCTCATGATTGTATTTACGTATACCGTGGTTAAACTCTGGAGATTGGGTATCAAAAAAATTAAGCTACACGCACTACACGACCACGCTAATTTAGGTTAACAAAACATTTACTAAAGCTCCCCATTCATGGAAGTACACCATAAACACCATATCCCCAAAAAAATAACGGAATATTTTACCGAATTTTTGATGCTGTTTACCGCCGTTACCCTTGGTTTTTTTGCCGAAAATTACCGGGAGCATAGCCTCATAGAGGCCAAAATGCAAGAAAATTACGAGTCACTGGTGGAGGATCTAAGATCAGACTCTACGAAAATGACTTCACTAATAGATAGCTATAAACAAGGCGATTCTACCCTTTTAAAATTCGATAACTTGTTGTATGACTACCATTCGGGTGCCATTACGTATGGGGAGCTGGTAGATGTATATAAAACCTTGAAACCCTTCCCTAATTACAATACGGTTTTTATCAATAATACCACCTTTAAAAATGTACAATCGAGCGGCATGCTGAGTTATATCAGTTCACGTTCCTTACGTTTCGAGATTTCTTATTATTACGAGGTGATGTTTAAGCAATTGCAAGATAACAATGCCCTTTTCGACAGAGATGGGATGGATTTTTTCGATCGCAACCTTCCAATAGGTCATTTATTGAGAACCAGGAAATACCAAGTAACAAATACAAATAAAAAGAGTGGAAACTCGGCTCGTACACAAGAGGAGACGTATGAAGATTTTATATTTCAATTGCCAGAAACGAAGAAAATACTTACCTCTGATAAGTTGATTTATCAAGCCAAAGTATACCGTGATCGATACGCAGGCTATAATTATTTGTTAATTAAGATGATGGAGAAGAACGCCTTATTGCTCAAAGAATTGAGGCGCATTCAGCATTAAAACCACTTTTTGCGCTTAAACCACCAGTAAATGAGTACCGTAATGGCTACCATACTAGTTAGTACTATGGGGTAACCCCAAATACTTTCTAGCTCGGGCATAAATTTAAAATTCATGCCGTAAACACCCACAATAAAGGTGAGGGGCAAAAAGAACACCGAAAAAGTAGTTAATACTTTCATCACCTCATTGGTTTTTTGTGCCGATATAGAGAGGTAAATCTGCTGTAAATTTCCTACATCATCATGCAATTGATTAAAAAGGGTAAGCAATTTGGTGTGTAGGTCTTTGGCATCTTGCAGCGCCAAATTATGCGCTTTATAGGCATTTAGCGCATGTGTAATATCTTCCGTTAAAATTAATAGTTTAATAATGATATTTATTTTGCGCTTTAGGTAATACAACTCACTTAAAATGTTTGCCTGGGTACGACGCAAAAATACAGCCGTTTCGTATTTATCGAGCTCGGCCGCTAACTGTAAAGCGGGCTTATTGTACGATTGTAAAACCTGTAACAAAATTTTTGCTGCAAGCTGAGCAGGGTTCTTATACACCAATTTTTGCTCGAAAGAAGTTTGTAACTCTTCTATAAATGCTTGGGGCAAGCGGTGTACGGTAATTATGAAGTTATCATTCAAAAATATAGCCACCTTGGTACTTAATTGTTGTACGGTGTGCAGTTTTTGACCCAGTACTTCATCGAGTATTTGTCTGGTAATTAGAAATTTAACAGCACCCATATCCTCGGCCTTGGGCAAATGATCAGGCTCCAGGCAGTCGGCTAAGGTATATTGGTTTAAGCCAAACTCTGCACTTAGCTCTTGCAATTCGGCAGTGGTTGGGTTCGATACATCAACCCAATTAAAACCATTTTCTGTGTGTTTGAGACGTATGATGGACATGTTATCTTCTATTTCTTCGCATAATGATTAATATCACTACAAAAATGGCAGAAAGTATAGCTAATTTCATTTTTTCCTATTGATACAAATTCACAAGATTCTAATATACTCAATGCCTGGCATAATGTTAAATAATGTTATTCGTTATAGAAAGCCAAAGTGCATCGATACCTTTGTGTATATCATAAAACCCCATATGAGAATCCCCCATCTTCTAGCTATACTAACCGGTTTAACTACCTTACTAAGTGCCTGCGGCACCAGCTCTAAAATTGCTGCCTTAAAGCCTGAGGCAAGTTACCCTACTGAAATCGTTTACGATAAACAAATTTCTTACGCCAATATTCCTTTAGAAATTCAGGTAGCCGATGTGCAAAATCAGACCAATACGCAATTAAGCGGTTTAATTTACGAGGATGCCAATTTGGAAGACGATAAGGTGATGTTAAAAGTATGGAAAGAGGCCCCCATAATAATCAGAGAAGCGAACGGAAGGTTAGCCATGGAATTGCCCTTAAAAATTTGGGCAAAAGTGAAATACGGCATCGATAAATTCGGCCTCTCGGTATACGATACCCGTGAAGTAAATTTAAATGGAGTAATTAAATTAAATTCTGCTGTAGCGGTACAAAATTGGAAACTGGTAACCCAAACCCAAATAGAAGACATTGATTGGGTAGAAAGCCCCAGCATTGTTATTGCCGGCAGAGAGCTGCCTATTACCTATCTCATCAATCCGGTACTTTCTATATTTAAAGGCAAGCTTGCTAAAAAAGTAGACGATGCCATTGCCCAATCTTTCGATATAAAACCATATGTTGTAGCCGCCCTAGAGCAATTAGCCAAGCCCATACAAGTAAATCCAGCGTATAAAGTTTGGGTGGGTATGCAGCCAATAGCCCTGTATGCTAGCCCTACTACGTTGGCTAATCAAAAAATCAGTTTCAACTTGGGTATGAAAGCCTATATCGAAACGTCAATTAACGCCCAACCTAGTCTTAAGTTTGATAAAACCCAGCTCAATTTGGTGCCCAATACCCTGCCTAGTACCGATTTTAGTTTAAGCGTAGCCAATATTATTACCTATGCCAATGCGGCGGCTTTGGTACAACAAAATTTTGCAGGCCAAACCTTCAGTTCGGGTAAAAGAGCGGTTACTATAAACCATATTGATTTGTGGGGAAACGAAGGAAAATTAGTGGTTGCCTTAAACATGACCGGAACCGTAAATGGGACCTTTTACTTGAGCGGTATACCTAAATACGATGCCGCCACAAAAGAGGTGTATTTAGAGGGCGTAGATTTTGTATTAGATTCTAAAAACAAATTACTTAAAACCGGCGATTGGTTGGTACATGGCATAATTGCCAAAAAAATTCAAGAAAGCTGTCGTTTTTCTATTGCCGAGTATTTAACTAACGGAGAAAAAACAGCTGCAGCCTATCTTAAGGGGTATCAACCTGTAAAAGGCATTCATGTAAGTGGGACATTAACTACTATGCAACCCGGCAAACTTATTTTAACTCCACAAGCCATTGTATCTATGTTAGAAGCAAAGGGTAAAGTAGCTATTAAAGTAGATGGCTTAGATTAATTACCAGGGAATATTTTTAATTCGGGTTTTGAAATAATTAGAGGGTTGTCCATTCTGCCCAGCCAAATCGTTGCCACTTAACAAGCGGTAATATTGTTCTGTTGACCAAGGAGCGGGTAAATCTGTAATACTCATATCTTGGCCGGTGGCGTTACTCACATAAGGAGAAATTTTGCTTTGCCAAGCGGCAATACGTTGCATACTTCCATCAGCATTAAAATACTCGGGCTTAGTAGCCAATTCCTTTATATAAGCTTTGTATTGATCTCTATATTTTGCAATCTGAAGTACTTTGGTAATTAATGGGCTTTCGTTCATCTTACCCCAATTCAAGGGATCTTGTGTACCGGTATTAAAGAAACCCCAATAAGGTATGGCAGTGCCTAAACAATTGTCGTAATCGTACGGTATGTAATATACTTTCCCGTTGGGGTTAAAGTACAAAAAGTAATTATTGCCATTGCCCCAGTAATCGTCCCAGTTACCGGTTAAAACACTTACCGCAAAGGTTTTAAGCAATAAGTTCACATCCATTTTTTGGGCTATCCAAGTTTCAAAATCCGAGCCGGTTTTCGTATTTAGCTGGGTAATAAACTCGGTAAGTTGAGCTTTTGCTGTTATAAAAGATGCTTTTTCTGTTTTTAAATCGTAGGTGTAATATTGTGACGTGTTTGGGTTGAGCGATACACTTTCAATACCAACGCTGTACGCATTGAGTAAATTAGCGGGTCCTCCACCATTATACAAGCATTTCCATAGGTAACCCACGGTGCTCCCCCATTCCTTTTTTCGGTATTTTACAAAATCGCTATCGCCATTTTCAATCATATAATACACGCCAAAATAAGCAGCGGTGGCATCGCCTATTACTTTTATGGTTAATCGGCAGTAAGAAGCTCTGGGGGCGGTCCATACCCCAAACCTGCGGAACAAATCATAGGCATAAATTTCTCTAACATAGGTTGGGTCGTTGTTCGCAAATTTCAACACCATTTTTTCCAAACCACGTAATTCTTGCTTGGCCTTGTATTGTTCAAAATCGAGCGCAAAATGGCTATGATTCCAATCGGGGTTTACCAATTGGTGCGTTTGCCCTGGACTCCCTTCAGGCCGTCTTCTGCTTGTATTTCCACGTAATTTTAGGCCTACACTATCTAAAATGGTAGGTACTCCATTTAGAGTAAAACGTAGTTTCGTAGGGATATATTCTTCGTTTTTAGGGTTTAAATCATAGTTAGCAAGAAAGGTATTCCAATCTGCTTGGCTCACCTCCAAGTTAATTTCCGGTATATCTTCTATGTGAAAAAGGGAGGCACTTTCTTGGTCATCGGAAGAGAGGCTACTGGCTTTGCGGCAGCTAACATTAACAAGCAATGCTATACATAAAATCGCAAAGCTATATTTAATATAAATTTTCATGTAAGATGGACCAAGTGTGTACCTAAAGATATCAATTATTCTACACTAACCGTTAAGCCTTCTTGTTGTAAAATTTTACGATAAATCTCCATTTCGGTAAAAGAACCTTCTAAAACTGCTGTTTTTCCTTCGGTGTGTACCAGCCAAGCAATTTTTTCGGCTTGTAGTTCGGAATAGTCTAGGTATTTCACCAAGCAGTAAATCACATGTTCGAAGGTGTTCACTTCGTCATTCCATAAAATGAGCCGATGAATAGACTTTAGGGATACTAGAATCTCATCGAGGGTAAAGGTTTCTTCCTGAGTTTGGGTGCCCATTTTATAAAGATACAAAAACCGGAGTTTAACTTCCTTTGGTATTACGGATCATTTGTTCTAACATATCCCACATGTCAGGAGTAACGGCTTCTAGGCCATTAAATTGTCCGGCTCCTTGTAGCCATTCGCCGCCATCAATGGTAATTACTTCTCCGTTTACATATCCCGAAAAATCGGAAATTAAGTAGGCGGCCAAATTGGCTAATTCTTGATGTTCGCCCACACGTTTTAGCGGCACACGGTTTTTAAAATCAAATTTCTTAGCTAAATCGCCAGGTAATAATCTATCCCATGCGCCTTTAGTAGGGAAAGGCCCCGGAGCAATGGCATTGCAACGAATGCCGTAGTGGCCCCACTCGGCAGCCAAAGAACGGGTCATGGCCAATACGCCACCCTTGGCACAAGCCGAAGGCACTACATAGCCCGAGCCGGTAAAAGCGTAAGTGGTTACAATATTTAAAATGCTGGCTGGCTGTTTTTGTGCTATCCAATGTTTACCAAAAGCTAAGGTGCAGTTTACGGTACCTTTCAAAACAATATCAATAATAACTCCAAAAGCCTTTGCCGAAAGGCGTTCGGTGGGAGAGATGAAATTGCCGGCTGCATTGTTTAACAAGCCATGCACTGCACCAAAAGTTTCTAAGGTTTGTTTCAGTACCTGCTCTACTTCAAAATCGTTGCGTACATCGCAGGCCAAGGCCAATACTTTGCCGCCCGTTTTTTCTTCTAATTCTGCCGCTGTTTTTTGCAATACGTCTAGCTTTCGGCTGGTAATAACCACGTTGGCACCTAGCTCTAAAAAGTAGGTACTCATGGCCTTGCCCAAGCCGGTTCCACCGCCAGTAACTACAATGGTTTTACCTTTTAAGGCATTGTCTTTTAACATGGGTTCGTTATACATTTGCTTTTTTTTGTAGGTTTTGAATGATGGTATGTAGAATAGAACGTGTACTAGGTGCCCACCATTGTTTCAGCATCACTTCGAGAGTGGCGCTTTGGTCGGCCCGCACTTTTTCTAGTAATTGGGCACGTAAATTTTGTTTAGTTTGTTGCCAGGTGGTCCAATCTAGTCCAACATATTGTTTCATTTTGCGTTGGGCCGTAGTAAGCACTACATTCGGAGCTACTACTTCATCTACTAAACCAATGCTTAGGGCTTCTTCGGCTCTAAACAATTTACCTTCTAATAAACTTTGGTAGGCTTTGCCTTGGCCAAGCCAAAAGGCGTATAAGTGAAAAATGCTATCGGGTACAATAATGCCTACGGGCACCTCATTCAATCCAATAATGAATTTGCCTTCGGCCATAATGCGGTAATCGGAACAAATAGCCAAAACGCAACCACCGGCTGGACTATGCCCACTTATGGCACTAATTAGGGGCTTTTTAAAGCCCGCTAAAACCGATACCATGTGTAAAAAATCTTTCCAAAATTGTCTAATCTGCTCCTCGTTGTAGGTATACAACTCAATAAGGTCTAAGCCCGCAGAAAAAAAACCTTCTTTACCTGTTAAAATTACCCCGCCCACCTGGTCATCGGCTTCTAGGTTTTTAAACATATCGCTAAGTTCACTAACCATTTCGCCATTAATGGCGTTGGAGCTTCCTCGGTTTAAGGTAATATAGGCAATGTGATCTTGTACACTAACTTGTATCGTATTCATTTACGGGTTTGTTAAAATTGGTTTTTCCACATCATGCTTTCTACGGGGCGTGTGGTTTTGTTATTGTATTTGGCATTTCCCTTGCTGTTGTACATGGTGGCAATATCGCCTTCTACCACAAAATAAATAAGTTGGCCAATGGGCATACCGGCATAAATGCGTACGGGTTGTGCGCAAGATATTTCTAAGGTCCAGGTATTGCAAAAACCTACATCGCCTTTACCGGCAGTAGCATGAATATCAATTCCCAAACGGCCGGTGCTCGATTTTCCTTCTAAAAAAGGCACATGTGCATGCGTTTCGGTATATTCCAGTGTTACGCCCAAGTAAAGTGTACCCGGTTGCAGAACAAAGCCTTCTTTTGGAATTTCAAAATGATCAATTTCATTATGCGCCTTGGCATCGAGTACTCGGTTTTTGTAGGTGGCCAAGTATTTGCCCAAATGCACATCGTAAGAATTGGTGCCTAAACATTCGGGTTTATAGGGTTCAATAATAATGGTGCCTTTTTCAATTTCTTCTAAAATGCGTTTGTCTGAAAGTATCATGTATTTGGTATATGCGTTGCACTAAATTTATAAATTATTTTTGCGATACACAGCAAGCGGCTGTTCTTTTTTTGCGCCCTGCAATATATGCTGTATTTTTGAGCCACTATGGCACTCGTTTATCAAAAAGAACTACACGGTTTGGCTACGCTAGCTATTTGGAAGATTGAAGAATCGGCCGATGAACTAGTAGCTAAATTACAGCTAGACGAGCAAGAACAAGCCTATTTTGAGAGCCTGGTTCAACATAAGCGCCAAGTACATTGGCTGGCTACCCGGGTGTTATTACGTACACTCTTGCAAACCGAGCATTACATCGATTGCAAGGCCGATGCGCATGGTAAACCTTATTTGGTTAATTTTCCGCATCGTATTTCGCTGAGCCATTCCTACGATTATGCTGCGGTAATGATTAGTGAAACACGAGCAGTAGGCATCGATATAGAGTTAGTTAAGCCAAAGATTGAAGCACTTGCACCTAAATTTTTAACCGAAGCCGAACGTTCTTTTATTGACCCCGACCATGCTGTTGCACATTTATATGCCTGTTGGGCAGCAAAAGAGTCTGTGTATAAGCTACAAGGTAAAAACGGGGTGTCTTTTAAAGAACATATTCATTTACAAGCTTTTCCTTATGCCGAAAAAGGAGTGATACATGCTAGCTTAAAAAACAATGCAGCAATTATCGATTTTAAAGTGGCTTTTGAGCGTTTCGGTTCGTATGTATTGGCGTATGTTTGTGGGGAGGAGGAAGCGCATGCAGAATAAAGAAGTTATTTTTCAGGATTGGGGAACAGTGGGTTACCATGCTGCTTGGGATAAACAAGAAGGCTTGTTTGCCGATACGGTGGCTATTAAAACTCAAAATAGAGGGGCCGAAAACCCGCAGCCTACACCCAATTATTTGGTTTTTGTAGAACATCCGCATGTGTACACCTTAGGCAAAAGTGGCAAGCCCGAAAATTTATTATTAGATAATGCAGGATTATCGAAGTACCAAGCGGAATATCATAAAATTAATCGTGGTGGCGATATCACCTACCATGGTCCCGGGCAATTGGTTGGTTATCCCATTCTCGATTTAGATAATTTTTTTACCGATATCCACTTATACTTACGCACCTTGGAAGAGGCGGTAATTTTAACCCTAGCCGACTATGGCATTTCCGCAGGGCGCTACCCGGGCTATACCGGCGTTTGGTTGGATGCCGATTTACCCTCTGCCCGAAAAATTTGTGCCCTAGGTGTGCGTTGCAGCCGTTGGGTAACCATGCATGGGTTTGCCTTTAATGTAAATGCTGATTTAAGCTATTTTAAACATATTATACCTTGCGGAATAGACGATAAGGCAGTAACCTCTATGGCCCAAGAGCTTGGTAAAGCTCTTACCATGGAAGAGGTGAAACAAAAATTGAAAACACATATTGCTGCCTTGTTTTCCATGCACCTCTCCGAATGAAAGCCGTAAAAACCTATTTAGCCCTTGGCGATTCCTATACCATAGGTGAGGCGGTTTCCGCTGCCGAATCGTTCCCATATCATTTAAAAGAGGCTTTACTCAAGCAAGGCCATTCGGTAGAAAGCCTACAAATTATTGCCCAAACCGGCTGGACAACTGCTGAATTGCAAATTGCCATAGCTGCCGAAACGCTAGCCTCATCGTACGATTTGGTTACCCTGCTTATTGGCGTGAACAACCAATACCGAGGATATGCTCTGGCAAATTATCGTGTAGAGTTCGAACAATTGTTGCGCCAAGCTATTGCACTTGCAGGAGCGGATACAGATCGAGTGCGGGTGCTATCTATACCCGATTGGGGCGTAACACCTTTTGCGCAAAAAGAAGGTCGTGTAGCCGAACAAGTAGCGAAAGAAATAGATACTTTTAATGCAGCTGCACAAGAAATTTCCGAAAAGCTGGGCGTAGTTTTTATAAATATTACGCCACACTCACGGTTAGCAGCAACCGATCTCAACCTCTTGGCTTCCGATGGCTTGCACCCTTCGGGGAAAATGTATGCGGAGTGGGTGCAGCAGCTAATGGCCTAATTTATCTTCTTCCAGTTTTTCTAGCTGCGGGCTTTCGGCTAGGTTTAGCTCCTGCTTTGCGGTTTCGTTTATCTGGATTATTTTTTTTGCTAGCCGTTTTTTGAGGGCTACGTGGGCTAGTTTTTGTTTTTTGAGCTAGACGTGGTCGATCTGTGGCACTTTTCTTTTTCACCACATCTGAAGATGACTGGGCTATTGCTTCGTAAATGGTGCTCATTTCTTCCGAACTTAAATCCCGCCAATCGCCAAGGGCTAAACCTTTTAGCGTAATGTTCATAATGCGAACCCGCTCTAGTTTGCTAACCTCATAGCCAAAGTATTCGCACATGCGACGTATTTGCCGGTTTAAACCTTGTATGAGGGTAATCCGAAACGTTTGCGGCCCTTCTTGTACCATTTTACATTTTTTGGTTACTACCCCCAACATGGGTACGCCATTGGACATTTGTTCTATAACAGCTGTATTAATCGGCTTATTTACCGTTACCACATATTCTTTTTCGTGCTTATTCCCGGCCCGTAAAATCTTGTTTACCATATCGCCGTTATTGGTTAAAAAGATTAAGCCTTGAGAATCTTTATCTAAGCGCCCAATAGGGAAAATACGGCTGCTGTGGTTTACAAAATCGACTATATTGGTGGCTACTTTATCTTCGGTGGTGGAGGTAATGCCCACCGGTTTGTTGAGTGCAATAAAAACCAAATCTTCAGCCTCGAGAGGTTCTAGCAAATTGCCATTCACTTTCACCTGGTCGCCGGGCTGTACCTGGTCTCCAATAATGGCTTTGCGGCCATTAATAAAAACGCTACCCTGGCTGATGTACCGATCGGCCTCCCTGCGGGAGCACAAGCCACTTTCGCTGATGAATTTATTGAGACGCACGTCTTTTTAATTTTTAAAACAATGATAAAGATAAAAAGGGGTAAATCCATTCGTCCTATACTTTTTGCCGTTCGTCGGCGTTATGTTGGTGTTAGTCGGAAATACCTTTTCTCTATATCTGATAATCATCTACTTTGATACTATATTTTAAAACTAAACATTATGAAAAACAGATTTTACACCCCTATCGCCGTTTTAACGAGCGTATTTCTTTTGAGCGTTTTTAGTTTCTCTTGTAAAAGAGATAAAGCAGCGTCTGTACCGTTGGCTTTAACCGTAACCGATGCGGATGGCAATGTGTACCAAACCGTAGTAATTGGCACTCAAACCTGGACGACCGAAAATTTAAAAACTACTAAATATAATGATGGAACTCCAATCTCTAATGTGACTGATGGTGCTGTTTGGAACACCTTAAATACCGCAGCTTATTGTTGGTACAATAACGATATAGCCAATAAGCCAACAACTGGCGCTTTATACAATTATTATGTAGCCACCGATGCAAAAATAGCCCCAGTAGGTTGGCATGTTCCTACAGAAGCCGAATGGCAAACCTTGGTAGATTATTTAGGTGGTGATGCCATAGCTGGCGGAAAATTAAAAGAGGTGAATGGTACGAGTTGGCTTGGACCTAATACAGGTGCTACTAATGAAAGCAAATTTTCGGCAAGAGCCGGGGGTAGACGCACTGGTATTCCCTTTGAGTTTTTAGGTACCAAAGGATTTTTTTGGACATCCACAAACTCTGGAATTTATGCTTTATTTAATGATCAGTCCGCTCTCACTACTAGCCAACACCCTCCACAATTTGGCTATTCTATACGCTTAATTAAAGATTAGTGCGGATGGTGTATTTTAAAAAAAAGCCCCCCGAATTTCGGGGGGCTTTTTTAATGGGTAAAGCGTGGGCTTACATCATGCCGCCCATACCACCACCCATAGGAGGCATGGCTGCATGGCCTTTATCTTCTTCCGGCTCATCTGCCAACACACACTCGGTGGTTAACAACATAGAGGCAATAGAAGCTGCATTTTCTAAGGCTACACGGCTTACTTTAGTCGGGTCTATTACACCGGCTGCAATTAAGTTTTCGTATTTATCGGTACGGGCATTGTACCCAAAATCGGCTTTGCCTTCTTTTACTTTTTGTACCACAATAGAACCCTCAATACCTGCGTTTTCGCAAATTTGGCGCAAAGGCTCTTCTACCGCACGTTTTACAATTTGGATACCGGTATTTTCATCTTCGTTATCGCCTTTTAAGTTTTCTAAGGCTTCTATAGCACGAATAAAAGCTACACCGCCTCCGGCAACAATACCTTCTTCAACGGCTGCACGGGTAGCGTGCAAGGCATCGTCTACACGGTCTTTTTTCTCTTTCATTTCTACTTCAGAAGCAGCGCCAATATACAATACGGCTACTCCGCCAGAAAGTTTGGCTAAACGTTCTTGTAGTTTTTCTTTATCGTAATCTGAAGTAGTAATTTCAATAGCTGTTTTAATTTCATTGATCCGTTGTTTGATATCTTCGGGTTTACCAAATCCATTAATAATGGTAGTATTGTCTTTATCAACGGTAATTTTTTCTGCTTGGCCTAGGTGCGTCAGTTCGGCACTTTCTAGTTTATAGCCTTTTTCTTCAGAAATAACGGTACCGCCAGTTAGGGCAGCAATGTCTTCTAACATGGCTTTGCGTCTATCGCCAAAGCCCGGAGCTTTAACGGCTGCTACTTTTAATGATCCGCGAATTTTATTCACTACCAAGGTAGCCAAGGCTTCGCCATCTAAATCTTCGGCAATAATAATGAGGGGTTTGCCGGTTTGAACTTGCTTTTCTAAAATAGGCAGCAATTCTTTCATGGATGAAATCTTTTTATCGTAAATTAAGATATACGGATTTTCCAATTCTACTTCCATTTTATCGGAATTGGTTACAAAATAGGGAGAAAGGTATCCTCGATCGAACTGCATACCTTCTACGGTTTTTACTTCGGTCTCGGTTCCTTTGGCTTCTTCAACGGTAATTACACCCTGAGTACCTACTTTTTTCATGGCATCGGCAATCATTTCGCCAATTACATCATCGTTATTAGCAGAAATAGAGGCTACTTGTTTAATCTTGCTGAAATCATCACCTACATCTTGTTTTTGAGATTTTAGGTTTTCAACAATCACTTTCACGGCTTTATCTATGCCACGTTTTAAATCCATTGGGTTTGCACCAGAGGCTACGTTTTTAACGCCGGCCTTAATAATGGCTTGGGCCAATACAGTGGCGGTTGTAGTTCCATCACCTGCAATATCGGCAGTTTTAGAAGCTACTTCTTTTACCATTTGGGCACCCATGTTTTCAATGGGGTCTTTCAATTCAATTTCTTTAGCTACCGTTACACCATCTTTGGTAATGGCCGGTGAGCCGAATTTTTTATCAATAATAACCGTACGACCCTTAGGGCCTAAGGTTACTTTTACGGCATTAGCCAGAATATCTACGCCTCTTTTTAGAGCGTCACGAGCTTCAACGTTGTATTTTACTTGTTTTGCCATTGTCTTTTTGTTAGTATGGAGTAATTTTTATGAAGTAGTTAGTTAAAGGCTCACTACTCTAATTTTGATTGTTTTTTTAATAGTTAAACGGCTATTCCAATTATAATGTTCCTAAAATATCAGCTTCACGCATTACTAGGTACTCTTTACCATCAATGGTTACTTCGGTACCTGCATATTTGCTGTATAAAACTTGGTCGCCAACTTTTACACTCAGTGGAATTAAATTTCCGGTTAGGTCTGCATATTTACCGGGTCCAGCCGAAACAACCACTCCTTGTTGTGGTTTTTCTTGGGCAGTTTCGGGGATATAAATACCAGAAGCAGTCATAGTTTCAGCCGGAGCCGCTTCTACTACTACTCGGTCTGCAAGAGGTTTAAATGATAATGCCATATTTATTTAATTTTTTGTGTGAATTTAGTCTACTCATGATACTCATGAATTGTGCCAAGCCTATTTTGAGGGTTTTTTTTGTCAATTTTTCCTTGCTTACTGAAAATTTTTACAGCAGCCGTGTCATGCTGTCAGTTTGTGGGAACAAGAAAGGCTCCCAAAAGGGAGCCTTTCTGAAGTACGTATGGTATTTGCTTATTTAACGCCGTTTAATGGGGCGCTTGGTAAGCTAGCAGGGGCCTTTACAGGGGCTGTTTTTTCTATTTTATTTTGCAAATCGTTTGCTTTTTCATTTACAACGCCCGACTTTGGGATTACCATGTTTACCAAAATGGCCAATACCATTAAACTAGCGGCTAAAAACCAAGTTCCTTTTTCTAAGAAGTCGCCAGTACGTTGTACGCCCATAATGGTATTTGAACCTGAAAATCCGGAAGATAAACCACCTCCTTTAGGATTTTGAATGAGAATAAATAGTGCTAAAAGGGCACAAACTAAAATGGCAATAATTACAAGTGCGAAATACATAATCGTTTATTTTAATTTTTACGTTGCTCTAAGGCAATGATTTGGTCGGCAAAGTACGTGCTTTTTTCGGGAAATTTCAAACTTAATTTCTGGTAAGTAGCAATGGCTTTATCTAGCAGCAGTTGCTCGGTGTAAATTTTGGCCAATGTTTCCGATACCACTTCTAGCGAATCTTCGGCACTTTTACGGGCCTTATTCTCCGGGCTCATTTTATCTGCCGATGGTGGCGA
Organism: Sphingobacteriales bacterium; assembly: GCA_026390835.1. Taxonomy (GTDB): domain Bacteria; phylum Bacteroidota; class Bacteroidia; order Sphingobacteriales; family Sphingobacteriaceae; genus JAIPAN01. The sequence continues at coordinate 29,630 of JAPLFD010000020.1, forward strand.
TAGTTGTGGCTCTTGCTGAATGAAACGCTCAATAATATCGTCGCCTTTGCGTTTTTCTGCGTTAGGAGGCGTAATTTGTTCTCTTTTGGGGGTAGGCTCGGTCCATTCGTTTAAATCTAAATCCGCTGCCTGCTTTGATTTTTCCTCAATTTTTTCGGAGGTATCAAGGGTAAAACTTACATATGGGCGATAACTTTCGGCATGTGCTTTTCGGGTTTTATTGAGCCACCACAAAAAGGTATAGGGTAGTTGTTCATCATCGTAGCGGGAAACTTCTTTACTTGTACTTGCTTCAGTTTTTGGCTCGGTTACTTTATCTTCCAAGGCAAAAAAGTCGGAGGAAGCAATATTCTCCATAATTAATTGCTGGGTATCATCGGCCAATGCTTCTACGGGGTCTTCCTCTAAACGGTAATGCAATTCTGCTTCTACAGCATCTTCAGGCATTTCGTTCATATCCTGAACCATTACTTGCTCCAGCGGATCAAGTGTTTCGGCTTGGTAGGCTGCTAAACTTATTAATGTTTCTGGGCGATTGATAAATTTTTCTAATACGGCACCTTCCGGAGCATAAAGTGCTGCTTTTTCGGGCGCATTATTCAGTTTGGCATCTACAAATTGTAGAATCTGGCAATACGGATATTTTTCTACCAACGTTTCATAACTGGCCGCATCGCTAGCTTGTAAGCTGGCCGGCATGGTAACCAAGTTGCTGAATGTTTTTGTTTGTGGTAGGGTACTCATTTAAAAATATGGATTGCTTTGCTTACCAATTGGCAAAGGCGGCATTAAAAACATCCTCAGTTAATTGTACATTAATATCTTTTATGAGCTGTTGCTCTTGCGCTTGCAAGGGCTTGCTTTGGGTAGAAAAATCTTTAAAACGGCTAAACGATTTCTCGAAATTTAATTCGGGTTTTAGCACGTTGGTATATTTTACGCTGATACTTATAGTTAAGCGCTCTAGGCCGGCTCGTTCGTTGCCTTGTATGGCCGAGGGGCGGATACTATAATCCGTAATTCGACCCTCAACGTTGGCATCGGCATCGCTACGCACCAAGCGTAAGCTCGATTGGTTACGAATGCGTTCTTTTAAATCTTCGGTAAATTGCTGACTTAAATACGGAACTACTAATGGGGCATTGTTTTCGAAAAATTGTACACTAATGCTTTTCATTTCCACCGGAATGGAGGCTCCGGTGAAGGAGTAAATACCACAGCCGCTACTAAAAAATAGCAATATGGTACCTAAAAAGCCTACTTTTCTCATACAATGCATAGTGTAATTGCTCATTAGTTTAAATTCAATTCTTTAATTTTTCTGTACAAAGTGCGCTCCGAGATGCCCAATTCTTGTGCCGCTAATTTACGCTTACCGCGGTGTTTTTTTAGTGCTTTTTTAATTAAATCCGATTCTTGGTCTATTAACGATAAAGATTCCTCCTCCTCTTCATGCTGTAAAATATCGAAATGTTGAGCTTCGGTACCAGGCTGATGAATGGTTAGTGTAGGCGAACCGTGCAATTCTGCCGCTGTTGGCTGTAACTCTATATCGGTGTACAGCTGGTTTAATACCTGCGGATTTACCGATAATTGAGTGCCATTGCCATTGTTCTGAATAATTTCTGCTACTAGCTTCTTTAAGTCGAGCATATCTTTTTTCATATCAAACAATACTTTGTACAAAATATCTCGTTCCGAAAAATCTTCTTTGCCCTGTTTGTCTATCCGCATGGGCAACTGATTGTTTTGCTCGTGAGGAATATAGGTTAGTATGCTTTGTCCCGTAATATTTCGGTCTTTCTCTAAAACCGCAATTTGTTCGGCAATATTTTTTAGTTGGCGCACATTTCCTGGCCAGCTATAATTGCTCAAAACGTTTTGCGCATCGGCATCTAATTGCACCGAAGGGCTGCGGTATTTATCGGTAAAATCGGCAATAAATTTCCGAAATAACAAGAAAATATCTTCTTTACGTTCTCTTAAAGCAGGTATCTTCAGCGGAACGGTATTTAATCGGTAGTATAAATCTTCTCTAAATTTACCGGCCCTTACGGCATCAAATACATCAACATTGGTGGCGGCAATTACCCGCACATTGGTCTTTTGTACTTTAGATGAGCCTACTCGTAAATATTCGCCGGTTTCTAATACCCGCAATAAACGGGCCTGAGTGCCCAGGGGCAACTCTGCTACTTCATCTAAAAAAATAGTACCGCCATCTACTACCTCAAAATATCCTTTTCGGGCTTCGTGGGCACCTGTAAAGGAACCTTTTTCGTGTCCAAATAATTCCGAATCAATCGTTCCTTCGGGAATGGCTCCACAGTTCACCGCAATAAATGGCCCGTGTTTGCGGGCGCTTAATTGATGGATGATATGCGAAAATACTTCCTTCCCGCTACCACTTTCACCGCTAATTAATACCGAAATATCGGTGGGGGCTACTTGCTGGGCAATGGTAATGGCACGGTTTAATAATGGCGAATTGCCAATAATACCGAAACGATTTTTGATGGTTTGAAGATCCATATTAGTCAATAATTTTACCAATTAGGGTTGCGGTAGTGCAACTCTCGGCCAAAACATGCACATAATCGCCGGGCTTAAAGCGTTCGTCTACCGGGAAAATAACAGTAGTATTCTGATCGCTACGCCCTGCGTAATCCTTAACTGATTTTTTAGAATAATTTTCAATAAGTACTTTTTGCACTTTACCCAATTGCTCCAATACCCGCTTGTGGCTGCTTCGGTGTTGTTGTTCAATAATTTCGTTTAGACGACGATTTTTTACGTCTTCCGGAATATCGTCGCTAAAGCGTTTGGCCGCCAAGGTGCCTGGGCGCTCCGAGTACATGTACATATACGCAAAGCTGAAATTCACTTCTTCCATTATGCTCAGGGTGTCTTGATGCTCAGCTTCGGTTTCGGTGCAAAAACCCACAATAATATCAGTAGAAATAGCCGCCTGGGGTAAAATACGGCGAATGGCATCTACACGTTCCAAATACCACTCTCGGGTATAGGTTCGGTTCATAATATCCAATACCCTAGAGTTACCCGATTGGATAGGGAGGTGGATGTACTTGCAAATATTTTCATATTGGCCCATGGTGTGCAACACCTCGTCGGTAATATCTTTAGGGTGTGAGGTAGAAAAACGTACCCGTACATTTGGATTCACTTCAGCAGTGAGGGCCAACAATTGAGCAAAATTCACTTTTTCAGTTTCTTCTTCATTTGCCCATTTATAGGAATCTACATTTTGCCCCAAGAGCGTTATTTCTTTATACCCAGCTGCTGCCAAATCGCGGACTTCTTGTACAATGGAGTGTGCATCGCGGCTACGTTCGCGGCCACGGGTAAAGGGAACTACGCAAAAGGAACACATATTGTCGCAGCCACGCATAATGGAAACAAATGCGGTAATACCATTACTGTTTAGGCGTAATGGACTGATGTCGGCATAGGTTTCTTCTCTTGAGAGAAGCACATTTACTGCTCGTTCACCCTCATCTACCTGATTGATTAAACCTGGTAAATCGCGATAGGCATCTGGGCCTACTACCAAGTCTACTAATTTTTCTTCTTCTAAAAACTTGGCTTTGAGGCGTTCGGCCATGCAGCCTAAAACGCCAATTAACGCACCGGGTTTGTGTTTTTTAATCGATCCGAACTCACGCAAGCGGTTGCGTACACGTTGTTCGGCGTTATCGCGAATAGAGCAGGTATTGATAAAAATAACATCGGCTTCTTTGTAGGTTCCTACGGTTTCAAATCCAATGTCTACCATTACCGAGGCTACAATTTCGCTGTCGGAAAAGTTCATGGCACAGCCATAACTTTCGATATATACTTTACGGCCATTGGATGTCTTTTGTTTCCCATCGAGTAACAAAGCTTCTCCCTGCCGGCTTTCGTCGTGTTCTTTTGTTGTATGCAACATATCCATATTCAATACAAAAATACAGAATTAATGACAGAATGTCAGCAATCTTTTAACAAAAAACCCGCCTATTGAGCGGGTTTTTATATGAATATGACTTATAGGATTCGATTCCACCCAAATTCGTCGGGGCTTAAGCCATACCGAATTTCTTTAAGTTTTTGTAATGCCTTATTAGAAAACACCCTATTTTCGGGAGCTGGAAGGGTATAGGTTTCTCCTTGGTAAGTTATTTCGGCAATATGTGCAATGGTAGCGGCAGTTCCGGCACCGAAGGCATCTTGCAGGGTGCCGTTTTTGGCGGCCTCTATTATTTCGGCAACGCTTACACGGCGTTCTTCTACTTTTATGCCCCAAGCTCTAGCTAAATCTAAAATAGAATGACGGGTTACGCCATCTAAAATAGTATCGCGGGTAGATGGGGTGATGAGTGTGTCGTTAACCACAAACATTACGTTGGTAGTACCCGATTCTTCTATATAGGCATGCTCTTTTGCATCGGTCCAAATTAACTGATCATAGCCTTCTTGTTGTGCTAATTTGGTAGGTAATAAAGAGCTGGCGTAATTGCCTGCAGTTTTTGCATAACCTACGCCGCCCTCAATAGCTCGGGCATAATGCAGTTCAATTTTAACTTTTAGCGGTTTAGGGTAGTATGCACCAGCCGGGCCAGTTAAAATCACAAACTTATAATTAGCAGATGCATGCACGCCCAAAATGGGGTCGGTAGCAAACAGTAGGGGTCTTATGTATAAAGAATGACCTTCGGCACTCGGCACCCAAGCACTATCTAGTTTTATTAGCTGCTCCATACCTTGCATAAAAATAGCTTCGGGTACTACTGGCATAGCCATGCGCTGGGCAGAAATGTTAAAGCGTTCGAAATTTTTCTGGGGTCTAAAAATGGCTACTCTGCCGTCGGGATGTTTATACGCTTTTATGCCCTCAAAAATTGCTTGTCCGTAATGGAGTGAAGAAGCCGCAGGGCTTATTTCGATATTACCATACGGTATAATTTGCAAATTTTTCCAAGCACCGTCTTCAAAATCGGCAGTAAACATGTGATCGGAAAATACATGCCCAAAAGAAAGATTACTGAAGTTGGTACTAGCCAGGCGTGATTGCGTGGTAGGGATTACGTTTATAGCTAATAGATCGGTCACGTAGTGGCGTTTTAGTTGCCACAAAATTAGCTAAAAAATTCCCTTGTTTATGGAAGATATTTTATTTTTCGAGTGTAGGTAGTACACTATAAACCCAACTTTTCCCCCATTCTTCTAGTTCTTCGGTACTCCATAATTCTGGATAGAAAATACGTTTTTGAAAACGTGGAGGAAGATATTTTTGCCAATTGGTACCACCGGTAGCTTTTATTTCTTCGGGCTGGCGGTTTAAATAGCGCACCGCCGATTTATAATGAGAAAGTGGCCAATTTACATTCACGTTTACATCGAGTTGGCGCAGTTCGGTTTCTAAAGCGGCAGTAGTTTGGCCCTGAGCTTTTAACTGGGTGTATAGCGCCCGTAAATTTTTGCTTTGGCAGGTTTCGGCTAGTTCCAAAAAGGTTTTTTCGTATTTTTTCTCAAACTGTTTTAAGGTAAGTGTTTTTTTGCCCGTAGAGAGTTCGGTAGCGCCGTATTTCCAATAAATATGTTGGTATTGGGTTTTTAAATCGGCTTTTGCCAACGCTTCGCGATGATCTTTATCAACTAATTGAATAAAATCGGTGGCGTAAATTTCAATCATGCGGTACTGCCCCGATTGAAAACCACTAGCTGGTAGGAGCGACATGCGGAAGGTCAGAAATTGTTCTTTTTCCATGCCGTCTACCATGATATCAAATGATTGGGTGAGGGCCGTAAAGTATGAATTGATGCGTTTAACTCGAGCGGTGAAAAAGTCGCTGGTTAATTCGCTTTTTTCAGCTAATTGCTTGCATTCGTGCAAGGCCAGCTTAAAATACAACTCGGTTATTTGGTGGTACAGGATGAAGATTTCTTCATCGGGAAAAGGGGTCTTGGGCGTTTGCAAGCTCAAAAGTGTATCCAAATGAATGTAGTCCCAATAAGTTAAGAAATCGGCATGTAATAGCCCGTCTAAATAGGACACCATATCTTGCCCCATGGCTTCGTATTTAGCTTGGAGTTTTTCTAAACGATCTTTAATTTCTGGTGTAATTTCCATGGCGGTTGTTAAATGAAACGGGCTAAGTTAGTGCCTAGGTATAATCCGGCAACGCTTAGTGCAAAGTTAGCCACAATATTGGTAAGGGCCAGGCCTGTATTTCCGTGTTTAAATAGATCTACGGTTTCGAAGGTAAAGCTAGAGTAGGTACTAAAGCCACCACAAAAACCGGTAATGAGTAGTAGTTTTAAGGAATAACTGAGGTTTATTTTTTCTACGCCAAGCATCAATACTAGCCCAACTACTACACAGCTTAAAAAGTTGGCACTTAGCGTAGCCCAAGGAAATACACTAAGCCCGGCAGGATAACATTTGCTAATTAAATAGCGGGAAACGCTACCTAGGCCACCGCCACCAAAAACTAATAAAAGCTGTTTCATGGGTTCAAATTAATACAATATCCTGAATTTTATGGTATGCTCAATTTGTTTTAATTTTTTGAGCACTTCTTTGTCGTATTCGGCACTTACATCGGTAATGGCATAACCAATTTGAGGGTTAGTCATTAAAAATTGGCCCAATATATTGATCTGGTGCTGTGCAAATACCTGATTGATTTGCGCCATAATACCCGGCACATTGTGGTGTATATGAATTAGACGGTGTGCTTGAGCAATTTTAGGCAATTGCAAATTCGGGAAATTGCTGCTTAAATAGCTGTCGCCTTTATTTATAAAATCGGCCATGCGTTGCGGAATAAAACGATTATTTCTTGGATTTCCCTTCGCATCGTCGAATAGTACAATACCCATTTGGGTGCATATGCTTTCTGATAATGCCAATTTACTAGCGCCCAAGTAGCCAATAGTTTTAAGTTTTACGGCACGTTTCAGCTTTTCGTCCTCTAAGCGTTCGCCTTTGCCTAGCAAGAGCATACCCACATCGGCCACATACTTTTCTTCAAAACTTGTTTTATGCCGAATAGAAAAGCCATCTTTTTTTAATAGTTGTAAACTTTCTTCGGGTATTTGGCCCACAGCTAGGCATAAAATGCGGTTTTTGGGATAAGAGATAGCCCTTGGCAGGTTATTTACGTATAAAAATTCATCAAAACTGGGTGTAACGTGGTCGGCCTTGGCCGAAATAGTTTTGCGTTCTATATTTTCGGTAAAGGCATAAAACTTTTTAATCAATCCCGATTCCTTGAGCTGAAAATCTGAATGCCCATCTCCAATACCCACCAATTCGCCTGGCAAGTTCATGCTTTGGAGCAGTTTTACTTTACCCCCTTCGGTGGCTAATGGGTTTTGGTCATCAAAACCAATAATGAGTCCATCAGCATTAAAAAGAAAGGTGTTGGCGTAAATATTCTCTTTTTGAATGTGATAAGGCGCCACCACCGGCGTAATAAATTCTTTAAATCCACCCGAAACAATGAGTACTTCCTGGGCATGCTTTTTAAAGAATAATTTATTGCGGGAAAAAGAGGCCGATACTTTTTTCTTTAACTGGCTAATCAGTTGATCGAGGTGTTTTTTATTGGCGTCTAGCAAGCGTACCCTAGCCGCTAAACTTTCGCCAAAAGAGAGACGACCTTCCATAGCAGCGTGGGTTAATTCATCTATTTCTGTAATTCTTTTTTCTCTTTCGGGATGATTTTTGAGCGAAATACGAGCCAATTCGTCGAGTGCCTCTACTTGGGTAAAGGTGCTATCAAAATCGATGATGTAATAAAAAGGTTTTAGGATAGGCTTCGGCATATATCGGCTAATTCTTGCGCTATAGGTTTAAAAGTTATGGAGATAGTATTTTTTATTTTTTCGTTCGAATAGTTGGATAATTTACCCGCACTACGGGCAGTATCTGTAGTTAGTTCGAGCGGTTTTTTACTGATTTTAGCTTTCCACTCGGCTAGTTTTGCTACTACCAGCAATTGCCAGGTTTTTACCTCTTTTTGTGGAGCTTTTACGCCCAATTGCTGGGCTATTTCTGTAAATAAATCTTTATACAACCAATTTTCGGCATTAATAATGTAGCGTTCGCCGCTAATCTTGCTGTCCATTAGTTTAATCATGCAGGTGGCTACATCGGCAACACTTACCAAGCCGCAACTGCCGCTTGGATAATGGCTTAGTCCTTTTTTTACGCTGTTAAAAAGAGCCCCACTACCTTGCAGGCCACACTCTTTGCCAATAATAATGGAGGGGTTTACAATCACCGCATCCAAGCCTTCGGCAATGCCACGCCAAACTTCAAATTCGCTTAAATGTTTAGATAGGCTATAACCACTTGTTTGTGAATTTATTTCTAAATACGCTTCTTCGGTGGTGGCTGTGCCGGGCTTCACTTCGCCTAAAGCGGCTACCGAACTTACGTGTACCAAACGAATATTCCCATGCTCTAGACAGGCATTGACTACATTCGCCGTGCCCTCTATATTGGTATGCAGCATGTATTTTTTTGCCGCGGAATTAAATGAAATGACTGCAGCCGTATGGTAAACTTGGGTGGCTCCTGCCAGCAATTCTTCAACTAAATAAGGGTCGCAAATATCGCCTTCTAGCCAAGTTAGCTTGGGTTGGTTTTCTAAAAAAGGAGGAATGATAGAAGTACTACGTTTTAGGCCACGAACAGCACACCCGGCTTGCAGCAATTGCCTAGTGAGTACCGATCCTAAAAACCCTGTTGCGCCTGTAACTACAATCATTTAAGAAAAAATGCCTTTATGCTTTCAAAAGTAATGGATTAATTGGATATTTGGCAGTATACATCACGATAAAACATGTCATTAGCCGATTTTTTTAGCCCCGTTGATTTTGATAAGCTTAGTCCATCATCGGGCTTTTATACTAGCCACTTAGGGGCTACAATAGACTGCTTTACCGATCGTTTCCCGAACCTCGAACCCAATGCCTACGACTTAGCGCTTATTGGCGTACTCGATGATCGCGGTGCGTTAAACAACCAAGGCTGTGCTCTAGGCCCCGATTATGTTCGTGAACGTTTGTATCAATTAAACGAAGGAAACTATACGTCAAGAATAGTTGATTTAGGAAATATTAAAGCCGGCAAAAATCTTTCGGATACGTACATAGCGTTGAAAATGGTGGTAACAGAATTGGCCAAACTGAACATTGTTCCAATCATTTTAGGTGGCGGACAAGATTTAACCTATGCCCAATACATGGCCTATGAAGGCTTGGAGCAAAAGGTAGATTTATTAGTGGTAGATTCGCATTTTGATTTAGATGAATCGGCAGAAAATACCATAGAAACTACTTCGCAAGCCTATTTGCAGAAAATTTTACTGCATCAGCCAAACTACTTATTCAACTTTACCAATTTGGGTTATCAAACCTATTTTGTAAATCAAGATAGCGTAAAGGCTTTAGATAAATTGTATTTTGATGCTCACCGCCTAGGCGAATTTTCGGGCAATATGCAAGCTGCGGAACCACTTATTCGCAATGCCAGCATGCTTAGTTTTGATGTGTCGGCCATTCGCTCTTCAGATGCTTGCGCCAACGCCAATGCCAGCCCCAACGGGTTTTATGGCGAAGATGCCTGCCAAATTTGTCGCTATGCCGGTATGAACGATAAGTTAAGTTCTATCGGTTTTTATGAATTTAACCCTGCTTTCGACCAAAATGGACAAACAGCTTTGTTATTGGCACAAATGATTTGGTATTTTATAGAAGGATATTATCAGCGTAAAAAAGATATCCCGCTACAGCCCAAATCCCAATATTTAATTTACCGTACGTCTTTAAAAGAAGATGGCCACGAATTGTTATTTGTAAAAAGTAAAAAAACCGATCGTTGGTGGATGCAAGTAGCCTATCCGAGCACTTCCTCTAAAAATGAACGCTATCATTTAGTACCTTGCAGTTACGACGATTATCAATTAGCCGTAAATGGCGAAATGCCCAATTTATGGTGGCGCACACAACAAAAACTTGTATGATTATGAAAAAGCTATTTCCCATTGTTCTATTTATCCTAGGTATAGGCTTATTTAATACAGCTCATGCCCAAACGAGCACTGCTCTTGGCTCTATTGCGCCAGATTTTACACAAAATACGCCCGAGGGCAAAGCGTTGGCCTTAAACTCATTAAGAGGTAAATACGTATTGGTGGATTTTTGGGCATCGTGGTGTGGCCCTTGCCGCCAAGAAAACCCAAATGTGGTAGCTGCTTACAAGCAATTTAAAGATAAAGGCTTTACCATTTTAGGAGTCTCTTTAGATCGAAGCAAAGAAAGTTGGTTAAAAGCCATTAAAGACGACGGCTTAGTATGGCCCCAGGTATCTGATCTTCAATATTGGAATAATGCGGTGGCCCGCTTGTACGATGTAAATAGCATTCCGGCAAATTTCTTGCTAGACCCTAAAGGTAAAATCGTTGCTAGAAATTTACGTGGAGAAGACCTGGGTAGCACTTTAGCTAAGTTTATTCACTAGTTGAGATTAAACTAAAGCGCATTCAAATAATCATAGAATAAAAAATCTATGAAAAGAGTTTTATTTCTTTTACTAGCATCGCTTTTGCTTTACAGCTCTTGTAAAAAAACCTCTACACCAAAATCTTCCGTACCACTCTATTTTCCACCAACTACAGGTACTGAATGGGAAACCGCATCTCCAACAGATTTAGGGTGGAATTCAATAGAATTTAATTCACTATCTACTTATTTGCAAAGCAAAAATACAAAAGCCTTCATCATACTCAAAAATGGTAAAATAGTTACAGAGCGCTATTTTGGCAGCTTTACAAGAGATAGTTTATGGTATTGGGCCTCTGCCGGAAAAACAGTTACCTCCTTATTAATTGGTATTGCTCAACAAGAAGGAAAGTTAAACATTCAACTCCCAACATCGCAATATTTGGGTAATGGCTGGACTTCAGCGCCGCAAAACAAAGAACAATTAATTACCATAAAAAATCAGCTAACCATGTCTACTGGTTTGGATGATGAGGTGATGGACGCGGATTGTACTTTACCCACTTGTTTGCAATATAAGGCGGATGCAGGCACACGTTGGGCCTACCACAATGCAGCCTATACCTTGTTAGATAAGGTGATAGAAAACGCTACAGGTAGCACATTTAATCAATATTATCAAAATAAATTGAGAGACCGGATTGGTATGAACGGCTTTTGGATAAAATCCGTTAACTCCAATAATGTTTTATACAGTAATGCTCGTAGTATGGCAAGGTTCGGCTTGCTTTTATTAAATAAGGGTAAATGGAGTACTACTGCTATTTTAGATGATGAAAATTATTTTAACAGTATGGTTACAACTTCGCAAAATTTAAATTTAAGTTATGGCTATTTAACTTGGTTGAATGGGAAAAGTAGCAGTATGGTTCCCGGATTTCAAACCGTATTTCCAGTTCAGTTAATACCCAATGCCCCCAGTGATTTATACGCTGCATTAGGTAAAAATGATCAAAAAGTATACGTGGTCCCGTCACAAAATTTGGTAATTATTCGCATGGGAAATGCTGCCGGAACGCCCCAATTCGCCGTATCTGGTTTTGATAATGAACTTTGGGGAAAACTGAGATTGATTATTGGGGGTTGGTAAAATTTAACAAATCGGTACCAATATCGCTCCGGAAATAAGCCCCTTCGAAGCTTACTTTAGCGGCATCGGCTAAAGCGGTACTCACCGCTTCTTCTAGCGAATTTTCCAAAGCTGTAACGGCCAAAACTCGACCTCCGTTGGTTTCAATTTCGCCATTTTTGGCTTTGGTTCCTGCATGGAAAAGGTGACTATTTTGAACTTTATCTAGCCCGGTAACGACATCTCCTTTTTTATAATCGCCGGGGTAGCCACCGGCTACAAGCATTACGGTTACGGCGGTTTTTGGAGAAATACTAAACGATTTTTCGGCTAAATTTCCATTGGCTACGCCTAAAAATAAATCCACCAAATCGCATTCTAAACGAGGCAGTACACTTTCTGTTTCAGGGTCGCCCATGCGCACATTATACTCAATAACGTATGGGTTACCGGCTACATTCATCAGGCCAATAAACAAAAATCCTTTATACGGAATGTTGTCTTTTTTTAAGCCTTCAATGGTAGGAATCACCACTCGTTCTTCTACTTTTTTTAAGAAATCGCCACCGGCAAAACTCACGGGTGAGATGGCGCCCATACCGCCGGTATTTAATCCGGTATCGCCTACACCAATGCGCTTATAATCTTTTGCTTCGGGCAAAATTTTATAGCTCTGCCCATCGGTTAATACAAATACCGAAAGCTCAATGCCTTTTAAAAACTCTTCTACTACAACCTTTTCGCTGGCAGCTCCAAATTTAGCATCCGCAAGCATAGCAGTCAATTCGGTTTTAGCATCGCTTAAACTTTCGCAAATCAATACACCTTTTCCTGCGGCTAAACCATCGGCTTTTAATACAATGGGTAGGTTTTGAGTTTCTAAATAAGCCAATCCCTCCGCTAAGGTTTCTTTGGTAAAGGTGGCGTATGCGGCAGTGGGTATGCGGTGACGCTGCATAAAGGCCTTCGAAAAATCTTTACTTCCCTCTAATTGCGCACCTTCTTGTTGTGGTCCAATTACCGCAATGTGTCTCAGTTGCTCATCGGCTAAAAAATAATCGTGAATACCTTTTACCAAAGGTTCTTCTGGGCCTACCACTACCAGCTCAATAGTATGGCTTAGGGCAAAGGCTTTTACAGCTTCAAAATCTGTAGGGTCGAGGGCAACGTTTTCCCCATAGCGTTCGGTTCCGCCATTTCCGGGTGCAATAAATAGCCTAGAACAATGTACACTTTGTGCCATTTTCCAGGCAAATGCATTTTCGCGGCCCCCCGAGCCAAGCAACAGAATATTCATGTTTGCAAAGGTATTACAAAAGAGCAAGTTTATATTAATCAAAATCAGTAATTTTACTCCCTCCACTGTCAGCATGGCTTATTTTTAAGCTTGGCAGTATTGTTGTAAAGCAGAGAAGATATTGATATAAAAAACATGTTAGGACTACTCAGTAAACTTTTCGGAAGTAAATCCGATCGAGATATTAAGCAAATTCAGCCCCTAGTTGAGCAAATAAAAGCAGTTTACCCACAACTAGCTGCATTGAGCAACGACGAACTTCGTGTAAAAACACAGATTTTTAAGCAAACTATTGCCAGCTTTTTGGCCGATATTGATGCTGAACTGGCTGAAGTTAAAACACAGTCGGAAGCATTGGACTTAAGCATTGCTCAAAAAACAGCTATCTACGAAAGCTTAGACCGTTTACAAAAAGAACGCGATGAGCAATTGGAAAAGGTATTGCTGCAGATTTTACCCGAGGCATTTGCCGTTGTAAAAGAAACTGCCCGCCGCTTTACAGAGGATAAAAGTATAGAGGTTACCGCCACCGAATTCGACCGTAATTTGGCTGCCCGTAAACCAAACGTTCAAATTAAAGGCGATAAAGCCATTCACCAGAACACTTGGCTTGCTGCCGGAACCGAAGTTACTTGGAACATGGTGCATTACGATGTACAGCTGATTGGCGGTATTGTACTGCATCAAGGAAAAGTATCAGAAATGGCTACCGGTGAGGGTAAAACCTTAGTAGGTACCTTGCCTGCCTATTTAAATGCTTTGGCTGGTCAAGGGGTACATATTGTAACAGTTAATGATTACTTGGCCCGTCGTGACTCGGAGTGGAATGGCCCTTTATTTGAATTTCATGGCTTAAGTGTAGATTGTATTGATAAGCACCAGCCCAATTCGGAAGAGCGCCGCCAAGCCTATTTAGCCGATATTACTTTTGGAACCAACAATGAGTTCGGGTTCGACTATTTACGTGACAACATGGCACTCAACCCCGAAGGCTTGGTGCAACGCAAATTGCATTTTGCCATGGTAGATGAGGTGGATTCGGTGTTAATTGATGATGCCCGTACACCATTAATTATTTCGGGACCTGTTCCAAAAGGCGATGAGCACGAGTTTCATGAACTTAAACCACGTATAGAACGTTTGGTAACGGCGCAAAAAAATTACATCAACACCGCTTTAAACGAAGCCAAAAAATCGATTACTGATGGGAAATCCGGACCTGAAGACGGGGGCTTGGCTTTATTCCGTTCATACCGTGGCTTACCTAAAAACAAAGCCCTAATTAAATTTTTAAGTGAGCCGGGTATGAAACAAGTGCTTACCAAAACAGAAAACTACTACATGCAAGATCAAGGCAAAGAAATGCCAAAGGCCGATGCAGAGTTGTTTTTTGTAATTGATGAAAAAAATAATCAGGTTGAATTAACCGAAAAGGGCATTGAATTAATCACCAGTTCTGGCGAAGATGCAACGTTTTTTGTGATGCCAGATGTGGGTACCGAGATTGCCGAATTGGAAAAATCGAATTTGAGCAACGAAGAAAAAATTGCTCAAAAAGATGCCTTAATGCGTGATTTCTCTATCAAATCTGAACGTATTCATGCAGTAAATCAGCTCTTAAAAGCCTATACCTTGTTCGAAAATGATGTGGAATACATTATTGATGAAGGCAAAGTAAAAATTGTAGATGAGCAAACCGGCCGTATTATGGAAGGCCGTAGATATTCTGACGGCTTGCACCAAGCCATTGAAGCCAAAGAGAATGTGAAGGTAGAAGACGCTACCCAAACCTATGCCACAGTTACCTTGCAAAACTATTTCCGTATGTACCACAAATTGTGTGGTATGACTGGTACCGCCACTACCGAAGCCGGGGAGTTATGGCAAATTTACAAGTTGGATGTGGTAGAAATTCCCACCAACGTAAACACCAAGCGTAAAGATTTAGAAGATTTGGTGTACCGCACCACTCGAGAAAAATACAATGCCGTTGCCGATGAAATTGTGAAATTAACCGAAGCCGGACGTCCGGTATTGGTAGGTACTACTTCGGTAGAAATTTCTGAATTATTAAGCCGTATGCTCAAATTAAGAGGCATTCGCCACAACGTTTTAAATGCCAAATTACATCAAAAAGAGGCCGATATTGTAGCCGAAGCAGGTACATCGGGCACCGTAACCATTGCCACCAACATGGCCGGTCGTGGTACCGATATTAAATTGGGAGCGGGTGTAAAAGAAGCCGAAGGTTTAGCCATTGTAGGTACAGAACGTCACGAATCTCGTCGTGTCGATCGTCAGTTACGTGGTCGTGCCGGTCGTCAGGGCGATCCAGGTTCGTCGCAATTTTTCGTTTCTCTAGAAGATAATTTAATGCGTTTGTTTGGTTCCGAACGTATTTCTAACATCATGGTGCGTATGGGTATTGAAGAAGGAGAGGTGATTCAACATTCGATGATTACCAAATCTATAGAACGTGCCCAGCGCAAAGTAGAAGAAAACAACTTTGGTATTCGTAAGCGTTTGTTAGAATACGATGATGTAATGAATGCGCAACGTACTGTGGTTTACGCCAAGCGTAGAAATGCCCTTTTTGGACAACGTTTAGATGTAGATTTAAGCAATACCATTTTTGATGTAGTCGAAGATATTGTGGTAGAGTATAAAGACTCTGATAATTTTGAGGGATTTGAATTGGAAATGATTCGTATTTTCTCGGTAGATCCGGAACTGAATGCGAAAGAATTTGCTTCGACCAGTATGGATGCCTTAACCGATAAGGTATTTGCTCGGGTAAGTGCCTTTTATCAACGTAAAAAAGATAGCATTGCCCAGCAAACGCTACCGGTATTAAAAGATGTATTGAAAGAGCGTGGTGCACAAATTGAAAACATTGTGGTGCCATTTACCGATGGTATTCGTGGCTTACAAGTAACAACTGACTTGAGAAAAGCCGTAGAAACCGAAGGTCAAGAAGTATTTAAAGCTTTCGAAAAAACGGTGGTATTATACCTTATTGATGAAGCTTGGAAAGAACATTTACACGAAATGGATGAGTTGAAGCAATCGGTGCAAAATGCCGTTTACGAGCAAAAAGATCCATTAATTGTGTACAAAATGGAAGCCTTCAATCTGTTTAAAGATATGTTGGCTAACGTGAATAAAGAATTGGTAGGTCTCTTGTTTAAAGGCATCATTCCTAACCAAGGCCAAGAGCCAGTTCGCGAAGCCCGCCCTCAAGCTAAACAAGATTTAAGTAAATTAAAAATTTCTAAACCCGAATTGGCGCAACAAGCAAACGGTGCACCAATGGATGATACCCGTGAATTGCAACGTAGCCAACCAATTAGAGTAGAACAAAAAATAGGTCGTAACGATCCTTGTCCGTGTGGAAGTGGCAAAAAATACAAAGCTTGCCACGGAGTGGGACTTGCTTAATTAGCGTAATTATGCTTAAAAACCGAATTCAAGAATTAGCCGCTGGTGTTTTGGAATCAACTATCCAAAACAGGAGACATTTGCATGCCCATCCCGAATTATCTTTTCAGGAGCATAAAACGGTTGCTTTTGTAGCCGCTAAACTCGATGAATTGGGAATTGCATTTAAGCCCATAGCCAATACCGGTTTGGTAGCGCTTATTAAAGGTGACAAAGCCTCCGACCACGTGGTGGCTCTGCGTGCCGATATGGATGCTTTACCCATTCAAGAAGCGAATGAGGTGGTCTACAAATCAACCAATTCAGGCGTAATGCATGCTTGCGGGCACGATGCGCATACTGCTTCTTTGTTAGGAACAGCTACTATTTTACAACAACTTAAAGCCGAATTTGGTGGCACGATTAAATTGATATTTCAACCGGCAGAAGAACTTTTGCCTGGCGGTGCCAACCAAATGATAAAAGAAGGTGTATTAGAAAATCCGAAACCTCAAGCGGTACTTGGGCAACACGTTATGCCTTTTATCGAAACCGGTAAAGTGGGTTTTCGTTCGGGCAAATACATGGCCTCTACCGATGAATTGTATGTAACCGTAAAAGGTAAAGGAGGCCATGCCGCACAACCGCAACAGAACATCGATCCGGTAATGATTACCGCTCAGATTTTGGTTTCATTACAACAAATTGTTAGCCGAACGGCCAATCCGAATACTCCATCGGTATTGTCCTTTGGTAAGGTACAAGCCAATGGCGCCACCAACGTGATACCCAACGAGGTTAAATTAGAAGGCACGTTTAGAACCATGGACGAAGCTTGGCGTGCCGAGGCGCATATCCGCATGAAAAAAATGGCCGAAGGTATTGCCGAAAGCATGGGTGGAAGTTGTGAATTCGACATTAGAATAGGCTATCCGTTTTTAGTAAACGAAGAAAAACTAACCGCACAAGCCAAACAATATGCCCAAGAATATTTAGGAAAAGAAAATGTGCTCGATTTAGATATTTGGATGGCTGCCGAAGATTTTGCATACTATTCTCAAGTAGCTGATGCTTGTTTTTACCGCTTAGGCACCCGTAACGAAGCCAAAGGAATTACCTCATCGGTGCATACACCAACCTTTGATATTGATGAAAACGCCTTTGCCATTAGCACTGGTTTAATGGCTTATATCGCTCTAAAGCGATTGGGTAATTAAAAAATACGTCTTTTTAACATTTTTAACCCTTGTTTTTTCGTTTTGTGCGTAAAATTTGGTAAATTGATTTTAATTTAAAACCAGATCTTATGGACAGAAAAGATTTTTTATCGCAGGTTGGCGTTGGTGCCGCTGCATTTCTAGCCCCAATTTGCTTGGGCGGTATTGCCGGATGTGGCAAATCATCTTCAGGCTCAACCTCTAGTGTACCAAGTCCACCTAGCAATGTAGATTTTACCCTTGATGTGAGTTCGGGAGCTTTAGCAAGCAATGGAGGGTTTTTGGTCAGTCAAGGAATTTTAGTTGCTCGTACCAGCGCAGGCGCATTTTTAGCGGTATCGGCTGCGTGTACCCACGAAGGTACCACAGTAAACTACAATGCGGCAAACAATAATTTTGTATGCCCCAATCATGGTGCAAAATTTAGCAATACGGGTATGGTTACACTTGGTCCTGCCACTACCAATTTAAAAAGCTATAATACCTCATTAACAAATTCAACTTTAAGAATTTATTCTTAATTGATGCAAGTTCCTGAGCTGGGTTTTTTTGATCAGTTTTCTTTAGAAGAACTGCAGGAGCGTGCGCCTATGAACCGTCGGGTTGACCGTAAATATGTACTCCCAAAAGAGGCATTACCGGCAGTATTGGCTGCTTGTGCTGCTACATACCAGCTCTTAACTATAAATAGCAAGCACATATTCGATTACGATACCTGGTATTACGATACTCCTGAGTACACCTTATATCACCATCACCATCAGGGTAAAGGGAACCGCTTTAAAGTACGTAAACGTTTATATGTGCACAGTGGCGAAACTTTTGTAGAGGTGAAGAAAAAAAATAATAAAGGAATTACCGAAAAGTACCGAATACCTGCAGCTGATTTAACCTCCGCATCGGACTTTATATTCGATACTACAGCCCTTAAAAGTGATGAATTAGTTCAAAGTTTGGCCATTCAGTATCAACGGATTACGCTTTTACATAAAACCAAACCCGAAAAAGTTACCTTCGATTTTAATTTGAAGTTTAGTAAAGAACAGGCCACAGCCGATTTTTCTAACCTAGTGATTGTAGAAGTTAAAACAGAAAGAGGCCGCGATATGGACTTTGCAAAATTGATGAAACAGCTGAGTATACGCAGTGGGTCTATCAGTAAATATTGCTTAGGATTAATCGCACTCCACCAACCTATAAAATTTAATACATTTAAGCCAATCTATCGTAGATTTGCTGCATTAAACCAAGCATCTTAAATGACATACCTAAATTTACTTACTAGCGAAATTGGAGTAAGATTTGTAGTTAATTTGTTGGCTACCATTATACTTATTAGAGGGATTTATTACACCAACTACAAACGCACCGATTTGTTTTTAACCTTCTTTTCGTTCAATACAGTTATATTTTTCACTTCGTATATGCTTAATCGGGTAGAAATGAGTATTGGCTCGGCCTTTGGTTTGTTTGCCGTATTTTCTATGCTGCGTTACCGTACTACAGGTATTTCTACTAAAGATATGACCTATCTGTTTTTATGTATTACCCTGGGTATGCTAAATGCAGTTGCACCGGCCGATTTTATTTCTTTAAGTATTTTAAGTTTAACCATGCTTCTACTCATATTCTTATTAGAGAGTAAATGGGTGGTTAAGAAAGAACAAATAAATACCATTGTGTACGATAATGTACAGCTTATACAAGCTGGTAGAGAGGCCGAACTTTTGGCCGATTTGCAAAATAGAACGGGCTTAAATATTCATCGGTATGAAGTCACTGAAATTGATTTTTTAAAAGATACCTGTGTGCTCACCGTTTATTTCAACTAAGTACATGAAAAAATTGTTCTGCATACTTGTTTTTTTTGGTGCGTATCAATCTGTTTTGGCGCAAACTAGCAAAGCAGATCCTACCGATGTGCAAGGCTGGTTTGGTGGTACTTTAGACATCAATTTACCACATAAATGGACCGCGGAATTAGATTATCAATCCCGCTATTTTAACAATATTCGCACCTTTAACGGGTCGTATATTTCTGTTGGTGCCAGTAAAGAAGTAAGCGATTTTTTAAACCTTCAGGCAGAATATCGTTTGGCCCTAGTTTCCGGAATAACCTCTCACCGCTTTAGTATAGGTGCAGAAGCTAGCCATGAATTGGGCCCGGTAGATATTTCTTTAAGAGCGCTCATTCAAAACAGGATTCAAGATTTTGATGATGCAACGGTACAAAATGATAAAAGCGGCTATTGGAGAGTACGTTTAGGGGCCAAATTTGGGTTAATTAAGAAGTTAGATATGTACGTGCAAACCGAACCCATTATGAAATTTGGCGGTGTATATTTTATAGACAATTGGCGTAATACACTAGGCTTTAAGTATAAGTTGAGTAAAAAACTCAAACTAGATGCCTACTATATTTATCGCCCCGATTTTGCGAAAGCAACCTACAACCGCTTGTTCCATATCAATGGGGTTTCGCTCATTTATTCCCTAAAACCCAATGGGCCTAAAAATCCCAAAATAGGCTAAAAACAAGCTTTAAGTCTACGCTTCTTTACAAAATTTTATCTTCCACGCTATTTTGCGTAATTTTCCATTCATGATTCCACAAGAAACCGTCGATAAGATTATAGAAACCGCCCGTGTTGAAGAGGTGGTTGGCGATTTCGTACACCTTAAGAAACGGGGCACCAGCCTTATTGGCTTATGTCCGTTCCACAATGAAAAAACACCATCTTTTAACGTTTCTGTAACCAAAGGAATTTACAAATGTTTTGGTTGTGGTAAAGGTGGCGATTCGGTTCGTTTTGTGATGGATCATGAAAAGTACAGCTACCCCGAGGCTTTAAAATATTTGGCCCAGAAGTACCAAATTGAAATTGCCGAGGTAGAAAATACTCCCGAAGAACAAGCAAACAATAACCGGAGAGAAAGTTTATACATTGTGTCGGCCTGGGCAGCCAAGTTTTTCCAAGACCAATTATGGGAAAGCGAAAATGGCAAAGCCATTGGCCTAAGTTATTTTAAAGAGCGTGGCTTTCGAGATGATATTGTAAAGAAATTTGAATTGGGCTATTCGCCCGAAGATTGGGATGCGCTTATTCAGAAAGCACTACAACAAGGTTTTAAAGAAGAATTTTTAGAAGAAACTGGCTTAAGCGTTCGCAACGATAAAGGCAAAACCTACGACCGTTTTCGCGGTAGGGTGATGTTTCCTATACATAATTTTACCGGTCGTGTAATTGGTTTTGGAGGGCGTACCCTCAAAAACGATAAAAGCGTACCTAAATATGTGAATTCTCCGGAGAGCGATATTTACCACAAATCGAGTGTGTTGTATGGCTTATTTCAAGCAAAAAAAGCCATTCGCGATGAAGACAATTGTTTTTTGGTAGAAGGGTATGCCGATGTACTTTCGGTACAACAAGCCGGTATCGAAAACGTGGTGGCTTCTTCGGGCACTTCTCTAACCACCGAACAAATACGCCTTATTGCCCGTTTTACCAAAAACATCACCATTTTATACGATGGCGATGCGGCTGGTATTAAAGCCTCATTACGTGGATTAGATATGATTTTGGAAGAGGGCCTGAATGTAAAAGTGGTTTCTTTTCCTGAAGGGCACGACCCCGATTCTTACGCCCAAGAAGTGGGCAGTTCAGCCTTTAAAACCTATATCGAAGAGAAAAAACAAGATTTTATTTTGTATAAAACAGCCATCTTATTAAAAGATGCCGGTAATGATCCTTTAAAACGGGCCGCACTTATTCGCGAAGTGGTAGAGAGCATTGCCAAAATTCCCGATAGTATTATTGCCTCGGTTTTTTTACGAGAATGTAGCTCTCTAATGCAAATGGAAGAGCGGGTATTGCTAACCGAGCTTAATAAAATTAAGCAAGCGAAGCAAAAACGGGTGCCTTTACCACAGCCTAGCGCTCCGCAACCAGAAGAGCCCCTTGTTGAAAGTAGTATTTCTAGAGCTTCGAGTGCTGATGAAAATCAAGAAAAAGAAATTGTACGCCTGCTACTGGCTTATGGGAAAGAGCAAGTAGATTGGGATAGCCATACCAATACCTTTATTGGTCCTTATGTATTGGCCAATTTGGGCGATGTAGCCTTTGAACATCCGGTTTGTGCTTTATTTATTGAAGAGTACAAAAAACAATTGGCAATGGGTACTATTCCAAGCGATCAAGAATTTATTAAACACCGCGACCCGGCTTTAGCCGATTTGGCCATATCTGTAATTTCAACCCCTTATTCGTTAAGTGAAAATTGGTATGCTAAGCGAAGAATATACGTACGTACCGAAGCCGAAAATCTTAAAGGAACTATTTTAGGTGGCATTTTTCACCTCAAAAAGAAAAAAATAGACCAACTTATTTTAGCCGTACGTGCCGAAATACAAGAAGAAAACGATCCGGATAATCAGGCTATTTTGATGAAAAAATACATGCAAGTGAAAGATATGGAGAAGTTAATTTCACAGCAATTGGGTTCGGTAATTATAAAATAATGACAGTTGGCGGTGTATTGGGTAGGCAAGGAGAAGAATGGGCTCGGACCTATTTTTTGAAACAGCATTACGAAATTTTAGAACAAAATTGGACATTTGACAGGGCGGAGGTTGATTTGATACTCTACCAAGATGAAACCCTAATTTTTGTGGAGGTAAAAACCCGCAGTGGCCAAGGCTTTGGCAAACCCGAAGAATTTGTAGATGCAGCTAAACAAAAGCATGTGCAACGTGCCGCTGAAGAATACATTCGCTTAATGAACCACCAAGGCGAAGTACGTTTTGATATTTTTGCCATTTTGGTAAACCAAGACCAAGAACCCAGCGTTAACCATATAATTGATGCCTTTTGGCCCGAATAATTCGCTATGAAAAAAACCGCTTATTTCTTTTTGTGTAGCCTACTTGCTTTTGCTAGCTGCACTAATTCTTCAAAAAACGAAAGTGCTTATTTCTTAAGCCCAGAAGCCGGAACAAGCGTTTCAGTGGGCGATGAGGTAAAACTCCAGTTGCGTTTTCCGGATGGCAAATCTGCTGATTCGGTGGTGTATTTTGTAGACGATAAACGCTTCTCGGCAGTTAAAGACAGCCAATTGGTGGTTTTTCCAACAGCTACGGCTAAAATTGGTTCTCGTTTGTTTACAGCCAAGGTGTATAGTGGTGGCGAAGCCCAAGAACTAAGCACCAATGTAATCATAAAACCTGCCCAAGCCCCCGAACAGTTTAGCTACAAGGTGCTGGCTACTTTTGCGCACGATACCTCTTCCTATACCCAAGGCTTGGAATTTCACGACGGTATTTTTTACGAAAGCGATGGCGAATACGGAAGCTCTAGTTTGCGTAAAGTAGATCCTAAAACCGGCAAAGTGCTTAAAAAGCAAGACCTAGCCAACGAAGTTTTTGCCGAAGGCCTAAGTATACTGGGCGATAAATTGGTGCAACTCACTTGGAAAGAAAATGTAGGTTTAATATATAATAAAAACAGCTTGGTTTTGCAGGGGCAATTCTCCTACCAAAACAGCCGCGAAGGCTGGGGCTTGTGTAATAATGGCGAACGCTTTTATAAATCGGACGGTACCAACCAGATTTATTTTTTAAACAAAGATACCTACCAAGAAGAAGGCTTTATAGAAGTATACAACAACCAAGGCCCGGTAGATCAACTCAATGAATTGGAATACGTGGCTGGAAAAATTTATGCCAATGTGTATCAAAGCGATAAAATTGTAATAGTAGACCCGAAGACGGGCGCTGTTACTGGCGAAATAGATATGAGCGGCATTTTGCAGCCCAAAGATAGCTACGCCAATACCGATGTGTTAAACGGAATTGCCTACGATAGCGCTACTAAAAAGTTGTATGTAACTGGTAAGAATTGGGCGAAACTATTTCAAATAGCGTTGGTTAAAAACTAGCGCCATTCTTTAAACTGGTTGATTAAACCGTTCGTAGAGCTATCGTGGTTACTTACTTTGGCCCCAGATTCCAGTTCGGGTAAAATTTGATTGGCCAATTGCTTGCCCAATTCTACACCCCATTGGTCGAAACTAAATACGTTCCAAATTACACCCTGCACAAATATTTTCTGTTCATACATGGCCAATAAAGCGCCCAATACCCGTGGTGTAATTTTCTTTACCAAGATAGAATTGCTTGGGCGGTTGCCGGCAAATATTTTAAAGGCTTTTAACTTTTCAATTTCGGCTTCGCTTTTTCCTGCGTCTTTTAATTCGGCTACCACTTCCGCTTCGGTTTTACCGTTCATTAAGGCTTCGGTTTGCGCAAAAAAGTTAGATAATAAAAGTTGATGGTGTAGCCCAATCGGATTGTGGCTTTGTGCTGGTGCAATAAAATCGCAAGGAATTAATTTGGTGCCCTGGTGAATGAGTTGATAAAAAGCATGTTGTCCGTTGGTGCCCGGTTCGCCCCAAATAATAGGGCCGGTTTGGTAATCAACGGGCTTGCCGTTGCGATCAACTTGCTTGCCATTGCTCTCCATATCCCCTTGTTGGGAATAGGCTGCAAAGCGGTGTAAATATTGGTCGTAAGGCAAAATAGCATGGCTATCGGCACCAAAGAAATTATTGTACCAAATGCCCAAGAGTGCTAAAGTTACCGGAATATTATTCTCAAATTTTTCGGTACGGAAATGTTCGTCCATGGCATGGGCGCCATCCAACATTTCGCGGAAACGGTTGAAACCAATGGCGCAGCAAATGGATAAGCCAATGGCACTCCATAGCGAATAACGTCCACCTACCCAATCCCAAAAACCAAACATGTTTTGGGTATCTATACCAAATTCTTTTACCCCTTTTTCATTCGTAGAAATGGCCACAAAGTGCTTGGCTACACCTGCGGCATTTCCGCCATTTTCTAAAAACCAGGTACGTGCCGTAAAGGCATTGGCCATGGTTTCTTGGGTGGTAAAAGTTTTAGAAGCCACCATAAACAAGGTAGTTTCTGGGTTTACTTTCTTTAAGGTTTCGGCAATGTGCGTGCCATCAACGTTCGATACAAAGTGTAGGGATAATTTCGGGTCTTGGTACGCTTTAAGCGCTTCGGTAACCATTACCGGCCCTAAATCGGAACCGCCAATGCCAATGTTTACAATGTGTTCAATGGCCTTGCCAGTATAGCCTTTCCATACGCCCGAACGTAGGGCATTAGAAAATTTTTCCATTTGGTTCAATACCTGATGGATGTCGGGTAAAATATCTTTTCCGTTTAACGCAATGCCCGTTTTGTTGGGGTTGCGCAAAGCAGTATGCAACACGGCTCTATTTTCCGTTTGGTTAATGGCTTCACCACTAAACATAGCGGCAATAGCAGCCTTTAATCCGCATTCTTCGGCTAAGCCAAGCAATAAACTACGGGTTTCGCTAGTAATTCTGTTTTTAGAAAAATCGACTAAAATATCTTCGAAACGAAGCGAAAATTCAGCAAAACGATTGGAATGCTGGGCAAACAAGTCACGCAAATGAAGCGATTTCATGCTTGCGGCATGTTGACTTAATTGCTTGTAGGCTTTAGTATCGGAAAAGGAAACGGTAGGGAACATGTGTTGCTTTAATTTTTTACGAAGATACAAAATCTTAAAAGCATATGCTTTCCGCTCGAAATCTGTATTTTTGCTGCATGACCAAAGAACAGGTACAAGATTTAAGGGACAGAGTAACTTCCCTGAGGAGGCATCTTTGACATCGATAAAAAACTCGATGAAATACATGCCGAGCAAGAAATTACACTAGGGCCCACTTTCTGGGATAACCCCAAAGCGGCAGAGAAAGTACTGCATGCCATCAAGTCTAAAAAATTATGGACCGATGATTTTGAACAGGTTGCCTCTGCCGTAGAAGATACCGGGGTGCTGTTTGATTTCTTCCAAGCTGGTGAAGCTACTGAAGCGGAAGTGGATGAGCAATTTCGTTTGGCAACGACCAAAGTAGAAGAGTTGGAATTTCGGAACATGTTGAGTGCTGAAGAAGATCAGTTGCATGCCGTAATGCAAATTACAGCCGGTGCCGGCGGTACCGAAAGTTGCGATTGGGCAGCCATGCTCATGCGTATGTACATCATGTGGGGCGAAAAAAATGGCTTTAAAGTAACGGAACAAGATTCGCAAGAGGGCGATGTGGCCGGCTTTAAATCGGTGACCCTGCAGCTTGAAGGAAACTTTGCTTACGGATATTTAAAAGGCGAAAATGGCGTGCACCGCTTGGTACGTGTTTCTCCTTTTGATGCCAATGCCAAGCGCCATACCTCTTTTGCATCGGTATATGTATATCCTTTAATTGACGATACGATTGAAATTGAGGTAAACCCGGCCGATATAGAATTTGAAACCTTTCGCTCGGGTGGTGCTGGCGGGCAAAATGTAAATAAGGTAGAAACTGCCGTGCGCTTACACCACAAACCATCGGGCATTGTTATTAAAAACCAGGAGTCACGATCGCAATTGCAAAATAAAGAAAACGCTTTGCGTTTGTTAAAATCGCAGTTATACGAAATTGAATTGCGCAAGCGTATGGAAACCACAGCGGCTATTGAGGGCAATAAGAAGAAAATTGAGTGGGGATCGCAAATACGCAATTACGTATTGCACCCCTATAAATTGGTAAAAGATTTGCGCACCAATTATGAAACTTCCAATGCTCAGGCGGTACTAGATGGCGATTTAAATGACTTTTTGAAGGCCTATTTGATGGAGTTTTAGTTTCATTACTTTGTCCCTGATGAAAAAGTAAACAAAAACCGAACAAAGTGAGCTCATGCGCTTTTAGCGCATAAATCAAGACCAAACGAAGCTTCTGCCCACTTGGCCCTTGCTTGGCCCGCCGTTTGGTCGGGCCATCGCTTTTTATTGATTTGTCAATACTGACAATAATTCCTCCACTTCAGCAACTTTTTCAGTTTGCCCTAATTTCTCGTACGCACTTATCAGGTTACGTAGTACCCGAATAGCCATATCGGTATTGCTGCAGGGTTCGTAGAATTGTGCGTTAGGTGATAGTTTTAGTTGTTGCAAAAAGGCATTTACATCTCGTTTGTAAAACACAAAACCTTTGTTAAAGGGGTTAATGTAAAACAAAACGCCTCCGTCTACATCGTATTCTTGTATTTTATCTACATAGCCCAAAATAAAATGCTGGGGCAGGTTAATACCATATACCGGAATATCTAGTTTTTGTGCAATGGTGGCGTATATAATTGAAAGTGATATCTGATTGCCCTTTTTACTCTCCAACACGTGGCTTAAATACGAATTTTGAGGATCGTGGTGGTTTTTGGTATTGCCGCTAAAGCCAAAAACGGTGTAAAAAACGTGGTTGAGTAGTTTTACTTTTTCTAGCGCACTCATGTCGTAAATGAGTTGCATCCACACCTCCCGTTTAATATCTTCTAATTGAATGATGATTTTTTGCTCATCTAAATCGGGGTATTGGTAGCGGTTAATGATGAGAATGCCTTGCAATAGATCGAAACTACCGCTAAGTGTCCACAACTGCAAATCGGTTTTTACCTGCTCAAATTGGAGTTGATGAACCAAGTTTTCGATACGTTCTTGTAATTGCGTATCCAACGATTGCTCCCAAGCCTGTTCTAAATACACAATAACTTCTGGTCCGTATTCCTTAATCTTTTCGGTAACGTGACTAGAAATTTCAACATCCGGGTCGTCGAGCAGTTTAATAAGTGATTCTAGTTCTTTAGCATCCATCATTATGAAAATACACATTTTTTTAGCGAAGCCAAAGCATTGCGTATTTTTGCATGTGAAATTTTTAAGAAACCTGCTAGATTATGTGTGGCATTGGCTCAGTGCCAATTCTCGGCATGGCGTGCATTCGCCCTTTGTATACCAATTGGTAGATGAAGTAATTTATGGTACGCAATTGGTCGAGCAAATTTCTTTACCCGAAAGTCTGCAAAAGCAAACCCCTAAGGTGCAAGCTATGCTAGGCAGGGTATTGCAAGCACATGCTCCTTCAGGTGATTTTACCACTTTGTATGTTGTAGATACCCCAACTGCACACGCCGATATGTTAGCACAAGCCAAGCCCGATACGCTACTCATCGTTCCGGGAATTTACCAGAGCGCCGAGCTAAAAAATCAATGGAAATTGATACAAGCCCATTCGGCCGTAACGGTTACCATCGACCTATTTTATGTAGGCTTGGTTTACTTTAGAAAAAGCCAAGCCAAAGAAGATTTTAAAATCCGATTTTAAGCCAATAAATCCTTTACTATACCCACTTAATATTGTTATTTTTGGCCAAAATTTGAACGCATGAGCACAGCAAGAGGACCTATTTCTCAGTTTATTGAAAAAAATTACCTGCATTTTAATGCTGCGGCTCTTATGGATGCCGCTAAAGGTTACGAAACTCATTTAGCCGAAGGCGGTAAAATGATGATTACCCTAGCCGGTGCCATGAGTACTGCCGAGTTGGGTATTTCATTAGCCGAAATGATTCGTCAGGATAAGGTGGCCATTATTTCGTGTACCGGTGCCAACCTTGAAGAAGATATCATGAACCTGGTGGCGCACTCTCATTATAAACGAGTGCCGCACTACCGCGATTTAAGTCCGCAAGACGAATGGGATTTGTTGGAAAACCATTATAACCGCGTAACCGATACCTGCATACCTGAAGAAGAAGCTTTTCGCCGTTTGCAAAAACACATTCACCAAGTATGGAAAGATGCCGAAGATAAAGGCGAACGTTATTTTCCGCATGAGTATATGTACCAAATGCTGTTAAGTGGCGATTTGGAGCAGTATTACGAAATAGATCCTAAAAATAGTTGGATGTTGGCTGCAGCTCAAAAAAATATACCAATTGTGGTACCAGGTTGGGAAGACTCTACCATGGGTAACATTTTTGCTTCGTATGTAATTAAAAACCAGTTGCAAGCCAGTACCATGAAAAGCGGAATTGAATACATGACTTGGTTAGCCGATTGGTATGTGAAAAATTCGGATGGGAAAGGCGTAGGCTTTTTTCAGATTGGTGGCGGTATTGCTGGCGATTTCCCTATTTGCGTAGTGCCTATGTTGTATCAAGATATGGAAATGGAGAACATTCCGTTTTGGAGTTATTTCTGTCAAATTTCCGATTCCACTACTTCGTACGGCTCGTACTCTGGCGCCGTGCCTAACGAAAAAATTACTTGGGGTAAGTTGGATATTCATACGCCAAAATTTATTGTAGAAAGTGATGCGACCATTGTTGTCCCTTTAATTTTTGCATGGATTTTAAAGCAATAAAATCTATTAATTTGCACGTACACGGAATTTCTTATTTAGAATGATTATAAATTGTTTTTTATCGCCTTCTTATTATAAGCCTTGTTTGAATAAATCATACTTTTGCAGATCGAAAATAGGGTTTTTGCTCTTTTTTCGTTTACTGTTTTTATACGATAGAATTCAATAATTTAAAGCATAACATACTCAATATGAGAAGCATCTCATTAATTTTTTGCAATGTTTTACGGTCTTTCATCCTTATAGTTTCATTAAGCCTAGTAAGCAGTAATGTTGCTTCTGCACAGAGTGCAGCAGAAGGAGCCGTACTATTCAAACAGAAATGTACCTCGTGCCATGCACTCAACCAAAAAGTAATAGGTCCGGCACTTAAAGGAATACTCGAACGAAGAGACGAAGCTTGGCTTATTCCGTGGATAAAAAATTCGCAGGCTGTAATCGCCTCTGGCGATGCCTATGCAGTGAAATTGTACAAGGAGTACAATCAATCTGCCATGACCGCTTTTCCTGAGCTAAGTGATAACGATGTTAAAAGCATTTTAACTTATATTAAAGAAGAAGGAGACAAGCCCGCAGCACCAGCCGCAGGTACTGCTACTGCCGGAGCTTCTCAGAACGAAGAGGTTAGTAGTTTAATGATTGGTGGTATTGTGGTTTTAATTATAGTTGCCTTCTTGGTGATTTTAGTATTAAACCGGGTAAATTCTACATTGGAATCCTTGTCTTTAAAGAAACAAGGCATTAAAGTAGAAGAAGAGGTTAAAGTTCCTAAAAATCGCCTAGCCCAACTTAAAAAATTAGGTAAAAATAAAAAGATTGTATTTTTTGTAGTGCTATTCGTATTGGGCGGCTTAAGTACTGCTGCTTGGATGGGTATGTGGAATACCGGTGTGCATACAGGTTATCAACCGGTACAACCCATTAAATTTTCGCATCAATTACACGCAGGGGTAAACCAAGTGAGTTGTCAATACTGCCACAGCGGAGCTTTTAAATCTAAAAACGCCTCTATTCCTTCATTAAACGTATGTATGAATTGCCATAACTACGTGCAAGCAAGAGAAAAATACAATGGCGAAATTTCTCCGGAGATTGCTAAAATTTACACTGCATTAGATTATAACCCAGATACCAAAGTGTATGGTTCTAATCAAAAACCGGTTGAATGGATTCGCATCCATAATTTACCTGATTTGGCTTACTTTAACCACTCTCAACACGTATCAGTAGCAGGTATTCAATGTCAAAAATGTCACGGCCCCATTCAAAATATGGATGAAGTATATCAATACGCTCCACTAACCATGAAATGGTGTATCAACTGCCACCGAGAAACGGAAGTAAACACTAAAGGCAATGCCTATTACGATAAGTTGATTGCGGCGCACGAGCAATTGAAAAAAGGCGGTAAAATTACTGCAGCAGTTTTAGGTGGATTAGAGTGTGGCAAATGCCATTATTAATAGTAGAATTTCAATAGAGTTATATAGCTTAAATGGAAAGCAATAAAAAATACTGGAAAGGTTTAGAAGAACTAAAGCAAACTCCCGAATTTGTTAAACAAAGTAAAAACGAATTCGCAGAATCATTGCCAATTGAAGAAGTGTTAAACGAAGCTGGTTTAAGTACCGTTACGCCTCGTAGAGATTTCTTGAAAGCATTGGGCTTTGGGGTAGGTGCAGTTACACTTGCCGCATGCCAGCCAGCCCCTGTTCACAAAGCAATTCCTTACTTGGTAAAACCAGAAGAAATTGTTCCCGGAATTCCTAACTATTATGCATCGAGCTATAATGGCCACAGCATTTTGGTAAAAACCCGCGAAGGTAGACCTATTAAAGTAGAGGGTAACCCTGCTTGTTTGCTAAGTGGCGGACGCTTAAATGCCCAAGCTCAGGCATCGGTACTAGGTTTGTACGATGTTTCTCGTTTGCAAGCACCAGTACTAAACCGCCGCGAAACTAGTTGGACTCAAGTTGATAGCTTTATGAAAGCCGAATTGGCTAAATTAAAAGCCAGCAGCAAAAAAATTCGATTGGTTAGCTCAACGGTAAATAGCCCTTCAACCAAAGCAGTAATTGCCGAGTTTGTAGCAGCCAACCCTACGGCGAAATTAGTTCAAGTTGATGCCGTATCGTATACAGGTATTATTCAGGCCAATCAAAATAGTTTTGGCAAAGCGGTTTTACCACAGTATCAATTTGATAAGGCAGATGTTATTGTAAGTTTTGGGGCCGATTTCTTAGGAACGTGGATTTCGCCAGTAGAATTTACCCGTCAGTATACCGCAAACCGTGGTGCAGCATCGTTGAAAAACAAAAAGATGTCACGCCATATTCAGTTTGAAACAGGCATGAGCCTAACCGGTACCAATGCCGATGCTCGTATTGCTATTAAACCATCTGAAGAAGGGATTGCTTTATTAAACTTATACCAAGCCTTAGGGGGTAAAGTAAGTGCTAAAAAATTGGCCAATAACCCTAAAGCAGATAAAGCCATTCAGCTAGCAGCTAGAGAATTGGCAAACGCTAAAGGCAAAGCCTTAGTAGTTTGTGGTTCTAACGATGTTTCTAGCCAAATTATAGTAAATGCCATTAATGCGTTATTGGGCAGTTATGGTAGTACCATTAATCTTAATAATCCTTCAAACCAATTTGCAGGTAACGACGCTGAGTTTGTAGCGCTTATTAATGAGATGAAACGTGGCGAAGTAGGTGCGGTATTCTTTTTGAATAGTAATCCAGCTTACAGCTACGTAAATACGAAGGAATTTACAGATGCCTTGAGCAAAGTTGCTTTACGTGTTTCCTTTGCCGATCGTGCTGATGAAACGGCTAGTTTATGTAACATCCTTGCTCCGGTAAATCATTATTTAGAATCATGGGGCGATAGCAATCCGGTAGCGGGTTATTATACCTTAGTTCAGCCAACTATTAATCCGGTTTACAATACCCGTATGGCCGAAGAAAGTTTATTAAACTGGTCGGGAAGTGCGGTTACAGAATACTACCAATTTGTACGTAACAACTGGGAAAATACTGTATTAGCTAGCAGTGGCAAATCTTGGGACGATGTATTGCAAGTAGGTTTTGTAAACACCGGCTCGGCAAACGCTACTCCGGTATCGTTTAATTTAGATGTTACTGCGGTTGCTAATACCATTGTTGCTGAAAGCGCTAAGCTAGCTGCCGGTAGCAAGGGAGTAGAACTTCAGCTATATCAAAATGTAGCTTTAGGTGATGGTCAAGTTGCCAATAACCCCTGGTTACAAGAATTACCAGATCCGGTTTCTAAAGTAACTTGGGATAACTATGCTGCTATTTCTTCTACCTATGCTCAAGAAATAGGTGTAAATGAATTTGATTTAGTTGAAATCAAATCGGCTACCTATAGCATAATACTTCCAGTACTGGTTCAGCCAGGTCAAGCCAACGGAACAGTATCAATTGCCCTAGGTTATGGCCGAACTAGAGCGGGTCAAGCTGGTAATGAGGTTGGTAAAAATGCCTATCCTTTTATCACCTTCGAAAATGGAACCTTTCAAACGGTTGCCATAGCTAGCGTAAGTAAAGTTAGTGGTCGATATGAGTTGGCACAAACACAAACCCATCATTCTATTGAGGGGCGCAATATTATTCGAGAAACAACCTTAAAAGAATATTTACAAGATCCACATGCAGGCAACAAGCATTCAGACCATAAAACGTATGATTTATGGGATAAATATGAAACGCCAGGTAACAATTGGGTAATGGCAATCGATTTAAATGCATGTACAGGTTGTGGTGCGTGTATTGTAGCCTGTAGTGCCGAAAATAATGTTCCGGTGGTAGGCCGTGACGAGGTTCGCCGTCGTCGTGAAATGCATTGGATCCGTATCGATCGCTACTATAGCTATAACGAAAATGGTACAGCTGTTACCGAGGAAAACGAAATTGCCGACTTAGAAAACTTGGACGATGTATCCGTGATTCACCAACCTATGATGTGTCAGCATTGTGAAATTGGTATTAAATCCGGATGTTACCACCCGTTCACGTGGGGTAATGGAAAAATGCTCTATGTGTATTCAACGTATACAAGCAGGTAAATTGCAAGCAAAAATTGATAAACGTCCGTTGAAAGATGGCGATATCCAAGTAGCTTGCCAGCAAACTTGCCCTGCCAATGCCATTATTTTTGGCGACGGTAATGATCCAGAATCTGCCGTTTCTAAAGCATTACAAAGTGAACGTACCTATTACGTATTGGAAGAACTAAACGTTCAGCCAGGTGTTGGGTATCAAGTAAAAGTTAGAAATACGTCAGAATTATAAAATTTCGTAGAAAAGTAATTAAAAAATTATGTCATCGCATCACGAATCAATACTTAGAGAACCCTTAATTACCGGTGAAAACATCACGTATGCTAAAATCACTGAAGATGTATTGGTTCCTGTGGAAAATAAAGCGAATAAAGCTTGGTGGATTGGCTTCACCATTGCATCGCTTGGCGCCTTATTGTGGGTATTTGCTGTTAGTTATACTTTTTGGACGGGTATTGGTGCCTGGGGTTTAAACAAAACTGTGGGTTGGGCCTGGGATATCACTGGTTTCGTATGGTGGGTAGGTATTGGTCACGCCGGAACATTAATTTCTGCAGTACTTTTACTTTTCCGTCAGAATTGGCGTAACTCCATCAATCGTTCGGCAGAGGCAATGACCATTTTTGCTGTAATTTGTGCCGCAACATATATTATTTCACACATGGGCCGCCCATGGTTATTTTATTGGGCATTGCCTTTACCTAACCAATTTGGTTCTTTGTGGGTAAACTTCAACTCTCCATTGGTGTGGGACGTATTTGCAATTTCTACCTATTTCTCGGTTTCCTTAATTTTCTGGTATACCGGTTTATTGCCAGATATTGCAACCATTCGCGATCGTGCTACTGGTCTTCGTCGTAAAATATATTCCACGCTTTCTTTCGGTTGGAATGGTTCAGTAAAAACCTGGCAACGTTTTGAAGCGGTATCGTTAATCCTAGCAGGTGTTTCTACACCCTTGGTACTATCGGTACACACCATTGTATCTATGGATTTTGCTACTTCGGTTATACCGGGATGGCACACTACTATTTTCCCTCCTTACTTTGTGGCTGGTGCAATTTTCTCTGGTTTTGCCATGGTGCAAACCTTATTATTAATTACCCGTAAGGTGATGAATTTTGAGAACTACATTACCATGTTTCATATCGAATCGATGAATAAAATCATCATCGTTACGGGATCTATTGTGGGTGTAGCCTATTTAACTGAATTATTTATTGCGTGGTATTCTGGTGCTGAGTACGAACAATATGCGTTCTTGAACCGTGTGAGTGGTCCGTATTGGTGGGCGTATTGGTGCATGATGACTTGTAACGTAATCTCACCTCAATTGTTCTGGTTTAAAAAAATTCGTACCAGTATTGCAGCCTCCTGGATTTTATCTATAGTGGTAAACATTGGTATGTGGTTTGAGCGTTTCGTAATTATCGTAACCTCCTTACACCGCGATTATTTACCATCTAGTTGGGTGATGTTTTATCCAACATGGGTAGACGTAGCCATTTTTGTGGGCTCCATTGGAGTATTTTTTACTTTGTTCTTGTTGTTTTTACGCTTTTTACCAGCTATAGCCATGGCTGAGGTGAAACTTCTAGTAAAATCTTCTAGCGAACAAGCAAAAAAGGAACTGATAGCGAAAGGCAATCTAAATAAAGAGCACGCTAAATTTTATGTAGATTCTTTATCTAAATACGATAGTGTAAACCCGGCTGATTACGCAAAAATTTAATTATGAGTAAAACGAAATACATATTGGGCGCTTTTGCCGATCCGGATGAAATGTTGCTTGGCATTGATAAGCTTCAGGAGCATAATATTGCCATTTACGATGTGTTTACACCTATGCCTATTCATGGAATTGAAGCTAAATTAGGCATTAAACCATCGCGTTTGCCTAAAGCTGCCTTTTGGTTTGGTCTTACGGGTACTTGTACTGCTTTTGCTATGATTTATTATATGTTGGTATTTGATTGGCCCATGAACATTGGCGGTAAACCAGCCTTTGCTGTTCCCGATTTTGTACCCGTATTGTTTGAATTAACCGTATTATTTGCGGCTTTTGGCATGGTATTTACTTTTTTCTTTAAAAATCATTTATTTCCGGGTCGCACCCCTAGAGTGATGCATTTACGTGCCACCAATGACCGGTTTATTATCGCCATAAATGCTCAAGAAGTAAGTGACGCTAAAAAAGTAGAAAGTTTATTAAAAGATGCTGGAGCTGTAGAAGTTTTGCACAACGATAGAAAATATGTTAGCTATGAATAAATCTTGCATGACCATAATACTTGTTGCGTTAGTAGTTGCGCTTACTGCTTGCTCTAATAATAGAAGTACAGGCTGGGAATTTGCTCGTAATATGTATGACCCCATTGCGTATAACCCTGATCAGCCTAATAATAATTTCAAAAATGGCCAAACGGCGCAGGTACCACCAAGCCATACTATGCCAGTTGGTTTCTCTAAAACAGAAGATCAATACCCTAATACTTTAGAAGGGTACGAGGCAGCAGGTAAAAACTTATCAAATCCATTACCGCTTACGGTGCCAACCTTAGAACAAGGAAAATCACTTTATTTAAATATGTGCTCACAGTGCCATGGTTTACAAGGTAAGGGAGATGGTGCAATTGTTAAGCTGCAAAAATTTCCTGCTCCTCCTTCATATGCCGGCGGTACATCTTCTCGTGGTGGTGCCATGAAAGATTTAACGGATGGAAAGATATTTCATACCATTACCTATGGTGTAAACTTAATGGGAGCACACCGCTACCAACTAACGCCTACAGAGCGTTGGAAAATTGTTATGTACGTTCACGAATTACAAAAATTACAGTAGTTAATTGCTCAACATCCACATGGGAACTCACGCTAAAACACATAATTTCGCTCAATACTTCCAATTTACAGGGAAAGCAAAAACCTGGAGCTTATTGGCAGTTGTATTAGGCCTTGCTGCCATTGGGTATGGCTTTTACTCTGGTCATGCTGAGCGTACTTTTGCCAATTTGCTATTAATGGCCTATTATTTTACTTGCGTTTGTGCTGCAGGTACATTCTTCCTTGCCTTGCAATTTGTATCTCAATCGGGCTGGTCAGCTGGCTTAATTAGAGTTCCGCAAGCCTTTGCCAAAGTATTACCTATTGCCTCTATTATATTAATTGCGGTATGTGCAGCAGGATTACAAACTCACAATTTATACCACCACTGGAACGAAGAAGGATTATCAGATCCGAATAGCCCTAATTACGATGCACTAATTGCCGGTAAATCCGCGTTTTTAAATGTTCCTTTCTTTTTAACCCGTTTAGTTGTTTTCTTAGGGGTATATAGCATTTTTGCGATGGTTTTAACTAAATTATCTAACCGCGAAGATTTAGAAGGAGGGCTAAAAAACTACCGTAAAAGCATTACTTATTCAGCAATTTTCTTGGTAATTTTTGGTTTTACCACCCCAATTTGGGCCTTTGATACCATCATGTCTTTAGAAGCACACTGGTTCTCTACCATGTTTGGTTGGTATAACTTTGCCGCTATGTGGGTAAGTGGAATGGCTGCAGTAACCTTAACCGTAATTTTATTAAAACGTAATGGCTATATCAGTTGGATTAATGAAAGCCATTTACACGATTTAGGTAAATTTATGTTTGCCTTCTCTATTTTCTGGACCTACGTATGGTTTTCTCAATTTTTATTGATTTACTATGCCAACATACCAGAAGAAACGGTGTATTTCTACAAACGCTGGGAGCCAGAATATATGCCATGGTTCTGGTTAAACATTGTTATCAACTTTTTATCCCCCCTATTAATTTTAATGAGTAGAGGTGCCAAACGAAAAGAAAATACATTAATTTTTGTAGCCATATTGTTGTTATGTGGCCATTGGTTAGATTATTACATGATGATTATGCCTGGTACCGTTGCCGAACACCGTGGTTTTGGTGTTATTGAAGTGGGTACTGCTGTTTGTTTTGTAGGCTTGTTTAGTTTTCTCATGTTAACCATGCTGAGCAAAAAGCCATTGGCGCCTGCAAACCATCCGTTTTTAGAAGAGAGCGTAAATCATCACATTTAATAGTAAACGAAATATATCTAGTGTTCGATAAGAAAATGAGAGTTATAAATTTTTTCAAAAGTCCTTTATTGTATAGCTTAGTATTAGTTGTAGGCTTATTGAGTGCCCTTAGTGTTCAGGCACAAACAACAGATACTACAGCTGTATCTATGACTACTGCCATGGATACTGCCAGTACTGCGGCGGCGGCTGGTCCTGCAATTCCAACATTAATTAGCACAGATGTTGATACCACGCAATTGTCATGGAACTTGGGCGATGGCCAAGGAAACCCAGTTGAAATCGGTAAAATAGCGCCTGATTATACGCCCATATACAAATCATTCAGTTACTATTTCTTGTTGTTTTTCTTGTTTTGCGCATTTATTGCCATCATTGGCAGGTCATTAAAGGCATACGAACTAACACGCAGCATCCAGGGTAAAGAAAAGGGAATCAATTGGCATCGTATCCAAGCCGTTTTATTAGGCATTGTATTGGTGGTAGGTTTATATGGTGCTTATTGGTCGTATACTACACAAGGTGCTATGGTAAATTCCATTTCTGGTACCGAGCACGGTGAACGTATTGATTTCATGTTTAATATTACCGTGATAATTACCACGATAGTTTTTGTCATTACACACATCTTATTATTCGGTTTTTCTGTTCGTTATGCAGGTTCCGAAAAAAGAAAAGCATATTTCTATCCACATAACAATGCCATTGAGCGTTTATGGACAATTGCTCCGGCTATTGTGTTAACCGTGTTGGTGTTATTAGGTTTCTTTACTTGGAAAGGGATTACCAATATTTCCGATTCGGATCAAAAAAATGCGCTTCAGGTAGAGGTTACCGGAGAGCAATTCAAATGGTCTCTTCGTTATTCTGGTGCCGATAACCAAATTGGCACCCGTAATTATAAGTTGATTAGTCCTACCAATGGTTTAGGTATTGATTTTACCGATAAAAAAAGCTGGGACGATCGTTTAGCAGGCGATATTGTTTTGCCCGTAAATCGTTCGGTACGTTTCACTATTGGTTCTAAAGATGTTTTGCACAGTTTCTACATTCCTACGTTTAGGGTACAAATGAATGCTGTACCGGGCATGCCTACCTATTTCCAGTTTACACCTAAATACACTACCGCAGAAATGCGTGGAAAATTAAACGATCCAAAATTCGACTACATTTTATTATGTGCAAAAATTTGTGGAGCAGGTCACTACAACATGCAAGTTAAAGTACGTGTAGTATCTGAAAAAGAGTATCAAGAGTGGTTAACTAAACAACCATTGTATTATAATGATGATGTGAAAAAAGAACTTCAAATGGCTTCTGCTAACACATCCGCTCAACTAGCATTAACTTCTAACAACTAAAAACGTTTATGGCAAGCACAGCACACGATACAGCAGTACACCACGACGATCACGGTCATCACCATGAAACTTTTTTGACTAAATATGTGTTTAGTCAAGATCATAAAATGATTGCCAAACAATTCCTTATTACAGGAATTATTATGGGTGTTATTGCCATGTTTTTATCCGTATTGTTCCGTTTACAATTGGGGTGGCCAGATAAATCATTCCCAATTTTAGAAACCTTTTTAGGTAAATGGGCTGAAGGCGGTCGTATAAAACCAGATTTTTACTTGGCATTGGTTACCATTCACGGTACCATGATGGTATTCTTTGTATTAACTGCAGGCTTGAGTGGAACGTTTAGTAACTTATTGATTCCTCTACAATTAGGAGCAAGAGATATGGCTTCGCCATTTATCAATATGCTTTCGTATTGGTTTTTCTTTTTGGCCTGTGTAATTATGATGGGTTCTTTCTTTGTAGAAAGTGGCCCTGCTAGTGCCGGTTGGACAGTTTATCCACCCCTATCGGCCTTGCCAAAAGCAATTTCGGGCTCAGGTTTGGGTATGACCTTGTGGTTAATGAGTATGGTATTGTTTGTAGCTTCTTCTTTAATGGGAGCCCTAAACTATATCAGTACGGTTTTAAACATGCGTACTAAAGGTATGAGTTTATGGCGGATGCCTTTAACCATTTGGGCATTTTTCTTAACAGCAATAACTGGGGTATTATCTTTCCCGGTGCTTGTTGCTGCGGTGGTATTGTTAATTTTCGACCGTAGTTTCGGAACCAGTTTCTATTTATCTG
Organism: Sphingobacteriales bacterium; assembly: GCA_026390835.1. GTDB lineage: Bacteria > Bacteroidota > Bacteroidia > Sphingobacteriales > Sphingobacteriaceae > JAIPAN01. The sequence goes on from JAPLFD010000020.1 coordinate 68,811, forward strand.
ATATTGTGATGCAAGGGCAGGTATTACCTAACCAAGGGGGTAGCCCAATTTTGTGGCAACACTTATTTTGGTTTTTGGGTCACCCAGAGGTGTATATTGTATTGATGCCTGCTTTGGGTATTACTTCTGAAGTAATTGCAACCAATTCTCGTAAACCAATTTTCGGTTACCATGCCATGGTGTACTCTTTAATTGGTATTACCGTATTGTCGTTTATTGTGTGGGGTCACCACATGTTTCTTACCGGTATGAATCCGTTTTTGGGTGGTGTGTTTATGATAACCACGTTAATTATTGCGGTACCATCGGCAGTAAAAACATTTAATTATTTAGCTACGCTTTGGAGAGGAAACATTCGTTTTACTCCGGCCATGCTTTTTGCTATTGGTTTGGTTTCCTTCTTTATCTCTGGTGGTTTAACCGGAATTTTCTTAGGAAATGCAGCCTTAGATATCAACCTACACGATACCTATTTTGTAGTAGCTCACTTCCACTTGGTAATGGGTTCTGCGGCTATTTTCGGAATGCTTTGTGGTGTTTACCATTGGTTCCCTAAAATGTTCCGTCGTGAAATGGACGAAAGATTAGGTTATTTACACTTTTGGATAACTTTTATTTGTGCGTATTTGGTATTCTTCCCTATGCACTTTATGGGATTAGATGGCGTGCCTCGTAGATATTATGCCTTTACCGAATTTGAGTTTATGAAGGAGTGGTTAACGGTGAACGTATTTATTACTTGGGCTGCTATTGTAGCATCATTGGCGCAATTGGCATTCTTGTACAATTTCTTCCATTCTATTTTCTATGGTAAGAAAACCACGCAAAATCCATGGAATTCGAATACCTTGGAATGGACTACTCCGGTAGAACATTTACACGGTAACTGGCCAGGAGAAATTCCAACGGTATACCGTTGGCCATACGATTATAGCAAACCGGGCCATAACGAAGATTTTATTCCGCAAACTACACCGTTCTCAGAAACCATGAGCTCTAACGTGGCGCACGATTTTGAGGGCAATGCAGAAGCAGAGCTGTTGCAGGCAGAGTATGCAGCTAAAGGAACAAAAAAATCGGTAGTTGCGGCTAAGCCGGTAGCTAAAGCAGCAGCAAAAACTGCTAAAAAGCCTGCGGCAAAGAAAAAGACAACGCCTACTAAAAAGGCTTAAGATAGAATACCACCTATGTTTAGGGTATCTGGCCTAAGTTTTTTTGAACTTACCGATACCCTAAATTTTTTATAGCACCATGCATTCAGCAGCCGAAAAACGATTTATACGAGTAAACCTGTTAGGCATTATCAGCTTATTTTTGGTGATATTGGCCGGTGGTGTGGTACGTAGTTCGGGGTCGGGAATGGGCTGTCCAGATTGGCCGAAGTGTTTCGATCAGTACGTTCCGCCAACCTCGGTTTCGCAATTGCCTGCCAATTATCAAGAAAAATATGTAGCCGGTAGAGTAGCTAAAAACGAACGCTTTGCTAAAACACTCGATGTGTTGGGTTATGGCGATTTGGCCCTGCGCATTAGAGAAGATAAAAGCATTTTACTCCCGGAGGAGTTTAACGTCACCAAAACCTGGACTGAATATATCAATCGGTTAATTGGGGCTATTTGTGGTTTGTTTTTGTTGGGGGCAGTGTTTCTATCTTTCCCCTATTTAAAAACCAGAAAACGTATTTTCTTTTTGAGTGCCTTCAATGTGCTTTTAATAGGTTTCCAAGCCTGGTTAGGTTCTATTGTAGTGTCTACCAACTTACTGGCTTGGGTGGTTACCGTTCATATGTTAGTGGCTTTAGCCATTATCGCCATCAGTATGTATACCTATTACGATGCTAGAAATTTTCAAAAACTTGCTCTTCCCGTACATCGTACAGTAAAGGTTATGGCTTTCTTTTTGTTTGTACTAACTATTGGTCAAATTATATTGGGCACCGAAGTGCGTGAGCAAATAGATGCCATTGCCTCATTTATGAATAATACTGGCCGAGAATTGTGGGTAGATAAAGCAGATTTTTTTAAAATTCACCGAAGTTTAACCATTTTAGTTATTTCACTAACTTTTGCTTTAGAGCGTCGCTTGGTAAAACAGTATGCAGAAAAATCACTAGCTATACGTGCCATAAACTACTCCTTCGCTTTTCTTGGAGCACAAGTAGTTTTAGGTATTTCCTTAGCCTATTTCGCATTGCCGCCAGTGGCCCAAGCCTTACATCTTGTATTTGCTAGTTTATTGTTTGCTTCACAATTCTATGTAGTGTTGGCTTTAGGGAAAAGTACTCGGAAAGAAGAGGAGGCAAGCCATGCGTAATTTCTTTCCAGATTTCGCCAAGTTGGTGAAACTTCGCTTAAGTTTCTTGGTGGTATTTTCTGCCTCCATTTCTTTTTTAATTGGGAGTAAAGAACAGGGATTTGTAAACTGGACAAACTGGGCAATTTTAACACTGGGTGGTTTTCTGGTAACGGCTGCAGCCAATGGTTTCAACGAAATTATAGAGAAAGATTTAGATAAATTAATGAAACGTACTGCTGATCGGCCTATACCTGCCGGGCGGATGACCACGGGGCAAGCCTTAGTACTCAGTATTTTTATGAGCATTATAGGTACCCTAATTTTGGTGCGATTGAATTTTTTAACCGGCGTACTCTCTGTATTCTCCATCTTTTTTTACGCTTTTATTTATACCCCCATGAAACGAAAATCGCCCATTGCGGTTTTTCTTGGGGCCATACCCGGGGCATTACCTCCACTTATTGGCTATTTTGCGGCATTCGAAAATCCGGCCATTTCTTGGACACCCATCATCTTATTTTTGGTCCAGTTTGTATGGCAGTTTCCACATTTTTGGTCTATTGCTTGGGTATTAGATGAAGATTATAAAAAAGCGGGTTTCCGTTTGTTGCCCACCACTAAGCCCGATAAAACAAGCGCCCTGATTATTCTACTCACCACCATTGTACTTATACCGGTAAGTTTAATGCCAACTCTTTACCACATTGGTGGTAACAGTATTGCCTTCATTTCACTTGTTGCCGGCTTGTATTTTTTATACACAGCCATTCAATTGTATAGGAAATTAGATATTGCATCGGCACGACACATGATGTATGTCTCTTTTGTATATTTGCCCCTTGTACAAGTAGGCTTATTGCTCGATTTTATTTCTTAACCCTCATATAAATCCAATGACCGAACAAGAAAGAATTAATTTTAAGGCCAAAAAGTTTTTGGTTTTGCTATTCGTAATTGCCTCATTTATGCTTTTTGCTGGTTTAACCAGCGGTTTTATTGTATACACCGGCGGCAGTGTAGATAGAGGCTTGAAAATTATTTTGCCGCAGGCGTTTAAATTAAGTACTCTGCTTATTGTGTTGAGTAGCATTACGATGCACATGGCTTATTTATCGGCCAAACGCTTGCAATTGAACCAACAAAAAATGTATTTACTGCTAACCATGGGTTTGGGTATTGGGTTTTTTGTTTTGCAACTTAGCGCTTGGCAAACACTCATTGGCCAGGGCATTTATTTTGTAAACCCCAATGCCTCACAATCGTTTATTTATGTATTTACCGGAGCCCATTTGGTACACGTATTTGCCGGATTAATGATGGTATTGGCAGCATGGCTTGGTGGGGTTAAAAACATACCACAAGCAAACAACTTATTCCGCTTAGAAACGGCCTCCATTTTTTGGCATTTTATAGATATACTATGGATTTATCTATATGTTTTCTTACTTTTGAACCAATAATTTTTTCAAATAAAATTCCTACATGAGTACTAAGATATCACCACTTGACCACGTAAATACAGGCCCCTGGAATGGAGGCAAATCGCCATTTGATGTAGAATATGGTAAAATAATGATGTGGTTTTTCTTATTATCGGATGCATTCACATTTTCTGCATTTTTAATTTATTATGGCGCCCAGCGTTTTAGTAAACTTACTTGGCCAGATCCCGATCATGTATTTCAATCTATTCCTGGCATTGCCAATGAGGGCTACCCCTTGGTGTTTGTGGGTATTATGACTTTTATTTTAATTATGAGCTCGGTAACTATGGTTTTGGCTGTAGAAGCGGGTCATCGTAAAGCCAAAAAAGAAGTAGTAACTTGGATGATTTGGACCATTATTGGTGGGTTTATGTTCTTGGGCTGCCAAGCCTTAGAGTGGAGCCATTTGCACCATGAGGGGTATTGGTGGGGTAGCTTTCCGGCAACATACACTGGTATAGATACGATCGGAGCACTTCAGTTTGCCAACCTGTTTTTCACCATTACCGGTTTTCACGGTTTCCACGTATTTACCGGTGTGGTAATCAATTGTATAATTTTGGGTATGGTTTTAAGCAATACTTTCGAAAAACGAGGTTCTTATCTTATGGTTGAAAAGGTAGGCCTTTACTGGCACTTTGTAGACCTAGTTTGGGTTTTCGTATTTACTTTCTTTTATTTAGTTTAATCTTAAAAAGCATATGTCGGCAGAACACACTCAAGAACATGCTCACGAGCATGCAAGCATGACCAAAAGAAAAATTTGGCAGGTATTCTTTTACTTGTTAGGTATTACGGCTTTAGAATTTATCATTGCGCTTTACCTCATTCCAAAAGGCATAGTGTCTCACGGTGTAGGTAATTTTGCTTATATCAGTTTAACACTTGTAAAAGCATTTTATATTGTTGCATATTTCATGCACCTTAAATTCGAGAAATTTGCATTTAAAGCCAGTATAGTGCTTTCTTTGCTTTTTATTATTTATTTCATTGTTCTCATGCTTATAGAAGGTAATTATATACACCTTCAATCCTATTAATGCAATTCCCAAAATTCACAGTTAAAAAAATATTAATCCTGGTAACCATTCTGGCTTTTCCGGGATTTTTATATTGGATGCTGACTGTGAAGGGCAAAAATCGATATAAATCTTTAGCATTTTTTGGCCCCAAACAAGTAGCTAGCACCTTTCATACCAAACGTGGGGTTCAAATTCCCGATACCTTGTATCACACCGTTCGCGATTTTACACTGCTCAACCAAGATAGTGTGGCCTTTATTTTTCCTGCTAAAACACACCGTATAAGCGTGGTAAACTTTTTTTATACCCGATGCACCGTGTTTTGTGCTAGCATGAATCAGCAAGTAAATTACCTGGCTAAAAAGTATCAACGAAATTCCTTATTGCAGTTTGTAAGTATTTCGGTAGATGGTGCTCATGATTCGCCTACGGCATTGCGTAGCTACCAACAAACTACCGGATTTCAGTCTACAAACTGGTCGCTTCTTACGGGCCAACAGCCAGAAGTTGCCGAACTGGCCAAACAAAGTTTTTTGGTAGATGTTTTACCAGATCCTGCGCAACCTACTACCATCATCCACTCTTCCATGTTGGTTTTATTAGATCCTCAAAAACGCATTAGAGGCTACTACGATTCGTTGAGTAAAGAGCAAATGGAAAAGCTAGATGACGAACTAAAAGTGCTTATAAACGAAGAATTAAGAACCAGAACTGATAGATAAAAATTCAGCATTATGACCGATAAAACCATATTAAGACTCGTTACCGCTATTTCTATTTTTGTATTTGCTGTAGTAGTTATTTTAAACCGCAAGCTTATACCTGTTACCATAGCTACCCCTTCTTTTGTGTATTTTTTGCCGAAGCTTAATGCCATCATCAATGGGACCTGTTCGGTATTACTTTTGGTATCGCTTTACTTCATCAAAAATAAAAATGTAAACATGCACAAACGCTTGAATATACTCACCTTTGTCTTGTCATCGGTGTTTTTGGTTTCCTACATCTTATTCCACTATTTCGTAAAAGAAACCACCTTTGGAGGCACGGGTGCTATTCGTACGTTCTATTATAGTATTCTTGTTAGCCATATTATTTTGGCCGCAGCTGTTTTGCCATTGGTTTTATTAAGCTTTAATAATGGTTTAAAATTGCAGGTAGATAAACACCGCAAACTGGTACGTTGGACCTTCCCGATTTGGTTATATGTAACCGTAACAGGTGTTATTGTTTATATAATGATTGCGCCGTATTATACCTTCTAATTCAATTTTAGGTATCTTTGTATATGAAATTGTTTAAACTGATTTTTACGTTTTTAGTTTTTGCTAGCTTGTTTGCTATTCCGCAAAAAAGTGTGGCACAGTGTGCTATGTGTACCCTTAATGCAGAAAACTCTGTAAAAAATGGCAATAAACAAGGCACTACCTTGAACAATGGCATATTATATCTTTTAGCCGCACCTTATTTGGCCATTGCGGGTGTAGGTTTCTTATGGTATAAAAAGTATCGCCGTAAAACTGGTATCAATCAGTTAAACGACGAAAACATGAACTTAAATTAACATACGCTTTTATGCTGCAAGCCACCACCTTAAGTTTTTTACAGGGGATAAGTCAGCATAACAATCGCGAATGGTTTTTAGAACATAAACCCGAGTTCGAACAAGCTAAGCAAGACGTTCATCAATTTGCAGCGGAACTCATTGCAGGCCTAGCTCAACTAGATCCATCAATTCCTTCAAATTTAGATCCGAAATCTTGCGTCATGCGCATTTATCGCGATGTGCGTTTTAGTAAAGACAAACGCCCATACAAAGAGAATTTTGCCATAGCCATTTCTCCAAATGGTAAAAATTTTGATGGACCGGGCTATTATTTGCACATTCATCCGGAAAATTCTTTTGTTGCCGGAGGCTGCTGGATGCCACAGCCCGATGAATTAAAAGCCATACGCCAAGAGATTGATTACAACGAAGCTGAACTTCGGGCAGTATTGGAAAAGCCCCTATTTAAAAAATATTTCACTAGCTTAGATACTAGTGAAAAGTTAAAAACCGTTCCAAAAGGATATACGGTTGATCATCCAGCTATTGAGTTGCTCAAATTAAAAAGTTTTACAGCCCATTATGCCATTAGCCCTGCTGCATTATGCAGTGCTACTGCGGTAAAAGATGTATTGGCAGTATGGAATGAAATTTATCCCTTAAGCGTTTTTCTAAGAAATGCATTATCTTAACACAAAATTAGTTGCCATGAAAAAAATCATTTTGTTCGCATGTTGTATAGGTGCCCTTGCTGCCCTAAACTCTTGCATGATATTATCTACCAAAAAATACAATGCTATTTTAGCACAACGTGATTCCTTATCGGTAGGTTGGGATCAGTCGCAAATTCGAGTAGAAAATTTAGAGCTATCGCTAGATCGTTTAAAAGCAGACACCTCCCGATTACATAAACGCCTAGCTGATTTACAAGTAAAATATCAAGGCCTCGATTCGAATTATATCGCCCTGCGTAACAATACTTCTTCAGAAATTAAACGCTTAGCCGAAGATTTAAAAAAACGAGAAGCACGTTTAACCGAGGTAGAAGAAATTCTGAAAAAACGTGACGAAGCAACCAATGCCTTAAAAGATAAACTGCAAAAGGCCTTGCTGGGCTTTCAGCAAAATGGACTTACCGTTGAAATACGCAATGGTAAAGTGTATGTATCGCTTACCGATAAATTATTGTTTGATACGGGCAGCATTGTGATTGATGAAAAAGGAGAACAAGCACTGAAAGCCCTTGCCAAAGTGCTAAAGACCCAACCCGAGATTAATATTTCTGTAGAAGGCCACACCGATAATCAGAAAGTAAACAACTTGGGCCAAATTAAAGACAATTGGGATTTAAGTGTATTGCGTGCCACCTCGGTTGTACGTTACCTTACTGAAACCGAGAAAATTGAAAGTAGCCGCATTACTGCAACTGGTAAAGGGGAGTACCAACCTGTTGCCGAAGGTAGCACGCCCGAAATGCGGAGCCGTAACCGCCGTATAGAAATAGTACTTTCGCCAAAATTAGATGAACTGTATCAGTTGATAAAATAAGAATCGAACAAAGCCCCGAGAAATTCTCGGGCTTTGTTACTAAAAGGGACTATTGAATGTTGCAAATGCCGGCAGAAGCTTGTCTTTTTCCGACAGCAAAATATCGCTTGGGCCTAATTGCCAATTTATAGCTAAAGAACTATCGTTCCAGCAAATACCAATCTCAGAAGCCTTGTTGTATAAAGCCTTACTAACCTTATAGCTAAAAATAGTATCGTTGGCTAGGGTAATAAATCCATGTAAAAATCCGGGAGGTATCCAGAGCATGGTTTTGTTTTCACCGCTTAAATGAATTGTAAAATGCTCTCCGTAGGTTGGTGATTCTTTTCGAATATCTACGACTACGTCTAATACTTCGCCTTGTATTACACGTACCAATTTCCCCTGAGCAAAAGGAGGAGCCTGAGCATGTAAGCCACGTAGGGTGCCTTTATGAGAGAGCGATTGATTGTCTTGTACAAAGTTGGTAGAAATACCCGCTTTCTCAAATACCTCTTTATTATAACTTTCGTAAAAATAGCCACGTTCGTCGGCCAAAACCTGTGGTTTAATACTATAAAGTCCAGAAAGGGGGGTTGAACTAAATTCCATTTACACTTTCCATTAAAGTACGATAAGCCACAAATTTATTTTCAAATTGAACCAAACCCTTAGCTTGCAAGCTTGGAGCAAATTCAGTTTGGTAGCGCTTGTACTGTTCCATATTATCTGCTATGTATTGCATGCAATAGGTTACGCCTTCGTTTGGCGAATCTAATACTTTTAACATGCGCTTAGCACTAAAACATCCGGTAGCCATTACCTCCGCAATGTGCTCGGTATGCATCCACTCTAACCAATCTGCTTCTATATCGGCATCTAAAATAAGCGTTACATTGTACAAAATCATGGTGCTAATATACGTATTTGCAAAGAAGCCGCCATTGGTTTGAGCTAAATATGTAGTGCATTTGTTACCATAAAAACATGCGAAGTTTAGTAAATTACACCATCTAAATGAGATATCAACATAGATGATACGTATCGTTAAGCAATTTTTCTTCTTTTCACTTTTTGCAGGCTTATTTGCGTGTTCGGGAGGGGGTGCTGCACGTCAGATTCCTATCGAAGATTTTTTTAAAAACCCCGAAAAAACAGCATTTAAACTTTCGCCCGATGGACAGTATATAGCCTACCTGCAACCCTATAAAAATCGCTTAAATATTCACGTAAGAAAGCTAGATGAACAAAAAACACTGCGGTTAAGTTCAGGATTAGACCGAAATATTTCTAATTTTTATTGGGCAAATAACGAGCAAATCTTGTATTTAAAAGATAGCGATGGGGATGAGAATAGACGCCTTTATGCTGTAAATAAAGACGGCAGCCAAACTCGGTTACTTATACCAGACACTAAAGTTAGAGTTCGTATTATTAGTGCCGATGCCTTGCCCAACAACGAAGTATTATTGGCGCTCAATAAACGGGATTCTACTATTTTTGATGCCTACCGTTTAAATATTGTTACCGGAGTATTGAAATTAGTGGCCAAAAATACCGGTACCATTACCGATTGGATGGCTGATGCCAAAGGACAATTGCGTTTAGCCATGTCTAACGATGGTGTGAACGAAACCATTCTGTATCGTACCACAGAGGCCCAATCTTTTAAGACCCTGTTTACCACTAATTTTAAATCATCGGTACGCCCTATAGGTTTTTGTCCCGAAAAAGATTGCTTATATGCACTCTCAAACAGAGGCAGAGATAAAACCGCATTGGTAGAAATAGATTGCCGCACGGGTAAAGAAATCAGGGTTATTTTTAACACCGGAAATGTAGATGTAAGCGATGCCGAATACTCTACCCTACACCAAAAAATTCGCTATGCCACTTATACCACTTGGAAAAGCCAACGGGTATTTTTAGATGAAGAAAGCAAACGCATTTTTGCCGATTTGAGCAAAAAACTACCCGCTACCGAAATACGACTAAGCAGTACCAATGCCGAAGAAGATAAATGGATTATACGCACTTTTACCGATAAAAATCCTGGCGCATTTTACCTATACCACGTAAAAACAAAAAAATTAAGTCAATTAGCCGTTATTAATACGGCCATAAAGCCAATGGAGTTGTGCGCCATGAAAGCAGTTTCGTACACCGCTGCAGATGGTCAACCTTTGCAGGGTTATCTTACTTTACCCCAAGGTAAAAGTCCTAAAAATTTGCCTTTGGTAGTATTGCCTCACGGCGGCCCAGGTGCTCGTAACACCTGGACATACAATGCAGAAGTGCAGTTTTTGGCGAACAGGGGATATGCTGTATTTCAGGTAAATTATAGAGGTTCAACAGGGTACGGAAAAAAGTTTTGGACTGCTGGTTTTAAGCAATGGGGTAAACGAAGCCAACACGATATTACCGACGGAGTACATTGGCTCATTAAACAAGGCATTGTCGACCCAAAACGAGTAGGAATTTATGGCTTTAGTTTCGGAGGTTATTCAGCACTCTGGGGTTTATGTTTTGAACCCAACCTGTATGCTTGTGGTGCTTCTTATTCTGGTTTAAGCAATCTATTCTCCTATCTAAAAGATATTCCGCCGTATTATAAGCCGTACCGATTGATGTACGAAGAAATGGTGGGCAACCCAGAAGCAGATGCCGACTATTTCCGCCAAGTATCGCCCATTTTTCATACGGAAAATATTGTTGCTCCGTTGTTAGTTGCACAAGGTGCTCGAGATTCAAGAGTAAATATCACCGAAACAGACCAATTGGTAAAACAGCTACGCAAACGAGGCATATCGGTTACTTATTTAGTAAAACAAAAAGAAGGTCATTTATTTAGGAATGAAGAAAATAGACTCGATTTTTACCGTCATTTAGAAGTGTTTTTAGCCAAACATTTACAAAATTAAGGCAAGGTGCATGGAACATAGCCAACCCATTTACCGCAAAAATTTATCTCTGATTATTTCCTTCATGGTGTTAATCACCATTTCCTTGCTCATTGCTATATTATTGGCCTATAATTTTACCAAGAAGTATGTAGAAAACGAATTTGCTGCCGACAAAGTTGAGGTATTTGAGCGAACCATTCAGCCATACACCAACTTTTTCCAACAAGGTATTCCCGAGGTATCGTATTATCACGGCTATTTAGATTCGGCCTCGGCCGATAGTTATGCTCGACGATTAATTGCCCGATATGCTTTTATAGAAAAGGTAATTTTCTACGACACTGAGGTTAGTAACTGGCCTATCAGTGATGGCATTAAGGCCGGTTATTTTTCGGTTCAACCGAAAGCTATTTACCAAATTGGTCCCGGTGTGCGCAAAGGAGCCCAGGTTATTTTTAGCAGCAAAAACCCTAATACGCTGTCGTTAAAAACTGCCGATGAGTTTAATAAAATGGCCATTAAGCTGAACAAGTATGTAGAATCGGCAGATACCACACAAGCTCCCAGCCCCGATGAAACCTTCGCCACATTTTACGGCATAGATGCGAATAAAATAAGCTACTTAAATGTGCCTCGAAAAGAGGAATTGGCCATGTTTAAAAAACTGATGCTAGTGAAACAAGCCAAATCACCAGTATTTGAGAAAGATATGTTTACCTTTTATCTCAATCCCAAACGTTTGCGCTTAGTAAATACCCGGCCCGAGTTATATCAGCAATTGAAAATTGTACCGCTCGTATTTGAACCCCTAAGTACTGAGGGTGAACAATTAACCACCGAAATTGCTTTGCCAGGGGCATTCTCTGGTTATAAATTGCACTTTTCGTCGAGCCCAGCATTTTTAAAAACGGAGATTTATCATCGGTTTTTACCAATTTTTGGTGCTATCCTACTTATTTATGCTTTTTTATTGCTCATTGCCTACCTTATTTACCGCAATCTGTTTATCAATCAGCAATTATTTAAACTGCAATACGATTTTATTAATAATCTTACCCACGAGTTTAAAACACCCCTAAGCGTTATCAAAGTTGCCGGTAATAATATTGGCAGTAGTTCTAATTTGTCTATTGCTGAGCGTAAACGCTATGCTACTATTTTGGATCAAGAGGTCGAAAAATTAAATACCTTGATGAATAAACTCTTAAGCTTTACACAGCTCGAAAATAAATCTATTACCTGGAAAGCTGAACGTATAGTGCTAGCCGATTTCTGTTCGGCCATTACCCATGCCTTTTTATTAGATAAGCCCGGTTTTTTGCTTAATATTGATATTAAGGGAGTTACAGAAATCCAATCCGACCCCATTCTTTTGTCTAGTATTTTTAACAACTTAATGGATAATGCCTATAAATATTCTCCACCCGATAGGCAAGAACTGGCTATAGAGATAAAAAAAGAAGGCGCTTATATCTTGTTTCTGTTTAAAGATAAAGGTATCGGCATGACTAAGTCCGATGCAAAACATATTTTTAAGAAGTTTTACCGTATAGAAAACCAATACAACCAACACGGCAGTGTAGGCCTTGGCTTGGCATTCTGTAAAGAACTGGTTAATTTTATGAAGGGCGATATCACCGTGAAAAGCCAGCCCGGTAAAGGTTCAACGTTTATTGTAAGCATTCCTTATACCCATTAATATGCAAAAGAAAATCACCATAGCAGTGGTAGAAGACGATGAAAATCTACGCTTTTTGATTAGTCATAGGCTTAAAATAGAAGGCTACGACGTGCTTGAAGCCGCCGATGGAAAACAAGGCGAAGCGCTGATCAGTAGTGCTGAACCTGATATAGTACTGCTTGACTGGATGTTGCCAGAAAAACAGGGCATTGACGTGTGTAAAGATTTACGCAAAGCGGGCTTCGATAAATTGATTATTATGATGACGGCCAAGGCACAAGAAGTAGATAAAATAGATGCCTATGGCAGTGGCATTTCCGATTATGTAACCAAACCATTTAACATGGATTTATTGGTTACCATGATTCAAAACAAGGTGACCTACTTTATCAATAATGAAAAAACGGAGGTACATACATTTGGCGACATTGTACACCACCCCAATGTTCACCTGCTTTATAAGAACAATAAAAAAATAGAACTCACCATTCTCGAAAACCGCATACTGCTCTATTTTTCAAAACACATAGGCCAGGTGGTAACCCGCGAAGAGCTCATGCTACAAGTGTGGGGTTACCAAGCCGATGTAAATACCCGTACATTAGATATGCACATTGTGCGTTTGCGCAAAAAAATTGAAACGGACTCCGAGCAGCCCCTATATTTACAAACAGTACGGGGTGTGGGCTATAAATTTTTGGTAAATTAGTACGTCTGTTTAAGCAATACCATTCATGAAAGTACCTGTATTTTTAGCCTTCTTTTTAGTTAGTTTTATTGGAGCAAGTGCCCAGCAAACGAAAAAAAGTTATACCTATAACTCCCAAATTTTTAGTTTGCAAACAAGCCAAGGCACGCTCAGCATACGGCCTTATAGTTCCACTATTTTTAGAGTAGTGTATGGTTCGGCAGCAGCTACAACAGATAGTACGGCTGTGTTGATAGCTAGCCCTCAACCCGTAAAGCTTCATATAAAAGAAGAGGCAAATACCATTACCCTCACGAGTGATTCCTTACAACTACGTATTGATAAGCAGCGTCTAGCAATAGAAATTGTGAATAGAAAAACACAAAATCGCTATACTAGTGCCAGCTCCAGTGCCCAACAAGTACAGTTTAGTTTGGTGCCCAATGAGGCACTGTATGGGACCGGCTCTAGAGCTATTGCGCAAAACCGCAGAGGCTTTTCCTTGCAGAATTATCACCAGCCACATTATGGCTATAGCCTTGGCGAACAAAATCTCAACGTATCTATTCCTTTCATCATTTCTTCTAAAGGCTATGGTATTTATTTCGATAATATTGCGGCCGGCACCTTCGATTTAGGTAAAACCAAAACTGATGAATTGCGCTACCTTACCGAGAGTGGCAAGGCATCTTATTTTATTATGATAGGGAGCAACGACCAATTACTAGCATCCTATACCTATTTAACTGGTAAACAGCCCTTGCCACCACGTTGGGCTTTAGGCTTTATACAATCTCGGTTTGGTTATAAATCTGCCACCGAAACCATCGAAACGGTTAAAAAAACTATTGCTGCAGGCTATCCTATTGATGCCACCGTATTGGATTTGTATTGGTATGGCGATGTAAAAACTATGGGAAATCATGCATGGCGTCGCGATTCATTCCCCGAGCCAGAAAAGATGTTACTTACCCTTAAAGCGCTGGGTGTAAAAACCATTCCTATTACCCAAACCTTTGTAACCAAGCTTTCCGATAATTTTGCTGCGGCTAGTTCGGGTAATCTTTTGGCAAAAAATGCCAAGGGCGAAGATTATATAATTGAAGATTTTTGGGCTGGATCCGCGGGTTTAGTAGATATTTTTAAACCTCAGGCACAACAGTATTTATGGAATTTTTACCGTCAGCGTATTACCGAGGGCGTAGCCGGTTGGTGGTGCGATTTGGGCGAACCCGAGAAACACCCAGATGGGGTGGTGCACAGCATAGGCAAAGCCAGAGATGTACACAGCATTTACCCTTTAACTTGGGCCAAAACAATTTTTGATGGGTACCAAAAAGATTTTCCCGAGCAACGGGTATTTAACTTGGCTCGTTCGGGTGGTGCAGGCATGCAGCGCTATGCCACTTTCCCTTGGAGCGGCGATGTGTTTCGTTCGTGGGGTGGCTATAATGCACAAATTCCTATTATGTTGGGCATGAGTATGAGCGGTATTGGCTACATGCATGCCGATGCAGGTGGTTTTGCCCAAGGAGAAAAAGATGCCGAATTGTATATCCGATGGATGCAATTTGCAGCTTTTACACCTATTTACCGAGCACATGCCGATCCGGCGGTAGCCGCACCAGAGCCTGTTTTTTGGGATGATGCTACTCAAAAAATAGTGAAAGAGTATGTAAACATGCGTTATCGCTTTTTACCCTATACCTATTCATTGGCTTACCAAAATACCACTAGCGGCCGCCCCTTGGCTATGCCTATCAATTATTTTGAACCAAACAATACCAAACTGGCAGCTGTTAACGATGAATATTTATGGGGAAAAGATTTGTTGATAGCACCCATACAAGAAAAAGGAAAAACTAGTAGAACGGTCTATTTTCCTAAGGGCAGGTGGATAAATTGGTGGACCTCAGAAGTGGCTAGCGATTCTACTGAGGTAGAGGCGCCATTGGAACAAGTCCCCATTTTTGCCAAAAGCGGAAGTATTATACCGATGACCATCAACTTAAACAATACGGAAGCTTATACCGGCGATACCTTGGTGGTGCGTTATTTTGCTGATGAAACCCAGAAAGCTGAGTTTACGCTTTATGACGATAATGGCAAAGACCCTCAGGCCATTACGTATAAACAGTATGAGTTAATTAACTTTAAGGGAATACCAGGTAAACACACCCAAAAAGTAGAAATAACGGGTGGCAAAACAGGTAGGTTACGTAGCATTCGCATAGAATTGATACAGCCTGGTAAACACACCAAATTTATAGATACAACGTACAGTGGTGGAAAAAAAGTAGTGGTATTTACGCTATAGCGTATAAGGCCAACAAGCCTGGTGCTAAAAAAAGTAAGCCATCTAACACCATAAAATAGAATAATTCTTTCTGCTTGTCGGCTGTTTGTATACACCAGGTGGCTACTCCCCATACCACTATAATAGGTATTAAAAGGCCCACAGAATAACTAGATAAGTGCCACCAAATAGCAGAAGAAAGTCCTAAAGATAGGTGAGCAACATATTGAGATTTCTGCTTACCTAAGGCCACTGCAATGGTTTTTAGGGAATAAATGCTGTCTTGATAAATATCACGCACATCAAAAGGGATGGCAATGGCCATAAAAAATAAAATGCGTTGAGTTAAGAGTATCCATAAGGTGCCAGCGCTAAGACTTACTGGGCTATTCACAATAGGGAGCAGGGTGGTGCTAAGTGCCCAAACCAGCGCAATAAGAACCAGTTTTAAACCTGGGATGTTTCTGAGACTTACACGTTCTCCTCTAAAAGTCACCAGCGGAAGGCTATAGGCAATGGAAATAAGTGCCAAGCTAGCCAATACGATTTGGGCAGCTGCAGCTAAAAAGAAACTTAGGCAAAGGGTAGATAATCCACCAATTAAGGTAAACGAACTGCATAAGTGCCGATGTTTGCTCATCCACTGCACTCTTTTTAACAGAGATGCTGGTTTTTTGCCCGGATTAGAAAGCACCATGCTTAAATTATATAACGCTAGCGTAGCGAAAAAAACAAGAGCTACTACACCCAAATCAATCGCTTGCCCTATTAGCTGATAGGTAAATGCGGTTTGAGCGGCTGCACCGGCAGCAATAAATAATTGGCTAAAAAGTATAAATTCTACGGCTTGCCTCAGGTATGTTTTCATTGGGTTAAGCTGGTGCTGGGCCCGACTTTAATTCAAAAATTGTGATCTCTGGTAAAATACCCACCCTGCCCGGGTAGCCCAAAAATCCATAGCCCACGTTTACATATAATTGCTGATTTTTTTCGTGATAGAGGCCTGCCCATTCTTTGTAAATATATTCTATGGGGCTCCATTGAAATTCTTTGGTACGTACACCAAACTGCATGCCGTGGGTATGTCCGCTAAACATAGCGTCAATTTGCGGGTAGTTTTCTAGTACTTGCGCCCGCCAATGAGATGGATCGTGAGAAAGTAATAATTTTACCGGAAAATGGTCTGTGTGTTGAACGGTCAAATCCATGCGCCCATATTTTGCAAAACGCCCGGCTCCCCAATTTTCTATACCCAATATGCCTATTTCTTCTGTGCCTATTTTTATACTACGGTGTTCGTTAAGCAGCAAATTCCAGCCCATATTTTTGTGTGTTTGCTTTAAATCGGCAAGGCTTTTTGCTTTAGCGACAGAAGGGCCTCTACCAAAAAAATAATCACCATAATCGTGATTGCCGAGCACCGAGTAAACACCAAGAGGAGCCTTTATTTTCGAAAATATATCTTGATATTCTCTCATTTCGCTAGCTATATTATTTACCATATCTCCGGTAAAGAAAACCAGATCGGGCTTTTCCTTCATAAGCATTTCTACACCACCTAACACAGCTTTTCGGTCATAAAAGCTACCCGAGTGAATATCTGAAATTTGGGCCAGGCTAAGCCCATCAAAGGCTTTTGGTAGATTGGCTAAATACAATTTTTGTCGAACTATTTTATAATCGTATGCACCCGAAATTATACCAAAAGACAATGAACTTATGGGTAGTGCAGCAGCAATGGTTCCTGCTTTTAATAGGAAATCGGAACGTTTTATGGGTTCGCCGGCAATAGTGTTCGATTTTGTTTTAATGACTTTGCGTGTTGCCCAAATAGCCATTCTGCGTACATCATCAACTAGTAAAAAGAGTGCAAAAAACACTTTACCTATAAAACTTAAGAAAAAGGCAACCAGAATAATGGCCCGTATGGTTAGGCGAATGTTGAAGTAAATACTTAAGAAAATTCCAATAAAAAATAGGATGTTGATTGTCCACCAGCTTATGCTAAATCGTTTTCTTTTAGCATCAGACCAATTTGTTCGGGCGCCCAAAATAGCCTTGTAGATATAAAAGTCTAGTGCAAAAACTACTAGTACAAGGCCTAGTAATACAAAAATTCGGTTAGCCATATAGCGGGTGTGAATGTGTGCCCTAAATTATGATTTTTTAGCAAAAAACTGTAATTACAACAGTTTAAGAAGCGAAAATTTGGGCTAGATTTTCTTTGCTGAGAGGCTTATTAAGGAAGCCTTTTACGAAGGGGTATTGTTTAGCTTTTAGTAAATCTGCATGAGATAAGGATGCGCTAAGCATGTAAATATCTATTTCTTTAGCTAATTCAGAGCTCATTTCTTTGTAGTTATCAATAAACTCCCAACCCGTTTCTGCTTGCAGGTTGATATCAATAAATACTATATCTGGAATTAATTCAGGTTTTTTTTTGTGATTTTTAAAATAAGCTATAGCCTCAGAAACGGTGCTAAAGTGATACACATCTTTGCAAAAATTTTTTAATTGAATGAGTCGTTTTGTTGCGAATACAAATATTTCATCATCATCTATTAAAAATGTAAGTGATTTTTTGTGCATACTTAAAAGTGGATTTTAAAGGCTGTTCCCTTATTTGGTTCGCTTTTCACACTAATTCTCCCGCCCAAAGATTCAACCTGATTTTTGGTCATAAATAAACCAATACCTCTTGCATTTGGGTTTTGGTGAAAGGTTTTATACATGCCAAAAAGTTGCTCACCATGTTTTGCTAAATCAATCCCTAAGCCATTATCGCTAACTTGTATTATGGGTTTGCCAGCTTCTATACCGCTTTCTATTGTTATCACCAGTGGCACATGAGGGTTTCTGTATTTGATTGCATTAGAAGTAAAATTTAGTAGTATACTCTCTAAATAGGCAGGTACAAAATCTATCTCCTTGCATTTAGTGAAATTTACTTTTAAGGTTGCATTACACTCCCGAATTTCGGCTTGCAACACATCTTTAATATGCTGCATTGCTTTATCTAAGGCTACTCTTTTTTTAATTTCATGCGTTTCTGTTTCTGCAACAACTAAATCTGTTAAATGCGTAATGGTTTCGTTTAACGATTCGCTTATTTTACGAATATTTTCTTGCAGTTTGGTTTTTTGTACTGCGTCTATCTCTTCGGCTTCTAATTCAAGACTGAGGCTGAGGTTAGCTGCATGCGACCTTAAGTTATGGGATACGATGTGGGCAAAATTAACCAAGCGTTTGTTTTGGCGGGTAATTGTTTTTGTTGATTCGGCAATAGCCAGTTCTTTCTCTTTATGCTCATTAATATCCTGAAAAACGCCCCTTACTCCAATAATATCTTTAGTGTTTTCAGCATAAATAACTTTACCTATGGCCCGTACCCAAATTTCCTTTTGGGTAGCGGTATTTATTTTTAGCTCCAAGTCAAAGGGTGTGCCAAAACTAAGCGCATTGTTTACGGCATCTTGTATAATAGGTATAGAATCCGTGCTGTAAAAGTTGATGGCGGTTTGAAGATCTGGTTTAAAATTTTCTGGCACTTCATGAATAATGCATACTTCTTTTGACCAAGAAAGCAAGGGCGGTGCGGTATATAATTCCCAAACACCTACTCGGGCCATTTTACCAGCTTCTTCTAATAGACATTCACTTTTTTGTAAAGCCAATTTTTGTTGAACTCGTTCGTCGATGTCGATGATCAAACATAGCAAGTAGCTGTCCCCATTCGCATTTTTTTTTCTTTGCCCCCAAAACTTAAACCATTTATATACACCCGAAGCATGCAAAAGTGGTATTTCGAGCATAAAACGCAAGCCATTTTGAAAGTAGTGCCTCAGTGCATTTTTTAGAATTTCTTTTTCTGTAGGGCGTACTATCTCATCAAAAAAAAATGATTTTGAGAGGTTTTTAATAGCATCCTTGTGTCCTAATAATTCGTAAAAGGTTATAGAACATAACATACGTTCTTCTTTCTCACTTATTTGTACTACTCCTGCCTGCAGTACTTCTTCAAACAAATCAAAAAGCTCATTTTCTTTAAAAATAGGATGCGCCGACTCTTTACTCATGGAGGCCTACTTAGTTTCTAGGTAATTTACACCGATAAAAATAGCAATTACTTACCTACTAGTTAATTTTAGTATCATTATTTTATGTGAAATTAGGTTTATCTCACCTTCGCTTTGCTAACCATTCTTGAAAATAATCTAGGAAAAAATCTTTTTAGCCTTACGCCGTAAACTTCTTTCCCGCCAATATATAGCTCTTCTCTCTTTTGGTTAATACCCTTTATTATTTTTTGTGCGCATACTTCGGGGCTCATCCCGTTGGCTTGCGCATCGTCCATAGAGTTTTGTGCCGAACCGTCGCCTACCAATGCGTTTATACTTACGTTTGTTCTAATAAAACCCGGACAAACTATGGTAATTTGTATCTTTTTATTGGCCAATTCGGCCCGTAACGAATCATAGTAGCCATGAAGTGCGTGTTTAGAAGCTGAGTAAGCCGACCGAAATGGCGTGCCAAATTTGCCTACCAAGCTGCTTATTAATACTATAGTCCCATTGCCTTGCGCCAACATGCTTGGCAATAGGGCTTGGTTAATGGCAACTGTACTCACATAATTTACGGTGAGTAAGCGCTGTATTACCGTTAAATCAGTTTCCATTGCTAAAGAACGTTGACTAAGCCCTCCAGAGTGTATCACCGTATCTATTTTCCCAAAAATTTTTAGCGCATCTACTACTTTTTTAGGTAGTGTGTCTAAATTATCTAAGTCTAAGGGTAGTACATGAATGTCTAACGGATTACCCTTGCAGGCAGTTTTTACTTCATACAAACGTTCTTTATTCCGCGAAGAAATAATCAATTTTGCCCCTTGTTGGCTGTATGCATAAGCCAAGGCTTCACCAATACCCGAAGAGGCTCCGGTTATCCACACTATTTTTGGGTTAGTTTTCATCATCAACAATAAATAAATCTGCAGCAATACCATCAGCAAATAGCTTGCCACTTTGCGTTAAGTACAGGTGGTCGTTTTTTTGAATTACCCAACCTTTTTCTTCAAATTGGATTAATCTGGCTTTCATATGTGTTAAATACTTTGTGCCAAAACTTCGGCTAATTTTAGCAAAATCAGTTCCCCAACTGGTTCTTAAGCTTGTCATCATATATTCATTAAACCGGTTGTTTAAACTGAGTATTTCTATGCTTTGCGGTACTTTATTTTGACTAATGCTTGCCAAGTATTTGGCATTATTGGCCACATTCCATTGTCGGCTGTGGGCATTAAAAGAGTGAGCAGAGGGACCAAGACCTAGGTATTTTTCTCCCTTCCAATAGTTGCTATTGTGTATAGATTCTTTGCCCGCTTTGGCGAAGTTTGAAATTTCATATTGTTGTAATCCGGCCTGATCGGTTTGGTGTAGTAAGTGCAAAAATTGTTGTGCACTTTGGGCTTCGTTTAAGGGCGTATGTTTTTTATTTTCGATAAAATGATGCAGTGCGGTACCTTGCTCTACCGTCATTGCATAGCTCGATAAGTGTGGAATATCAAGGCGTATAATTTGTGCTATATTGTGTTGCCACTTTGCATCTGTTAGCAAAGGGAATCCATAAATCAGATCCACATTACTATTTTCAAAGCCTGCATCTTGTGCACGTTTAATGCTCGAATCTGCTTCAGTTCCGGTGTGCGATCGGTTCATCCACAAAAGATCGTCATCAAAAAACGATTGTACACCAATACTTAATCTGTTGATTGGGCTATGGCTCAATTCTCTCACTTTTTCGGCATGTAAATCATCGGGATTAGCTTCCAAGGTAATTTCGACGGTGTTCGATACGCTAAAAAGTTGATGAATGGTGTCGAGTATTTTTTGTAGCTCATCGGCGCTAAGTAAGGAAGGGGTACCGCCGCCAAAATAAATGGTTTCCACTTGCTCAGCTTCTAAATAGTCTTTTCTCAACCTTAGTTCCTTGCAAATGGCCTCCACCATATCGGCTTTTGCACCTAGGGAAGTGCTAAAATGAAAATCGCAGTAGTGACATGCTTTTTTGCAAAATGGTATGTGGAGGTAAATGCCGGCCATAGCCCGTAAAGTTAGGGTTTTAAACTCATTTAGCCTTTTATAGCATCTTTTATAGGACTTTATTTTATAAATTGGGACAAAACGGGTAAAATACGGGACGAAAGCCCTTATGCCTTATTTTTAAATTTGACTCAAGCGATAATTTTCCAGTTGTTTATCTAGCATGTCGCTTGAGTCAGTAAATGTTAAAAAAAGCGTTTAGTAAGATATTCTCTAAAAGAGCCGTGTCGTCGCCTGCTTCGGCAAGTACCATTACGCTTGCTGTACAATTTAGTTTTGAGGCAAGTGCGCAAGTTGGGTTTAAAGATATCGATAACCGCCTTCGAATAAAACGCTTTAAGGCTCAAAGTTGGCAAACGGAGTTTGTACATACATTAGCTCCAAAAAAACCTATAGAACTTCGTACTTTTATTTATACCCCAAACCTAAAGGAAGCCCAAAAAGCAACGCTCACGATAAGCATTGATAAGGAGGTAGTAAAACAACAAGATTTTAGTATACCCATAGATGCCGACTATGCCGGTTGGTTTGAATTAAGCTACCTACCCTAGTTTCATTTTTAATTCTATATTGATTTAAAATTTACGGTAAATTTGCGGTTTAGTAATTACGCACCGCATCAGAGAATGACCTATCCTCGTTTCGTATTGTTTTTATGGTTGTGTTTGCCTTTGGGGCTGTGGGCACAAACCGATTCGGTAGTGCAAACTCGAGTGCCAAAATTGGTCGATTCCGTTGGCCGTGTGCAGAACGTTGTAAAAAACGATTCGCTCAAACGAGTTTCTGATTCTTTAGCCGTGATGTACATCAAATTTCCTGATCCGAATCGAAAAAACCTTTTTTTGGATAGTTTAATGCAGCTCTATCAGGTTAAAAATCTCGATTTTATGGCCTGGGCAAAGAAATTCGGTCGTCCTACCAGTCATGAGGGCGAAGGAAAATTGAAAAAACGTGGTGAACGCTGGGTATTGCTCGTTATCATTTGCCTGGTATTGGGTTTTTCTATCCTTCGAATAGCGTTCAGGAGTGATATCAGCATGTTGATGAATGCTTTTTTTGATCATCGGTTCTTAACTCAACAAACCACCAGTGTCGGGTTTTTTGGCTCTTGGCCCTTCATGCTGCTCTTTGTGCTTTTTGGTTTTACCATTGGCATGTACCTGTATTTAATTGGCACCTACCTTCAGTTATCTTATGCCTTTAGTGGGGTAGAGTGGTATGTTATTTTATCACTTTTAATTATGAGCCTACTTGTTTTAAAAGTATATGTTTTGCGTTTTTTGGGTTACCTGTTAGTGGTGCAAAAAGCAGTACGGGTGTATACCTCTATTCTCTTTCTTAGCTATTTTCATGCGGCGCTACTTTTTTTACCACTTATTGTCGCTTTTAGCCTCAGTGCAAGTGCGCATGCCGTGCTATTTATATACGCTGGTATGGCCATTGTACTCTTTATTACGGTGTTTCAGGCTATCAGAGGGGCTATTCACGTTTTATCGCATTATCAATTTCCAAAGTTTTATTTATTTATTTACTTTTGTGCCCTTGAAATATGCCCCCTGCTGGTACTAATTAAAGTTCTCAGATTTTAGGAAAAATAGCCTATGCCGGTATTGCCAACATCTAGAAATAAAAAAGTAAAAAGTATTCTCTTTACGCTGCCAAAGCCAGAAACGGAAAAGTCGCCGTATTTTGATTTGGCTAAAAAGCACAATCTGAAAATTGATTTCAGATCTTTTATACACGTGGAAGGAGTGCCTGCTAAAGATTTCAGAAAAGACAAAATTAACTTAACTGACTTTACAGCCGTTATTTTTACCAGCAGAAATGCCGCCGACCATTACTTTAGAATTTGTGAAGAAATGCGTTTTGAGGTGCCTGCCGATATGAAATATTTCTGCCTTTCGGAAAATATTGCGCTCTATCTGCAGAAATACATACAATACCGCAAAAGGAAAATATTTTTTGGGAAACAAAGCGCTGCAGATTTAGCAGACCTTTTGAAAAAACACACAGCCGAAAACTTTTTGTATCCCTGCTCTGATGTAGCTGGAGAAGAAACACAAAACTTTTTACAAGCCAACGGCTATACCTTTACTACGGCGGTACTATTTAAAACGGTATGCAGCGATTTGTCTGATTTGGCCGATGTGTTTTACGACATTATTGTTTTTTTTAGCCCATCTAGTGTGCAATCTTTGTATAAGAACTTTCCAGACTTTCAGCAAAACAATACCCGCTTGGCCGCATTTGGGCCAACCACGCACAAAGCACTGTTAGACAGGGAATTGATATTGGATATTCCGGTTCCATCTCCCAAGGCTCCTAGCATGACTATGGCTCTGGATGAGTACATTAAACTAGCCAATAAGTAAAGCAAAGCAGGTTAATTTCAAAGACAATTAGGGCCAAAAAGCTGTTTTAAATTTATTTTTTAGATACAATTAATAGCAAATACTTATATTCGAAATATTTTTGAACATTATGGGGTTAAAGAAAACACACCAAAACACCATTTTTCTTATTCTATTTACGGCTTTTGGAGCCTTATTGGCTAGCTGTGGCAAAAGCGGCGCTAGTGGCGAATTAGTAGGTGCTGGTGCAAAAAATTTTAAAAGCAACGAAGTGCCCTACGGCATGGTATACATTCCGGGGGGCTCTTTTATTATGGGCCAAACCGACCAAGATGTACTTTTTGGCCAAGCGGCACAAAATAAGGAAGTAACGGTATCGCCATTTTTTATGGACGAAACCGAAATTACCAATAGCGAATACCGCCAATTTGTGAATTGGGTGCGTGATTCTACGCTTATTGCCTTAATGACTGGTGCAGAACAAGCCAAATTTTTAGTGGTAGACAAAAGTGTTACCAAAGCTGGAAATAATAATCCCGTTACTCCTCCAAGTACAACTCAACCAGCCCCTGGTGCTGGTATCCAAACTGGAAATAATAATCCTGTTCCTCCTCCAAGTACAACTCAACCAGCCCCTGGTGCTGGTATCCAAAAAGGTATTGCACCTCCATTGCCACGCCCAATTGATTGGCGTAAAGTGGGAGTAAATGGCGCTAATCTTTGGAAATCAGGATTGAAGGGTGATGTATTTAAAAATGCAAAAAAATCAATTACCCACACAGAATTAGGAGATCCCAAATTAGACGACCGTAAATTTACTTATGGTTATACCATTTTTGATGCCGAAAAAGCTGCCGCCGAACGAGATCAGCGGGGTAAAAACAACATTCAAAATGCAGATCGTACTAAACAAGTGTTTAAAGATACGGTAGGTGTATACCCCGATACCTTAGTGTGGAAAGCCCATTTGTTTAAACGTTCGCACAACGAACCTATGATTTACGGTTATTTTTCGCATCCGGCGTATAACAATTATCCGGTAGTGGGTATTTCGTGGCGCCAAGCACGTGCTTTTTCTGTTTGGAGAGGCAAAGTAAACGATAGCTACCGTGCGGCAAAAAAATTACCTAAACGTATGCCGTATTCTTTACCTACCGAGGCCGAGTTCGAATATGCTGCCCGTGGCGGTCGTGTGGGTACCACCTATCCCTGGGGAGGCCCTTATCCACGTAATGCCAAAGGCTGTTTAATGGCAAACTTTAAACCTGCCAGAGGCCGTTTTGCCGATGATGGTGCTACCTTTACGGTGAATGTAAAATCATATTTCCCGAACGATTTCGGTTTGTTTAACATGGCCGGAAACGTAGCCGAGTGGACAAACGATGCCTATAACGTATCGGCTTACAACATTACCAATACCCTTAACCCCGTGATAAACAATGCCGGTGAAAAACGCAAAGTAGTACGCGGGGGTTCTTGGAACGACAATGGATATTTCTTGCAAAATTCGGTGCGTAACTACGAAATGGAACTAGAACAAACTGCCTATATTGGGTTCCGCTGCGTAACTCCTTACATTGGCAGAGATATTAAAGACAAATAAAACCAACCTATAAAACACATTAAAACGTAAAAAAAATGGCACAAAAAAAGAGTTTTTTAAATAGACTAGGTCCTAACGGAGTAAATTCATTGATTTCATGGGGTGCATCTGTGGTAATCATCGGTTTGATGTTTAAAATTTTGCACCTTAAAGGGGGCGAATGGATGATTGCCATAGGTTTAACAACCGAAGCAATCTTGTTCTTCATCATGGGTTTCATTAAAGAAGATCCGACAGAAGAGCAAATTATAGTTAAATCAGGTGCAGATGGGTCATTAGCTGAGAAATTACTTAAGGAAGTAGATCCGGCCACCATTGCGAAACTAGAGGCTGGTTTAAAAAACTTTGCCGATAAAGTAACCGCTATTTCTGCTGCTGCCGATACCGCTGCCTTTAGCAACGAATTTGCTGCCAAGCTACAAACCGCTTCGGCCAGTTTCGATCAGTTGAATGCTACGGTTAAACAATTAGAAGTGAACTTAAGCAAACTCGATGTGGATGCTATTGGTAATTCTTTGCAAGGTACTAGTACCGTACAAGAAGAAGTAGCTAAATTATCTAAAAACTTGGCTGCCCTAAATGCAGTATATGGCAATATGCTTACGGCTATGAATCAGCCACGCAACTAATTTATTTTTACACCCAACACAAAAATTAAATATTATGGCTGGAGGTAAAGAAACCCCAAGACAGAAAATGATAGGCATTTTATACCTGGTATTACTGGGTTTTGTTGCCTTGAGTATTTCTGATACCGTATTAGAATCTTTTAAGGATTTGAAAAAGAGCCTTGATGGAACTTCTGGTCTTACAAATAGCAAAACAGAAGCGGTACAAAAATTTGGTGAAAAAGAAGCCAAAGAAGCGCAAGCCGAATTACGAAATGAGACATTCGCAAAACTACAGCGGGCTAATAATGTAATTGCGGCGGTAAAAACAGCAACCAATTACATCAAAAATCTCGAAAATGAATTAAATCCAAAGAATGCCGATAGTACGGTTAACGATCGGAATAATGGAGATGTAGATGTTTCCTATCGAAAAATGATACGTGAAGGGAAGGCAGAAGCATTGAAAAAACAATTGCAAAAAGCATTAGCTAGCATTCAGCTCAATAGCAAGAAAAATCCAACGGATTCTCCCTACACACCTACCTTAAAGTTAGATGGTTCTAAAGTAATTGATGGAAAAAAATTGAATTGGGCGGAAATGAATTTTGGCGAAAACTTGCCCCTTATTGCGGTACTCACCAATTTAAGTAAAATTAAGGCCGATTTAAAAAACGACGAGTCGGCTGTTGTTGCAGATATCATTGGCGGTAAGATCATTAATCCGAATACCTTTAAAGCGGTTGCTGTGGCGCCTACTTCGTATTTAATTAAAGGACAACCTTATACCGCAGAGGTGTTTTTAACCGGATACGATAAAAATTCTGCTCCAAGCATCACGGTAAACGGAAGTGCTATACCTGTAACGGATGGCTATGGTAAATATACCGTTAATACCAGTTCGGTAGGGGAGTTTAGTTGGAATGGTAAAATCTCTTTATCTGGTGTAGAATACGAGACTGGACCTCAAAAATATCAAGTAGCCCCGCCTTCAGCGGTAGTTTCTGCCGATAAAATGAATGTAATTTATGCGGGTATCCCCAATCCATTTTCAGTATCCGCTCCGGGTATACCTTTAGGGAATATCCAAGTATCTATGAGCAATGGTAGCATTAGCGGTTCTAAGGGCAAGTATACAGTAAGTTCAAAAAGTGTGGGTGCGACTGCTGTAATTTCGGTAAGAGCCACAGTTGGTAACAATACCTTGAATCTTGGTTCATCTACCTTTAGAGTGATGAAATTGCCAGATCCAGTGGCTTATTTTGCAGGTACCACAGGTATTAATGGGGCCTCTTTAAGCGCAACTCAATTGGCACAACAGTTAATTATCAGAGCAGTGCCTGATCCATCCAAGGAGTTTGTTTTCGGTACAGATATTTCTTACAGCATCGTGAGTTGGAAATTGAAAGTGTATAGTCCATTAACTGGTATCAGTACAGGTTCAGGTGAGGGTTCTAATATAGTTGGTTCAGCTAGGAATGCGTTAAGATCTATCTCATCGGGTGGTGCAGTTTGGTTTTACGATATTGTTGCCACTGGTCCCGATGGTGTAAGAAGAAACATTCCGCCACTTATTATTAATGCAAATTAATAGGTTATGAAAATTTTAAAACTAACATTAATTTTTTGTTTGGCTTTCTCTGCGCTCTTTGCTCAGAAGAAAAAAGTGCCTGCCAAGAAAAAACCGGTAGTTCCTGCGGTGGTTACTCCAGCTGCAACACCTCCCGCAGCAATTGATTCCGTACATTATTGGATCAGTAATGACCAACTAAGTGTCGATCCGACCAAGTATTCGCTTGCTAGCTTGACATCTAAAATAAAGGAAGGAACAGTTACGAGTAGTACGTTGGTGGTGAAAACAAAAGGGAAATGGCAAATTGCTGCAGCATACTCTGAACTAGCTGAATTAATTAAAGCGGCTACCCCGCAACTGCAACAAAAAGCGTTTGTACCACCAGCCTTGCCTAAAATCGATTCTCTACAAAGTAAGCAAGTTAAGGATGGTGTACAAGCCACTCAAGAGACTAAAGAGCGTACCTTTGAACCCTATGCCGCAGTGCGTCCACAGGATATTTTATTCAGCAAACGCATTTGGCGCAATGTCGATTTTCGTGAAAAGCTAAATCAACCTTTTGTTGCGCAAGAAAGCCCGTTCGCCAAAATAATTCACGATCTCATTCAATCTGGTAAAATTGTTGCCTACAGTAAAAATGGCGATAAGGAAAAAGGTGATGAATTTGGAGATAAGTTTTCAACTACTATGACTATTAAAGATGCCTTAGCGGCGTTTGAATCTGAAAAAATTGATCCAAATGATAAATCAAAATGGGTTGATAGCATGGATGCAAATGGTAAGCTTATTAAGGTACCGCCACCAAATATAGATAAGACAGCTTGGAACGAAAAAGCAATAGGTATTCAGATTAAAGAAGATTGGGTTTTCGATAAAATTCGTCAAGAGCTGGAACCACGAATTGTTGGTATTGCATTACTTAAGAAGACCAAAACAACTGCACCTTCTACTAATATAGGTGTTCCTGGTGGTCCAAATAATGGAATAGGTGCTGCTGCAGCCAAATTTGATACGGCACCCCCAGAAATTATGTTTTGGCTTAATTTCGAGCAAATACGTCCTCAATTACATAAGGCAGTTGTGCTCAATAATTACAACGATGCCTTCCCTTTGAGTTTTGATGATTTATTGGTGAAGCGCACTTTTGCCAGTTATATTGTGAAAGAATCGAATACCAAAAATATACCAATCAGTACAAGTTTCACTGATCCTCAAGATCGTTTGAGAGAAAGCGAACGTATTAAGAAAGCCTTAATGGATTGGGAACACGATTTATGGTCATACTAAACTATTACGAAAAAGGCTCCTAATTAGGGGCCTTTTTTAGTTTACCGCTTTTGTGAAATAAGTTTGCAAGGCCTCCAGCTGTTTTTTATTCAACACTTTAGCCAGCTCTTCGGGGGTAGCTTCCTTAATTTTCTTCACCGATTTAAAGGTGCTTAGCAATTTCTGAGCGGTAGTAGTCCCAATACCCGGGATATTAGACAATTCGGTTTTTAGTGTTCCCTGATCTCGTTTTTTGCGGTGAAAGGTGATACCAAAGCGGTGGGCCTCATCGCGTAATTGCTGAATGATGCGCAAACTCTCCGATTTCTTATCCAAGTGCAGCGGGTACGGATCGCCGGGGTAATACAATTCTTCTAAGCGCTTGGCAATACCAATTACGGTAAGTTGCTTGCTAATCCCCAATTTTTTTAAACTAGTTAAGGCTGCAGATAGCTGTCCTTTACCACCATCAATAACCACAAGTTGCGGTAGGGCTTCACCTTCTTCTAGCATGCGCTTATACCGACGGTATACGGCCTCTTCCATGGTAGCAAAATCGTTGGGGCCTTCTACGGTTTTTACGTTAAAGTGGCGGTAGTCTTTTTTAGAAGGTTTGGCATCTCTAAAAACCACAATAGCCGAAACCGGGTATTGTCCCTGGAAGTTGGAATTATCGAAACATTCGATGTGTGTAGGCAATTGATTGAGCCGTAAATCTTTCATCATCTGCGTCAATACCCGTTCGGTTTTTACCTCGGGGTTTAGTTTTTCGTATTGGTTTAGGCGGTCTTTTTTAAAGTAGAATACGTTCTTCTGCGAAAGTTCCAGTAGTTTTTTCTTTTCACCCATTTTAGGCACCGTAAAGTGGATATTTTCATCTTGCAGTTCTAACGCAAAGGGCACAATAATTTCTTTCGATTGGCTGTTAAAACGGGCTCTAAAATCAGAAATGGCAATGCTCAGTAATTCTTCTTCCGTTTCGTCGAGTTTTTTACGCAACTCGATGGTTTGCGTTTGTATAATGGTGCCGTTCATTACTTTGAGGTAATTTACAAAGGCATAATTATTTTCGGAGGCAATGCTAAATACATCCACATTAGTAATGGCCGCACTCACCACGGTCGATTTACTTTGATAGCCTACTAGAGAATCTAATTTTTCTTTGAGTGATTGCGCCCGTTCGAACTGCATTTCCGAAACGGCTTGTTTCAACTCATCGTTTAAGCGTTTAATAACCGAGCTAATTTTGCCTGTTAAAATATCTTTAATTTCTTCAATAGTCTGGTTGTAATCCGTTTCGCTTTGTAAGGCTTGGCAAGGCCCCTTGCAATTGCCAATTTGATATTCTAAACATACCTTAAATTTTTCGGCCGCAATGTTTGCTTCATTTAGCGCCAAATTGCAATTACGCAAGGGATAAATCTCTTTTATTAAACCTAAAATGGTGTACATCATGCCAATAGAGGCATAGGGTCCGAAATAGGTAGATCCATCTTTAATCACTCTTCGGGTGCTAAAAATTCGCGGAAAACGCTCGTTTTTGATGACTATCCACGGATAGGTTTTATCGTCTTTAAGGAGTACGTTGTAGCGGGGTTGGTGCTTTTTAATCAGGCTATTTTCCAATAACCACGCATCAATTTCGGTATCTACTAGCGTAAAGCTAATGCGCACAATTTTGCTTACCAATACCTTGGTTTTGGCATTTAAACGCTGGTTAGCCGTAACAAAGTACGAACTTACTCTACTTTTTAGGCTTTTTGCTTTGCCGATATAAATGAGCTCGTCTTCAGCATTCCAAAATTGGTATACCCCGGGTTTTTGAGGTAAGCTTTTGAGAAATGTAGAAAAATCAGGAGTGTGGCTCATTTAATGGGGTTTGTTGCTTCGGCACTGATTTAGTTTTCGTCTACTACTTCGTCCACTACTTCTTCCGCTACTTCTTCTGGTGGGGTGGCATAGGTATCGCAGTCAAAGGCTATGGTTGGTTCTCCTTTAGGTGGTTCAAAATCAGCTTTACTATAGTTCAGTTTGCTATCAGCATATACCTTTTTCATATACAGGGCAAAAATTGGCAAAGCCGAATTGGCTCCTTCGCCCTGGCTTGTTGAAAAGAAGTGAATGGCTCGGTCTTCACAACCTGTCCATACACCAGTAACTAATTGTGGCGTAATGCCCATAAACCATCCGTCGGAGTTGTTTTGCGTAGTTCCGGTTTTACCACCAATAGGGTTTGTAAGCCCGTATTTAGTGCGCAAGCGTGATCCGGTTCCATTCTCCACCACCCCTTTTAGCATTTGGGTTATTACGTAAGCCGTTTGATCATTTATAGCGAATACTATTTTGGGTTTACGCTCGTAAAGTATGTTGCCATTTTTATCTTCAATACGCAATAAATAGATAGGTTCTGTCCAGGTGCCGTGGTTTACAAAGGCAGAATAGGCGCCTACCATATCGTATACCGAAGCGTCAAAGGTGCCCAAGCAAATAGAAGGATAAGCTGGTACATCGCTAGTAATACCCATTTTTTTAATGAGTGTAGAAACGGCAGTGGCGCCCACTTGTTTCATCATGTAGGCGGTTACGTAGTTTTGAGAATAGGCCAGTGCTTTTTTTAGCGTGATACTTCCCTTAATGGAACTGGAACCATTGGGTGTCCAACCCTCAATTTCTACCGGTTCGTTTGGTACGGTTAGGCAGGGCGAATAGCCATTGTCAATGGCAACAGCATAGGTAAAGGGTTTGGCTGTTGACCCTACTTGGCGGGTGCCTATTTTTACTTGGTCGTATTTAAAGTATTCAAAGTTGGTGCCACCTACCCAGGCTTTTACATGTCCGGTTTGTGGTTCCATAGACATGAGCGAATTTCTTAAAAGTAGTTTATAATATTTTACAGAGTCAATTGGACGCATTAGGGTGTCAATATCGCCTTTCCAACTAAAAATGGTCATTCTGGCAGGGGTTTTAAAGTCTTGCTGAATTTCTAATTCAGTTTTTCCAAAAGATTGTAGTTGTCGGTAGCGGTCAGAGCGTTTAATGCCTTGATCGAGCACTTGCTGATAATCTTTAAAAGGATCTTGACGGCCCTTCCACTGGGTATTAAACTGTTGTTGCAATTCTTTCATGTACTCTTTTTGCGCATCTTCGGCATATTTTTGCATGCTGGCATTAATGGTGGTATATATTTTTAGTCCGTCTCGATCTAAATCGTAAGGTGTACCATCAGCTTTGGTTATAGCTTGTTCTTCGAAAATGCGTTGAATTTCTTTTTTGAGCGTGGCTCGGAAATAAGGAGCCAAGCCTACATTATAGTTTGCTGGGTTGAAATTTAAGTTGAGGGGTAATTGCTGAAATTTCTCGGTTTCTTCGGTACTTAAATAGCCTGCTTTGGCCATATTTTCTAATACGGTATTGCGTCTGCCTAGGGCCCGCTCTGGGTTGTTTTTGGGCGAATAATAGGACGGTCCTTTCAGCATACCAATTAAAACGGCAGCTTGGTCGGGCGTAAGTTTATTAGGTGTGGTATTAAAGTAGGTTCTAGCGGCAGATTTAATGCCGAAGGTATTGTAGGCGCCAAAATCTACGGTATTGAGGTATAGTGTCAAAATTTCTTCTTTGGTATAATTACGCTCCAGTTTAACGGCAATAATCCATTCTTGTAATTTTTGGATAATACGTTTAAACGGATTTTTGGCTCGTTCGGAAAATAAGTTTAGGGCTAATTGTTGGGTTATGGTACTGGCACCTTGTTTTTTACCAATAAGGTTGTAAAACAAAATGGTAAAGGTGCGTCTAAAATCGATGCCCGAATGGCTATAAAAGCGAATATCTTCGGTTGCCACCAGGGCATTAATTACATTTGGTGATATTTGTTCGTAGCGTACATTAGAGCGATTTTGTACATAATAGGTTCCTAAAACTACATTATCTTCAGAAATAACTTCGGAGGCTAAATTGCTTTTCGGATTTTCTAAATCTCTAAAAGTGGGCATTTTACCAAATAAGCCTAAGCCGATACAAAAAATAAAAATAGCCGAAAAGGCAATTATTCCTATAAAAATTTTCCATAGCAAACTGGTATAGCTTTGTAATTCTTGTCTGTTTAGTGGCTCACTCATGGTTTTATTAATAATTTTCGATATAAAATTTTTGATACGCTGTTAGTTGTTCGGTACTCGTTATTTTTTGCAAGTTATTATTCGTAATGAGGAATAAACTATATGCCTGTTGAGGTATTTTCATAATATCTGGTAATACTTGCTTAAGTTCATTGGAGTAGTTAATCGCATCTTGCAATTTACTAAACTGCCCAATATATAGTAGTTGATTAAAGTACCCAACCGCGGATAATTGTTGATTAATAGATTCTGGGTAGTTAGCACGGTTAAATTGATTAATTCCATATCTAGCCGAGTTTAGGTTTAATATCCCATCTTCTACATTAATTACCACATAGTAGTTTGTATTGTCGTTAAGATCGAAAATACTTTTCGATTTTTTTTCTGTGTTTTCAGAAAGTTTTATGGTTGCAGTATCAGGCTTAGCTTTTTCCACCAAATCAAATACCAGTGGATCTTTATCGGTAAGTACGGCTAATTTTGCCGCCAGTACTTTTCGGTTTTTTTCAATAAAATCGAGGTGTGTTTTTACTAATGGGGTAATCAGTTTATCCTCTGGATAA
The DNA here is from genome assembly GCA_026390835.1 of Sphingobacteriales bacterium. GTDB lineage: Bacteria > Bacteroidota > Bacteroidia > Sphingobacteriales > Sphingobacteriaceae > JAIPAN01. The sequence continues at coordinate 102,433 of JAPLFD010000020.1, forward strand.
GTGCTCACGATATTCTTTAATGAAGTTTCAAAAGGGGCAAGCTCCTGTTGATGCCCTTCGGCTATGGTTTTTAAATAAGCCAATTGTGGCGAAAATTTGTTTTCGCCGAACTGGGCTTTTAACTCCACAATACACACCAAGGTATTGGTATAGTTCTTCTTAGCAAATTCATCAAATGTTTGGTTGTAAGCCCGGTTAAGCGCTAAAGCTTGTTCATCTTGTTTCTGACTAAAATCTGGGTCTAGAATAACTTTTGCATACAAGCTATTGGGGTACGTTGTTAGAATAGTTGATTTAAATAATGCCGATTTTACACTGTCTACTTCGGCATATAAACGAAATAAATTGTAGCATACTGCTGCCGTATTTTCATACGTCGGAAATTTAGCTAAAATACCTTCGAATACGTCAATTGCAGCTTTTTTATCTTGTGCCACTTCTCGGTAATAAATGCCTATTTCGTAATGGGCATTTGCAATACGTAGGTTAGATTGCGCTAATTTATCAGCGGTATTGGGGAGCGTAAATAAAATGGCATTTACTTGTTCGTTAACGGCATCGGCTCCATCTGCGGCTTTTAGCGTGCTCGATGATGCAGGTGTTGCATTGCTTGTGGTCTTATTTTGTATAGCCGCCATGCCCGATGTTTGACTTCTTCGCCAATCATCAGATAAGGGGCGATTTCCCCAACGTTTTTTAAAATCGGCAAAACCTTGGCTCAGGGCTGCAGAATTGTTGAAATAAAATTTGGCATCTATCTGGTTGCCGGCATTATCGTTGGCGATAGAATACATCCCTGTGTTGGGGTTACCCATTGTTTGTGTTTTGCTAGCCTCCTGTTTTGTTTTTCGTTCTAATTGTGCAATAATTTTAAGGCGTTGCTCGGCTTCGGGTAATTTGGCTAGCACCTGTAGGCTATCTTCGGTGGCAACAATAATCAGGTTACTCGTTAATAAATCTAGATTGGTATTTTTCTTCCGAATACCTTCGAAACTTGGATGATCGGTAGGCAATACACTCAGCGTACTGTCGTAATAATTTTTGGCCGCTACATAATCTGGTTGATTGAAATACAAATCGGCAAGGGCTAAATAGGAGAGGCCTTTTTGCGTTTGGTTGCGTTTGTTTTTTACTACCGATTGTTTATAGTTAACTATCGCTTGTTTGGTATCGCCCGCTTGGAGGTAACTACTACCAATTTGAAAATAGATTTGATCTAGGTTGTCGCTATTTTTATCGTCTTTAAGCAATGATTTTAAGTTCTTTATCCGATCAATTTTTTTACTGCTACCTTGTTCGGCGATGCTCAATTGATTTAAATGGGCATTAAAAGCCATATCAAAGGGTGCATTACTTTTATATACGTAATTAAAATGGGTGCTAGCTACTGCATTCTTACCTGTTTTTAGTTCTAGCTGAGCCAGTAAAAAAGTCCATCGGATGCGTTGTGCTTTGCTTTTACAAGCTTTAATGGCTTTGTTTAATAAAGGTATAGCAGGCTCATATGCTTTGGCGTGAATGTACCATTGTGCTTTGCTAGCATAGGCTTCTGCCACCATTTTTTTTGAAGTTTTCAAATATTTTAAGGCAGTATCTAAAGAAGCCTCAGCTTCGGGGAAGTGATGGAGTTGCATTTGGGCTCTCCCTCTCCAAATTAAAGCCGCCTGACGGTTGTCTTTTTCTTTCGGATAGCCCTTGTACACATAAGTAAAATACTCCACCGAATTGTAAAAATCGGTTTTGAGGTAATTGGCAATTCCAATTAAAACATAGGCATCGTCTACAAAACGGCTTTGCGATTTTTCATTAGCTACGGTATTGGCTTTCAGAATGGCCTTGTCTAGATTGGCGCTTTCGGCCTTGCCCAGTTTTGCATCGGGTTCACAAAATACACTAATGGGCTGATCGTAGGTAGTGAGGTAGCTTTCTTGAATACGCTTTTCGCTCTCCTTAACCAAGGTTCGGGCATTGTATAAAATATTAAACTTGGCCGTTAAATTTTGCATTTCACGACTACTCAAATTCTCCTTTTGAGAGCTACAGCTATATAACGTAAAGCTGCTCACAATAAGTAAAAGGTATACAGAAAGGGTAGAGCGTTTTTTCACAAAAGCGTTGATCACAAGACTATTCAACAAAAATAGCATAATCTAGGTTTTAATACCATTAAAATATGCCCGACATTGTGCTATCCATTTATTTTGCTGTTACTTTGTGTATGGCTAAAAAAGAATCTGAAAATAAGCGAAAAGCAGACACCGCTTACCTAAAATATTCGGCCGCCGCATTTCAAATGTTAGCGGTAATAGGCCTCTCGGTTTATGCAGGTATTAAGTTAGATGATCAGTTTAAGCATGAAGTTCGTTGGATAACAGCATTATTAGGCATTATAGGGGTTATTTTGGCCATCTATTTTTTAATTAAACAACTTAATAATGAGCGTTAAACGTTTCATTTTCATTTTCCCTGCTTTTTTACTGCTACTTGCACTAGCCCCTCTTTTAGTTCAAAACTATTTTGGGACGTATCTTATACCTAATTTTTGGGCTCTCTTTTTTATTTTCGGTGGTTTTAGTTTAATTGTATTGCCTTTAGCGCTTTGGCAAATGAATATAAGTGTAAAATCCTCTGGCCAGGCCTTGCTTGCTACTATCGCATTTCGATTTATTTTCGGCTTGGTAGTTTTGCTAATTTATCTCCTAAATTTTAACGTTATAGCAGGTATTTTCATGCTAAATTTTTTTTATCTCTATTTCGCACACATGGGGTTTGAAATTTATTGTTTGTTGTGTAACTTGCGCACCTGAAAATGAACACAAATTTTGGTGTTTATGCATAAACAGAGCCACATTTTAGAATTGAAAAATTACTCGATAATCCTTTTTCTTGCCTCTTTTATAAGTTTATTTAGCTTTTTAACGCCTGTGTATGCAGCAGAAGCTAAGCATGCAGTAGGTACGGATCATGCAGCTCAACCTGCACACGCCGAAGCAGAAGAAGATATTTCACAAACCATTTTGCACCATATTGCCGATGCACATGAATGGCATTTCTGGGGCGAAGGCGAAGAAAAAGTGGCTATACCCTTACCTGTTTTGTTATTTACCGATAATGGCCTAGTCTTTTTTATGTACAACAAACATGAAAATGAGCATGGAACCGAGGTTTTTGTAGAGAATGGTCAGAAATTAGTAAACTTTCATGGCAAATTTTACTACGCCTCAGCCAAACCCAATGCTGAAGGTTTGTATGTGGAAATGAATGCCGATCACGAAGTTGCAAATGCAAAGCCATTCGATTTTTCGATTACCAAAAATGTGGTTTCACTATTTATTTCTGTGTTCTTGCTGCTGGTAGTATTTATCAGTGTGGCAAAAACATACGCTAAAAGAAAAGGCAGTGCGCCTAAAGGCCTACAATCGTTATTAGAACCTATCATATTATTTGTTCGTGATGATATTGCTCGTCCACAATTGGGACATAAGTACGCCAAATTTATGCCCTATTTACTTACCGTATTCTTTTTTGTGTGGATTAATAACTTATTGGGATTAATTCCCATTTTCCCTGGAGGTGCAAACCTCACGGGCAATATTGCCGTTACCATGATGTTGGCCTTATGCACCTTTGTACTCACCACCATTAACGGGAACAAAAATTATTGGGGACATGTATTTACGCCCCATGTGCCATGGTGGTTATACCCACTTATGATTCCGGTAGAAATTATCGGGTTATTTACCAAACCTATAGCACTAATGATTCGTTTATTTGCGAACATTACTGCAGGCCACATTCTGATATTGAGTTTAATTTCATTGATTTTCATTCTCAAATCGGTATTTGTTGCTGGTATTGCCATTCCTTTCGTGTTATTTATTAGCGTGATAGAATTGGTAGTTGGTTTTATTCAGGCATTCATCTTCACCATTTTATCTGCCTTATTTATAGGTATGGCGGTAGAAGAGCATGCCGAACATTAATGTGTAATTGTTTTTTTGTTTAATTTATATTTAAAAATCAGGTTATGATCACAGGAAGTATCGCAGGAATTGGTGCCGGTTTAGCTGCTATTGGAGCAGGTATCGGTATCGGTCAAATTGGTGGAAAAGCCATGGAAGGCATGGCTCGTCAGCCAGAAGCAGCCTCTAAAATCCAAACAGCTATGTTAATTGCAGCAGCATTCGTTGAAGCAGTAGCATTGTTTGGTGTGGTAGTTGCATTCTTAGGCACCAAGTAGCAAATTTTAAGAGCCATGGCGGTTGGCAATGGCTCTTATTTTTACCTTAATCATACCATAAAACGAATTTTATGTTTTTAGCAATCAATCCATTAGTAAGCCCCGATCCGGGATTGTTCATTTGGTCTACTGTCGCTTTTTTACTCTTATTTGTATTATTGCGCAAAATGGCATGGAAACCAATTGTTCAGGCACTCGATGAACGCGAACGTTCTATTGAAGAAGCCCTAGAATCGGCAAAAAAAGCAAAAGAAGAAATGGCTCGTTTAACTAGCGAAAACGAATCGCTATTAAAACAAGCCCGTGCCGAACGTGATGTAATTTTGAAAGAAGCAAAAACGCTAAAAGATCAAATTGTAGCCGAAGCAAAAACAAGTGCTCAAGTAGAAGGTGCCAAATTGATTGAAAAAGCAAAACAAGAAATTGATAGCCAAAAAACAGCAGCCCTAGCCGAAGTCAAAAACCAAGTGGCTAGCTTATCCTTAGAAATTGCTGAGAAAGTATTAAATAAACAATTTGAAGACCAAAAGAAACAAGAAACTTTGGTTAGCGAATTATTGAAAGAAGTTAAATTGTAAATATAAAACTTCCAACGAAAAAGAAATGTCTGAATTACAAGTTGCATCACGATACGCCAAATCTCTCATCGATTTAGCCACCGAACAAAAGGTGTTAGATCAGGTGCAAGAGCAAATGTTGCTTTTTGTGCAGGTTTGTCACGAAAACCCAGAATTGGTTGCTGTGCTTAAAAATCCAATCATCAGTTTGGATAAAAAAGCAGCCGTATTGCAGGGGGTATTTGGTAGCAAAGTGCACAAAATTGTGAATGCATTTTTTGTATTGATGGTAAACAAAGGCAGAGCATCCTTGTTGTTGCCTTCGGCGAAAGCTTATATTGCAGCTTACCAGGCAATTAAAGGCATTGTAATAGCCAAAGTAAAGGCAGCAAGTGCATTAAGTGATGATGCTAAAAAGCAAATCATTGCACTCGTAAAATCAATGGGAGCCAACGAAGTGGTATTAGAAACTACCATAGACCCGGCAACTATTGGCGGTTTTGTATTGCAAGTGGGCGACAAACAAGTTGATGCCACCTTGAGAACCAAACTGAATAAATTAAAAAAAGAATTTGAACAAAAAGTGGTTGCCTAAACGGTTTACGCAACAACACATAGATTACACGAAAATCATATACAATTATGGCAGAGGTTAGACCAGACGAAGTATCGGCGATTTTAAGACAACAATTATCGGGCTTTAAGTCAGAAGCCGAACTCGAAGAGGTAGGTACTGTATTACAAGTGGGCGATGGTATTGCTCGTGTATACGGCTTAACAAAAGTTCAATCGGGTGAACTTGTTGAATTCGATAACGGATTGCAAGGCATCGTTTTAAACTTAGAAGAAGACAACGTGGGTGTGGTATTATTAGGCCCTTCTGATGAAATTAAAGAAGGCGATACCATTAAACGTACCAAAAAAATTGCCTCTATTAATGTAGGCGATGGCATGTTAGGCCGTGTGGTAAATACCCTCGGTCAGCCAATTGATGGTAAGGGCCCTATTGCCGGAAAAACCTACGAAATGCCTTTAGAGCGCAAAGCTCCTGGTGTAATTTACCGTCAGCCGGTAAACGAACCATTGCAAACTGGTATTAAAGCTATCGATGCCATGATTCCAATCGGTCGTGGTCAACGTGAGTTGGTAATTGGCGATCGTCAGACCGGTAAAACTGCCGTTTGTATCGACACCATTATCAACCAAAAAGAATTTTACGAAGCAGGAGAACCTGTATTTTGTATATATGTAGCTATCGGTCAGAAAAATTCTACCGTAGCACAAATTGTACGTACCCTCGAAGAAAATGGCGCCATGCCATTCTCGGTAGTAGTAGCCGCTTCGGCTGCCGATCCGGCTCCTTTACAATTCTACGCCCCATTTGCGGGTGCAGCTATTGGTGAGTTCTTCCGCGATACAGGACGTCCGGCATTAATTGTATACGATGATTTATCGAAACAAGCCGTAGCTTATCGTGAGGTATCCTTATTATTGAAACGTCCTCCGGGCCGTGAAGCATATCCAGGTGACGTATTTTACCTACACAGCCGTTTATTAGAGCGTGCTGCAAAAATCAACGCCAACGATGCCATCGCTCAAGCGATGAACGATTTACCAGAATCTATTAAAGGTATTGTAAAAGGTGGTGGTTCCTTAACCGCTCTGCCAATTATCGAAACCCAAGCGGGCGACGTATCTGCCTATATTCCAACCAACGTAATTTCTATTACCGATGGTCAGATTTTCTTAGAATCGAATTTATTTAACGCAGGGGTTCGCCCGGCTATCAACGTGGGTATTTCGGTATCACGTGTGGGTGGTAATGCGCAAATTAAATCGATGAAGAAAGTAGCTGGTACCTTAAAATTAGATCAAGCACAATACCGTGAGCTAGAGGCTTTCTCTAAATTCGGTTCCGATTTAGATTCGGCAACCAAAGCGGTATTAGATAAAGGTATTCGCAACGTAGAAATTTTAAAGCAAGGCCAGTTTGCACCCGTAGCGGTTGAAAAACAAGTGGCCATTATTTACATTGGTACCAAAGGTTTAATGCGTAACGTGCCCGTAAATAAGGTAAAAGAGTTTGAAGCCGAATACTTACAGCAAATAGAGCAACGTCACCCAGAGGTGTTAACGGCGCTAAAAGCAGGTAAATTCGACGATAGCTTAACTAGCGTATTAGAAAGCGTGGCGAAAGAATTAGCAGGTAAATATTAAATTTTAAACTCCCAAAAATAGCATGGCGAATTTAAAAGAAGTACGAAATAGAATTGCATCGGTAAGTTCAACGCAGCAAATTACCAAAGCCATGAAAATGGTTTCGGCTGCTAAGTTAAAGCGTGCCACCAACGCCATTCTACAATTGCGTCCCTATGCCAATAAATTAAAAGCCATTTTGGCCAATTTATCGGCAAGTCTAGAAGATGCATCGTCGCCATATACCGCTGTTCGTGAGCCTAAAAAAGTATTAATTGTGGCCGTATCCTCCAATCGTGGGTTGGCTGGTGCTTTTAATATGAACGTAATTAAAGCCGTTAATCAATTAATTTCGGGCAGCTATGCTACGCAATACCGCGAAGGCAATGTGAGCATTGTAGCCATTGGTAAGAAAACCCAAGATTATTACGAAAAACGTAAATACAACGTATTAGGCAATAATAACGAACTCTACCAACAATTAACCTTTGAAAACACGTCAAAAATTACCGAATCTATTATGGATGCGTTTAAAGATGGGGAGTTTGATAAAGTAGAATTGGTATACAACCAATTTAAAAATGCAGCCGTACAATTTATTACTACCGAACAATTATTGCCAGTAGCAAAGGTTGCCGATGATTTAGTAGCCGATACACAAACCGACTATATTTTAGAACCTTCTCAAGAAGAAATTGTGACGGAATTAATTCCAAAATCAATTAAAATTCAGGTTTATAAGGCGGTATTGGATTCTCATGCATCGGAGCACGGTGCTCGAATGACCGCCATGGATAAAGCAACCGAAAATGCCGGTGATTTAATTAAAGCACTTAAATTATCGTATAACCAAGCCCGCCAGGCAGCCATTACTACCGAATTAACGGAGATTGTAAGTGGTGCCGCGGCGCTATCAAACGGATAAATAAATTTTACTAGTTTATACAAACATGGCAAAAGCAAAAAGTACCCCAGGAACTATCCAGAATAATAATGCGAACGAAACAGGGCATTATAAATTAATGACTTACGGCATTATTATCGGTTTGGCAGGCGTTTTCGGACGTTTTGTTCAAGATTCTAGCCTAGCCAGCGGCATAGCCAATGTGTTATTGCTAATTGGTTCGGTAGTATGCATTAAAGCGGTACTTAATATTCTTAAATAAGAGTTCAGCTTTATCGTTTATAGGCATCTTTCCGCATTCCCCAGGAGTGTAGAATGGTGCCTTTTTATTTTGGCTTATAGCCCGAGTTCCGCAGAATTTTTTGCGCATCTTGTAATGCCAGTAAATCTTTTGGCTCCAGTTCGGGATGTTTATCCATATAGTTCTTTACAATTTGCCAACCTACCCATACGCCCAATTTGGGTGCCGATTGGTTGTTTTCTCCCAAGCCTGGAGTAAAAGGAGCATCCGTTAAAAACTTTTGAATTTTAGCATAGTCACTTTCGAAAATTAGCTTTTCGTCAATAAAGTAGGCCCAAATATCAGTCTCATAAGTTTTGCACCACGCACTTTGCGCTTCGGTATAGCCTATTAATAAGCTGTCGGGTGCGTTGGGCAAGGCTTTTTGCATGAGATAGAGCACTTTGCCGTTATACACCATTTTATCTAATAAGGATACGCTTGCATCCGCTTCGGGATAAAGTTCTTCTCGTATATAGGTCTCTACCACTCTAGGTGTTATATTTTCAGGAGTAAAACGTCGAGAAATGTATTGCGGAATACTTTGAACTAAGGCCGGGTAAAATGGCGAATCTTTGCCTAAAAACATATCTAAGCCAATGCCTACATAGCCATTTCCGATGGGCGTTTGCACCGAGAAACCAGATAAAAAGCTGATAAAACGAGGTGTTTTTTGCATCGGAAAATAATACTTCATGCGTTTAAAGGCGTCGGTTAATTCCGCCTCCTGTTTCTTTAAATTTGGATACGTGCTTTTCACCGCCTTGGCCAACGCAATGTATTCGGGGTTGCCCAAAATAGTTCTTACGTTTTGGTAATAATTGGTATCGGCCATGCTACCTACAGAGAGCATATTTTGGATATAATCGGCATAAAACCAATCGTATTTTTTTTCCAGTTGAGGTGCCACCTGGGCTACATTACCGGCAGTTAATTGTTCCATCGATTGGTCGAAGCGTTCAATCTTGATGTTCAGTTTAATATTACTTATATCGGGTTCGTTACTGCGTGAACAGCTAGTAATGCATAGGCTAAAGCCGAGTAGTAAGAAAACGCAAGAGGGGACAACTATTTTCATGGCTCGAATTTACTAAAATGCCACTATATTTGTTACAGATGAAAATCGCATTAGCCCAACTAAATTACCACGTAGGTAATATCGAGTTCAACACTCAGAAAATTCTGGGAGTCCTAACCGAGGCCCGCTCTCAAGGAGCAGATGTAGTGGTATTTGCCGAGTTGGCTATTTGTGGTTATCCTCCTAAAGATTTATTAGACTATACTTCCTTTATTTCCGAATGCGAAGCCGCTGCCCAACGCATAGCGGCCGCTTGTACCGATATTGCCTGCATTGTAGGCTTGCCCACGGTAAACCCACAGGTAAAAGGTAAAAATTTATACAACTCAGCCTATTTTATATCCGATGGCATGGTTAAAGTGCAAGTAAATAAAGCGCTTTTGCCCAATTACGATGTATTTGATGAGTACCGTTATTTTGAGCCAGCCAAACACAGTACCTGCATCAGTTTTAAGGGGACCAAAATTGCACTCACTATTTGCGAAGACCTGTGGAATGTAAATAACGATCCGATGTACGTAGCCGAACCCATGGATTGGCTCAATAAAGAAAATCCAGATGTGATGATCAATATTGCCGCATCACCCTTTTCCTACAACCACTATGAAGATCGGATTCAAATATTGGGCGATAATTGTCGTAAATACAACTTGCCTCTCTTTTATGTAAATCAAATTGGTGCTCAAACGGAGCTTATTTTCGATGGAGAATCGATAGTTTTTAATGAAAAAGGAGAGGTATTAGACCAATTAGCTGCTTTTTCCGAAGAGTTAAAAATTTACGAATTTTCACAAAATAAGATACAAGGCTTAGCTCCTAAAACCGAAAATCCCGAAACTGATGTTGCTCAAATCTATCAGGCCTTAACTTTAGGCATTCGTGATTATTTTCAAAAATCCGGCTTTAAGAAAGCAACCCTTGGCCTATCAGGCGGTATCGATTCGGCGGTAGTTTGCGCTTTAGCCGTGGAGGCCCTGGGCTCCGAAAATGTGTTGGCGGTATTGTTACCTTCTGAGTATTCTAGCGAACATTCTATTGCCGACGCAGAGGCGTTGGTCCATAATTTAGGTTGCGAACAGCTTACCGTGCCCATTAAGCAGGCCACCGAAGCTTTTGATACGATGTTAAAGCCTGCATTTAAAGATTTACCCTTCAACCTTACTGAAGAAAATATTCAATCTAGAAGTCGTGCAGTGGTGCTGATGGCACTATCAAATAAGTTTGGCTATATTTTGCTCAATACATCCAATAAAAGTGAATGTGCTGTAGGTTATGGTACTTTATATGGCGATATGGCTGGCGCCATTAGTGTGTTGGGTGATGTGTACAAAACGCAAGTGTATCAGTTGGCAAATTACATCAATAGAAACAAAGAAATTATACCTCAAAATAGTATCGTAAAACCGCCTTCGGCGGAGCTGCGCCCCGGACAAAAAGATTCGGACTCTTTGCCCGAATACGACGTGCTAGACAAATTACTGTTTCAGTTTATTGAGCAAAAACAAAGCCCTGCTGAACTTATTGCCCAAGGATTCGACGAGCTTTTGGTAAACAGCATCCTAAAATTGGTCAATCAAGCCGAATTTAAACGCTACCAAACACCACCTATTTTGCGGGTATCGCCAAAGGCCTTTGGCCCTGGTCGCCGCATGCCTATTGTGGGGAAGTATTTGACTTAGCCAAAGCTTTATAAATCACATCTTGAATGCGTGGTCTGATTCTCAAATTAGATAACCTATCACTCACCTCCGGATATACCCTGTTTGATAAGAAAATATAAATCAAGTCGTTTTTCGCATCGGCCCATACGCATGTGCCGGTATAGCCTGTATGTCCAAAAGTTTCGGGCGTAGCCAAACTAGAAGGGTAGGCAGGTATAGCATTGGGATCCCAACGGTCGAAGCCCAAACCTCTACGACTTGTAGTTGATTGCCGGGTGGTAAATTGTTCTACCGTGCCGGCTTTAAAATAACGTTTGCCTCCGTAAGTTCCTTTATTTAATAGTAATTGATAAAAGATGGCCAAATCGTTGGCGGTAGCAAACACGCCTGCATGCCCCGATACGCCCCCCAGCATGGCCGCTCCTTGGTCGTGTACATCGCCCTGCAGGGTAGTTTTTCTAAAATAGGTATCGTTTTCTGAGGGGATAATGCGATCTACTGCAAAGCGTTTTTTTGGTAAATACCCGGCTGTTTGCATGCCCAGTGGCTCATAGAATTGTTGCGCTACATACTCATCTAAAGGTTGTTCGCTGAGTGTTTCCACTACTTCTTTCATAAAATACATGCTTAAATCGCTGTACACGTAGCGGCCTCTGCTTAGTAGCGGAGAGCGCAACATTTGTGGCCACATGACCTCGGTAAAGTAATTGGTTTTTAAGAAAAAGCTATCTGTAACCTTGGTTGGAAACTCGGCACTTGGCCTAGGACTTATATCCGTAGGTTTTAATTTCTGGTAGAAAGGAATGTAGGGTGTAAAGCCGGCCTCGTGTAGCATGACTTCTCGTACGCTAATATCAGACTTGTTTAACCCTTTGGTGCGCCCTATATAGGCACTTAAAGGCGAATCAAGCGAAAGTTTATCACTTTCAACCAAACGCATTACGGCTGGCGTAGTAGCCACGGTTTTGGTAATGGAAGCAATATCGTACAAATCGTTTATGCGGGTAGCCCGGGTACGCTCATAGGTGGGGTTGCCAAAGGCTCGTTCATAAATTACTTGTCCGTTTTTAACCACAAGTACCACCGCACTTGGTGTGGCTTTGGCAAAAATGGCTTCGTAGGCAATGGCCTCTATGGGGGCTAAATCTGTTGTATGAATACCAACCGCCTCGGGTACCGTATAACTTAAGCGTGTTTTTTTGATGGTAAAGCCACTGCCACTGCGTAGCTTTTCACTATAATCTTGCTTTAGATGATTAGCAATGCTGAGGCCACCAAATATAGCTTGCGCCACCACGCTAGCTCCGGCTTCTGTATGGTTTTCGCACCATACAATGGGTGATTGAATGCTTTCTAATTTGGTTAAACTTCGGGCATCGCCAAAGAGGGCAATAATTACCTGTTTATTCTTTTCTGTTTGTTTAATAAAATCAAGTACTCGTACATCGAAAATAACCACATCCGAAAGCGCTATAATGAGCGTATGGTAAAACTTTACATCGTCTAATAAGGCATCTAATGAAGAGGTAGTGGCATAAAAACTCCCATTAAAGGGAGCTACCTCTTGGTATTTATTAGCCAAACTATCGAATACCACACTGTGGTTAAAGCCTAAATTGATACTGGCAATTTTTTGGTTGATGTTAGCTAGTGGGAGTGCATCATTGGCATTGTTTAGCACTACCGTATGTTTTTGCGCATCGTTAAATTGGCGCAACCATTCCACGGGTGTATTTTGTTGTGCAAAGGCTTGTATGCCTAGCAATATGCCTGTAAAACTTAGTAGGAGTTTAATAAACCTTCTCTCCATTCACATAGGTATTTAGCACTTTGGTGCCTAAAATTTGGCCATCTGATACTTTTAAAATATCTCTATCGAGGATGATGAAATCGGCAAATTTGCCCACCTCCATACTGCCTTTTTCTTTTTCTTCGAAATTGCCTTTGGCTGCCCAAATGGTCATTCCTCTAAGTGCATCGGCTCTGCTTAAGGCATTTTCTGTTTGAAACCCTTTACTAGGCCAACCTTTTACATCTTTACGAAATACGGCAGCGTAAAAGGTACGCATGGGACTAATATCTTCTACCGGAAAGTCGGTTCCTAAAACCAACCAGCCATTTTGTTGCAGCAATTGTTGATAGGCATAGGCTCCTTTTATACGTTCGGTTCCCAAACGTTCGCCGGCCCAATACATATCGGATGTGGCATGTGTTGGTTGCACAGAAGGCACTACAGAATTAGCACCAAATTTCGCGAAGTCGGCAGGGTTTACTACTTGTGCATGTTCAATGCGCCAGCGTAAATCGTTTTTGCCTTTTAATACCTTGGCATATACGTTTAAAATTTCTCTGTTTGCCGAATCGCCAATGGCATGTGTACACATTTGAAATCCTTTATCGGCAATTTTTTGTGCTAGTTCTAAGTAATGTGTTTTCGGGCTTAATAAAAATCCAGAATGCCCTGCTTTGTCGGCATAAGGGTTTAGTAAGCAAGCCCCACGAGAGCCCAAGGCCCCATCTGCATATACTTTAAAGGCACGCACATTTAGGCGATCGGTTTTAATGGCACCATTTTTAACTAGAAAATCGAAATTTTTAGGATTATCTGATAACATCACAAATAAGCGCATTTTTAATTGTGCAGTCTTTTGCAAGGCGTCAATGGTGTTTACTGCTTGGTGGTCTAAGCCGCAATCTACAACGGTGGTAAGCCCTGCCGCAAAGCAGTTTTTTTGAGCGGCCAATAAGGCTTTGTTTACTTGTTCGGTAGTGGGTTTGGGTATTTTGCTCGATACCAGGTCTACAGCATTATCTACCAATAGACCCGTTAATTTTCCGTTAGCAGTAACAATTTCGCCACCTACTAAGGTTTGGCCAGGTTTAATGCCGGCTAAATCGAGTGCTTTTTGGTTGGCAATGGCTGCGTGGCCATCTACCCGGTTTAAAAGTACAGGTTGATTGGGGAATAAACGGTTGAGTTCGGCATTGCTTGGAAAATTTTTATTGCTCCAGTCATTTTGGTCCCAGCCTCGGCCTAAAATCCAACCTTCGGTGTTTTGACTAGCAAAGACTTTTACCTTGGCTACGATTTCTTCCCAGCTTTTGGTGCCTACCAAATCAACAGTGTTTAGGCCTAGACCATAGGCTAAAAAGTGGGCATGCCCGTCAATAAAACCTGGGTAAATAGCTTTCCCTTTGGCATCTATTTCTTCTTTGGCGCTGTACTCTTTTTGCAAATCGACACTTTTGCCAATGGCTATAATTTTACCATCGATTATGGCCATGGCCTCTGCCTCAGTAAATGCGCTATCAACGGTGTAAATGTGTGCATTGTAAATTAAGGTATCGACCGATTTTTTGCCTGAACAGCCCCATAAAAAGCTAAGGGCTAAAAAGAAAAGGATTTTTTTCATGGTATGTTGTTTTCTGTGTTTAAATATAGGGATTGTGCCGTTTGAATGCGAATGCGAAGCAAATTTTAGCCTTTAAAATGGCAAAAAAATAGCTATTTTAGCAGTTCATGTCAGATATTATTCAACTTTTACCCGATTCTGTTGCAAACCAAATTGCTGCAGGTGAGGTGGTTCAGCGTCCGGCTTCGGCAGTTAAAGAACTGTTAGAGAATGCCATTGATGCCGGTGCCGATCGCATTCAATTGTTGGTAAAAGATGCCGGAAAGGCACTTATTCAGGTGCTTGATAATGGCTGTGGCATGAGCCCAACTGATGCTCGTATGTGTTTTGAGCGTCACGCCACCTCTAAAATTAAAGAAGCTGCCGATTTATTTGCCATTCGAACCAAAGGGTTTAGGGGCGAAGCCATGGCTTCAATTGCGGCTATTGCCCAAGTAGAATTAAAAACCCGCAGGGTAGAAGATGAGTTGGGAACTTTAGTAGAAATTGAAGGCTCTACGGTGCAAAAGCAAGAACCCATTGCTTGTGCTGCCGGAACGAGTATCAGTATTAAGAACTTATTTTATAATACGCCCGCCCGCCGTAACTTTTTAAAAAGTAATTCGGTGGAGTTGCGCCATATTATTGATGAATTTCAGCGGGTAGCTTTGGCACACCCCGATTTGTTTTTCTCTTTACACCACGATGGTAATGAGCTGTTTCATTTGCCTTCAACTAGTTTAAAGCAACGCATTGTGCATGTTTTTGGTGCTGGCTACAATCAAAAGTTGGTGCCCGTTTCCGAAGAAACTAGCATTATTAATATTGAAGGATTTGTGGGCAAACCCGAGTTTGCCAAAAAAACACGTGGAGAACAGTTCTTCTTTGTAAACCGTAGATTTATTAAAGATGCCTACCTCAACCATGCGGTGGCTTCGGCTTTTGATGAAGTATTGAGTAGGGATAGTTTTCCCTTGTATGTTTTGTTTATTGAAATTGATCCTACACAAATTGATATTAACGTACATCCTACCAAAACCGAAATTAAATTTCAGGATGAAAAAGCCATGTATGCCATTATTCGTTCTGCAGTAAAGCGTTCTTTGGGTAGGTATAACATTGCGCCAACTTTAGATTTCAACCAAGAAACGGGCTTTAGCCAAATGATTACCCAGCAGTCGCCCGAAGATATTGTGGCACCTAGTATTCGGGTAAATCCCAATTTTAATCCCTTTGCCGCTTCGGTTGAATCGGCGCCATCGAGGCATCATATGGGCCAAAGCCGCGAAAAGATTGAACAGGATTGGTCGGGCATTCACGAAGTGCTTAAAAGCGTCTCACATCAGCCTACAGCATTAAATTTTGGTACGGAGGATGAACAGATATTTACAAAGGCTGGAGAGAAGCAAATTGTGCAGCTGCATCAACGGTTCATTTTATCTACTATTAAATCGGGTTGCCTGCTTATAGATCAACAAGCGGCCCACGAACGTATTTTATACGAACGCTTTGTGCAACAATTAGCCACAAAGCCGGGCACTTCGCAGCAAAGTTTATTTCCAGAAACGGTTACACTTTCGGCAACTGATGCCGAATTGGTAAAAGAATTGTTACCCGATATACAGGCTTTAGGCTTTCAAATTCGCGAATTTGGGAACAATGCTTTTGTGGTGGAGGGCGTGCCTGCCGATATTACCTCTACGGCTAGCGAAGTGGAAGTTTTAGAGCAATTGTTAGAAGGGTTTAAAAATAACCAAGCGGCACTCAAATTAAATAAACGAGATCAGCTGGCTCGTACCTTGGCAAAAAACTCGGCCATTAAAGCGGGTACAAATTTAAATTTAGAAGAAATGACCGCCCTAATAGATGAGCTTTTTGCCTGCGAAATGCCTCAGGTTTCTATCAGTGGAAAACCAATAATTGTTACCTTTAGTTTGGAGGAGTTACTCCAAAAATTTGAAAAATAGCGCTATGCGATTACCCTTTGCAAATACACCAACGGTCGTAAAAAACCTGCTCATCATTAATATCATCTTCTATATTGCTACACTACTATTTAGCAAAGACGGAGCTTACCCCATGGTAGAGAATTTTGGCGTATTTTATTTCGATTCGCCCAACTTTAGAATTTGGCAGGTAATTACCTACATGTTTATGCATAGCCCGGTGAGCTTTGCGCATATTTTATTTAACATGTTTGCCTTATACACCTTTGGCTCCCAGTTAGAATATTTGTTTGGTGCCAAACGGTTTTTAAATTTTTACCTCATTACGGGTCTGGGGGCTTTAGCCTTGCAAATGGCAATTCAAGCCATAGAGGTATACGGTATTGCCGGTAGTATTACCATTGATGTGGCTTCCTATACTTCCACTAATCCCGATCATCTGCGTACCCTGCAAGAAATTTATTACGGACCCATGCTAGGTGCTTCTGGCGCTATATTTGGCCTTTTAACGGCCTTTGGTTTATTATTCCCCAATGCCGAATTGTTCATCATGTTTATCCCTGTGCCTGTAAAAGCCAAATACATCATTCCGGTTTATATCGTTATTGAATTGTTTTTGGGTGTAGCTCAATTTAGCGGCGACTCGGTAGCGCATTTTGCGCATTTGGGTGGTGCACTTTTTGGTTTTATATTGATGAAAGTGTGGCGCATACGTAAACCCTGGGATTTTTATTAACATAGTATGAGAAGAGGAAAACCACATATTGGGTTATTGAGCAAATTTTTGCTGTTCTTAAATGCGCTTGCAATTTTCTTTTTGCTACTTTCTTATTTGGCTCCCTATATAAACCCTGCTAGTTTTTGGCCCATAGCTTTTGTGGGTTTGGCCTATCCCTTTATTTTGCTTTTTAATTTGCTTTGTGTGGTATTTTGGTTGTTCCGTAAACCTGTTTTTGCAGTACCGTCGCTAATAGCCGTATTAGTGGGTTGGAATGTTCTTACCAGTTTCGTCGGTTTTAGAGAATCTACCGCCATTGAGGTGCCAAAATCATCGCCAGATTTTGTGCGCATTTTAACCTACAATGTGCACAGTTTTAAAAAATTCGGATTTCAAAATGAAGAAACTATCCGCGATCAAATGCTTACCATTATTCGTAAAGAGCAGCCCGATGTGATTTGTTTTCAGGAATTTTTTTCTCGTAATCGGGGTAAATACAATTTCAAAAAGCTAATTAAAGAGATTTTACAAACCGAGCATTATTACTTCGAACCTGCAACCGATAATGGTTTCGAAGCTATTGGCCTAGCCATTTTCTCTAAGTTCCCTATTGTAAAAAAAGGGAGTATTCGTTTTGATAAAAAACAACGAGGCAACGAAGCTATTTACGCCGATGTGCTTTATCGAAAACAAACATTTCGGGTGTATAATGTGCATCTCCAATCCATTAAATTTCAACCAAAAGATTACGAGTATATCCACCAAGTGCAAGAAGAAATTCAAACAGATATGACTTCGTCGCGTAGAATAGGAGGGCGTTTAAAACGGGCCTTTATAAAACGCAGCATGCAAGTAGCCTTGGTAAAAAAACATACCAGCACCTGCACAACGCCTTATGTGCTAGCTGGCGATTTTAACGATACGCCTGTTTCGTATACTGTACACCAAATGGCCAATGGCTTGGTGAATACCTTTAAAGAGAAAGGAAGTGGCCTAGGCGTTACTTATAATGGCGATTTCCCTAATTTTCAAATCGATTATATTTTAGCTACTCCAAATTTTGGTGTTAGAAATTACCGTATTATTAATAAAAAACTATCCGATCATTTTGCAGTTCGGGCAGATTTAGAACTAGATAACTAAGCATTTTTATACCTTTGTGGCATGAAAAACCAAGTACAGGTTTATAATACCTTAACTCGTAGCAAAGAACTTTTTATCCCACTACAACCACCTTTAGTTGGTATGTACGTATGTGGCCCTACCGTGTACAGCGATGTGCATCTAGGCAATTGCCGTACCTTTGTTTCTTTCGATTTAATTTACAGGTATTTGCTGCACTTGGGCTATAAAGTGCGTTATGTGCGCAACATTACCGATGCTGGTCATTTAGAGGGCGACCGCGATGAAGGGGATGATAAATTTGCTAAAAAAGCCAAGCTAGAGCAGGTAGAGCCCATGGAAATTGTACAACGCTACACCTTAGGTTTCCACGAAGTAATGGGCTTATTAAACACCTTGCCGCCAAGCATTGAACCAACTGCTACCGGTCATATTGCCGAGCAAATAGAAATGGTAAAAGAGATTTTGGCAAGCGGCTTGGCTTATGAAGTAAATGGCACCGTATATTTTGATGTTGAAAAATATAGCCAAAATCATAATTATACCATTTTAACTAACCGCCAGTTAGAAGATTTACTGGCCAACACCCGTGAGTTAGGGGGCCAAGACGATAAAAAAGGACGTTTAGATTTTGCACTTTGGATTAAAGCAAAACCCGAACATATTATGCGTTGGCCGTCGCCATGGGGTTGGGGTTTCCCGGGCTGGCATATTGAATGTTCGGCCATGAGTAAAAAATATTTAGGCGATACGTTTGACATTCATGGGGGTGGATTAGATTTAGCGGCTACGCATCATACCAATGAAATTGCACAATCGCAGGCATGTAACCACCACGAGCCCGCCCGCTTTTGGATGCATACCAATATGCTTACCGTAAACGGCACCCGCATGTCTAAAAGTGCGGGCAATGGCTTTTTACCCGGCGAATTGTTTAGCGGGAATCACCCTTCGTTGAGTAAGGCCTTTTCGCCTATGACCGTTCGGTTCTTTATGCTGCAAGCGCATTACCGCAGTACGCTCGATTTTTCGAACGAAGCCCTAGAAGCATCAGAAAAAGGATTTAAGCGCTTGTTACAAGCAGTTGATTTGCTAAATGGCTTGAAGCCGAGCGATCAATCTACCTGCGATGTAGCCGCCTTAAAAGCACGTGGCTATGCGGCTATGAATGATGATTTTAACAGCCCTATTCTTATTGCTGAACTGTTTGAGGCTGTAAAATTGATTAACGGCATAAACGATGGCAAGGTGCAAATCTCTGTAGCCGATTTAGCTAGCCTAAGCCAATTTGTGAAACAAATGGTGTTTGATGTATTGGGTTTACAAGCCGAAGGCAAGGAAGGTACGGAGCTTGCACCATTAATGGATTTAGTTATTAAACTTCGCAACGAAGCAAAAGCGAAACAAGATTACGCTACTTCCGATAAAATACGCATTGCCTTACAAGAAGCAGGTATTCAGCTAAACGATAGCAAAGAGAGCACTACTTGGACCAAATTATAATTTATAAGGAATTATAAAATACAATCAGTCGCATCAGATCTGCTTCGTTTTTTAGGTTAAGCTTCTCCTCGGTTATATAGGCCTCTAATTCGGCTGCATGATTTCCTAAAGCTGCCATTACCTGTTTTTTATCTTTCTTAATTTTTACCGGCACATTGTTTTTGGCTAAGTAGTAGTATTCATCTTCTTTGTAGGTGCGGGTAGTAGTGGCCGAATTGAATGCACGTTCATCGAAGGGCTGTTTTACACGGCGTTTTAACAATTGCACACTTCCATCGCTTAATACTTGATAAAAACTACTCGTTTTAGTTCTATCTATAGGGGCAAATCCACTTTTAAATAGGAGCGTTTCATCGCCAATAATTAAGCTAAACTCACTTACTGGTAGGGAAAATTGCAATAAATCGTCGCTCTTGGTATCCTTAAAATACACTTGATCTTTCTCTAAATCGTATTTTAAAAAATCGGCTTTATAGGTGTTACCATTTGTAAACTTTACTAAGCCTTTCAGCCACGTTGTAGTAAGCAGCGGAGTTCCCTCTTCTCTTAAATTGCTGCTAGTAAGTAAGGCTCGGTCTTGTTGGTCGAAAACCAATTGCTCTTTTACAGATTGTGCCTGCAGTGTACTTGCGGCTGCGGCTATCAAAATAAATAGAAAGCTAAATTTTTTCATCATTATAAGGAGTTATAGTATTGAATGAATTGAATTAAATCTTCTTCATTTTTAAGATTTAACGATTTTTCTTGCAGATAATTTTCTAAAGCACTGCCCTGATTTGCTAAGGCAGCCAATATACTTTTTTTGTCTTTTCTAATTCTGATAAGCGTATTGTTGTTGCTAATATAATAGAAGTTAAGCACTTCAAAACTTTTAATTATACTAGCCGAGTTAAAAGGTTTTTCTTCGTTTATTTTTTTGCTCGTTCTTTTAAGTAGTTGCGTGCCGCCATCAAACAACACTTGGTAATAGTTTTTTTCGGTATTGTCGTCAATGGCTTTATATCCATTTCTGTATAAAATTGAAGCCTTATCTTTATCGTTTAGTTTAAATTCTACTACAGGTATTACAAAAGCCAATAGTTGATCGGTTTTAATGTCTTTAAAAAAGAGTTCATCCCGTAATAAATTATATTTGAGCTGAACATTGGTATAGCTTTTCCCATTACTAAGCTTTACAGTACCCTCTGTCCAGTTTTCGAACAGGTAAGGGTAACCCTTTACATCGGTGTAGTTGATGCCTAAAAATGGTGCGCCTTGATCATTTTGAATAAACTGAGCTTTAGAATGGCTGCTTACACCCAGGTATAAAAGGCAGGTGATGGCGAACGTTTTTAATGGGGCTTGCATGGTGTTTTTTCCTTTTACTTTCAAATATACTGTTTAAACTGATTTGTAAAACAGAGGTTCGTATACTTCTTGGGATAGTGATTTAAAACAAAGGTTTAATTAGAAATGTTCCCTTTAGGCTAAAAAGTGGTGATGGCTAAAAAAAGGGCACCAATAGAACTCTATTCTAGCTAGTAAATGAACTAATAAAATGGTTTATTAATAGATGCTTAAGGCATTTATGCCGATAAGCATAATTAGCTTTCCTGAAAAATATACCAATTAAAGAATCTAATTAGCCAGTGGCGGAGTAGGCCAATCTTGCAAATCTTTACAGGTAAGATATTCCGGATCTATTTTAATGAAGGTGCTTTTTCTACGTTTTTCGAACCAAGCACTTACCACTTTGTTTACTTCATCATCATAGGCGGCATCCTTAATTTTTGGATAGTCTTGTTCTAAGCTAGCCTTGTGCGGCCCGATTCTCGATTTAAGAAATACAAAACGATAACCTTGTTGCCCGGCCGGAGAAACAAAAGAAGTCGGTTTAGAAATGTTACCCACTTTCATGGTATCAATAGTTAAGAACAAAGCGGGGTCTATTTTATCGGTAGGGATAAACGTACTTCTGCTTTGTACATTTTCGGCATTCAGCATCATTCCGCCATTAAATTTGGTGTCGTTATCATCAGAGTGAAGCGAAGCTGCGGCCGAAAAGTCTAATTTTTTGATACTTACCAAATTATACACACTATCTGCAAGAGCTTTGCAGCGCTCTAAACTAGCAGGTGTGGGTTCAGTTTTAATTAAAATATGTTGCGCTCTCACTTGTTCGCCTCGGCGTTCCATTACTTTTAGTACGTGAAAGCCATACTCGGTTTCAAACACTTGCGACATTTCGCCGGCCTTTATTTTAAAGGCATTGGCAGCAAATTCTTTTACCAACATGGTGCGGTCCATAAAACCCAAATCGCCACCTTCGGTAGCTGAGCCTAAATCCTGAGAATACAATCTAGCCAAGGTGCCAAAATCTTCTCCACCTTTTATACGTAAACGGAGGGCTTCTACTCTATCTCGGTAGGCTTCTTTTTCTTTTTTAGTGAGTTTGGGGTAAAGCACTACGGCACCCACCTCTATTTCGGTGTTAAATGAGGGCAGGCTATCTTTTGGAATGCGTTCGAAATATTTTTTGACATCATCGGGGCTTACCGATACTTTTTCGGAGATAGTACCCTGCATTTTATTAGCCACTAACTGTTCCCGAATATCGGGTCTAATTTCATCTTTATATTGTAGTACCGAACGATTTAAAAATTGCTCCAAACGCTCTTGCCCACCAGCACGACTTATCATGGTACGCATTCTACGGCTAATTTCATCGTCAACCTGCTCTTCGGTAACCATTACCGAATCTATAATGGCTTGTTGGGATAATAATTTCTGCGTTAGTAATTGTTGTAAAAAATAGCATTTTAAGGTTTCATCGGCAGGGTTGCCTTGGGCCAAGTATTGGGCATATTGCATTTCTAAATCCGATTTTAGGATAATGGCACTACCTACCACGGCAACAACTTTATCCAATGCAACCTTTTGTGCTTTTGCTACTTGAGCGGTGAGCCCTATGATAATTAAAATAATCCCTGCTATTTTTTTCATTTCTTTATTATGGATGTGTGGATGATGAAGCTATTTTTAATTCACCTAACCCGTCGCAAAATTATCAGATATAATCAATTATTTAGCCTAATTGCGTAAAATTAATCGAAAATCTCTTTTGATAACTTCATGGAGTCCAATTTAGGGCTTTAATTGTAATTATACCTGCTCTTTAACTATTTTTAACAGCTTAGCTTTTCTTATCTTTAGGCCATGTCTTTACTCAGTAACAACGTTCAAGCGCTACACATTCTTTTTAATGAAGAGCTGTATGCAATTGGAGACACTAAAGAAAATAATGCACCTCTAGCGTCCATTTCATTTGATTATTTGGGCGGTAACAATCGATTTTTCTTACTACTGGTTAATTGCCCCAACGAAAAGCACCTAGAAAAACAGCACTTAGATTTACTCTTAAAAATTTTGCAAGCAAAAGGATTGCAGCAAGAAGATGTAGCTATTTTGAATATAGCCAATCAGCCGCCACTAAATTTTGAGGTTTTACACACTTTTTTCGCTTGTGCTAAAATCTGTTTGTTCGGCATAGCACCTGCTACCTTGGGCTTGGTCAATACGGCTTCTAACGAACCTTTTACACACGAAGGCGTTCGCGTATTAGCCACCTTTAGCTTGGCGGAGTTGGAGCAAACGCAACATAAAAAAGTAGCCTTTTGGAATGCAATGAAAGCTTTTTAGTTTTATGGATTTGATATTTGCCACCCATAATTCACACAAACTCGAAGAAATTCAAGAACTAGTAGCCGACGCAGGAATTCGCTTGCGTAGTTTAACAGATATTGGCTGCCGTGATGAAATTGACGAAATAGGCGACACTTTTGAGGCCAATGCTACCATTAAAAGCAGCTATGTGTTTCAACATTTTGGGTTAAACTGTTTTGCCGACGATTCGGGCTTAGAGGTAGATGCACTACATGGAAAACCGGGTATTTATTCGGCACGTTACTCAGGCAGTAGAGACCCCAAATTAAATTTAGAATTGCTATTGGAGCGTATGCAGTGCCAAACCAACAGAAAGGCCCGCTTTGTATCGGTAATTTCTTTAGTAATGGATGGGGAAACCCACCTTTTTAGAGGCGAAGTAGAAGGTAACCTAGCTACCGAATGTGCGGGAGTAGCAGGCTTTGGCTACGATCCTATTTTTATTCCCAATGGCTATGCCTATACGTTTGCGGAAATGAGTTTAGCCGATAAAAATCGAATTTCGCACCGTTCTAAAGCCTTAGCTCAACTTTTCCAATTCTTAAAAAGTAGAGCTTAATTCTTTTTTAATTTCTTTTTAGGTGCCGTAGTTTGAGTAGTTGGTTTACTAACTTCAGCCTTTTTTGGCGGTACTTGGTAGATGCTCGGAATAATAGATTCTTTAGAAAGAGGCCTATCCTTTGGTTTCCAAATAAAGCCCTCTAATAGTTCTTTATCTTTCTCAAGCTTATCCATTGGATTATACACCATTTCTGGTTTTTTGATAAAATAAATATCATTAAGGCTATTTTTTCCAAATAAGATTTTAATCCGGCTACTAACCGAGCGGTTCATACCCGAGTAGCTACCGTCTTCTTCTTTTAAGAAATACACACTCTCCGAATTGCCATCGGCAAATAAGCGTTCTAGTGTATTGTTTTTAAAGTAGCCAGCCATCAGCTTGCCTCGTACTTGGTTAAATTTTGTTGAGTCGCCCTCGGTATTGGCAATAAAGCCCTTGGTGTTGAGTAGCATTTTATTCAACTGCCTTTTTTTTAGTTGCAAGTAAATGGTATCGGCACTTAATTGCGATCCCTGGGTCCAAACCATTGGATTGCTATAGCACCGCATAATAGAATCGGTATAATTAAAATAGAGCGAATCGGCCCTGGCCTGCAAATCAGATTTAAACACCTTAACGTGATGGTAGGCCAATAAAGTCCGCGTTTTTACCGTATCTAAATTAGCCTCTTCGGGTATCTTTTGTAGCAAAGTTGAAGCTTGTTTTTTAGCGGCCTTGTCAGCTTGTTTTTCTTCTTTTTTGCTAGAGGCTTCAGCAGGATCTGTAACTACTTTTTGAGGGGTATTGTTGCTATCCTCCTCCGGTATACCGGTGTCTGTGGTGGTAACCTTTTCCGTTTCAGCCATAATTTCCAAATCATTTTTAGGCTCCATCATAGCTAAGGGCTTCAAATTCCTTCGCAGTACCACCCTGCTTAATAGGGTATCGGCAGTTAGCCAAATAGAATCCACCCCGGTCGAATCATTCTCGGTGCTTAAAATAATATAGGCATTTTGGGTAACTAAAGTACTCTCATCCGCTTTTCTATAAATACCCAAATTTCCTTTCAGTATAATTTTGTCGGCGGTATCAATAAACACAATGTTTTTAACAGCTCGTCCATAACCACGTTTGCCATCGTAAAACAAACTATCGCCAGTGAGGCTTTTGCTGCCTTGCGTGTATAAATTATTTTTGCCAAACTTGGCTTGGTCATAAATGGTATTGTATTCCCCATTTTCAGTATAAAGCGTATCGTCTTTCCCCTTAATTTTTGTAGGGCCATAGAAATAAGAAATTTTGGTGCCCGTATTATAACGGAGCGTATCCGATTTTATAGTGCTATTGGGTGATGTAACCAGCACATCGCGGCGAAAATAGGCATCTCTACTATTGGCAAAATAGTACCCATTTTTACTCGTCAATACGTTTTTGCCATTTACAATTTTACCCCCTCCGTTATAGGTGCCAATACGGGTTCCCAAGTTATAGGTGAGGTATTCGGTAGTTAAAACCGCATCGCCATCAACCATACGCACGCGGCGTGTAAGCAAGGCAATTTTGGTATTGCCATTGTAGTTTAGCGTATCCGAATAAATGATAGTGCCACTCATTTGTGTAATTACTACATTGCCAAAGGCATCAAAAGTGTTTTGGGCTTGATTAAATAAGGCACTATCTGCAGATAGCGTAGAGCCATCTTGCGAAAAAACGGGGCGAATTACTTTTAATAAATCTACATTGGGCATGCCAATTACTTTTACCGACGATACCAATTGTACCCTAGACTTTTGCTGGCTTTTAGCAGCTAGCACCAGACCTAGTAGTAAGAAAGTGAATACGAGTTTTTTCACCTTACAAAATTAGTTTTTTGGCTAAGGATATTAATAAATAAATTTGGATAATGTTAAGCACCGAAAAATTCACCCAGTTTATACAACAAAACGCACTTTTTTATCCAGAAGAGCGTGTTTTGCTGGCACTAAGTGGTGGTAAAGATTCGGTACTCATGGCTCATTTATACAAGGCCGCTGGCTATCGCTTCGGCTTGGCGCATGCAAATTTTGGCTTACGGGCCGCCGAATCGGATGAAGATGAACGCTTCTGCGAAGAGCTAGCCAAGCAGTTGGATGTGCCTTTTTATAGTACCCGTTTTCAAACTGAAGCCTATGCCCAAGCCGAGCAACTTTCTATTCAAATGGCTGCCCGCGAACTTCGCTACCAGTGGTTAGAACACCTGAGGCAAAGCGAAGGCTACCACTACGTTGCGGTAGCCCACCATCAAAACGATAGTGTAGAAACCATCCTACTAAATTTGGTACGGGGAACCGGCGTAAGCGGTTTGCACGGCATTTTGCCCAAACGAGATTTTTTAATTCGGCCGCTTTTGTATCTTAAAAGAGAAGATGTAGATGCGCTGGTAGCACAAGAAGGTTTCTTGTTTCAAGAAGATTCCTCCAACCAATCTGTAAAATACGCACGCAATAAATTAAGGCACGAAGTGGTGCCGGTGCTCAAAGAACTAAACCCATCTTTAGAACATACCTTTGAGCAAAACGCCCGCAGAATGGCCGAATTGGAAGCGCTATTGCACCAACATGTAGCCGAACTGCATGCGCAACTTTTTGAAACAACTGCTGATGGGACTTTGCGCATTGCCCTAGCTCCCTTAAAAACACTCCTTCCGCAAAAAACGTTGTTGTTCGAATTGTTTAAACCCTACGGATTTACCGAATCGGTATTGGCCGATTTATGCGCCAGCTGGAATGGCCACGCCGGCAAAGTGTTTCAGTCGGCAACACACGAGCTCTTGCTCGACCGCGATTGCTTGTACCTGAGCAGTGCCCTTTCGACAAGCCCGCTAGCCACAACGGTGCAGTCCAATCAAACTGAGATCAGCTGGAACAAGCAGCACTATACGGTACAGAACATCGATATTGCCGACTTCGTGTTAGAAAAAACAAATCAAAAAGCGCAACTAAATGCCGACTTGTTGGTGTATCCTTTGGTACTGCGTTCTTGGCAGGTGGGCGATTGCTACCAACCCTTGGGCATGCAGGGTCAAAAGAAATTGAGCGACTTATTTATCGAGCATAAAATTCCTCGAAATCAAAAAGACAGCACCTTGGTCCTACAAAATGGCAACGGCGATATTTTGTGGGTAGCCGGTATGCGCATACACGAACGTTATAAAGTTGACTCGAACACTAAAAAAGTGCTTATATTAGCACCTAACGCTTAAGCTATGAGTTTACCAAGTACCTATATCGAAAAACAATACCTCGGCCGCGATTATAACCGCATCAGCATTCGTATGGTGATGGCCTTGTTTTGTTTTGCCGCCTATTATTTTTCTGAAAATGATGCCAATGCCGAATTATTTTTGGTGGTAGGCTTCGGCATTTTGGTATTGTCTATTTTGATGATGTTTTTGATGCATTTCAGAACACGCATACAAAACAAGAGCATTTTGCTCGATGGGTTATGGACTACCAAATTGGTAAAAATAGATTTAAATAGCATTGTAAAAGTAGAGCGCCAGCCCTACAGCCGCTATTTCATTAACAACCCGGTATACAATTTGCATAAAAATGGCACCATTCGTTTTTATGCCGGCGGCAAGGATGCCATTTACCTCACCGATAAAGACAATTTAGTGTACGTAGTGGGTAGCCAACACCCCAACGAATTGTTGCTGGCTGTTAAAGAGGCCCTCAAAAAATAACACCCCATCCGTTTCCGAATGAGGTGCATCTTTAAATTTTTCGCTTACATTTTTAAGCCTATTTCCCGTAGGCGCTCATCCAGGTATTCGCCGGCGGTCATATCGTTATAGGCTTTCGGATTTTCTGCATCCATACACGATTCCAAGCAAGTTAAATCCATATTCGATTTCGGGTGTAAAAAGAAAGGCACCGAAAAACGAGAATTTTTCATCAGCTCACGAGGAGGGTTTACTACGCGGTGGGTAGTAGATTTTAACTTATTATTGGTTAAACGTTGCAACATATCGCCTACGTTTACCACAATATCTTCGCCATGTGCTTTTACCGGGAACCACTGTCCATCACGGGTAAGTACTTCTAAACCATCGGCGCTGGCGCCAATGAGTAAGGTAATTAAGTTGATGTCTTCATGCGCACCTGCACGTACGGCATCGGCCGGTACGCTATCGGGGTCTTCAATAGGGAAGTAGTGAATGGCACGTAAAATAGAATTGCCGTTATGTACCTTATCGTCGAAATAATTTTCGGGTAGGGCTAAGTAATTGGCTATGGCCCGCAATAAATGCTTGCCCGAAGCCTCTAGGCTTTCGTATACCTCACGGGTAACGCTATTAAATCGAGGGTTTTCTGTTACGTCTATATTGTCGGGGTATTCGTTTTTTACCACATCGCCATCGCTAACGGTTTGGCCACGCTGCCAAAATTCTTTTAAATCGGGCGTTTTCGAATCTTTAGCTTTTTCTTTGCCTTTGCTGGTATAGCCACGTTGCCCGGCTAGTCCAGGCTTTTCATAAGCCAATTTGGTAGCTTCAGGTAAAGCAAAAAAGTTTTTTACTTCGTGGTACAGCTCCTCAATCAATTGCGGGCTTAGGCCATGGTTGGCTATGGTTACAAAGCCGGTATCGGTATAGGCTTTGCCTAAATCGTCCGAAAACTTTTTCTTTTGTTCGGGGGTGCCGTAAACGTAATCGTTTAAGTCGAGGCGGGGAATATGTACTTCTGCCATAGGTTTTATATTGGGTACTCGAAGATACAGGGTTTTGGTTTAATTGCGAAATAAAGCTTTTTAGGAATGATAACGCAGGGATTGAACCTAAATTATAGGTACCTACACCTGAAAAGAACGAGCTAAACACTAAAATCTCACATTTTTTTTGGCAATTGGCTCAGACCTTCTATATTTGCAATCCCAATGGGAGATTAGCTCAGCTGGTTTCAGCACATCCCGATATAAAATCGGGAGGGTCACCCAAAGTGAACAATACGAATAAAAACAGGGGAGATTAGCTCAGCTGGTTCAGAGCACCTGCCTTACAAGCAGGGGGTCACTGGTTCGAACCCAGTATCTCCCACCAATCCCGGAAGAAATTCCGGGATTTTTTTTTAGTTAAGCTGGTTCAGCGCATCCCGACGTATAGTCGAGAGGCCTTTTTATTTGGACTACATTTTACCTTATAAAAACCGCCCATCTTTCTTTAACCTCTCCGCTAAACTTTCCTGTAAATTGTAAATGCTTAAGCGTTTATCCTCCACATCAGATTGCTTTTCAATCCCTTCTTTTACGCCATACGCTTCAAACAACTTTTGGTTAATCTGTTTAATCGTAATAGAGCGTATTCTACGTTGGTTGTCTAAAGATTTAGAGGCGCTGCCCAGCACATCATTAATATCTTGTGTACTTAAGCTGCCCGATTGTATAAAGGCGCTGAGTAAGTTTTCTTCTTGTTCCGTATAGTAACTACTTCGTTTACGTTTACTGCGCCGCACTTGTACATAGGCACCCAAGCCTCCTAGTAACAGAACGCCCAAGCCAATAGGCATATAGTTACTGGTAAAAATGCTGTTTGTATAGAGTGGACCTAATTCGTCTGAATTCTCAATAATGTTTTTGATAGCATACTTTAAAATAGTTCGGCCATTGGAGGAATAATACAGCAAGGTATCTGCTTTAGTATGCAATTTACCTCCTGCATCAAAAGCTAGTTCTATTTTAGAGTTACTGTAAATTTTATTTTCGCTAGGGTCTATAATGTACAGCTCATCCGTGCTCCATCCTATAAAATACCGCCCATTCCAGTATATTTCTAAGTGAGTATTTGTTAACTGAAGGTTTTTATTTACTTCCCCCAAATAGGTCCATTCTTTGGTTTTAAAATCAAATTGATAAAAAAGTTTACTATTCTCTCTTTTGCCACCAATCATTACAGGATCATCAAAACCTAAACCGCTATAAAAAACATCTTTAGCCCCATCGTATCCCTGTAAGCCACCCTTAATGGTTTCGGGACCCTTGTTTTTGCTTTTATACAAAAACCATTCCTTAGATTTTTTGTCAAAAAAGGTTTGAGTATTGTTAAAATGCCAAAAGCCATAGCCCCCAAAACTATACAAGGTATCCTGCCGTATAAACTCCGTACTATTAAAATTATAGCCCTTGTAAAAAGAATGATCTAAGCGCTCTAATGTTTGTGTGTTTGTATGGTAGGTGTATACATTACCCATACCGTGTAGGGTAAACGTAACTACCGAATCGCCTGTGTAAAATGCCGAATGCACGGAGTAGTCACCTGGTAAATCTGCTACTATTTTTTCATCAAAGCTTACTGCATTGCTTTTTACCCAAACTCCACCTTTTACTTCTTTCCAAAGTTCATGGGTATCGGGCTCTAGCTTTACTCTCAGGGTCGTTTTGGGGTCAATCCATTCAAAATAGCGCACTTGTGCTAGTAAACTGGGTGAAAGTATACAGGCCAAAAGGCTAATAAGAAGAAGTTTTCGCATACATAAATAATTTATACTAGTAAGATAGACCGATGTCTCTTAATAATCAATAGTTATTAGGTGATAATAGGTGAACTCACACGAATCACGCAATATGTTGATAGGCTTGCCAGTGTGTTTATATACATTACAATTAAATGTTTTTAACACATTTATTAATTTAAAAAAAGCTGTCCGTGAGAAAATATTTCAGTCTTATCTTTTTGTCTAGCATTGGGTTAGGAATCACATCTTTTGCCAAATCTTTTTCGACCGCTGTGGCTGATGATCCACTTAAAAATAGAATTCACGTAGTAAATCATAGTGTTAGTTTGCGCAAACCTGTTCCTAAAGTACCAATTAAATCTCGAGCACCTGTAGTAGCCAACATCATCCAATCCAATACGACCATCTGTAATGGCAGTTCCCTTACACTCTCGGTAGATACTACCGGGTTTTCTAATGCTAGCACTACACTGCCAGCTAATTTACAATCCGGTTTAGTGGCCTATTACCCTTTCAATGGCAATGCCAATGATGAAAGTGGTAATGGTCTTAACGGCATCTTGGGAACATCAGGTCCAACATTGGCCAGCGACAGAAAAAATAACAGTTCTTCTAGTTATTATTTTGACGGAAACGATGGTTCAGAAAAAGGTATAAAATTACCTGTAGGATTAGGTAGTGGAGATTATTCCATAAATCTCTTCTTCCAAATAACGGATACATTAAAAAATGCCGCTCCAATATTTATCATTGAAGATGCAGCGCATACGAATACTGGCGTCAGTTTTAATCATCCCTTCGCACCTAATAAATTGATGTCTTGCACCCCTGAAATTTGTGCGCCTAATAATCCAAACAGTTGGAATTTAGATTATAAATTAGCATGGCACAGCCTAACATTTACCAAAACGGCTACAAACTATTACTATTATGTTGATGGTGTTTTGAAACGAACCCAGCCGATTACATTTTCAACGAGTAGTATACAATTTGAATACATCTATATTGGCGCAATTGACTGGGCTGGTGGTGAAGTTTTCAGCGGTAAAATAGACGATATCACCATTTTCAATCGAGCTTTAAGCGCTACCGAGGTACAGCAATTAGCTAACCCACAACCTCAAATCCTGTGGTCTACGGGAGCCACCACTAAAAGTATTACGGTAAATCCAACAGCCACCACCACCTATTACCTAACCCTAACCGATGGGGCCATAAGCACTACCGATAGCGTAAAAGTGACCGTAGAAACACCCTTAGCCACCATTACTCCATCAGGCCCCACCGCTATTTTCCAAGGCCAATCAGTTAATCTAAGCGCCAATGTTGGCGCTAGTTATGTATGGAGCACTGGCGCCACTACCCGAACCATAAACGTAAACACGGCGGGTACCTACACCGTGACGGTAACTACGGCAAATGGCTGTTCGGCAACTTCACAACCAACAAGCGTTACACTAGCGCTAAAAGCCACAATTATTCAAAGCGATACCACCATTTGCGCAGGCACACCTATAACACTCTCGGTAGATACCACTGGGTTTTCAGCCAATTCGAGCACTACACTACCAGTTAATTTACAAACAGGTTTAATTGCCTATTACCCATTTAATGGTAATGCCAATGATGAAAGCGGCAATGGCCATAATGGTACCCTAAATGGAGGTGTTTCCCTTACCACCGATCGTTTCGGCCAAACAAATGCTGCCTATACCTTCAATGGCTCCGATGGACATATTAGTATCCCTAGTCTCAATAACATGACTTATAAACCCATCACGTATTCCGGGTGGGTGGTTATTACATCCAATTTGCTTAATACAGGTGGTTATAACAAAAAAGTTATCCTTGGTCGTGACCAAATTAATGTTACAACAGAAGGAGCAATAGTTTTTGCTAACACTGGGACGGGGGCTGGCTCTCCGATGCAAAATCAATTTCAATATTATATGGGTGGCGTTCCTACACCAGATAATCCCCATTCAAATACGAATTTATCTCTAGGTACATGGCAACATTTTGTTTATACTCATGATGCATCCGGTACTTTTAAATGGTATATTAATGGTGTTTTAACTAACTCTGGCACGTTTACAAACATAAATAATGCCAATATCCCCTTTAATATTGGTTCTGGAGATGGACGAGATTTTTGGGATAATAAGATTGATGACATCGCCATTTACAATCGTGCATTAAGCGCTACAGAAGTTGAACAATTATCTAGTCCCCAGCCCCAAATTCTTTGGTCCACGGGAGACACCACTAAAAGCATTACAGTAAATCCAACAGCCACCACCACCTATACCGTAACCCTAACCGATGGGGGCGTAAGCACTACCGATAGCGTAACCGTTACCGTAGAAACGCCACTGGCTACCATTACCCCATCAGGCTCAACGGCGCTTTGTACTGGCGGCAGTGTAACGCTCAGTGCCAATACAGGCGCTAGTTATGTATGGAGTACCGGAGCCACCACCCAAAGTATTACCGTAAATACAGCTGGATCTTACACCGTAACCGTAACCAATGCAATAGGTTGCAGCGCCACCTCGGTAGCCACTGCCGTAACGGTAAACCCGCTACCAACAGCCAGTATCACTGCTTCGGGCCCCACCACTTTTTGTGCTGGAGGCAGTGTAATACTTACGGCCAATGCGGCAAGCAGTTATTTGTGGAGCAACGGCGCCATTACACAAAGCATTACGGTAAGTGCCGCAGGTGCTTATACCGTACGGGTTACCAATGCTACGGGCTGTACCAGTGATGCTTCTTCTGCAACCACAGTGGTCCTCAATGCACTCCCAACAGCCAGCATCACTGCTTCGGGGCCTACCAGTTTTTGTGCCGGAGGCAGTGTAACACTCAGTGCCAATATGGCAAGCAGTTATTTATGGAGCAACGGGGCCACTACACAAAGCATTACGGTGAGTACCGCCGGTTCTTATACCGTACGGATTACCAATGCTACGGGCTGTACCAGTGTAGCTTCTGCGGCAAGCACCGTAGTCGTAAATGCACCTCCAACGGCCACTATCACCGCTTCGGGGCCTACCAGCTTTTGTGCCGGAGGCAGCGTAACGCTCAGTGCCAATGCAGGATCTAGTTATTTATGGAGCAACGGGGCCACCACACAAAGCATTACGGTGAGTACCGCTGGTTCTTATACCGTACGGGTTACCAATGCTACGGGTTGTATCAGTACCTCTTCTTCAGCTGTTTCGGTAAGCGTAACTGGGGCACTTAACATACCCAATACCTTTACACCTAATGGCGACGGCGTAAACGATACCTGGGTGATCGATCAAATCAATCAGTACCCAAATTGTACAGTAACCGTATTCAATAAAATGGGCAATAAAGTGTTCGAATCTGTGGGCTACACCCAACCATGGCAAGGAAAATTTAAAGACAATGACCTGCCTTTCGACGTGTATTATTACGTAATTGATGTTAAATGCGGTAAATAAGCTTTTATGAAAAACAAATTTTTGGTTATACTACTACTTTCTGTTATACATGCAAGCGCACAGCAATCCATTTTATATCAGAATCAGTTTACAAACAATTATAATTTAAACCCAGCCATTACGGGTATAGAAGATTTTACAGATGTACGATTAAGCTATAGAGACCAATGGTCGGGTATACCGGGCAATCCAAAAATTACTGCCCTTACAGCGCACATGCCCCTTGGAACTAGCAACTCAAATAATACGTCATTCGGCGATTATAAGGCTGCAGATGCGCACCACGGTATAGGCATTAAACTAGAAAAACAATCATTTGGCCCCTTTGCAACCAATAACGTTAATGTAAGCTATGCCTACCACTTAAAAGTAGGAGAAAAAGCAAACCTTTCAGTTGGCGTTTCTGCAGGCATCTCCAAGTTGTTTTTAGATTATTCAAAAATTAGTACCCACGATCCCAACGATCAAGCAATCAGTTCAACCTATATCAATCGCCTATCACCCAATGTAGGTATTGGCATTTGGTATTACCATCAAAACTTTTATTTCGGCACCTCGGTTTTAAATCTAATCGAAAATAAAGTAGGCTTCACAGCCGATCCGGAAACTTTTCAGAGCGCAGAAGCCCGAACCATTATAAACAGCATGGGCTTTAGAGTGCCCATTGCAGAAAATTGGGCCATATCGCCCGCCATCATGTTAGGCTACACGGCTCGTTCACCCATCTTTTACTCCGCTTTCCTAAAAACATCGTATAAGAATGTTTTTTGGCTAGGCCTAGCCCGTAAAAATAACCAGTCTATGGCAGGCCTATTTGGGTTAAATGTGAGTAGCAAGCTAAATATATCTTACGCCTACGATGCAGAAATAGGCAACCTCAGAAAAAACAATTTGTCTCACGAACTCTCTGTAGGCCTCATGCTCAACAATAATAAAGGGGTAAAGTGCCCCCAGAAATTTTGGTAAATGCTGACTAGATAATTATAAGTAATATTGTGAATGAAGAATTAAACTAAGAAATCATGAAATTTAAAACGAATTATTTTATTTTGGCATTTGTATTAATTGCAACTGTTATTTCTTCTTGCCAATCGTCAAATAGCAGTAGCAACGACGCCCAAACCCAAGAAGTAGCATCGTCAGATACCCTAACTAGTCAAGAAAGCACTACTAGCACCTCAGAATCATCAAATACACCAGAATCTATAGACGGAACTTATAGATACAGTGATGATTCAGGAGCCTTTGAAATCTCCATTTTTGGCAATCAATGGTCTGGTAAAACCCTCATAAAATCAGGTATGGGCGAAGAATATGATAACCAGAACGCACAATATGAAAATGGCGTAGTAAAAGACAATAACCTGTACGATAGTTCGGGTCTATCTCAAATAGGATATGTAAGCAATGGCACCATCTCTACTACCATAGCAGGGCAAAGAATTACACTAAGTAAGTAACGAAATCTTAATTCCCCCTCATCCCTTATTTTCTAACAAAAAGCCCTCCCGAATTTCGGGAGGGCTTTTTTTATGCCCACCCACAATAAAACCCGCCAAAAAAAGTTTTTAGAAAAAACAAAAATGTTCACCTAAAAACTAAAAACCATGGCATCAACATCAGAAACCGGGCACGCTAAAAATGTAGCCACCTTTAACACCCTCATCTCCTTCTGCCAAGGCTACGAAAGCCAATACAAGCCAGCAGTAGCCGCATTAGAAATAGTCAATTTACAAAGCCAACTAGCCGCAGCCGAAAACGCCCTAAACGAAAGTAAAAAGAAACAGGTGGCCTTTAACAAGGTGGTAGATGAGCGCATGAACGCTTTTGAACCCCTAAAACCCTTGGCACAAAAAATGATGGCAGCGCTAAGCGCATCGGGCGTATCGAGCCAGAGTAGTGATGGCGCTAAAACCATTTACCGCAAACTGCAGGGCCGCCGTGCGGGTAAGATCCAGGCTACAGAAAATGCAAGCCCCGATAGCCCTAAAAACATCTCCGTATCGCAACTCAGTTACGATAACCAGATGGCCAACTTTAGTGCCCTCATAGCGCTACTAAGCACCCTGCCCGAATACAAACCCAACGAAACCGAACTGCAAACAAGCAGCCTGACTACCTACCTCATACAGCTCAAAACCGCAAATAATGCCGTTATTGAGGCATATACCGCCTGGAGCAATAGCCGCATTGCTAGAGATGAAACCCTTTACGGCAAAAACGGAGGCATGATAGATACCGCATTACAGGTAAAAAACTACGTAAAATCTGTTTTTGGAAATAGCAGCCCTCAATTTCAGCAGATAAGTGCGCTACAATTGGTTAGAATAGAACACTAAAGCAATTGGGGTATACCGCAATGCGCTCAAGAGTGGCACAAGATATCGTCTTTGCCACTCTTTTTTGTGTAGCGCCCACCCTAAACGCAAAGCAGGCTAGCCTGTACTTGTAAATACTTGCTGTGGCAGTGTAAACCGCTACTGCGCCGATGTAAAGTCTTACTGCGGCAGTGCAATGTCTTACTGTGGCAGTGCAATACCTCACTGCGCCGATGAACCTTGTAACTGTGGCAGTGCAATCCCTTACTGTGCCGATGAACCTTGTAACTGTGGCAGTGCAATGTCTTACTGCGCTGATGCATTTGCTTACTGTGGCAGTGCAACCCGCTACTGCGCCAATGAACCTTGTAACTGTGGCAGTCCAATCCCTTACTGTGCCGATGAACCTTATTACTTTGTTGGTGGCTCTTCCCACCCCGCCCTTCGGGCACCCCTCCATAGGAGGGGAATTAATGAAGAAGCCAGGCCCGGCAGAACGGCGGGCCAGCGTAAAAGCCTTGTGGGCAGAAGCATCGTTCTGCCTTGAGTTTTTGCATACTTTTTTATCAAGAAAAAAGTATGAGAAATACCAATGTAGGAACTAAAGTACCGGATCCCGACCCTACGGTTTTTACCTACCTTTTTGATCAAGCAAAAAGGTAAAACAACAACCCCAAACCAACAAATCCTTCGACAAGCTCAGGATGACAAAAAGAAAATAGATTCCCCTCCCGCGGAGGGGTGGTCGAAGACCGAGGTGGTTTAAAAGCCACGCCCCGGCAAAACGGCGGGCCAGCGTAAAGGCCTTGTGCGCAGCATTCCTTGGCCCACATGTTTATAAACAGATGAGCGCTTATTGTCTCCTATAAGCAGCCACAACCAACCCGTACGACTCTTCTAAAGTAGTTGGGAACAAGCCCCCAAATTCTTGGATAACCCCATTATTAATAAGCTGATCTGCACTTGCTTCGCTGTAAATACGACTTTTTATCACCTCAGTAGAACGCATCTCATTTTGTAAAATCACATGCTCAGTATTTCTGTTTTCTGTAGAAGAACAATCTTCACTTTCGAAATCTCGTACTTTTAATGCCGTTTCAAACATTTTTGCAGACTCAATAGCCAAGCAAGTGCTCACATAGTTCGACGGCACATTATATATTCGCTTAGGCGTTTGGGTAGTTAATGTTTTTTTACAATAATGGCAAGTCTGGGTAATGGAATAATAAGTAACCGTATACTTTATGTCGGTTACTTCTTGAGGGTAAAACCAACTGCTAAGTAGAATAGAGATGAGTAGCGTTTTCATTTAGTGGTGAAATTTTAAAAATCTTCGACCAAGATTTTTGTATTTGATGGATCAACCCATGTATTCTCATTATCAATAAGTGTTGCCCATAATTTCTGAGGCTCAAGATAAATCTTGGTTAATATTTCTGCAAATAAAGAAGGGTTGTTGGCAAAATCCTGTGCTCTAACTATTCCATCGGTTCCTCCTCTATAAGGTTTAGCTAGACTCCAAAAGATAAGATTAGGATTATTGGTTAGAAAATCGGTCACAAATTTTGTGGTATTGGTTTCTACTCTAGGTAAAGAATTACTTAAATATCTGTCTAGCAAATCCTGAAATTCTCCTGCTATATAATCTACACTTCCATCATCTCTTAGTACAACTGCCATTGCTTTTTTTGAATTTCCTGGATCCTGAACAAAGAAAGCCTTAAAGGTATTGGCGTTCAAAATTCTCATGTATTCTTTGCCTTTGTAGTAGAAGAAAAATTCGTAGAAATCATCACTTCTCCCATAATTCCCGTGATCACATACTCCAATCATTTTATAATCCCCTTTTGAGCGATAGTATCTGTCTACCATGGGCACTCCTGTGCTATCCATATACATCACATAGCCTTGGGCTCCAATGGTATCTTTTCCGTCTTTAGATAGGCCCATGAAATCAGCCCGTTGCATATAGGTTTGAATGGCTAATTCTCCAGAATTGGTGGTAAATTGATTATAGTTATAGTTTGCAGGGAGTGGGCTTGGTACGCATATGTTATTTGCACCCATAGTTGGGGAGTAGTAATAGTCCCATACTGGTGTACTTGTGCTTACTTTAGTAAAGCGTTTAGTAGTATAATTTAATGCTTCGCTAACGGTTAACCGAATTACTCTATTATAAATGAAATCACAACTTCTGAAGCTTTTTGGGGTTAATTGGTATCTGTTAGTGGCTACCCCGTTTACAGTCCAAATTTTATTCGAACTGTTATTAAGATCGGATTTTCCTCCAGTTCCTCCACAAGCTATGAGTAGCGGTGTCCAGTCTTTATCATAATAAATATAGAATACTTTATACTCACTTGCCGGGGCCAATGTTTGAGCTGTCAGTGGTTTGATAAATAATAACAGAAATGAGACTAAGAAAGTTTTTAAGAAGATCTTTTTCATATAATTATTAGTTATAAATATGATTTTACAGTAGCGGTATTATTAGTGAAGTTATAATAATTAATAGAACAAATAACAGCTATGTACAAGTCATCGCCCAAAATCATCCTGCACCCGCACAATATCCGCCTCATCCGAAGGCCTATATGTTTACAAACAAATAAAAATAAAAAAGCCACGGCCCGGCAGAACAGCCATCCCCAATCATAAAACAGCAACAACACAAAGCCCTTCAGAGAAATTTGAGTTTTTTACCCTAGGTTTTCTCAATAGCAATAGACACTAGATCCAATTTATTAAAGTCCCAACGGCTACTGGTATCGGTAGTAAACATGCGGTACAGCTTAGCCGAGCAACCCTCAATAACTCTATTATGAGCCATTACACCCGTATAAATCGGGTCGTGGCCAGCAATATCTTCTCGGTATAGTTTCTTTACCGGTTCCCACACGTAGCCATCGGTGCTCATAGATACCAACACATTCCATGTAGGTGGATTAACATTTCCCAAAATACAGCTCGGATAAAAGGCTACATATTTTTGTAAAGCAGGCACATAAAAAGGGTCGATATCGCCAACCACACCCCAGGTAGTAAAATTGGGCATTAAATCTACCGACTGCCCTTTTAGGCCAGGTTGGTTCCAATTTTGGCCATTCCACTTGTTAAATACGGGCGTGGTATTTGCCTGTGCCGCTGCAATAACTGCCTGCAGAGGAGCTCTTGAAACCGCCAGTTGATTTTTAGTGCCATTGGCCTGCATATCGGTATGGTAAACCATCATGTAGTTTACCCCATGTTCATTTTTAATAATAAAGCCACCATTGCCCATGGTTAAGGCATGGTAGGGGTCGGTTTCATCGCTAGCATGATGATCAATAATGGTACCTAGATCGGTCCAACTTAACCCAAAATTTGTAGATTTTGCCATTCTTAGGCTTACATGAGCAAAAAAGTTAGGATTGCTAGGATCGCTTTTTTCATGGTGGGTAACCATTAATAATAAGCCAGATGCAGTATCGTAATACACCGGCCCACCACTACCTAGCCAATTGCCTTGCGCATCTAACATAGGCACCCGAATGCCGGCCGTAATTTTTTTTCCGTCGGCAGAAAACTTCGCCCGCATAATATCGCCTGCATCTCCAAAGCCAAAGCCATAATACTCTTGCGTGGTGGGGTGTTTGCAAAATCCAATTAACGAATCGGGCCAGGAGGCCAAATTAAAACTTAATAATTCTTGGTGTGAGGCTACTTCTACAACCGATTGCTCTTTAAATCCGGCCTCAGCCAAGGGTACACCGCAGGCACTTAGTTCCGTATTTTTTTTCTTACAAGCATACCACGAACTTAACGGCAATAAGCTAAATGCTACTGCTTTGCTGCTGTT
This sequence comes from Sphingobacteriales bacterium, assembly GCA_026390835.1. Classification (GTDB taxonomy): domain Bacteria; phylum Bacteroidota; class Bacteroidia; order Sphingobacteriales; family Sphingobacteriaceae; genus JAIPAN01. The sequence continues at coordinate 142,390 of JAPLFD010000020.1, forward strand.
TAGTATGAAGGATCTGCGTTGCATATCCTAATTTACAAAATACTTATTTTAACAAAAAAAGTTTTTTTAATTTTTTATCGCCCAAAATCATCTTGTACCCGCACAATATCCTCCTCATCCGAAGGCTGAGAAGAATCCGTATGCTGCCAAATCTCGGCCACAATACCCCAAGTATCCAAGCCAATTAAGCGGTGGCGTTCACCCTGCTGTAAGGTAATGCGTTCACCCACAGAAAGGGTTTTTAGGGGGCCTTCCACATCCGTAAAGCTGGTACAAACTCCAGCAGTACCCCGCACCAAACACCAAATCTCTGCCCGGCGGTGGTGGTATTGCCACGACAAACGTGTACCCGGAGCCACCAACAAAATCTTCGGACTCAATTTCCCCGAAATTTTTAAGTCGTTTACATCCAAACCCTCAAAATAGGTATTGGCAAAAGCCTGCGCTTGCGCTTCCTCGATTACAAAAAAACCACCCCAAGGGCGTTCGGTATCCTCTTGTACAATGGTAAAACCTTGTTCAAGCAATTCGTTTTTTAGTTCGGCAAATACAGTGCCTTTAGGTTGCATGCTAGTCATTGGTTTCGAAATTAAGCAATTCAGCAAATAAATATCACAGAAAAAAACTAGTTTTATACCAAACCAATACACACACCATGGCCAAAGCCGATATCTTTTCTAAAGTTCCCGAATTAAACTATTCGGAACCAGCCGCCAAAACCGATTTTGAAGCCTTCAAAACCGTAGTACACAGCCGCCGCAGCATACGGGTATACGAACCAACCCCCATACCCGATGCCGTTATGCGTGAATGTTTGGAATTAACACTCTTAGCACCCAACTCCTCCAACTTACAACCTTGGGAATTTTTCTGGGTACGCTCTGCAGAAAAGAAAGCCGAATTGGTAAAACTATGCCTATCGCAACCGGCGGCACGTACGGCCCCCGAGTTAATCGTAGCTGTAGCCCGACCCGATTATTGGAAAATAAACCGAGAACGCATGTTGGAATTGCTTACCCAAAACGGAGAGAAAGGTTCGGGTTACCAATACTATAAAAAAATTACCCCATTGGCCTATAACCTAGGCTTCCTAAACATCTTTGGTTTCTTTAAAAAAGGCTTAATTTGGTTTAAGGGACTCACAGAAGTAACACCACGCATACCTACATCTAGCCTGGAATTAGAACTATGGGCACAAAAAACAACCGCCTTGGCTTGCCAAAATCTCATGCTATCGCTACGGGCAGCCGGCTACGACTCTTGCCCCATGGAAGGCATGGATGGCGTACGGGTGAAGAAACTATTAGACTTGCCTAGCCAAGCAGAAATATGCATGGTTATTAGTGCAGGTAAACGAGCAGCCGGTGGCGTATACGGTCCCCGCATCCGTTTCGATAGCTCGTATTTTATTCACGAAGTATAATTAGGCAAAAATTTCGGCCAATACCGCTTGCGATTTCAATTCGCCAAAATGATCTACATGCAGGCGATAATAATCCAACAAATGCTCTAACAATTGGCGGCGGTCGGTAGCACGTATCTGCAATTGCGCTAAAGCTTCAAACTCACTTTCAATTAGAGCTTGCCAATGCACGCAAATTTCGGGTGCAATCAAAAAATCGTGCGCAGGAGGGTGGGTACTGTAACAAGCGTTTTGCAAATCGAAATAGGCCTGCGGACTATAGCCTTTTTTCTCTGGAAAGAAACCTAAAAACCGAGTTAAGCGTAGTAGAAAATACAGGTGGAAATTGGCCAGGCCTTCTTCCAACCTATCCAGTAACTCTATGGAGTGAAAAATAAACTCAAACAACGCGTCGTCTTGCCCCTGTTGCCGTACCGATTTATAAATAACCTCATTTAAAAACAAAGCCAAGCTACTCTTTACAATATCGTAGGGAATAGTTTGCAGTTGCGGCGTTTGCCGAATTTCAGATACCCGTTGCACCTGTGTAGTCGTTTTGGCATACACCACCATATCTAGCAAGTGCAGCGGCTGCAGCATGTTTAAGCTAATTTTAGCCTTCGGCTTTTTTACCCCGTTAATGATATACGATTGTAGACCAAACTTTTCGGTAAAAACCTGCACAATTACACTACTTTCCGAGTAATTTGTACACTTAAAAACAATACCTCGGGTTTTATGGAGCATTTGGCAAAATTTTGAGCCCCCAATTTAGGAAATTTTGTAGTTTTACGGCTACAAATACCTACCTATACGGCCTTTTATGTGGAAAAAACTTGCGCAGTTTATCTTAGCTAACCGAATTAGTTTACTTATTTTATTGCTAGCCAGTACTATTTTTATGGCTTGGCAGGCTTCTAAAGTTCGTTTATCTTTTAATGCGGGTAAGGTATTACCCCTCACCGATTCGGCTTATATAGACTACAATGCCTTCAAAAAAACATTTGGCGAAGACGGTAGCGTGATGGTTGTGGGCATTCAATCGGACAGTTTATTTAGCCCCGGCTTATTTAACGATTGGCTAAAGCTTAGCACCGAGGTGCAAAAAATAGATGGGATTAAACAGGTACTTTCGATTGGCCAACTGTCTGTTTTAGAAAAAGACACCCTGCAACAAAAATTTACAGCTAGGCCTTTAGCTGCTGGTCCGGTAGCCAATCAACAGGCATTAGATAGCTTAAAGCAACAGCTAGATCATTTGCCTTTTTACAAAGACCTTATTTATAACCCACAAACCAAGGCCACCGTAATGGCCATTACCTTTGCAGATTCGGTACTTAACTCCGCCAAACGTATTGGCGTTATACAATCCATTTTAGATAAGAGCAAGCAGTTTAGCAGTACCCATCAGGTAGCCGTGCATTATTCGGGCTTGCCCTATATCCGTACCGTTATATCTAAAAAAATATCCGAAGAGTTTGCCCTCTTTATTGGGCTATCTATAGCTATAGGTGCACTCATCTTATACCTCTTTTTCCGCTCCTTTGCCGCCGTATTTTACCCGGTATTGGTGGTACTTGTGGGCGTAGTGTGGAGCTTGGGTACCCTCGTACTGTTTGGCTACGACATTACTCTGCTCACCGGACTTATTCCGCCACTTATTGTGGTGATAGGTATTCCCAACAGTATTCTACTCATCAATAAATACCATACATGCCTGGCCGAGGAAGGGGATAAGATAAAAGCTCTACAACACGTCATTACCCGAGTAGGCATTACCACCTTTATTGCCAATTTAACTACCGCCATAGGTTTTGGCGTATTGTACTTTACCAATAGTGAGTTGTTGATGCAATTTGGCAGTGTAGCCGCCATTAACGTAATGGCTACCTGGGTCATTTCGCTCATTTTCATTCCCATCATTTTCAGCTTTTTGCCCGTACCGCATAGCAAACATACTAGCCACCTCAGTAGCCCTAAAACAGTAAAACTATTGGCTTTTTTAGATCACTTGGCACATCAAAAACGTAACCTTATTTATGTGGCCACACTTTTGGTAGTGGTTATTTCCTTTATAGGAATATCCCGCATTAAAATAAATGGTTATGTGGTTGATGATTTACCTAAAAAAGACGCTGTGTATAAAGATATGACCTTTTTTGCTCAAAACTTTAAAGGCATTTTACCACTTGATATTAGTGTAGATACCCGCCGGAAAAATGGCGTAATGAACCTCTCGGTCATTACCAAAATGAACCGATTGCAAGATTTGATCTCCGCACATCCCGAATTTTCGAGAGCCGTATCCTTAGTTGAAGTATTAAAATTTTCATCGCAAACATTTTATGGCGGCGATACCACTTTTTACCGCTTGCCCAACGAATTGGAAAAGAATTTCATTTTAGGCTATGCCTCCAATTCGGGCAAGGGCAATAGCAATTTGGTAAAAAACTTTTTAGATAGTAACCGCCAGGTTACCCGCCTAAGTTTCCAAATGGCCGATGTAGGTTCTGATAAAATGAACAAACTCATTGACGAACTAGAACCTCAAATCGATTCTATTTTCAACCCGAAACGTTACCACGTAGAACTCACAGGATCTAGTATCATTTTTATTAAAGGCACCAATTACTTGGTAAAAAACCTCCGCGATAGTTTAATACTAGCCGTTCTGCTAATTGCACTATTAATGTGGGGTTTATTTAGAGGTTTCCGCATGATTCTCATTTCACTCATTCCAAACATCGTTCCACTTATTATCACCGCCGGAATTATGGGTTTTGCAGGCATACCGCTAAAACCATCTACCATCCTTATCTTTAGTATTGCGTTTGGTATAGCCTCCGATCAAACCATTTATTTCTTAACCCGTTACCGCCAAGAGTTGCGTACCACTACTTGGACAATTTCTCAAATTGTGAGCGATACTATTAAAGAAACAGGCCTAAGCATGATTTACGTGGCCTTAATCCTATTTTTCGGATTTGGCATTTTCGCCGCCTCTAGCTTTGGTGGTACCGTTGCCCTCGGATTATTGCTGTCTATTACCTTATTGGTAGCCTTAATTTCTAATCTTACCCTCTTGCCAGCTTTATTACTAAGCCTGGAGAAGCGTAACCAAAAAGAAAAAATAAAGAAAGGCTTGGTGGAACTATCAGCCGAGGAATTGAATTAATTTTTTTTGTTAGCCTGTTGTTGGTTTTTCTTTCGGTCTAGCAGTTTATGCTGATGTTTCTTTTTTCGGGTTAAACTGAGCAAAAAGCATAAGCAACCAAAGCCCATGCATAACACACCTAAAACCATTATCCATCCGTAGTTTGGTCCCTTTTCTGTTTGAACACGATAGCCAATAGCAACTAAAGCCATTCCAATAAGCAGCAGGATAATGCCCATGCAGACATAACGGCATCTAAAAAACTTTTTTACGGGATTATCTTTCATGTTTTTGGTGCTAAAAAATATATACTACTAACTCAAAAAGGGTGCTGCGTATTATATCCTATTTTCAACTGCTTTTTTTTAACTTTGCAGGCTTAACGTGGAGAGTATAGCGCTGATGTACAAAGAATATAAACAACTCAATTTATCGCAAACCGGAAAGGATATTCTGGAGTATTGGAAAAGTCGTCAGATTTTTGAAAAAAGTATTCAAAACAGACCAGCCTCCAAACCCTATACCTTTTACGAAGGGCCACCTTCGGCTAATGGAATGCCGGGTATACACCACGTTATGTCCCGTTCTATTAAAGATATTTTTTGCCGTTATAAAACCTTAAAAGGCTACCAAGTAAAACGCAAAGGCGGCTGGGATACCCATGGCCTACCCATAGAATTGGCCGTAGAAAAAACCTTAGGCATTACTAAAGACGATATTGGGAAGAAAATTTCAGTAGCCGACTACAATGCTGCTTGCCGCAAAGAAGTGATGAAGTACACCGATGTGTGGAACGATTTAACTGAAAAAATGGGCTATTGGGTAGATCTAGACCATCCGTACATCACCTACGAAAACAACTATATCGAATCGCTTTGGTGGATTTTAAAAGAATTTCATAAAAAAGATCTGTTGTATAAAGGCTATACCGTACAGCCCTATTCTCCGGCAGCAGGTACCGGTTTAAGTTCGCACGAATTAAACCAGCCGGGCACCTATAAAATGCTTAAGGATACTTCTATTGTGGCTCAATTTCGCCCAAAAAGAGAGCAAAATCATCCTTTAATAAATACGTTATTTGCTGATGGGCAAGAGGATACGGTAATTTTAGCATGGACCACCACGCCCTGGACCTTGCCATCTAACTGTGCCCTAGCCGTTGGTGAAAAAATAAACTACGTAAAAGTAAACACCTTTAACTCCTACACTTTTGCCCCCGTAAGCGTGGTATTGGCTAAAGATTTGGTGTCAAAATATTTTAAAGCAGAAGCCGAAAATGGTGATTTTGCTGCGGTAAAAGCCGGCGATAAAGTATTGCCTTGGCGTATTGCTGCTAGCTTTACCGGTAAAGAGTTAGTTGGCATTCGGTACCACCAATTGATGCCTTATGTAACAAATGCTGAACTAGAAGAAAAAGCATTCCGTGTCATTCCTGCTGATTTTGTAACCACCGAGGATGGTACGGGTATAGTGCATACCGCTTCTGTTTTTGGTGCCGATGACTTTAGGGCCTGTAAAGAAAATGATGTGCCCTCGGTGATGGTACTAGACGAAAACGGTACCGAAGCCCCATTAGTGAATAAGCAAGGCAAATTTGTAGCCCAAGTAAGCGACTTTGCCGGCCAGTTCGTAAAGGAAGAGTTTTATAGCGATGAAATACGCAAAAACGCAGATTTTAGACCGGTAGATGTACAAATTGCCATCAAGCTAAAAGAAGAAAATAAAGCTTTTAAGGTAGAGAAATACGAACACAGTTACCCACACTGCTGGCGTACCGATAAACCTATTTTATATTACCCAATGGATAGTTGGTTTATTAAAACCACGGCCGTAAAAGACCGCATGGTAGAACTAAACAAAACCATTAATTGGAAACCTGAAGCTACCGGAACTGGAAGATTTGGCAATTGGTTAGAGAATTTGGTAGACTGGAATTTATCGCGTTCACGTTATTGGGGTACGCCGCTGCCTATTTGGCGTAGCGAAGATGGTAGTGAGGAGCTTTGCATTGGTTCGATAGAAGAACTAAAAGCCAACATGAAGGAAAGTCTGGCATCTGCAGTACCTACTGCTGAGCAAAAAGCCACCATGCAAAGTTATTTAAACGCTTTAGAAAATGGTACGGCCGATATGCACCGCCCTTAGGTAGATGAAGTAGTGTTGGTATCGGCAACAGGTAAAGCACTATTTCGCGAAACCGACCTTATTGATGTGTGGTTCGATTCGGGTGCTATGCCTTATGCCCAATGGCATTATCCGTTTGAAAATAAAGAAGAATTTGCAAATGCTTATCCGGCCGATTTTATTGCCGAAGGCGTAGATCAAACCCGTGGCTGGTTCTTTACCCTGCATGCCATTGCCGTCATGTTGAATGATAGCGTGGCTTTCAAAAATGTAGTATCAAATGGTTTGGTATTGGATAAAAACGGCAACAAAATGTCTAAACGTTTGGGCAATGCCGCTGATCCCTTTGAAACCATAGAAACCTACAGCGCAGATGCTTCCCGCTGGTACATGATTAGCAATGCATCACCTTGGGATAATTTGAAATTTAATTTAGAAGGCTTAGACGAAGTACGTCGGAAGTTCTTTGGTACGCTATACAATACCTATTCCTTCTTTGCACTATATGCGAATATTGATCGTTTTAGCTACAAAGAGCCGGAAATGGATATTCAGTTGCGCCCGGAAATTGATCGGTGGATTATTTCCCTTTTAAATTCATTGATTAAAGAAGTTGATGGCTATTACGAAGATTTTGAGCCTACTAAGGCGGCCCGTGCTATTCAAAGCTTTGTAGACGAGCATTTGAGTAATTGGTATGTACGCTTATGCCGTCGTCGTTTCTGGAAAGGGGAGTATACCGAAGATAAAATTTCGGCCTATCAAACACTTTACACCTGTTTAACTACTATTTCTAAATTAATGTCGCCCATTGCACCATTTTATGCAGATAGGCTATTCTTAGATTTAAATGAAGTAAGTGGTAAAGAAAGCGTAGAATCGGTGCATTTAGCTGATTTCCCAGCTTATCAACCTAATTTAGTTGATGTGGACTTAGAAGAGCGCATGGCCTTGGCACAACATATCTCTTCTCTCACTTTGTCTTTGCGAAAAAAGGTAAGCATCAATGTGCGCCAGCCTTTAAGTAAAATATTACTGCCGGTTATCAATAAAGGTTTCCAAAATCAGGTAGAGCAGGTAAAAGAACTCATCTTATCTGAAACCAATATTAAAGACATTGAGTTTATTAGCGATACGGCAGGTTTTATCAGTAAAAAAGTAAAACCTAACTTCAAAACCTTGGGCCCAAAAGTAGGGCAAGCAATGAAGGAGGTAGCTGCGGTGCTTACAGCCTTAACGCAAGAAGAAATTGCCCGCTTCGAAAAAGAGGGCACATTCGCAATCCCCAACACCTCTTTTGTGGTTGATTTAAGCGATGTAGAAATGATGGCAGAAGATGTTCCAGGATGGCAAGTAGCCACTTTAGGCGCTCTCACGGTAGCCTTAGATATCCATGTTTCTGAAGAATTAAAGCAAGAGGGTATTGCTAGAGAACTGGTTAATAGAATTCAGAACTTACGTAAAGAAAAAGATTTCTTGGTAACCGATCGTATTCAGGTTCGACTTTCTGACGATCAAACAATTAGCCCTGCAGTGAACAATAATTTAGCCTATATTTGTGCCGAAATTTTGGCAGACTCCTTGGTGTTGGAAGCCAATTTAAACACCACAGAAACCTTTGAAATAGATGATGTTAAATTATTTGTTTCTATAACTAAAGTATAAGATGGATAAACACGAAAAGACCCGCTACTCGGATACAGAGTTGCAAGAATTTAAAGAACTTATTTTAGAAAAAATTAGAATTGCCCGAGAAGAATTATCGGCTTTTACCACGGCTTTGAGTAACCCCAATGCCAATGGTACCGACGATACTGCCGGCACGTATAAAACGTTAGAAGATGGGTCGGCCACTTTAGAAAAAGAGCAAACCAATTTGTTTGCTGCCCGCCAAAAAAAGTTTATTGATAGTTTAGAAGCAGCCTTGGTGCGTATAGAGAATAAAACCTATGGCCTATGCCGCGAAACTGGAAAACTTATTCAGAAAGAGCGTTTAATGGCCGTACCACATGCAACTTTAAGTATGGAGGCCAAAATAAAGCAGAACTAATGAAAGGCTATACAAAACCATTTGCAATCATTTTATTGGTTCTGTTGGCAGATCAAGTTTTGAAATTTTGGATCAAGCTGAACATGAGTCTTGGTCAAGAATTTCATGTATTGGGGAGATGGTTTATCATCCATTTTACCGAGAATAACGGTATGGCGTTTGGGGTAGAGTTTGGCGGCGAAGCTGGTAAATTGGCTTTATCGCTCATTCGTATTTTGGCCGTAAGCGGTATTGGTTATGGCTTGGTGCATTTAATTAAACACAAATACCACCGTGGCTTAATCACCAATGTTTCCTTAATTTTTGCCGGAGCTTTGGGTAATATCATCGATTCTACTTTTTATGGTAAACTGTTTAGTGCAAGTGATTATTTTGTAAAGGCGCAACTTTTCCCGGAAGCAGGAGGCTATGCCGGTTTGTTGCATGGCAAAGTGGTAGATATGCTCTATTTTCCACTCATAGAAACGCATTATCCTTCTTGGTTCCCCTTTTGGGCCAATCAACCATTTGTGTTTTTTCAACCGGTGTTTAACCTAGCCGATACGGCTATTAGTGTTGGGGTTATTGGTATTTTATTGTACCAAAAGCGTTATTTTAAAGAAAAACCTTTAGAAGAAAGTCAACCACAAAGCGAAATGACTGAAGAATAAAAAAAGCCCTCCCGATTTCGGGAGGGCTTTTTTGTGAAGTACAAAGTGCTATTTACGCTCTTGGTATTTTGCTGGCGTACCCGACTTCGGAATGGCATTTTTAATAAATATCCGCAAGTTCTCATTAGAAGTAGCTAAATCTTCCTTACGTAGGTACATCATGTGTCCACTGCGGTAGCCTTCCCAACTCATGCGATCTTTAAATTTACCGCTGGGGTCTATTTGCCATAAATTGTATTTCGCATTAAAATAATCGCAAGCACCATCGTAATAACCAGATTGAACTAACACCTTCAAATAGGGGTTTTCGGCCATTGCTTTTCCTAAATTATAGCCCGTATTATCTTGGGTTCTATCCCATGGTCGCACCGGCCCAAATAAGTAGTAGCTGAGGTCTGTTTTATAATTCAATTCATCTCTTAAATAAATGTTCATGGCGGGCATAAACGAATGTTCCCAAGAGCTTAATTCGGCATTGTAATCTGGTTCTTCACCTGCATTTTGGCGATCGATACCCAAGTATCTAGAATCTAAACGACCAATGGTAAAACCACGGTCTCTCAAAAGTTCTTTCCAGAAAAAGTTGGTAGAAATCTCAAAATTATGGTCTAAAATAGTTTGCTCAGATAAACCGGTATAACGAGCATAGGTAGCTGCAATTGATTTCCGCTTTGCTGGGTCTAAAGAACCACCTTTGGTTATCGCTGGTAACAATTCATCAATCGTAAATTTCTCTACTTCGGGTAAATAATCCGTTAAATCTTTCTGCTGTAAATCAGCAGGCAACGCTTTATGGTACCAAGCGGTAGCAGCAAAATAAGGCACATATAAAGCCGCAGCAACGGGGCCTTCTCTCTTAATTCCTAAATCGGTTGGAGATACCAATATCACGCCATTTAAATACATCCACTGTGCATCTTGTAGCTCCAAAGCTAAGCCAGATACTCGAGTTGTGCCATAGCTTTCGCCAATAAGAAATTTGGGCGATGCCCATCGTTTGTATTTGCTTACAAAGCTATTAATCCAAACTGCTAGGTATTTAATGTCGGCGTTTACACCAAAAAATTTTGCAGGGGCTCCCTCTTTAATCAGGGCACGAGAAAAACCGGTGTTTACCGGATCGATGTACACAATATCGGCTACATCTAAAATAGAATGCGGATTATCGTGCATGCCGTAGGGTTGCACGGGATAGCCCTCATCATCTACATTGAGAATACGTGGTCCCGTGTAGCCAATTTCCATCCATACAGAGGGCGTTCCTGGGCCTCCGTTGAACGAAATTACTAAGGGACGGGTTGTTTTGTCTTTTACATCGGTACGTTCGTAATAGGTGTAAAACACTTCAGCTATTGCTTGGCCTTCGGCATCGGTTACCGGTTCGGTGCCAGCAATGGCTTTATAAGGCACTTGTTGCCCTTTAATGGTTATTGTATTTAAAACAGTAACAGTAGCATCTTTTTTTAAGTTTATTTTGTTCGATGGAGCAGTTGCTTCTGTTTTTTGTGCATGTGCTACGCCTAGTAGGCCTGCCGAACATAAAAGGGTGAAAATCAATTTTTTCATAATAGGGGTTGAATAGCTTTTGTTTTATAAAAATAACAATCTGATTCGAATTTGCGTTCAAATCTAGAAAACACCTCAAATTTTTTAGCAACAGGCTGCAAATTTTGGTAAATTGAGAATGAATTTAAACATTAATCCATGAAAAAAATTAGCTTAATCGCTTTGCTAACCTTGTTTGTACTGTATACTCAAGCTCAGCAAGTAGATCTCCGAAGAAAAATTGAAGTAACTGGTACCGCCGAACTTGAGGTAACGCCCGATATTATTTATATCAGCATTTCGCTGAAGGAATATCTAGATGTAAAGAAAAAAATAGGCATCGAATCTATAGAGCGGGCGCTTCAAACTGCGGTTTTAAAAGCGGGCATTCCGAAAGAAAACTTCATGGTAAACGATATTGCCTCGTATAATTTTACCTGGGATCGTAAAAGCCCAGATTATTTGGCAAGTAAGCAATACCGCATAAAGGTGTCTGATTTAAGCAAATGGAACCAATTGCTTGCCGGTGTAGATGCCAGGGGTGTTCAATATAGCGCTATTGAGAGCTACGATTATTCGAAACTAGAAGCGGTGAAAAAAGAGCTCAAGATACAAGCCTTAAAAGCCGCCCGTGAAAAAGCGGTGTATTTAGCCGAAGCCGTGGGTGAAAAAGTGGGCATGGCTTTAGAAATTAACGAACAAAGCAATGAAGGCTATTCGCAACCAATGTATCGTACACAAATGGCTATGAAAACAGATGCCGCTGGTGGCGAAGCAATGCCCGATATCGACTTTAAAAAAATTAAATTGACCGCCCAAATGCGGGCTGTATTTGAATTGAAATAGCTTAGATAATCCACTCGAAACCGGTATAGGGAACTAATGCTTTTGGTATGCGTATGCCTTGTTCGGTTTGATTGTTTTCTAGCAAAGAAGCCACAATACGAGGCAATGCCAAGGCACTTCCGTTGAGTGTATGCGCTAACTGTGTTTTGCCTTCTTTGCCTTTAAAGCGCAATTTTAAGCGGTTAGCTTGAAATGTTTCGAAGTTAGATACCGAAGAAACTTCCAACCAACGAGCTTGTGCTGCACACCAAACCTCCATATCGTAGGTAAGGGCTGATGCAAAACTCATATCGCCACCACATAAACGCAATACTCGGTAAGGCAATTCTAATTTTTGCAATAAGCTTTGTACGTAGCTGCTCATTTCTTCTAAAATAGCATACGATTCATCGGGGTTTGCTATTTGTACAATTTCTACTTTATCAAATTGGTGTAAGCGGTTTAAGCCGCGAACATGTGCGCCATAAGAACCCGCTTCTCTACGGAAACAAGGCGTATACCCACAATTTTTAACGGGCAATTCTTCCTCTTTTAAAATAACATCGCGGTATAAATTGGTAATAGGCACCTCAGCCGTTGGAATGAGGTATAAATTGTCTAGCCCAACGTGGTACATCTGTCCTTCTTTATCGGGTAATTGGCCGGTGCCAAAGCCCGAGGCCTCGTTCACTAAAATAGGCGGTTGCATTTCTCTGTATCCTGCTTTTTCGGCTTCATCTAAAAAGAAATTGATGAGGGCCCGTTGCAAACGAGCGCCCTTGCCTTTATATACCGGAAAGCCGGCGCCGGTAATTTTATTACCTAATTCAAAATCGATGATGTCGTATTTTGCCGCTAATTCCCAATGTGGGAGTGCTGTTTCGGGCAACGAAGGTTTGCTACCCTGTTCTAAAACCGTTTCGTTTTCTTCGGGAGTTTTACCCAAAGGCACCGAGCTGTGTGGCAAGTTTGGGAGTACCAATAATTGGTTTAAAAGCGCTTGTTCTATAGCCTCTAATTGGTCCGATAAGTTTTTTTGAGTGTCTTTATTTGCTGTACTTTGGGCTTTAAGCGCTTCTGCCTCATCTTTCTTCCCTTGGCGCATGAACTCACCAATTTGCTTGGCCGCTGCATTTGCTTCCGCTAAAAGGCTGTCTGCTTGTGTTTGAGTTTGGCGTCTTTGTTCGTCTAATTTTAAAATTTCTTCTACCAATTCTGGTTGTTTGAAATTTTTAACAGCCAAACCTTCTAAAACTTCCTCTTTATGTTCGCGGATATAATTAACTTGCAGCATCTTTTTAAAATTTGACCAAAGATAAGAACAATTGGCGTTTTAAAGGCGCATAAACGAGTAAATGTTAAACAAATGAGTGGCACCCTTTATCTCATACCAACCCCCATTGGTAATTTAGAAGACATGACACTTCGGGCCATTCGCTTGCTGAAAGAAGTAGATCTTATTTTGGCGGAAGATACCCGCACCAGTGCTCCGATGCTGAAACATTTCGGTATCGATAAAAAGGTATTTTCGCACCACCAGCATAACGAACACCAATCTACTACCGAAATTGTTAAGTTTTTAAGTCAAGGACAACACATTGCCTTAATTTCTGATGCTGGTACGCCTGCCATTTCCGATCCGGGCTTTTTGTTGGTTCGCGAAGCTATAAAAAATGATATTCAAGTAATTTGCCTGCCGGGCGCTACGGCTTTTGTTCCTGCCTTGGTGGCTTCGGGTTTGCCCAACGATCGTTTTTGTTTTGAAGGATTTTTGCCGGTAAAAAAAGGCCGTCAAACTCGTTTAAAAAGTTTGCTTTCGGAAGAGCGAACTCTGATTTTTTACGAATCGCCGCATCGTTTATTAAAGAGCTTGGCCGAATTTGCCGAGTATTTTGGCGAAGATCGCCAGGCATCGGTTTCTCGTGAAATTAGTAAGGTATTTGAAGAAACCGTAAGAGGTACTCTCCCCGAAATAAAAACTCATTTTGAAACCCATACACTCAAAGGAGAGTTTGTAATTTGTGTGGCAGGAAAACCAAGCAAATAAACACATGCAATTGACTCAAAATAGATATTTTTTAGCCTGCTCTACTTCCTTTTTGTTGTGGTTGGCTTGGCCACCGATGCCCTATACTTCCTTTTTACTTTTTGTAGCATTTTTGCCCCTGCTTTTTGCGGTGGAAGCTATTCAAACTAGTGACCTACCTAATAAGGGTCGTAAAGTTTTTGGACTTGCCTTTTTGAGTTTTGCGCTTTGGAATACCGCTTCAATATATTGGGTATTTAATTCCTTGCATGCAGCCATGCCACTGCCGGCTGCTTTGGCCATTTCTCTAATTCCATTCGGATTGGGAGCTTTATTAATGGCGCTTGCTTTTTGGGGATATTATGCCGTTTCGCAGGTGTTAAATAAAACATGGAGTTATGCCGCATTGCTATGTTTTTGGATCAGTTATGAGTATTTACACCAGACTTGGGATTTAGCCTTTCCGTGGATGAACCTGGGCAATGGTTTTGCGCAAACGCATCAATTGGTACAGTGGTACGAGTACACCGGTGTGTATGGAGGAACCTTATGGATTTTGCTGGCTAACATCTTTTTGTTTGAAGCTTTGAGTCATAAAAGTAAAAAATTAGGCCTTATTGGCCTTGCCTGGATTATTGTTCCAACTGTTTTTTCGCTAATTCGGTATGAAACCTTTACCGAGAAAATAAACCCCGCTAACGTGGTAGTGGTGCAACCTAATGTAGATCCGTATCAGAAATACGGGTCATTAAGCCCCGAACAGCAAGTAGCTCGATTAATCGCTTTATCTATACAACAAGCACAGCCTAATACCGAATATTTTATTTGGCCCGAAACGGCCATGGTTGGTTTTACCGATGAAGAGCAAATTCGGGCAAACGGATTATATCTTCAGGTACTGAATTTTTTGCAACCCTTCGCCAATGCCAATGTACTTTCGGGCATAGAAAGCTATAAAAACTTTGGAAAAGATAGTGTGGCTAGTGCACAATACGACAATGGATCGGGTAATTTTTTGGTGCCTTATAATTCAGCCATTCAGATAGAAAATAGTGCTCAAGTACAATTTTACCATAAATCTAAATTGGTTCCGGGGGTAGAACAATTGCCTTTTCCTCGGTTTTTCTCCTTTTTTAAATCCGCTTTTTCTGCTTTTGGCGGTAGTACAGGTGGCTATGGTAAACAAGCAAAACCATCGGTATTTTATGCCCAAAGCGGTATGGGTGTTTCGCCCATTATATGTTACGAATCTATTTGGGGAAGTTATGTAGCCGAGAGTGTAAAGCAAGGAGCAGGCTTTATTGCCATAATTACCAACGATGCTTGGTGGGGAAATACTTCGGGCAAAGACCAGCATTTGGCTTACGCTAAATTACGAGCTATAGAAAACCGACGTTGGGTTGCCCGTTCGGCCAATACGGGTATTTCGGGTTTTATTAACCAGCGTGGCGATGTAGTAAAGAAAAGTAGGTGGTGGGTGCCTACGGCTCTAAAAGCAGATGTTAATTTAAATGAAGAACAAACTTTTTATACCCAATACGGCGATTTTTTAGCTACACTGGGTTGCTCAGGTGCTTTTGTAATCGTACTACTGGCTTTTTATATGAGGTACAAATTACAGGCAAGCTTTAAAACATCATAAAAAGAATCCAAAAAATAGCCCGATATTTGCACTATGAAAATCGGGATTGTTTGTTACCCCACCTTTGGTGGAAGTGGTGTGTTGGCTACCGAGTTAGGTAAAGGATTAGCCGAAAAAGGCCATCAAGTACATTTTATTACATATAGTCAGCCTGCTCGTCTCGATTTTTTCTCCGAGAACTTATTCTACCATGAAGTTTCCGTTTCTAATTATCCATTATTTGATTATGCCCCCTACGAATTGGCCTTAGCTAGTAAGTTGGTAGATGTAGTGCGTTTCGAAAAGCTAGATATTTTACACGTTCATTATGCCATACCGCATGCTTCGGCGGCATTTATGGCCAAACAAATTTTAGCTACCTACGGCATTCATATTCCAGTGGTTACTACCCTCCACGGAACGGATATTACTTTGGTGGGTAAAGATTTAACCTACAAACCAGTGGTTACCTTTTCCATCAATCAATCTGATGGAGTAACGGCCGTTTCCGAATATTTGAAACAAGATACCTACAAGCATTTCGAGATTACAAAAGACATTCGGGTAATCCCCAATTTTGTAGATATGAATCGCTTTAAACTAAAAGCGAAAGATCATTTTAAGAAAGCCATTGCGCCTAATAACGAACGCATTGTGGTGCATACTTCTAATTTCAGAAAAGTAAAACGTACCCAAGATGTAATTTATGTGTTCGAGAAAATTGTGAAAGAAGTGCCTGCCAAATTACTCATGGTGGGCGATGGCCCAGAACGTGCGTATTGCGAACAATTGTGCCGTGATTTAGACATTTGTGACAATGTTCGCTTTTTGGGCAAGCAAGATGCCGTAGAAGAAATTTTATCGGTAGCCGATTTGTTTATCATGCCATCTGAATCGGAAAGTTTTGGTTTAGCAGCTTTAGAAGCCATGGCTTGTAAAGTGCCTGTAATTACGTCAAATGCTGGTGGTTTGCCCGAATTGAATGTAGACGGTGTAACCGGTTTTATGGATGAAGTGGGCGATATTGCGTCGATGGCACACCATGCTATTGCTATTTTAGCTGACGACGATAAGTTAAATAGCTTCAAAGAGAACGCTTTAAGCAGAGCCAAAGAGTTCGACCTGAGTATAATATTGCCTATCTATGAGGCCTATTACCAAGAAATTTTAGGGTAAAACTTATTTAATAAGGTGTTTTAGTTGGATGATTTCCTTTTCATCTAGATATCTCCAACGTCCTCTTGTTAAATCTTTCTTCGTAAGGTTGGCATAAATTACACGATCTAACTTTACCACGTCATAACCCAAGTGTTCGAAAATTCGGCGCACAATACGGTTTCTGCCGCTATGAATTTGTATACCAATTTCTCGTTTAGTACCACCCTGCACATAACTTACTGCATCTGGTTTAATTAGGCCGTCTTCTAATTCTAAACCGAAGGCAATTTTATTTAAATCGCCCTGCGGCAAACTTTTGTTTAATTCTACTTGGTAAATTTTGGTAATCCCGGTTTTTGGGTGCGATAATTTATCGGCTAAATCGCCATCATTGGTCATTAATAGTAGGCCGGTTGTGTTGCGGTCTAAACGACCAACGGGGTAAATACGTTCTTTCGATGCTTTTTCTACCAATTGCATAACCGTACGGCGTTCTTGCGGATCGTCGGTAGTGGTGATATAATCTTTTGGTTTATTTAACAATACATAAACCATTTTCTCTCGTTTTAGTGTTTCGCCATTGTAGCGAATCACATCTTTAGAAGGATTTACCCGATATCCTAATTCAGAAACTACCTCTCCGTTTACCGAAACCACACCAGCAGCAATTAACTCATCTGCTTTACGGCGTGAGCAAATACCTGCATTTGAAATGTATCGGTTTAAACGAATCAAACCATCATCTTTGCCTGGTAGTGGGCGTTTACGACCTTTACCACCCAATGCATCTTCTCTAACTTTTCTAGGGGCTAGTGTTTTAGTATATGGGCGTTCTCCAAAAGAACTGCGTTCGCCGGTAGGACGTGGTTTATAAGGTCGTGGGCTGTTTCCTTCGCCATCCGTTCTGCGTAGTGCACGATCTCCATAAGGAGTTCTTTCGCCGCTAGATGGGCGTTTGGTATATGATCTAGTTGCTTCTCCATCGGTTCTGCGTGTTGGACGATCGCCATAAGGCTTTCTCTCCCCACTAGCAGAACGGTTGTTTCCGAAACTACGTGATGCACTTCCTTCGCCATCTCTTTTAAAAGGACGAGGGCTACTGTTATAGGGTCTTCGTTCACCATCTCCACCTTCTCTTGGTGTTCTGCTGCTAGTAGTACGTATACTAGAGTAACCTTCTTTTTTGAAATCAGAGCGACCGGTTTTTGGAGTAAAATCTTTTGGTTTTTCTTCCCGATTAGCGCCAAATTCACGTTTTTTAGGCCCAAACGACTTTTTATCATCCCCGAAATTCTTCTTCTCTCCGAAGGCAGGCTTTTCTGAAGAAGCTGGTTTACGACCGCCTGTGGCACGAGTTGTACGCTTGTTTGGTCCGGATTTATCGTCTCGACTATTCCTTGATCGTTGGTTTGGCATGAAAAATGAACGCTATATGTGTGAAAAGAAAGCAAATGTAAGCAAAAATAGGTGCTTTTATACAATTTAATAGCTTGATCTTAGCAGCAACTGCTTATAAAATTCATGAAATTAAACTAAAACGTATTATTCGTGAACAAGAACATGTCGCCTATTTTCACCTAAAATTAAGTCAAGAATTTGTTGGCTATGTGAAAAAAATGGTGGCTATGAAATAGATAATTAAAAATTCAACTCGGTAGGGTTACTGCCGGATAGTAATGTTTCAACAAAACAATATACTATTTACCCAGGAAAGTTCGTTACTATCCTGAGAACTTTCTTCGAGACGTGGTGTTGAAGCATGCTCTTGTAGATTGATTGTTAATTATTGATTATTTATCAAAAAAAGGCCGAGGATCATTCGGCCTTTTTTTATTGGATGCTGTGTAATTGGCAAACAATATCGCATCTTTGCCTTTTAATTCCCACTGGTTTTGGCTATACAATTTACACCATCCGACTTAGGCGAACAATACGAAGTAGCTGTTTTTGGCGCCCGGGTTCATAATCTAAAAAACATCGATGTTTCTTTTCCAAGGAACCAATTGGTGGTGATTACCGGATTAAGTGGTAGCGGAAAATCATCACTAGCTTTTGATACCATTTATGCCGAAGGGCAACGCAGGTATATGGAAACTTTTAGCGCCTACTCCCGCCAATTTATGGGAGGCATGGAGCGTCCAGATGTGGATCAAATTACTGGATTAAGCCCGGTAATTGCCATTGAGCAAAAAACTACCAGCAAAAACCCTCGATCTACGGTGGGTACCATTACCGAAATTTACGATTTTATGCGTTTGCTTTTTGCCCGTACGGGAGAGGCCTACTCTTTTGTATCGGGTAAAAAAATGAAGCGCATGTCTGATGAGCAGATTCTACAACGTATTCTTAAGCAATTCGATGCTCAGGCTATAAGCATATTGGCTCCTGTAATTAAAGGTAGAAAAGGACATTATAGGGAGCTTTTTGAGCAAATTCGAAAACAAGGTTATTTAAAGGTTCGGGTAGATGGGGAAATTTTAGACATTACGCCTAAAATGCAGGCCGATAGGTATAAAATACACGATATTGAGATTGTGGTTGATCGATTGTTGGTCAGCGAAGCGGATGTAAATCGCTTGGCTACCTCTATTCGTACCGCTTTAAAAGTGGGTAAGGGGATCATCAAAATAAGTGATAAGACCAACAACGAAATATTTTTCAGCCGTTTTTTAATGGATGCCGAGTCGGGCATTTCGTATGACGAACCCCAGCCCAATACCTTTTCCTTCAATTCGCCATACGGTGCTTGTGAAAGTTGCAATGGCTTGGGTTATGTGGTAGAGGTTGATCAACATTCTGTAATTCCGAACCCGAAATTGAGCATCATGCAAGGCGGTTTGGCTCCCTTAGGCGAATACCGTGAAATTTGGGTATTTCAGATCTTAAAAGCCATTGCCAAATTTTATAACTTTTCTTTGGCAACGCCTCTAAAAGACCTGCCTCAAGAGCTTATCGATATTATTTTAAACGGATCGGAAGATGTTATCCCAGTTTCGGTAGGAGCTAACTCATGGAATGTAAAAACGTATCAAATTACCTTTGATGGCATTATTAAGCTTTTAGAAGAACAAAATGAACGCCGTGGCGAAGAGGCTTTGGCCGATTTAGAAAATTTCCGCTCTTTGAAAACTTGTCCGGTATGTGAAGGAGCTCGGCTGAAAAAAGAATCGCTGCATTTTAAAGTTGCCGATAAAAATATTTACGAGCTGGCTAGTATGGATATTACCCAGCTAGCTGCTTGGTTTAGTGAAGTAGAAAGTCAACTTTCGGAACGCCAATTGATTATTGGTAAGGAAATTTTAAAAGAGATTAGAGCTAGAATCAGTTTTATGCTTGATGTAGGTTTAACCTATCTCACCCTAGATCGTACGGCTAAAACACTTTCTGGTGGTGAAGCACAGCGTATTCGTTTGGCTACTCAAATAGGATCGCAATTGGTAAATGTGCTCTATATTTTAGATGAACCTAGCATTGGTTTGCACCAACGAGATAATAACCGTTTAATTACAGCTTTAAAGCATTTGCGTGATATTGGCAATACCGTTTTGGTAGTTGAGCACGATAAGGATATGATTTTGGAGGCCGATTATGTATTGGATATGGGCCCGGCTGCCGGTATACATGGTGGCGAAGTGGTGGCACAAGGTACGCCTGCAGAATTGCTTAAAAAACATACCACCACTACCGATTATTTAAATGGAACAAAAGCCATTGCCGTGCCTAAAACCAGAAGAGCTGGCAACGGAAAATCGTTGGTGCTTAAGAAAGCTAGCGGCAATAACCTTAAAAACGTAACGGCACATTTTCCGTTGGGTACGCTCACCTGCGTAACGGGTGTTTCGGGTAGCGGTAAATCTACCCTCATTGCCGAAACGCTTTACCCCATATTAAATCATCATTTTTTTAGGGCAAAAAAGAAGCCGATGCCTTTTGCCGCTATTGAAGGCTTGGAGCATATAGATAAAGTAATTGAGATTGATCAAACACCCATTGGCCGTACACCTCGTTCTAATCCGGCTACCTATACAAGTGTATTTTCTGATATTCGTAATTTATTTGTGGCCCTGCCCGAAGCTAAAATTAGGGGTTATAAGCCCGGTCGTTTCTCGTTTAATGTGAAGGGTGGCCGTTGCGAAACCTGTCAAGGTGCTGGCTTAAAAATCATTGAAATGAACTTCTTGCCCGACGTACAAGTGCCTTGCGAAGAGTGTGGTGGTAAACGCTACAATCGCGAAACCTTAGAGGTGCGTTATCGGGGTAAATCTATTAGCGATGTGTTGAATATGAGTATTGAAGAGGCCGTGCCCTTTTTTGAACCTATTCCGGCTATTTACCGTAAAATTAAAACCCTTCAAGATGTAGGCTTGGGCTATATTACCCTTGGGCAATCGTCTACCACCCTATCGGGAGGGGAGGCTCAACGGGTAAAATTAGCTACCGAATTATCTAAAAAAGATACCGGAAACACCTTCTATATTTTAGATGAACCTACCACGGGTTTACATTTCGAGGATATTCATGTATTGTTGGGCGTATTAAACCGATTGGTAGATCATGGCAATACCGTATTGATCATTGAACATAATTTAGATGTGGTAAAGGTAGCCGATTGGGTGCTCGATTTAGGACCGGAAGGTGGTTCGGGTGGTGGTGAAATTTTGTTTGAAGGAACGCCCGAAGGCTTGGCCGCTTGTGCCAAAAGTCATACCGGAAAGTATCTTAAAACTGAATTAAAAATCAAATAAATGCTTTTCGGCATGGTAAGAAGAGCGCACTAATGGCCCGCTTTCTACATATTTAAAGCCCATTTCTAGGCCTATTGCTTTGTATTTATCGAATTGATCTGGAGTAATCCAATCTACCACGGGATGATGGTTACGGGTAGGCTGTAGGTATTGGCCCAAGGTTAAAATATGCACTCCGGCTTTCACTAAATCGGTCATAGCCTCTATCACATCTTCTTCGGTTTCGCCCAAGCCAAGCATAATGCCCGATTTGGTTCGGACGCCTGAGGCAGAAATTCTGCTTAAGCATTCTAAGCTACGGTCGTATTTGGCTTGTATGCGTACTTCTTTCGTTAAACGGCGTACGGTTTCTAAATTATGTGAAACTACTTCCGGACGAACGGCTAATAATCGATCTAAATTTTCCCAAATGCCTTTAAAATCAGGTATGAGTGTTTCTAAGGTAGTTTCTGGGCTTTCTCTGCGAATGGCTAAAATGGTTTCGGCCCAAATGGTAGAGCCTCCATCTTTTAAATCATCGCGATCAACAGAGGTAATGACGCAGTGTTTTACCTGCATTAGTTTTACCGATTGTGCCACTCTATTCGGCTCATCGGTATCTACCGCCAAAGGTCGGCCAGTAGCTACGGCACAAAAAGAGCAAGATCGGGTGCAAATATTTCCCAATATCATGAAGGTGGCCGTGCCAGCACCCCAGCATTCGCCCATGTTTGGGCAGTTGCCACTTTCACAAATGGTATGTAATTTGTGTGTATCTACCAAGCTGCGAACATGTGCGTATTCTTTACCAACTGGTAATTTTACGCGTAACCAATCTGGTTTACGTGGACTTTCGTTGGCTGGAATAACCGGTAGTTCGATCATGAAACAAAAATACATATTTTGCTTTAGATAGCCGATGAACTCGTCATTGGAGTTTCATTTTTTGCTAACTTGCGGTATAAAATTAAGTTATGGCCACAATTGAAACGGTTTATGTTGGCGAATTGCGTACGCAAGCCACCCATGTTCGTTCTGGAAATCAATTAATAACGGATGCTCCTTTAGATAATCATGGCAAAGGCGAAGCCTTTTCACCTACCGATTTGCTAGCTACGGCTTTAGGTAGTTGCATGCTTACGGTAATGGGTATAGCTGCAGAAAAATACGAGGCAGATTTAACAGGAACTACCTGTTCTATAACTAAAATGATGGCCGAAAATCCACGTAGAGTGGCCGAGGTTCACATTACTTTTAATTTCCCGAAGAGAGATTTTAGCGATAAAGTGAAAACTGTTTTAGAGCGGGCGGCACATACTTGTCCGGTATCTAAGAGCTTACACCCCGATTTGATAGAAACATTAAAATTTAATTGGGCTTAATTGATTTGCTCGGCTAATTCTTCTGCAGAAATTTCTCCGTGAGTAGCTTCAAAAACGCATTCACCATTATTTATTAGTAAGATTTGGGGAGATTGGTGTGGAACCTTAAATGCCTCAGCAATGGCATTAGAGATTTCGCGGTAGTTTAATAAATCTAGGTAGTATGCCGGTATATCGGCTGGGATAGCATCACTTTCTAATTCTAGTTTCTTTTTAGCCATTAAACTAATAGAGCATCGTGTGCTATGCTTAAAAATTATACTGTAGCCTGTACGTATTTGTATAGTGTTAAGTTCTTCTAAAGAACTTAGGTGTTGCCAATTCATAGGCGTATTAACGACCTCTTTTACTAGGATAAGAGTCGTAAGCAGGGCAAAGTTTGTTTGAGCAAGCGCTCAACATACTTGTACTTATGGCCAGGACAACTAAAACAATCAGCAATTTTCTCATGGTGTTTTAAATCTTAGGTAAATTTATCTCTTTTTATCAGAAAACGCAAGTTTAAAAGCATTTTATAAACAAGAACGTGTTTAAACAAAAAAGCTTATCAGAAACCTGATAAGCTTTTTTTTAAGGAATATTTATTGCTTACTGTTGTACTTCTACACGAGCAATCAAAGACTCGATAGTAGCCGCTTCGGCACTTTGTGTATAGTTTTCTTTAATTTGTTTGTAGGATTTAAGTGCATCATCGAATTTTTTTTGTTGCTCATAAACCAAGCCTAATTTTTTTAAGAAAAGTGGGGTAGTAAACTCGTTGTTGCTTTTTCCGGCTGCTTTTTTGTAGTAGGTAGCTGCATTATCGTAATCTTTTAACTCACTATAAGCATCGCCTAGCATACCCAATACTAGTGGATCGATAACTGGGCTGCCTGTGCTGCTGTAATTGCCCAAAGCTTCAATAGCTTTTTCGAATTCTCCCTTTTTAAGGTATAAACCACCTAAATAGGCATTCGCTATGTTTGCAGATTTGGTACTTGTATATTCTTCTGCAATTTTCTCAAAACCGGGGTAAGAACCATCGCCATTAATGGCCTTATCGCTTAACGAATCGGCTGTTGCGTATTGCTCTGCTTTAAACATTTCGTTTACGGCTTTTTCGGCTCGAGGAGCTAAGTAGAATTTTTGGTATCCAATATATAAGAGTATTAGTGCTAAAATGGCACCACCAATTATGAGTAGACTTTTGCTATTTTCTTGAACAAAAGATCCGGTTGCTTTTTCGTTTGCTTCGGAAACTTCCGGAGAATTTTTTTCTTTGCTTGACATGCTTTATAAAATTTTGAAGAAGCAAAAATACAGTTTTACCCATAAGTATCAACAATTTAAATTTTTGCGCTTATTTTTTTCGAGTAAGTGCTTTAAAAAATAGAAATTGTACCTTTGATTTCTCCCTAAAATTATGTGGTTACAGCGTTTATCTCTTATCAATTTTAAAAATTATGAAGAAGCTAGTTTGGCTTTTTCGCCAACAATAAACGCTTTTACGGGCAATAATGGAGCGGGTAAAACCAATTTACTCGATGGTATACACTACCTCTCGTTGTGTAAAAGTTACTTTAACCCCATAGATACACAACAAATTATGCAGGGTGCCGATTTTTTTATGATTCAGGGCGACTTTGAGCTAGTAGGTAAAAAAGAGGTGATTGCTTGTTCCTTAAAGCGCAATCAAAAAAAACAATTTAAACGGAATAAAAAAGAATATCCGAGGTTGGCAGATCACGTAGGTATTTTTCCTTTAGTGATGATTTCGCCCTACGATGTGAGCATTGTAATGGAGGGGAGTGAGGAGCGCAGAAAATTTTTAGATAATGCCATTAGCCAAACCGATAGGCAATATTTAGACGAAGTGATACAGTACAATAAATGCTTGGCCAACCGAAATGCCATGCTGAAGCAAATTGCTCATACTGGCGCTTATGACCCCACTTTATTAGAAATTTACGATGAACAGTTAGTGACTTTCGGTTCTCATATTTTTGCTAAGCGTCAAAAATTCATGGAAACCTTCGAGGAAGTGTTTAATCAACATTATTCTTTTTTAAGCGACGATGCTGAACGAGTTTCGCTGGTGTACGAATCGCAATTAAACCACGATAACTTGGCCAGTTTACTTAAAAAGTATGTAGAAAAAGATAGGGTGCTTGAGCGCACCAATGCCGGCGTTCATAAAGACGATTTGGTATTTAGTATACACGGCATGCCGCTTAAAAAATTTGGTTCTCAGGGTCAACAGAAATCGTTTTTAATTGCGTTAAAATTAGCCCAATACACGTATTTAAAACAGCAAAAGGGTTTTGAGCCCATTTTATTGCTCGATGATATTTTTGACAAGCTAGATGATTTGCGCACCAAAAAATTGATGAAAAAAGTATCTGACCACGATTTCGGCCAAATCTTCATCACCGATACGAGTGCTGAGCGTATTCAGGCTATTTTTGATGAAATTGGCGAACAGGTGCGTATTTTTAATGTAGAAAATGGCCAAGTGAGCCAAAAAGATGCGTAAGCCCAACGATAAATCAATAAAAGAAGCCATGGATCAACTGTTGCGGGTATATAAACTGCAGCAAAAGTTCGATGAAACAGCACTTATTGCCGCTTGGCCCGAAATGATGGGGGCGGCTATTGCCAACCGAACCAAAGAACTTTATATCCGTCAGAAAAAATTATTTGTGCGTGTGGAATCGTCGGTAATTAAAAATGAACTGATGATGATGCGCTCTCAGATTATCGAAAAAATGAACGAAAGGGCAGGGGGAGAAGTAATTGTAGAGATTGTATTGCTATAAAAAAAGCCCCCTGAATTCAGGGGGCTTTTTTGTGAGGTTAATTTCGGCTAGAAACGTTCGAAAGCCGAGAAAAAGAAGTTTCCTTCAATGGCTGCGTTCTCGTCAGAATCAGATCCATGAACCGCATTGGCATCAATAGATTTTGCATATTTATTACGAATAGTACCAGCATCGGCCTTAGCCGGATCGGTATTGCCAATTAATTTTCTAAAATCTTCTATGGCGTTTCCTTTTTCTAAAATGGCCGCTACAATTGGTCCTGATGACATAAAATTTACCAATTCGCCATAAAACGGGCGCTCTTTATGCACCGCATAAAACTCACCTGCTTTTTCTGCACTTAAATGCGTGTATTTTAACGCGATAATTTTAAATCCACTTGCGGTAATATCAGTTAAAATTGCACCAATATGTCCGTTTTTAACAGCATCGGGCTTAATCATTGTAAAAGTTCTATTTGTTGCCATGTTTTTTAATTTTGGGGCAAAAATACGCCTTTAGTCGGTAATTACCTACCGGTATGTAAAAATTAATTAGCATTTAATTTCAGTCTAACCGAATTTAAGTGCTATAAATTGTGCTTTGCTGCAGCTTTTTAATAGATTTGCAGCAACATACACACATGGTAAATATAGCTGCATTAAAAACACTTTTGGCTGAGCCCAAAAACATTGTCATTACTACCCATCATAAGCCCGATGGCGATGCCATGGGTTCTTCTTTGGGTTTATACAATTACTTGCTACAAAAAGGACACCATGTGCATGTTATTACCCCGACAGATTACCCGATATTTTTACATTGGTTGCCCAACAATTGCGAAGTGCTCATTTATACCGATAAAGTAGCCGAGAGCAAGCAATTGGTAGCCGATGCCGATTTAATTTTCTGTTTAGATTTTAATGCCTTATCTCGAATTAATGAATTGGGAGAATGTGTGGCTGCATCGGCTGCTAAAAAAGTGATGATTGACCATCATTTAGACCCCGAAGATTTTGATGATTATAGATTGTGGGATGTAAATGCCTGCTCTGCTGCCCAATTGGTGTATGAGTTTATTGTAGACTTTATGGCCGAACCTGAGCTTATCAATAAAGATGTGGCCAACTGTTTATATACCGGCATTATGACGGATTCGGGTTCGTTCCGTTTCCCAAATACTACTGCTGCTGTACACCGTATTGTAGCCCATTTAATTGAAAATGGTGCAGAAAATGCTCGTATTCACCAATTGGTATACGATACCTCTACCGAAAGTCGCTTGAAATTTTTGGGCCATTGTTTAAGCAACCGTTTACAAGTGTTTGAGGAATACAATACTTCCTTAATTACCGTTTCTAAAGAAGATTTGGCCATGTTTACCATTACTACTGGCGATACCGAAGGTTTGGTAAACTACGGGTTAGCAATTAACGGAATCCGATTAGCAGCCCTTATTATTGAACGCCCAGATCGGGTAAAACTATCGCTACGTTCTACCGGCGATTTCCCGGCAAATGAAATTTGCAAGAAATATTTTAATGGAGGTGGGCACCGCAATGCAGCTGGTGGCGCTTCCGACGATTCGTTTGAAAAAACTATTGAAACCTTTAAAACTTTATTACCAACCTATAAAACCTTATTATTGCAATAAATTATATCTTAAAACAAATGAAAAAACCCTTAGTATTATTAAGCCTTTTGGCGCTAGCACTTAGTGCATGTACTCGATTTAAAACCGGCGATGGCGGTTTACAATACGCTATTCATACCGATAAAGATGGTCCAACTATTCAAGAAGGCGACTTTTTTGTAGTTTCTGGTACTCAAAAAACCGAGAAAGATTCGGTATTATTTAGTACCGATGATACCGGCCGCCCAGCATTTTTATCTGCTCAAAAATCACAATTTAAAGGCGATTTGTTCAGCGCATTTGCTATGTTGAGCGAAGGCGATAGTGCGACTTTCAAAATCAATTTAGATACCCTTGCTTTAAAAACAGGGCAGCCAAAACCTCCTTTTGCTAAAAACGATCATTTCTTAATTTTCTCTGTAAAAGTTGAAAAAGTAATCCCAAAAGGAAAATTAGATGATCAAACCTTTACCAATCAAATTAACGATTACATAAAGAAAGATATTGAGGTAATTAAAAAAGCTGAACCAGCAAAAGTAAAAGCTTATGTTGCTGCCAAAGGTTTAAAATTAACCACAACTGCATCTGGCTTAGGTTATCAAATTACCAAAGCGGCAACTGGCGAAAAAGCAGTAGCTGGTGATAGTGTGGTAGTAAATTTTATTGGTAAATTTTTAAGCGATAAATTGTTTGACACCAATATTGTAGCTGAGGCAAAGAAGTCAGGTAAATTTATCCCTGGCCGCCCTTATGAACCAATGGGTACCGTTGTGGGTATGCAGAAAAGTATACCAGGTTTCGATGAAGCCTTGATGACCTTCCCAGCAGGTACCAAAGTAACTGTGGTTATGCCTTCATCACTAGGTTATGGTGAACAAGGAAGCCAACTCATTCCACCGTTTACCCCATTGGTATTCGATTTGGAAATTTTAAAAGTAATTAAAGCGTCTGCTGCACCAGCTCCTGCACCAGCTCCTGCACCCGCATCAGCACGTGCACCTGCACCAGCGGTTGCCCCTAAAAAATAATGTATTCAATTTATAGAAAAGCCCTTCCGATTTTCGGAAGGGCTTTTTTTATGTAGTTTTGTGCCATGGTTCTCACCGATACCCACACCCATTTATATTACGAAACAGACCCAGAGGCTTTATTGGCGCTCATGCAACGCTCTTTGGATAATGAAGTTACTAGATTGTTTCTCCCGAATGTTGATACCACTTCCATTCCTTTGGTAATGAATTTGGCTGCCTTATATCCTCAAAACTGTTTCCCGATGTTGGGTTTGCATCCCTGCGATGTAAAAGAAACGTACAAAGAAGAATTGGCCAGTATTTATGCCGCTATTCCGGCACAAAAAATTTATGCCATTGGCGAAATTGGCATCGATTTATATTGGGATAAAACTACACTTGCAAACCAATTAGAAGCATTTGAAATCCAAATTAACTGGGCTAAGGATTTAAATTTGCCTATTGTTATTCATTGCAGAGATGCCTTCGATGAAGTATATGCCGTACTTTTAAAACACCGCGATGAAAAGCTCCGAGGCATTTTTCACTGCTTTACCGGAACGTTGGAACAAGCACAACAAATAATTGAACTCAGATTTTGTTTAGGCATTGGTGGCGTAGTAACCTATAAAAATTCGGGGCTAGATGCGGTAGTAGCACAAATCTCCCTTGAACACTTAGTGCTGGAAACCGATTCGCCCTATTTACCACCGGTACCTTTTAGAGGGAAACCGAATGAGAGTAGTTACTTGGTACACATTGCTCAAAAAGTAGCCGATTTACATCAAATTCCCATCGAAGAGCTGGCCCGTATAACCACCGAAAATTCTACAAAAATATTTGGCATTTAGTTGCGATATTTGTTAAAACAAAAACCATGGCCAATATTTTAATCATATACACCGGCGGAACCATTGGCATGGTGAAAGATAAAAAAAGTGGGGTACTCTTACCGCTAAATTTCGATCATATAAAATACAATGCGCCCGAGTTGGAGCGTATGGAGCACCGGCTAACGGTACATTCGTTTAACCCCATTATCGATTCTTCGGATATGAACCCCACAATTTGGGTTGCCTTGGCCGAACTTATCGAAAAAAATTACCACCAATACGATGGTTTTGTGGTGCTTCACGGCTCCGATACCATGGCCTTTACCACTTCGGCATTAAGCTTTATGCTCGAAGGTTTGGCTAAACCGGTGGTCTTTACCGGATCGCAATTGCCTATTGATGAAATTAGGAACGATGCCCGAGAGAACTTAATTACGGCTATTTTAATTGCATCCGAGAAATTTGAAGAGCAAGCCGTGGTACCCGAAGTCTGCATCTTTTTCGATTACCAATTATTAAGAGGTAACCGAGCCACCAAATACAATTCAGCTAAATTTGAAGCTTTTCAATCGCCAAACTACCCTTTATTAGCCGAGGCTGGCGTGCATATCGACTTTTTTAGCAACGCCATAGCCGTGCCTTTAGATAAACCACTCAAGGTGCATAAAGACTTCGATAGCTCGGTGGCTGTGCTTAAACTATACCCCGGCATCAGTCAAAAAGTAGTCGATGCGGTGTTAGAATCTGATTGCAAAGCCATTATTATGGAAACGTTTGGATCTGGAAATACCACCACCGATCCGGTTTTTTTAGATTCCTTACGTCGTACCATTGCGCAAGGGAAACTCATTTTAGACATTTCGCAATGCCGGGGCGGTTCGGTAGAATTGGGCCGCTACGAGACCAGTATTCAGCTTAAAGAAATGGGCGTGGTGAGTGGTTACGATATGACCTTTGAAGCTGCTGTGACCAAACTGATGTTCTTATTGGGTTCAGGAAAACCGATGGATGTGGTAGCCCGCCTACTCGAATTAAATTTACGAGGCGAATTAACAGAAAATTGATAGTTTTGTCCTCCCAATAGGAGAGGTGTCAGAGTGGTCGAATGAGCCAGCTTGGAAAGCTGGTATACTCGTAAGGGTATCGAGGGTTCGAATCCCTCTTTCTCCGCCAAGTAAATATAAAAAAGCCTTGTTGATTATTCAATAGGGCTTTTTTTATATACCACTCTGCCATTGGGTAGTAGAATAGGTAGTAGATTTTAATATACTGGAGCAGAAGACTTCTTAACTATCCTCTTACTTTAATTCAAGTATACTGATTTTCACAATTCTACCCTAACGTAATTTCAACGAATTTCTACCCCTGAAAAATATATTAGCTCAAATTAATTTGGATACAAAAAATAAAAAGCACCAAGACCAGGTAAAATAAAGTAATTTGTATTATTAGGCATATAAGTAGTTGTAGAATCAGTTCTAGTTTTCCAAAGTGCATTGTTCACATAAATATTTGAAATTCTTGTACCCTTTGCAGATAAATGTAAATCGGGGGTTGTTTCAAATCCAAGCCAAATTGGTCTAGTTTTAGATACATCTGTAACTTCTTGACTCCAATAAGTGCCTGTCAGAGGTGGGTAAGTTTGGGCTCCATTTCCTGCTGAATCCATATAAGTTACTCGAAAAATTCTTCCTACCCCTTGAATATGAGATGGAAAAGGAATCATTGGACTACTAAAAATCATTTCATATTTTACTTTTAAATTTGTTACTACGGGAGTAGATGAATCAGAATTAATTTTTGAGCAACTAATCATTACAAGAGAAATACAGAGAATAATCAATTTTTTTTTCATATAAATTAATTTTAGATTGTTATTGTTGTTCTATGAGTAAGATGGGCAAACAGATTTTCTATATCCTAACATTAGTATTATTTGTATTCGTGGTTCCAATAATTTGATAAGTTCCATTAGCCAACTTTCCTTCAATTTTGAATCCTGTTTCATTTGTTGAATTGTCTGTCCAGCTCAGGTTTATCTGAGTAAGTGAATACTGAACCGTATTTAGATTTTACTATACTGGAGCAGAATACTCTTTACTATCCTCTTACTTTACATCAAGTTTACTAATTTTCAGGGATTCCTCCAACTGAATTGCAACAAGTGTTTCCACAACCCCCCTCAAAATTAAAAAATAAAAAAAGTGTTGATATACAAAAAAATAATTCTAGATTGCAAAACTTCTTAAATCAAAGTGCAATTAGTTTAAGACAAAATGAATAAAAAATTTACTCCGCGTTATTTTTTATTAGTGATACTCTTAGCAATGTCATGCGAAAAGAGCTTGAATTCCCCTATAATATTACCTATGATTATAGCATCGGCTGTCTCCGGTGTTGAAGCTTCACTAGCAATATGCGGTGGGAATGTGATGAGCAATGGTGGTGGGACAATAACGGCTGCAGGAGTGATTTGGAGTGATGCACCAATCCAACTATTTCTTTGGACCACAAAAACAATAGATAGGACTTCAATAGGGTCTTTTACAAGTAATATAACTGGGCTATCTGCTCTCAGTGATGTAAATCGTCAGCATAAAGTGGACATAAGTGTGACCTAACAAAGTTATACTTTGAGCCATGAATTGCTCACAATGAAAGAAAAAGAACCAAAGAATGCGAAGGCGGTTATCAAGAATATTCGCCAAGAACCAAGCGTAAATTTAGCTCTGAGGAAAAAATCAGACTTGACATTGTAACTAATTAAAATCTAATTTAGTATAAGCTTAGAACTATTCACTCATAATTGCGTCTACGTACAACCATAAGGTTGGGGTATTTTAAAATAAATTATAGACAGATGAAAAAAATTCTTACACTTTTATTAATGGTAATTGCTGTGCAAGTATTGGGGCAAACATATCCTATCACTAGTATAACCATTTCATTACCGGCAAATCCCGATGCAAACACGGCTAATTGGGGAAGCGGAACCTCCTTATTTACCATAACCGCCAACTCCAAAGCGGTAAACGGAAAGGTTGATGGCTATGTTACGGAAAGTAAAGTATTGGTAACTATTAAAAAGGGCGGGGCTAAAGTATGTGGTTCATTTACCGCTAATACAGCTCCTGCATCCAATTTTAATACGCTTACCAAAGTTTGGAGCGGCAGTAATGCGGTTTCATTATTAGGACAGGGCTGCGTGTTACCTGCGGGTGATTATGAACTTACCGTGCAATTTTTTGGTGCTGGAGCGACCGGGCTTGCCGGGCTTGCTCCTTTAAGCGAAGAAAAAACAAAGCCATTTTCAATAAGAGCGAAAGAGCAGCTAAGCTATCAACCGCCGCAGGCTATTGCTCCGGCAAATGGCACTGTTTTAAGTGAAATTGACATTAAAAAGCCCATAGCATTCCGCTGGACACCCGTTGTTCCAAGGCCGCAAGAGCCGGTAACCTACCGCTTAAAGGTTTGGCAATTGATGCAGGGGCAAAACGGTTCGGAGGCAATGGCCACAAACCAACCCATAATTACCAAAGATGTTGACAACATTACGCAGACTATGATTACTAGTTTAATCTCCGGGCCTTGTAAACCTCCATATTTATGTGATTTTGTTTGGAATGTACAAGCACTTAACCGGGAAGGGAAACCGATAGGAGGAAATAATGGGATGAGTGAAGCATTGAAATTCAATGTGCAATCTGTAAATAATGCTCCATCAAAAATTACTCTGGTTTTCCCTGCAAATGGTTCTACCATCTCTACCAAAGACAAGCCAAAATTTACATGGACGCATGAAAAGCAAACCGCCGAGTCATCGAGTTCTTACAAAATAAAGATCATCGAGATTATTGGAGATCAATCACCTGAAGAGGCGCTAAGAACCAATAAACCGCATTTTGAAAAAGATAGTTTGAAGGAGCAATCTTTTCAATATCCTTCTTCTGCCAAATTGTTTATAGCTGGGAAAAAATATGGATGGTATGTACAGGCAAAAGAAAGTGATGGAAAGTCTGTTGGTTCTAATGATGGAATGAGTGATGTTCGGGTGTTTAGTGTTATATCAGCAGATGTAGCTATCACCAACTTTAAAGTCAGTTGCGGGAATGTATATGGATCTTATACGTATACACTAACTGCAGAAAATCCCGGAAATAATCCTTTTAATACAACCTCAATTACTTTTACAAGTCCGGGTGGATCAATATCGGGAGCAACTTTTACCCCTCCTTCATCAAATACGGTTATTAATCCAGGTTCTGCTAACGCAGTTACATTTACGGGCGGATTTAATTACACAGGAATTTATCCTGCGGTTGTATACACTACAATAAATGGAACCCAATTAGGAGATATAAGTCTCCCTAGTATTGATACAGAAGTGGATAGTATATATGCGTGTATTTGTCATGACTGCGACACGGCTCTATTCAGTTTCACACCTTCTGGTATTACACCCGGGGCCAATAATAACCAAATTAACCTGGCAGGCAATATAAGCGTAAGCGGCCTGCCGGCAGTTTATGGGCTTGAGATCCAGGTACAATCCTATAATTATAGTGCAAGTCCTTCTGCTTGCAGCAACGGGGTAACAGGCATCGAACAATCAGGAGTATTTTTAATGCCAAGCACAAGCATCAATGGAATAACATCGATACAAATGTTTAATGAAACGACTTCCGGAAGTTCGAACAATAATGCCTCCAAAACTATAAAACTTGTAAGTACCACAGCTTTTCCCAATAGCATTCCTGTAAACTTAACAATAGGGTTGCCGGGCCCATTGCCAGGGCTTGACAGAGATTGCTGCAAAATAAAATATGATCTGTGCATTAAAGTAACAGTCTTTTACGATAAAGAGGCTTGCAAATCGTGTGTATTCACTTATTGTTTCCCTTCTTTCAATAATCAATAAACATCATGAAAATGAAAAAAATATTACCAACAATAAAAACATGCCTGCTCTTATTTTTGGGGGTAGCAACTGCCCTGCATGCTAATGCGCAGGTAGTATCAAGCGACATTTGCACTACTTTAGGTGATAATGCTGCAATTAGTTTAAAAGATGCCTCAGGAAATCCATTAACATCTATAAAGACGGGTCTCGACTTTAACCTGATTCTTACCTTGCCGGGAGGGCTTTGCCAGGGAGGTAAGTATGAGGTCACAATAACCACTTCCGATAACCTGGTATTGGGAAATCCAAATCCAAATTATCCATTTTATAGTACAGGTACAAATCAATTTGAAAATTCTACGGTAATATCCTCAAACAGTGGGTTAGGAATTAATATACCATTTAAATTTAAAGCAGGTGTAACTTGTAATAATGAAAAAGGAACATTTGATGTAACGATAAAATTAATATGCGATGGAGTTGCTGACAGGGTATGTACTTTTAAACAAATATCCCTGAATGCCAAAGCACAAAATTATTGGGTTGTAGAAAAGAAACATATTTTTGGTAATTTATCTGGAGGAGGGATTTACTGGGACGTTATCATCAAAAACACAAATGGCACGCCCGGTATAGGTGATTTAAATATTTTTAATGGTTCTATTACGGATGCTGTGTCTAGCGGCCAAATAATTTCTGTTACCGGCGGCGGACTTTCTGGCCTTACTGGTCTGAATACTTCAACTGCTTCATGGAATACCGGCACCATTTTAAGCACAACTACCCAGGTAGTGTATCGCGTTCAAACTTACAGTTGTATGCCTGCAGGTACAGTGGTAACAAATTGTGTAAAGTATAATTTTTGCCTTGGTAAAGAAGTAACATTGGTAGCTAATCCAGCTAAAGGAGATATTCAAAAAGCAAGGAGTTCTGATTCTAAAATATCCTCTGCGGCTAGCATTCCTCCTTTTGGACCAGCTCAAAAACCATGTTGTGATAGGGCAATAGGTGAGGTATGTGCATCTGTAACACTTGTTGGCACAGCTGTTACTAGTGCTAATTTTAGCAAATCTCTCACTTATGCCAATAATCTAAACTATGCACCAGGATGCGAAGGAGAATACCAAATTATAGTGGCAAATAATGGGAACATTCCTTTAAATAACTTGGTAATAACCGATACTTTTCCCACTGGTATCCAGGTATTTCAAATAAGTGTTACGGCAAGTGGCGCTAGTATGTATTACGATATTCCGTTCGGATCTACTACAACTGGTTTTAATACGTCAGGCCCTAATTATTCTCAGACTTGGACTTCTGGTTTTCCAACCCAATTTAATTTAAACACTACTTCAGGTACATTACTTGGAGGAGTAATTATTATTAAAATAAAGTTTAAGATACTTGCTGCGATTGGAACAACTATTATAAATTGTGCTAATCTTAATTACAGCGGATCTTATGATGGATGGAGCAATTGGTGCGGAATTCAATTGCCCCCTCCTAATCAAAATGTATCAGCTCCTCAAAGTTGTGTTTCTTTTATAGTACAAGAGCCTAAAGCCATACCGGGCATTAGAAAATGTATCCCAACTGGACAACAATCATTTTCTGTAGGTGATGTCATCCCTTTCAGAATTGTTGTTTCTAACCATGGTGCGGCAAGTTTTTCTGGCAATCTTACAGATTTATTAGGGACTACTTCTCTTCAAAATCTTGGCTTGGTAGCCGGTTCCGTTCAATATTCCTATGGAATGGGACCTTACAGCCCTTATTCTACCACGCCTGGTTGTATAAATAGTTTTAGTAATATTTCAACTACACCTCCATCTTGGGTAAGTGTAACTCAACAAACTTCACAAAACTTAGGATGGAGTATAAGTAACATGCCCGGAAATTGTGAATTAGCAACTGCTTCTTATCTTGTCATTGATTATAAAGCGACAGTATTGCCACAATCTTTTGGAAATTACATAAACACTGCTAAGCTAGTTACATCAACTGGTACACTAAATGGACTTGCTTACTACAATGTATTGAGAACGGCTCAAATTTCAACAACAAAGCAGGTAAATACGGCATTTGTAGAGCCAGGGCAATCTTTCAATTATATTATAGTTGTAAAAAATGAGGGAAGTGTGGCTTTGAAAAATATCAAGGTGGAAGATACGTTGCCTTCTTGTGTAACTTATACTGCCAGAAGCGCCAAGTACTTGGATGTAAATGGTACCATGATATCCTCTGTTAGTGTAGCATGGGCATCCCCCACTTTTACTTTTCCTTCTACTTTGATTCTTCAACCCGGGGAAAGTGTTGAATTAACAGTAACGGTTACAAGAAATGCAAATGACCAAAATAAGCAATGTTGCAACCCGTCGGCAAGAGGAAGCGGGATTACCAACGATGCGTCGGCTGATGTAATTTCGGATGTTGATGGTCCGGTATGCGTAACGAGTAGTCTTTGCTGCAATATTGAAGACCTGAATGTTAGTTTTGGGACTGCAGCGATCAACGGTGGAATTGTCCCGGTATTTTTGATAACCGGCGGCACGGTACCGATTCAGGAAATTGAAATCTCCCTTATCGATTATCATGCAGAATACAATGCCGTTGCTTGCAAGCCCGCTAATATGGGTAACCTATTCGGGCATATTCAACCTTTTAACGGTTACTATGGCTCTAATTACTATAATTTCAATTCCCTGCCTTTTTCTGGTTCACCGTCATTACAGCTCCAAACTGTTGTAAACCCTGTAAATAATTCATTGACTTGGTCTGGATCTAACCCTATTGATCTTTCAACAGCGGGGGGATTGAACTTTAACGGTTTGATTGCTTTAAATTTTATAGCACCGGATATCGTTAACCTAGATTGCTGTACCGGTAGAGTGTTTTACTGCTTTAAGGTGAGGGTAAAAGATGCCAATTGTAATGTTTGCGAAAAAATAGTCTGTGGCTCTTTTGAAATACCTAAGGCAACACAACCTCACTGGAAAAATGAAAAAGCAAAAGACCAGTTTAAGTTAAAATCTCTTGAGGGCAACCAGATTCAGGGAAATAAATTAATGAATGGCGAAAGCTTGGAGGAATTTATCAAAAGAAATATATCTAAATAAAGAGTTCACCTAAGGCATAAGCAACATTCGATTTTAAAACGATGAACTATCCTACCAAAATAGCTTTGTTTATGGCCTTATTCCTGGCTTTCGAGTCAAACGCTCAGGAGAAGAAGAAACCTATCTCTATTGGTGGCGATATGGGTATTTGGTATGACGGTTATGGGCTCAATAAAGCTCCAAGCTCGGCTGTGCCTGATTTTTATCAGGCCCGTCGACCATCTAACCTGTTCCGGTATTCCTTTAATCCAACTATCGCTGTTGGCAAATGGAACATTCCGCTTAACTTCAACTTTAGTCCGATACAAACCAATTTAACTACCCCTTCTACTTCTTTAGGTGGTAAACAAAGCATCTGGCAGTTTTTAACTAATCCTGTGAATAATTTTGGCATTCGCCCTAAAATTGGCACTACTGAGATCCTTCTGGGCACACAATACCTGAAATATAGTGATCTTAGTACCGGCGATCTAGGTGTGTTTGGTTATGGCGTTAATTTGGCGCCTGGAAAATTTAGGATTAAGCTGTTTAATGGGGTATCGCAAAGACCTGTCAATTATCTGGCACCTACCATTATTCCATTATCAGATGGCGTGACTGGCGCTTACCAGCGCAATCAGTGGATGGGCCAGTTAGGTCTTGAAAAGGAAGGTAAATACTTTGCAGGCATCAACTTTGTTAAATCTATTGACAAACTGAGTTCTATAAGCTCAGCGCCCTTGTCTCCCATTGATCCGCAGGAAAATATGGTCGTTAGCTTTTTAACTAAAGTTACTACAGATAAAGGCTGGAATTACCATGTAGAGCTAGGACAGAGTTTTTATACCCGGAATTTAAATACCCCGCTGTCATCCAGTCCGGTCGAAGATTTTAAGCCTTTTATCAGCTCCCATACTTCCACAAATAAAGATAATGCGGTAATGCTGGGTATTGCAAAAAAGGGAAAAGACTGGGAAGCAGGCGCCAAGTTCAATTATTACGGTGCAGGGTATTATACAGCAGGCTACCCGTTTATGAACAACGACCGGATGGAATACCTGGCCAATACCCGCTTTAATGCCTGGAAAAAGAAAATGAATGTAGTGGCCAGTATCGGCCAGCGCTTTGGCAATCTGAGCCGTATTTCCGGTCCCAGTCTAACCAAACAGATTATAGCCAATGTGAATGTGTTTACCCAGTTTACTGACCGCTTTAGCATGAATACCAGCTTCAATAATTTTGGCTTTAATGTTCCAGGTTTTTTTGGATATAAAAGCGTAAGTAATGAGCTAAGCGTAAACCCTGCTTATGCCTGGATTAATAGTGAAATGAGCCATTTGATAAGCGGTACTTATACCTGGAGCAAGTATGATGAAACAACTTTAAACGTAATGACCAACAACAATACTCAAACTGCTCTAATTCTTTACGTTCCCACATTTTTTAACAAAAAAATCAGTCCGGATTTTAGCCTGATGTGGTTCAGAAACACGGCCCCTTCCATTACCCTAAACCTGCTAAGCGCTACCAGCGGAGTGACCTGGGAACCTGCCCCAAAAATTAACCTGAAGGCGCAGTTACAATATAACCTAAGCACTATGGCACCGTTTACGGCCAATAAACACCTATTGGCTACCAGCGGTTTTGACTGGGACATTTACAAAAAGCTAACCTGGCAATTTTCCATGACCGTAAATTTATACCGTTTCGGTACCGAATTGCCCGGAAGTTTGTTTACGCCGGCTTATTCAGGTAGTCCGGGATATTCAGAAAGTACGCTTAGAACAGGTCTTCAATACAAATTTTAGAAAGTATTCTATAATGAAAAAATACCATTTATTGTTAACTATAGCAATGTTCCTGATTGCTCAGGTGGCCAGGGCTCAAATCACTCTTAACCTTGCTTTAAACAATAGGCCACAGCCCTGGTTGTCTGATTGGGTAAATCCGGTTAACGGTCAGATGATTATCTCCTATATGATGGGAGCGGCGCTGAATGATCCTTCCGTAAAATTAAAAACAACCCTTCTTGATGAGAGGGGAAGCATAATAGGTGTCTCGAATATTAATTCTGCAAGAATATACACCTTAAGACCAGGAGTAAACCAGTTCAGCATAGCCGATGCACTCCAGCTGCAAAATTTAGCGTTGCAGGGAAATTTACAAAATCTGCTTCAACGTACCGGACGTTTAACTGCGGGTCAATATCAATTGATGGTTGAAGTAATGAATACCAGGGGCGATGTTGTTCGGGCAATACAAACCCGTCCATTTTTTATCACTTCCTACCAGTTGCCTATTTTAATGCAGCCTGCCAGCGGAAGCAGCTTGGATGCCCACCTGGCTCAAAACATAATTATATTTCGCTGGACTAACTTAATACCCAGCTCCCAGGAGCTTATACAATACCGAGTACAGGTGTTTGAAATTCTGCCCGGACAAACAGCTATGCAGGCTTTTAGGGGTAATCGTCCTTTATTAGACGAACCAGCCATAAGAGGTACTACACAATATATCTGGCGGCCTAATTTGCCTATGTTGGATTCTACAGCCAACAAACAGTTTATCTGGACGGTACAAACACTCGATGCAGAGGGACTACCCATCCCCGGAATGGATATGAACATCCAGGGAAGAAGTGAGCCGGCTATATTCAGTATCGTGAACCAAATGGGTACTATGGATATGAAAAGGAAGAATGAAGATCCAATAAAACGCTGATGAAACGTATAATCTGTATAATCTTACTGGCTTGTTTGGTTCCGCGGCTATCCGCCCAGGTTAATCATGAAAAAAAGCCATCGACCCTAGTTTTCCATATTTTTTATAACGATTTTAAGACTGCTCAGTTAATGAGAACCACCTCGTTAAAGAATGTACTTGACAAAGGTCAATGGAGTAATATTGGCGATATGCAAATGGGGTTTGGGTTCAACTACCTCAAAGGAATCAGTAAGAAAATTGATGCGATTGCTACTCTCGATGGCAGTTCAACGGACTATCTTTTTAAGAATGGCAGCAACAATGGCAGCAGTAAATTTTTATTGGATGCCAATGCCGCACTGAATATAAAACTGCTTAGCGATAGTCATACACTTGTGCCATACTTTTCAATTGGAGCCGGTCTTTCATCTTATAATGGCAAAACTGGGTTCTATATTCCTGGAGGAGTAGGGATACAGTTCAATTTATTTAACGAGGCCTTTCTTCTTACCAATATTCAATACAGATCTGCGTTAACTTCAACTGTAAATGATCATTTTTATTACTCGATTGGCATAGGTACCAATATCGGCAAAAAGAAAATAAAAGCTGTAAGAGTGGTAGAAGTAACAGCATTGCCCGAACCTGTGAAGAAAGAAATAATAATACCTTTCAGGGACATTGTTATTACTGTAATGGATGAAGCTACAGGACAGCCCTTACCCTATGTGGAGGTAGTTTTAAACGAACCTGGGGGCAAAAGACTAAGCGGTTCTACTGATGTGGATGGGAGAGTTACTTTCAACAAATTGACACCCGGTGATTATACAGTTAGTGGTTTGCTTAACAATATCAATACATCTGTGCAGAATATTAAAAAAGGCAATTTTGAGACAAAAGAGAATCAAATCAACATTAAAATCACCCACAATGATCCAAGATATACACTTTCGGGTGTGGTCATTAATAAAACCAAAAATATTCCCGAAGTAGGGGTAGACGTGAATGTCACCAACGAAACTAAGCAAAGCATCATAACAAAACAAAGTCATGCAGGAAATGGCATTTTTAATGCACAATTAGAAGCAGAGAGCGACTTTACTCTTGTTGGCAAAAAGGCAGAGTATATCTCTACCATTGAAAGAATCAGTACAAAAGGATTGAACAGGAGTACAACATTATATATAAAACTGGAATTGGGCATTGAAGAAGCAAAAGTTGGTCAAAGTATTGTGATGAATAATATTTATTATGAAGTTGGCAAAACAGACATCAATACTACTTTCTCAACTGATCTAGATAAATTAATCCAATTCCTTAAGGATAATCCTGAAACAAGGCTTGAGATACAGGGTCATACGGACAATTCCGGAAGCCTGAGCCTGAACAACAAGCTAAGCCAGTACAGGGCAAACAGTGTGGTAGATTATCTGACAAAAAATGGAATAGACAAGAGCCAACTCATTGCCAAAGGTTACGGGCCATTGTTGCCCGTTGCAGACAATGCGACCGCTGAAGGCAGAACAAAAAATAGAAGGGTTGTGATGAAAGTAATACAATAGCATTTAACCAAGAACAAAGACAAAAAGATTCAGGAATCAAGAACCAAGCGAAAATTCAGTTCTGAGGAAAAAATTATCAAAAAAAACGACAAACAAAAAACTATTTTATAAATAATAATAAACCCCCTATTGCAAATTAACAATTAATCACTTGGTTTGGTTTAACACTTGTCCAAATGAACTTGACGACGTACAAGACTTTTGTTCTTTTTAATTATACCAAAATATCACACATTCAATTCCCTCTTTCTCCGCCATTGTACGTTAAAGCCATCGTTTTTAAACGATGGTTTTTTATTTTTTAAAGTCTACAAATCCAAAAAATAGTCTGCAATTGCGTAAGTTTGTAGGGCTGTAAAGCCTACCTATGCTAAAACTGGACGCCCTTCAGAAACCTATTGCTACCGAACTTAAAACTTTTGAGAAGAAGTTTAAAGAAGCAATGAAGACGACCACCCCACTGCTCGACCGGATTACCCGATATATACTTAAACGCAAGGGCAAACAAATACGCCCCATGTTTGTACTCTCGGCTGCTAATTTTTGTGGTGGAATTACCGAGGCAAGCTACCGTGGAGCAGCTTTGGTAGAGTTGTTGCATACAGCTACCTTGGTGCACGACGATGTGGTGGACGATGCCTACCAACGCCGAGGTTTTTTCTCTATAAATGCCCTTTGGAAAAATAAAATTGCCGTTTTAGTAGGCGATTATCTCCTGGCTAAAGGCCTATTGCTCTCTGTAAACAATGAAGATCATCGTTTGCTAAAAATTGTTTCAGAAGCCGTACAGCAAATGAGCGAAGGAGAGCTTTTGCAATTGGAAAAAGCCCGAAAATTAGATATTGATGAAGCCGTTTATTTTGAAGTGATACGTAAAAAAACTGCTTCCTTAATTGCCTCTTGTTGTGCCTGTGGTGCCGCTTCGGCCGGGGCTACGGAAGAAGAAATAGAACGTATGCGTTTATTTGGTGAAAAAATTGGCATTGCTTTTCAACTGAAAGACGATTTGTTCGATTTTGGATTCGATAGTGTAGGCAAACCCCTGGGCATCGACATCAAAGAAAAGAAAATGACCTTGCCCTTGATTTATGCACTGCAGCAAAGCAATCGCTCCGAAAAAAGACGAATCATTAATATTATTAAAAACAAGAGCGATGAGCCCAATCAAGTACAAATGGTTGTCGATTTTGTGCGCCAAAGCGGCGGCCTGGCCTATGCCGAAACACAAATGAAACGCTACCAACAAGAAGCCTTCGACTTAATAGCCAAACGAGGTAGCGATACGCACCGTAAACATTTAGAAAACTTGGTTCTTTATACCACCCAACGCACCAATTAATGCATTCAGAATTCATCTTTTTTGCCTGTTTTTTGCTTTTTATCGGCTGCATGTTAGCCATAGATTTGGGTGTATTTAATAAAAAACAGCACAGTGTAGGTTTTAAGGAAGCCGCTATTATGAGTGCCATTTGGGTGTCTTTTGCCCTAGCCTTTTATGTATTGCTCCTGTTTAAAGGCGATATGCTGCATCAAATTCAATCTGCAGACCAGTTGCAGCAAGTTACCAAACTATACGGCCAAACAATTCCTTCGTATGTGCAAGATTTTGGTACGAGCTTACAGTATTACCGACAAAATTTAGCTCTCGAGTTTATTACCGGTTATGTGGTAGAATACGCCCTTTCGGTTGATAATATTTTTGTGATGGTACTTATTTTTTCAGCTTTTTCGGTAGAAGAAAAGTATTACCATCGGGTATTATTTTGGGGCATTATAGGTGCGCTTTGCTTGCGTTTTTTATTCATTTTTACAGGAGCGGTCCTCTTGGCTAAGTTTAGTTGGGTCATGTATGTATTCGGTGCTTTTTTAATTTATACCGGAGCAGCTATGTTTTTAGGCCGAGATGAAGATGAATCGTTAGACCCAGAAAATCACAAAGTGGTTAAGTTTGCAGCCAAGTATTTTCCGGTAGCAACAGAGTAT
>JAPLFD010000001.1 GCA_026390835.1 Sphingobacteriales bacterium
CTCTACTGGTATACAATTTTGAAAAAAACACTCCTATTTACCTAAATTATTACCAATAAAAGAATTCAATGATTAAATTAAATATTAGTATAAAAATTAAATTTTTATTAAAAAAATATGCCTATAATAAATCAAAAAGAAATTATTTTAACCATATAATTTATTCTAAATTAACTCTTGATTTAAAAAAGTCAATGAAAACAGTAGTAATTTCAGAAATACAAATGAGCTATAAAACAGGTTTAATCAGGTTGAGCGCCT
Source organism: Sphingobacteriales bacterium (assembly GCA_026390835.1). Classification (GTDB taxonomy): domain Bacteria; phylum Bacteroidota; class Bacteroidia; order Sphingobacteriales; family Sphingobacteriaceae; genus JAIPAN01. The sequence continues at coordinate 262 of JAPLFD010000001.1, forward strand.
TTGTTAACCCAATCCAATGCTTTTTCGAAATTGATTTCAATTGTAACCAGACCACTCAAGGGTTATGTTCTTTAAAATCTGAAATTGTTTAGCCAGTAAACAGCTCTAAATACTCAAAAAGCCCTCTTTAAACAAAAAAACCCCACTTTTTAAGTGAGGTTCTAAGTGCGCCCACCTGGGCTCGAACCAGGGACCAAAAGATTATGAGTCTTCTACTCTAACCAACTGAGCTATAGGCGCAGTTAAAATTGAATTTTAACAGTGCAATTTTACATATTTGCAGGCATATTCTAAAATCATAGCCATGCAAAATATCAAAAATATCATCTTCGACTATGGAAATGTGATCTTTCACATCGATTTTAAACGGGCGCAAACCGCTTTTGAGAATCTCGGAATAAAAAATATAGAGACTTTTTTTGCGCACAGTGGTCACCATCCTATTTTCAATGAATTTGAAATTGGCGCCATTTCTTCGGCAGAGTTTAGGCAGGCTATACGTGATATTGCCCAGCACCCGAGTTTAACAGATACCGATATAGATACGGCTTGGAACAGTTTATTAATTGGCGTTCCGCCCGGAAACCACGAAGTGTTATTAAAAGCCAAAGACAATTACCGTACTTTTTTATTGAGCAATAACAACGAAATTCACTACAACTGGATTGTAGCATATTTAAAACGGGAATTTAATATCGATTCGAACGGCATCTTTTTTGAAAAAGATTATTACTCTCACCTATTGGGTATGCGCAAACCCAACCGCGATATTTTTGAATTTATACTGAAGGAACATGCGCTAGATGTAAACGAAACTTTATTTATTGACGATAGTCCGCAACACCTAAAAACAGCTGCCGATTTGGGTTTACACACCCATTTATTGCTACCTAGCGAAACATTACCGGGATTTTTACAAACCTCGGGATTGCTTTAAATTTTTATATTCGTACTATGGAACAGAAACGCTTTAACTCTTTACAAGAATTTTACCCTTTTTACCTTACGGAACACAGCCATGCGACTAGTAGGGTATTGCATTTTATAGGCACCGGATTGGTGTTGGCTTTAGTTGCCGCTTCTTTGTTATTTCACAACGTGCAGCTGCTTATTGCAGTTCCTTTTGTGGGTTATGGTTTTGCTTGGGTGGGGCATTTTTTCTTCGAAAAAAATAAACCTGCTACCTTCAAACACCCGGTATACAGCCTAGCCAGCGATTTTATCTTGTTTTTCGATTTATTGAGCGGAAAGCAGAAGTTTAAGCCTTAGGGCCGTGCAAACTTCTGTAGGCCCAAATACTACTTGCCGAAAGTAGTACGGCTCCAACTAAAAAAGGCGCACCCGGAAATTCGATATAGGCTTGCTTGCCGGTAAAGGCAGCAAAAAGATGGGTCATGAGCAATGGCCCAAAAATGGCTGTTAAACTCATCAATCCGGTTAGGGTTCCCTGCAATTCGCCTTGCTCGTTATCGGGTACCTGATTAGACATGATGCCCTGCAAGGCCGGGCCGGCAATACCTCCCAAGGAGTAGGGAATCATAAAGGCAAACATCATCCAACTTTCGCTAGCAAAGGCAAACAATATATAGCCAAAGCTGTATAAAGCCAAACCAATATATAAACTACGCTCCTGCCCCAATTTGGGAATAATGATGCGAATAAGGCCACCTTGTACCACGGCAATCGTAATTCCTACAAAACCCAAAGAATAGCCTACGAGTGCTTCAGTCCAACCAAATTTGTACATGTTGTAATAGGTCCACACACTTTGCAAAGCATAACTAGCCAAATACACTAAAATTAATGCTCCGGCCAAGCTCAATACTTTCGGGTAGCGTTTTAACCGAGCAAGTGAAGCCCAAGCATTTGCAGTTTTAAAATTAAAGGGTCTTCTGTTTTCTTTAGTGAGCGATTCTGGCAAAATGAAATAGCCATACAAGAAATTAAGTAAAGCCAGGCCTGCAGCGGCAAAAAATGGAATTCGGGTACCAAATTGCCCCAACACTCCGCCCAACACCGGGCCAATAATAAAGCCCAAGCCAAAGGCAGCTCCAATAAGGCCGAAATTTTGCGCACGCTTTTCAGGCGTAGAAACATCAGCAATATAAGCCATAGCCGTGGTCATACTTGCACCGGCAATACCTGCAATGATGCGGCCTACAAATAACCAGAAAATACTAGGTGCAAAAGCTAAAAACAAATAATCGATACCGAAGCCTAATAAAGAAAGTAAAAGTACTGGGCGACGGCCATACTTATCGCTTAAATTACCCAAAATGGGTGCAAAAATAAATTGCATAAAGGCATAGGCAAAGGTAAGCCAACCCCCGTACTCCGAAGCTACGCTCAAGCCTTCACCGGTGAGTTGGCCTATCAGTTTTGGCATTACGGGTATAATAATCCCCAAACCGGTAATATCAATAAGTAGAGTTAAAAAGATGAAATTTAACGCATACTTCGATTTTCCTAATTGCATATTAATTGGCTTTTCTGCGTGTGCGTTCTTTTACAATTAAGCCCAATTCTCTACCCATTTGACCAGCAATAGAGGTGTTTTCATCGGCTCTTCTAAACAAATACGGCAATACCGATTTTACTGGACCATAAGGCACATATTTGGCCACATTGTAGCCAGCATTGGCTAAATTGAAGCTTAAATTATCGCTCATACCCAATAACTGAGAGAAAAATATGTGTTGGTGTTGCGTATCTATCTTTTCAGCTTTTAATAATTCCGTTAGTAGCTTGCAACTGTGTTCGTTGTGGGTGCCCGCTACAAAAGCAATACGATCTATATGTTCTAAAGAGAAAGCAAGTGCTGCATCGTAATCGGCATCGGTAGCGGCTTTATCTACATGAATGGGCGATGGATAGCCGAATTCTTGCGCTCTCAAGCGTTCTTTTTCCATATAAGCCCCTCGTACCAATTTGGCCCCAATCTTAAATTTATCTTTTTGGGCCAGATCCGTATCGGCTTTTAAAGCGGCCAGGCTATCGGTTCTATACAGTTGATAGGTTGTATAAACGATAACCACTTTGCGATTAAATAAACGCATCATGTCTAAAGCCAGGGTATCAATGGCATCCTGAATCCAGGTTTCTTCGGCATCAATCATTACCGGAACGGCCAATTCTGAAGCTCTAGAACAAATTCGTTTTACACGTTCGCATACCTTATCGTATTCAGCTTGGAGCGTTTTGTCGAGTTTTTCTTTGGCAGTTACTTTTTCTAAAAGCGCAAATCGGGCTACACCCGTTACTTTAAATACCGTTAGCGGAATACGTTTATCGCCTTTGGCCCGCTCAATGGTGCGGATAATTTCCTTGCAGGTTTCTTCAAAAACAGATTCTTCCTCTTCGCCCTCTACCGAATAATCTAAAATGGTACCCACCTTTCCGGCAGCCAGTTGAGCGATAGCACCCTCTGCCTCTGCAATGGTTTCACCACCGCAAAAATGCGCAAAAATGGTTTTTTTAATCACCCCTATAATGGGCAAACGTAGCTTTAAAGCCAAATTAACCAAGGGTGGACCGATTTTAGTTAGAAAATTAATGTTGATAGCCTTAAACAACCAATAGGCCCGGCTAAGCTCGGCATTGGTTTTGTGTTTAAAAGCAATTTCTGTATTATCAAAAGATAAAGGACTGCTGTTCGCTGAAGTATTCGTGCGCATGCAACAAAGTTACACAACTGAGGGAAATCAAAAGCATATTAATTTTAGTAAGAGGTTTCATACCTTTATCCCATGATCACGTTTAAACTCGAAGGCGAATATATTCCACTCATTCAATTGTTAAAAGCGTGTAATCTGGTACAAACCGGTGGCGAAGCGCAAATTGTGGTGACTCAAGGAGATGTATTGGTAAACGGAGAAACGGAATACCGTAAACGTTTAAAAGTAAAAATAGGCGATGTCATTGAATTTGATGGCCAAAAAATAAAAGTAGCATGAGTAAAAAAATAGCAAGTACTGGCTACGATATTTATGTTGAAAATGGTTTAGCTGCATTAGATCAGTTCATTCAAAAAAATAAGTTCTCTAAACTATTTTTCTTGGCAGATAGCATTACCGAAGAACTTTGCTTGCCCATAGTACTGAAAAATTTGCCCAGCGTCACAAGCTACGACATCATTACTATTGACCCCGGCGAAGAAAACAAAAACATAGACTTTTGTATTGGCATTTGGAAAATGTTATTGGATTTTGAAGCCGATCGCAATAGCCTACTCCTAAATGTAGGTGGTGGCGTGGTTACCGATATGGGCAGCTTTGCCGCAGCAACCTTTAAACGAGGCATCGCTTTTGTGCACGTACCCACTACCCTACTTTCGCAAGTAGATGCCTCGGTAGGTGGTAAAACTGGCATCGATATGGATGATGTAAAAAACTGCATTGGCACCTTTACCCAGCCACAAGTGGTAGTTATTGATCCCATTTTTCTAAAAACCCTTCCCGAACGTCAGGTAGTTTCTGGCTTCGCCGAAATGATTAAACACGGCCTTATTGCCGATGCACAAGAACTCAATATCTTAGAAAACACAACAGCCAAAAACATCTCCATCGATCGCATAGAACAATCTATCCGTATTAAAAACGAGATCGTAAAAGCCGATCCGGAAGAAAAAGGACTGCGCAAAATTTTAAACTTTGGCCATACCATTGGGCATGCCATCGAAAGTTATTTTTTACAAAGCAAGAGTCCCCTTTTACACGGCGAAGCCTTGGCCATGGGCATGTATTGCGAAACCTATTTATCGCAAAAGCACCATAGCCTCTCCGAAAAAGAGGCCGAAGATATATTTCAGCTTTTAAAATCAATATTCCCTTTAGCGGCTATTCCAGAAACAGCCATCAGCAGCCTGTTAAATTTTATGAAACAGGATAAGAAAAATCTAGGCGATCAAATAGGCTTTGCCTTACTCGATAACATTGGGTCATGCAGTTACAATCACTATCTCTCTAGCGAAGAAATAACAAAAAGCCTGCACTTTTATCAAAAAACAGTTGCATAATTCAGTCGAATTGGTAGATTTGAAAAACAAACCATGAACAAAAACTATACATATCAATTTAGCTACTTTTACTTTTACAGTACGAGCAGGGACTGATATGCATGCATGATATACATGAACAACATTGAAAGTCTCGGCCGAACACCGGGACTTTTTTAATACACTATGAGCAATAGAATAGCTATACAAGGCACTAGAGCCTCTTTTCACGAAGAAGCCGCTTTTAAATTTTTTGGAGATAAAATTGAAACGGTAGAGTGCGATTCGTTTAAAAAAACCTGCGAAGTATTGGCCAGTAAGGAGGCTGATTTTGCGGTGATGGCCATCGAAAACTCTATTGCAGGAAGCTTATTGCCCAATTATACTTTGCTTCGCGATTTTCAATTTAGCATTGTTGGGGAAGTGTATTTGCCCATTCAGTTGCATTTATTAGCGCTACCTGGCGTAAAATTCGAAGATATTAAATACGTAGAATCGCACCCCATTGCCATACGCCAATGCATCGACTTTATTGATGAATTTCCGCAACTACAAATAATTGAAAGCAGCGATACCGCCGCTTGTGCCAAAAAAATCAGAGAACAAAACCTCACCGATACTGTGGCCATTGCCAACCAATTGGCCGCCAAATTGTATGGTTTGGAAATTATGGAACGCCGCATAGAATCGAACAAAAAAAACTATACCCGCTTTTTAATTCTGAGCAATGCTAAAAACAACAGCATCCAAAGCAATAAAGCCTCTCTGAGTTTTCAGGTGGGTAATGCCGTTGGTTCTTTAGCCAAAGTGCTTCAATTATTAGCCGAAAACAACATCAATTTGAGCAAAATACAATCGATGCCCGTATTGGGTAAACGCAACGATTACAACTTTTATGTAGACATAGAATGGCAAAACCAGGCCGATAACGAAAAAGCAATGAGCCAAATCATTAAACATACTGTTAACTTTACCCTTTTAGGTGAATACCTAAAAAATGACCACGCATGACATGAAATTATCTTTAAACATTACTCCTTTCGATACTTGGTTCCCCGGTGGCAATCAGCCCCCATTAATTGCCGGCCCTTGTAGCGCCGAAACCGAAGAGCAAGTATTGGCCACAGCCCGTTTAATAGCTGCTACTGGTAAAGCGGCCGTATTAAGAGCCGGCATTTGGAAACCGCGTACCCGTCCCGGAGAGTTTGAAGGAATTGGCAGCATTGGGCTCGAATGGCTAAAAAAAGCCAAAGCCGAAACCGGTTTACCCACAGCTGTAGAGGTAGCCAATGCCAAACACGTAGAGGAAGCCTTGGCCGCCGGCATAGATATGCTTTGGGTGGGAGCCCGTTCTACCGTAAACCCATTTACGGTACAAGAAATTGCCGATGCCCTAAAAGGTGTGGATGTACCCGTATTGGTTAAAAATCCGGTAAATCCCGATTTATCCTTATGGATTGGCGCCTTAGAACGCATCAACCAAGCCGGCATTACCAAACTAGCTGCCATTCACCGTGGATTTTCTTCTTTTGAGAAATCGACTTTTAGAAACGAACCCATGTGGGAATTGGCCATTCAGTTGAAAACCATTTGCCCAGAATTACCCATCATAAACGACCCGAGTCATATTTGCGGCAACCGCGAACTCATTCCTTACATTGCGCAAAAAGCCTTGGATCTAGACATGCAGGGCTTAATGATTGAATCGCATATTGACCCTTCTGTTGCGTGGACAGATGCTAATCAACAACTTACGCCATCGGCTTTAGCCGAATTAATGGATCGCCTAACCCTGCGTAAAGCCGACCTAAAAGATGCTGCCTTTGTTGATAAATTAGCGGAATTGCGCAACCAAATTGACAAAATTGACGACCAAATTATTCAAAAAATGGCCGAACGGATGGGTATCGTAGAAAAAATTGGTACATACAAACGAGACAGCGGCGTAACCATATTACAAGTGGGCCGTTGGGATGAAATCCTGCAAAAACGCTCTGATTTTGCCAAAGCACTAAAATTAGACCTTCCATTTGTGGGCAAATTGTTAGAGCTCATTCACAGCGAATCCATTCGTAAGCAAACAGAAATTATGAACCAAGAAAAGGCAAACAGCTAAGCATGGCTTCTATTACGCTCTCCCATCCTAGCAAAAAAATACAGGCTAGCATTGCCCTCACCGGCTCGAAAAGTGAGAGTAATAGGGCCCTAATTTTGCAGGCCTTGAGTCAAGGGCTAGTGAGTGTAGAAAATCTATCCAAAGCAGCCGATACGCAAACGCTGCTTCATATACTCAACACACAACTTGGTACCCAAAAACCACAACACATAGATGTAGGCCCAGCCGGAACAGCCATGCGCTTTTTAACGGCACTCCTAGCCACGCAGCCGGGTGAATATACGCTCACCGGAAGCCAGCGCATGAAAGAACGGCCCATCGATATATTAGTCGATGCTTTGCAGAAATTAGGCGCTCACATAAATTACCTAGAACAGGATGGCTATCCGCCACTCCTTATTAAAGGACCATTTGAGCAAAAAGAAACTAAAATTAGTATTCAGGGCAACGTTAGCAGCCAATATATTTCAGCCCTATTACTCATTGCCCCTATTTTACCTAAAGGATTATGCCTAGAACTAGAAGGCGATTTAACCTCCAAACCCTATCTAGAAATGACTTTGGCCATGCTTGCACAAAGTGGTATTAAACACAGCTGGGAGGGCAATCAAATTTGCATCGAACAACAAGACTTTAAAGCAGGTATACTCGTGGTAGAGCCCGACTGGAGCGCCGCTTCGTATTGGTATGCCATCGCTGCCCTAGCCCAAGAAGCAAGTCTGAGCATGCCTAATTTACAAGCATACAGCTTGCAAGGCGATAGCAAAATCACGGAATTGATGGCCAATTTTGGCATAACTTCTCAATTTAAAAACGGAGAACTCCTCTTAACAAAAGAGAGCAAAACCCCCGAACGTAAAATTTTCGATTTAAAAGACTGCCCCGATTTAGCACAAACCCTGATTGTATGTTGTGCTGCACTAGGCCACGAGGCTACCTTTACCGGTTTAGAAACACTAAAAATTAAAGAAACCAATCGAATAAAAGCCCTACAAACCGAATTGCTTAAAATTGGCGTAAACCTCATCGAAAAAAACTTAACGTATAAATTAGATTGCTCAAAACGAGTGTTGCCTAAAAAAATACAAATAGCCACTTACGAAGACCACCGCATGGCCATGGCATTTGCTCCTTTGGCTTTACTAATTGATGAAGTAGAAATCATGGAACCACAAGTAGTGGCCAAATCCTATCCCCATTTTTGGGACGATTTGAAAACTGCTGGTTTTGAAATAAAAATGTAATTTTATCCCCTATGGCAGGCAATACTTTCGGACAACTTTTCAGAATAAGCACTTTCGGCGAATCACATGGAGTGGCCATTGGAGTAATAATCGATGGCTGTCCGGCTAATTTGGCTATTGATATTGATTTTATTCAACACGAGTTGGATAAACGCCGCCCGGGACAATCGCAATTGACTACCCAACGCAAAGAAAGCGATACGGTACAAATCCTATCGGGTGTGTTTGAAGGAAAAACCACCGGT
>JAPLFD010000003.1 GCA_026390835.1 Sphingobacteriales bacterium
CTGCAATTAACGCTTCTTGCTCATTTTCATGTAGCAAGCTAGTAGGCTGAAAGTAGTTTTTTACGAAATCGGTATCGAAATTACCCGAAATGAAAGCCTCATGTTGCATCACGAATTTCCCGAAGCCTAATGTAGTTTCTATACCCGTAATTTGATATTCATCAATGGCACGTATCATGCGTTCAATGGCTTGCGCTCTATTTTCGCCATAGGCAATCAACTTGGCAATCATGGGGTCGTAATAAATCGGAATTTCCATGCCCTCCTCAAAACCATCGTCAACCCGAATACCGGGGCCTTGCGGCAAGCGGTAGGTTTCTAAGGTGCCTATGTCGGGTAAAAAATTTGTGGCCGGATCTTCAGCATATACCCGCAATTCAATGGCATGGCCTTTCATGGTAATGTCTTCTTGTGTAAAGCTCAATTTTTCACCACGAGCAATTTTTAGCTGCTCTTTTACCAAATCTAAGCCTGTAATCAATTCGGTTACCGGATGTTCCACTTGCAAGCGGGTATTCATTTCTAAGAAAAAGAAATCAAGATTTTCATCCAATATAAACTCCACTGTTCCGGCACCGGTGTAATTACATGAACGGGCAACATCTACCGCACATTTTCCCATTTTTTCGCGAATTTCGGGGGTAAGAACAGACGAAGGTGCTTCTTCAATTACCTTTTGATGACGGCGTTGCACGGAACAATCTCGTTCGAAAAGATGTACGATATTGCCGTAATTATCGCCCAAAACTTGTATTTCAATATGGCGTGGCGAACCTACATAACGTTCTATAAACACCGCCCCATCGCCAAAGGCGGAGGTTGCTTCAGAAACGGCTAGGTGCATTTGTTCTTCAAAATCGGCGGCACGCTCTACAATGCGCATCCCCTTACCGCCGCCACCGGCAGCCGCTTTAATCAAAATTGGAAAACCAACTTCAATGGCTCTATTTTTCGCTTCTTCGATATCCGCAATGGCTTCTTCGGTTCCAGGAACCATTGGAATATTGTATTTGAGGGCTGCAGCTTTTGCAGATAATTTATTCCCCATCATCTCCATGGCTTCAGGCGATGGCCCCACCAACACTAAGCCAGCTTTTTGTACGGCTCTAGCAAAAGCAGCATTCTCCGACAAAAAACCATAACCCGGGTGAATGGCCTCGGCACCTGTTTGTTTACAGGCATCTATAATTTTCTCTATTACTAAATAAGATTGATTGGAAGCTGCCGGACCAATGCATACCGCCTCATCGGCATAACGTACGTGCAGTGCATTTCTATCGGCTTCTGAATAGACTGCTACCGTAGCAATGCCCATTTCTTTTGCCGAACGCATAATGCGCAAAGCAATTTCACCTCTATTGGCTATCAATAATTTTTTCATTCAAACAAATGTAGGAGAACGAAGCTAAAAAAGCTTTATCTAAAATAAAAACTATCGAGCTATAACAAGGGTACGCATTTGCTGGATACTTCCATTCTGCAAACGGGCATAATAAATTCCAGGGCCCCAACCTTCATCTTCAAAAGTTAATTGGTGCGTGCCGGCTGTCATAACCCCATCGTGTAACACTTTTATAAGCTGGCCTTGTATATTAAACACTTGTACCAAGGTGTACCCTGCACTGGTAATAATTTGAATAGTAGTACTACCCGTAAATGGGTTGGGGTAATTTGAAATTAGTTTTTTACCTGCATTTAAATTAGGATTGGTGATTACACCCCCTACCGGACAGGTATAGCTTGGCTTTATAAGATCTAAGGGTTGAAAATTTTTCAACATGACATTGTTAAGGGTGCTTGTTGGAACACAAAACCAATTTTGCAATAAGCTTGCATACACCGAACGAAAATCGTGCTGCATAGGCAAATTGTCGTATTCATTTACCGTACGTCCAATTACCGGATTGGTACCTAGCACGCCGCCTTTAACCGGATCGCCAAATACAAATAGCGGTGCAGCTGCACCATGATCGGTACCACCACTGGAGTTTGATTTAACTCGACGGCCAAACTCAGAAAAAGTCATACCAACAACCCGATTTGCAACTTTTAAATACGTTAAATCGTCTTGGAAAGCTTTAATCGCATCCGATACCTTTTTTAACAAACTAGCGTGGAAGCCCGACTCTTTTTGGGTAGCATCTACTTGGCCTGCATGGGTGTCAAAACCACCAATACTTACCATATAAATTCGTGTTTTTAAGCCACCTGCTATTAAACGTGATACAATTTTAAGTTGATTGGCTAGATTATTAGAAGTGGGATAAGGCACTTGCTGAGTCACTTTTGCGGCTGCGGCTTTAATTACTGTAGCAAATTGTTGCGTTTGCTGAGTTACCTGTCTGATGTAGGTTAACTCTTTTCCTGCTGGTGTATTGGGGGCTGCATCTTGCACGCCATTAATCAAGTTGTAAAAGTTATTCGGATCTGAAATGGCCATACCCATGTTGGCTCCAGGGCCTTGTAAACCAGGAGAAACTACCGATCCAATTTGAATAGCTAATGGATCGGGCATGGTAGCGTTGGGATAACCTACCGGGAAATTCGGATATTCTTCGTTTAAATACCGGCCTGCCCAGCCAGATGATAATACTTGGTTACTATCCGATGCGGTAAGCCAGATATCTGTTGCTCTAAAATGCGAATAGTTGGGCGATGGATAGCCCACAGATTGTAAAACGGCCAATTTTCCCTCATCGAAAAGTGTTTTTAGACCCGTCATAGCCGGGTGTAAGCCCGTGGCGGCAAATCCTGCTAAAGGCAAAATTTTATTTTCTGGGAGTATAATATTAGACCTAGCTAAAGATAAATTGCTGTATTGATCAATCGGGATAACCGTATTTAAACCGTCATTTCCACCATTTAGTTGAATAAGCACCAATACATGATCGGTCTCGGTATTGGCTGCAGTTAGAGCCGAAAGCCACGATGTAGCTCCAATGGCTTCAAAAGTAAACCCCCCTATTAATGAAGGAATTACGGCAGCTGGTACAGCTGTTTTTATAAACGCTCTTCTTTTCATGGTTAGGTTAACTGATATTCGGCTAAATTCATCAAATACTTATAAAAAGATAGCAATCTGGTAAGCACTATTTTATAAAAAGAAGCATTACTCGGGTTATTTTTATAATCTGTCCAAGCGCTGGTCCAATAAATATCGGTGGATTGGCCAGAAAGTAAAATGGTCTTCAAAAAGTCTTTCAAGGCTTGCGAAACTGGAATACTATACATCATGGCCAAAGAATCGGCAATTAAGGCATTGGGATCGGCTGGGTTTGATAAACCATCGGCAAAAGCAATTGGATCAATTAAAATAGTACTGCCGTTGCGGGTATAACCAGAGCCTGCAAACCTATCGGTAAATTGATTACGCTTAGGCAGGGTATCTGCATTGATCCAAATTTCATAGAACTGTGGCTCCTGATAATAAGCAGGCCAACCTGCTACATTGGGCGGATCGCCAATGTTTTGTTGTAAATTACTTGCAACCGACTGTACATAGCCACACATGTAAAAGGCATTTAAGGCATTGGTGGTTTTATTCGGGAAGACTACTTCAAATTCGCGACATAAGCCAACCGTTAATTCGACGGGGCTTTTAATCACACAACCCCTATTTAAAGGATCGAAAAAGTGTTCGCTAGCAAAAAGTGCGGCTAAAACAGGTTTTATTTCGTAGTTATTCTGACGAAAAATGGCTGCAAGAGGCACAATCACGTTATTTTCGGTGGCCGCATCTATTTCGTAATACACAAAATAGCGGTAAATACGACGGCAGATATACAATGCAACCTCATCGTTAGCAAAAATCATGTTGAGCAATTCATCCAATTCGGTAGCACCGGCAGCACCGGTTTTACCACCAATAATGGTATTTCCAAAAAAGGAAGAAAATTGTTTATTGGCAGTATCGTGGCGGGTGGAATCAAAATAACCCTGAGCTTGTGCATTAATCCGATAGCCTGTAAGTACCCTGGCTGCCGCCTTCACATCGTCTTCGGTATATTGAGAGTTTGGCCCTTTTCCTAAAGTAAAAAGCTCTTGTAGTTCTCTAGCATAATTTTCATCTGGTGCTGTTTTGGTATTGTATTGTCCATTTAAATAATTCAGCATCGCCGCATCGAGTGTTATTTCTTTAACCAGCGTTTTAAAATTTCCTAAAGCTCTGTTGCGAATTAATATATTATTCAAATAAGCATATCTGGCGTAACCAATTTCTACCAATTGGGTAGCAAAATGGTTGTGCCAGAATAAGACCATTTTTTCTAAACAACTCTGCTCCTCTTGGATCATGAGGCCAGTCCACCAGGCTTTAAAGCTTACTTCACGCCAATAATTGGCTGTTCCATCGGTATATGGTGCATTTATCCAAGTTTGGCCATAGGGAACATCAGGGTCGGTATAATTGGCATCGTTATATACATTTACTGGAGGTGTAGGCGCCGAACTAGGCTGGGTTAAAATTTTAGCAATAACCTGTGCTAAACTTAAACTAGAGAGGGCCTGTATATCGGATGGCTTTGCGCCAAAACCACTGCGTTTTAATAAATGTATGAGTGCATCTTTACCAAAAACTCCGGTATAGGGGTTTAACCCAGAAGCGGTTCTGAATGATGTAGAAGATTTAGCAAATGGTTGGTCCATATACGCTATATGTGTTTAGACAATTAAATGTACGAAAAAGGTTTTAAGAATACCAAATTAGTTCCTCACATTCAACGCATTAAGAACCTGCACCACATAAGCAAGGTGTTCGGCGTTTACATCTAAATGGGTTACCAAACGAACCTGCTGTTTACCAAAAGTGTTACATAAAATACCCTTAATAGCCAATTTATCCACAAAATCTTCCGCAGGATAAGCATCGTGCAATTCAAAAATAACAATATTGGTGTCAACCGGCATGAGCGATTTTACATAGGGTTGCTTCCGCAAGGCCTCTCCCAATACTTGAGCATGCTGATGATCTTCTGCTAAACGCTTTACCTGATGATCGAGTGCGTAGATACCCGCAGCGGCTAAATAGCCGGCTTGGCGCATGCCTCCACCAAATACTTTACGAATTCTACGGGCTTGGGTAATGGTTTCGGCACTCCCTAATAAAACGGATCCTACCGGAGCACCCAATCCCTTAGACAAGCAAACAGATATACCATCGAAGAGTTTACCATAACCTTTCGGATCGTCGCCGGTGGCAACCAGTGCATTAAAAATGCGGGCTCCATCTAAATGCAATTTTAAGCCACGCTCTTTACATAAGTTGGCAATTGGGGTCAATTGCGCTAGCGTATAGCAGCTACCTCCGCCCCTATTTACCGTATTTTCTAGCACTACTAAACTGGTACGTGGGTAATGAATATTTTCTGGATTAATTTGTTCGGCAATTTGTTCTGCAGTTAAACGCCCTCTATCTCCCTCTAATAAACGCACCGAGGCGGCAGAGTTAAAGGCAATACCTCCACCTTCGTAGCGGTATACATGTGCCGTTTCATCGGCAATTACCTCATCTAAGGGTTGGGTAAAACACTTAATGGCAATCTGGTTGGTCATGGTACCCGATGGGCAAAACAAACCAGCTTCCATGCCAAAAACAGCTGCCAATTTGCGCTCAAGGGCATTTACAGTTTCATCTTCGCCATACACATCATCGCCAACTTGGGCGCTCCACATGGCCTCCAACATTCCCTTGGTGGGTTTTGTTACGGTATCGCTTCTTAAATCAACTTTCATTTTCATCGTTCAATGCATCTAATTTATCCTTTTATACCGAAGATTTTGAAAATATAATTCATAATTATGCCAATTAATGTATTTTAGCGTCAACCAATTCTAAAGTGTACCATGATTATTATTGCCGACGGAGGTTCTACCAAAACAAGCTGGTGCTTATTAACCGATACTCAACAAAAAATTTATTTCAATACCGAAGGGTACAACCCTTATTTTTCGAGCACCGAATACATCATCGAATCGCTCAAAAACAACCTGCCAACCGATTTAGCACGAGCTGAAATTAGCGAAGTGTACTATTATGGTGCAGGTTGCTCTACCGACGAAAAAGTAGGCATTGTGGTAAAAGCTATGCAAACGGTTTTTACAGCTGCCAAGGTGTACGTGGGCCACGATTTATTGGCTTCAGCCCGTGCCTTATTGGGCAATAAAGAAGGATTTGCTGCCATTTTAGGTACCGGTACCAATACTTGTTTGTACGATGGAAAAGACATTACCTTAAACATCGATTCGCTTGGGTATTTTTTAGGCGATGAAGGTAGTGGTTCCTTTATTGGCAAGCGCCTACTTCGCGATTATATGAGAGGCTATATGCCCGAAAATTTGGGTGAGATTTTCTTTAAAACCTACGGGCTAAGTCACGCAGATATTTTTGAGAACTTATACAACAAACCCTTACCAAACCGCTTTTGCGCTAGCTTTAGCAAGTTTATTTACGATAATAATAATTTTGTAGAGTACACCAGAGATGTGGTAGGCGAAGCTTTTACTGCCTTCTTTAACAACTTGGTTTCACATTATCCGAATTATAAAAACTACCCCCTAAATTGTGTGGGTTCGGTAGCTTATAATTTTAGAGATGTGTTGACTGAGGTGGCTGGCAAATACGGCATGCAGGTGGGCAAAATTATTCGTTCGCCTATAGACGATTTGGTGCAATACCACCAAGATTTCCCAATTTCTTAAGTTTACAAAATTCCGTGTAAAGAAGCGCCCGGCTTGGCAAAGCGTTCAATGGCTTTTTCCACCTCCAGATTTTTTTCTAATACCGGAGCATGATGTGATTTTATTCGAGCATCAATAAGTAAAGGACCACCACAGCACCAATGTTTATTTTCGTAATAAGCATTTACGCCATGAATATCGTGCGATGGGTTGCTTCGCGTAAAGGTTACCCACACAAAATTAGCCACGGATTGAGCGGTAAAATCGGCATCATTACACAATACCATAAGTGGCAAATTGCTTAAATCTTGTGATTGTAGATGCGCATGCAACACTTCTACGAGTTTAGCCGTTTGGGTAGCCTCAGTATAAGCCGGGGCTTGCACCGCCAATACGCCCGGCATCACCATTTTATACGTTTCAAAACCCTTAGGCAGGCTGAAATTAGCTGGCAATTCGCTGCAAAGGGTTCTCTTTTTATCGCCGGCTACAGCAAAAACTACTTTCGATCCGGCATTTAAATCGCTACCGCTATAATCGAGCGTATCGATGGTGGTTTTGGTATAGAAATGAATGTCTCTAGTTAAATCGATGCGTTCCAACACGTGTTGTAAAAAGGCTTCCAAATCGTGAATATCCAAGTCGGGAGCATCTTCTTTGGCGGCAATAAAGAGGTATTTAGCTAAACTGAGTTGATTTTTACCTAAAACATGATTGGCAATAGTGAGTATTTCTTGTGGCTTACGCTCTTTTAAATAGGGCGTATACCGTTCGCTGCCCAAGGCAAACAAAAGCGGGTGTACGCCAGCAAAGTCTACCGCATTTACGGCATGCAAACCCGGAATTTCTTTCGGAATGGCGGCACCAGTTAGTTCGTGTATCAGTTCGCCAAAGCTGGTATCTTCTTGCGGTGGGCGGCCCACTACGGTAAATGACCAAATGGGATTTTTACGGTGATATACCCGATGTACTTTTAGCAAAGGGAACGGATGTTGCAAGCTGTAATAACCCAAATGATCGCCAAAGGGACCTTCGGGTTTATTTTCCATGGGTTCCACGGTGCCGGTAATCACAAAGTCGGCATCTGCAGAAAGGCAAAAGCCTTCATCATCGTAGGTATAGCGAAAGCGGCGTTTATTGAGCGCTCCAGCAAAGGTCATTTCGGAGAGGCCCTCGGGCAAAGGCATTACTGCCGCCAAAGGGTGTGCAGGGGGGCCACCCACAAAAATGCTCACTTTTAGGGTCTTGCCCAAGGCGTTGGCTTTGGTTTGGTGCACGCCAATACCGCGGTGCAATTGGTAATGCAAGCCAATTTCTTGGTTCAAAATATAGTCGTTGCCCGCCAACTGAATGCGGTACATGCCCAAATTGGCCTGCATAATTCCGGGCTGTTCGGGATCTTCGGTGTATACCTGTGGCATGGTTACAAAGGGACCGCCGTCTAAAGGCCAGTTCACTATTTGTGGAATATCGCTGATGTGGCATTGCGCAAACTCAACAGGTGTTTTTCCCCAAGCTTTGCGTGGCAAAGCCGAAAAAGCAGTAGTGGCTGCAGGCAAGTAGGTGAAGGGATGTTTAAGTGCTTCGAGTGGGTTATTTTTTAGCGTAACCAGTTGCTTGATGTGTGCTAAACTATCTCTAAACAAAAATTTAGAGCGTTCTAGCGTACCAAACAAATTGGATAGTGCCGGGAATTTGGAGCCTTTAATGTTTTCGAACAGCAAGGCCGGACCGCCTTTTTCGTAAACCCCTAAATGAATAGCCGCCATCTCGAGGTGCGGATCTACCTCTTCGGTAACCCGAACTAAATGCCCGTGTTTTTCTAAATCGGCTACCGCCTCGGCTAAACTTTGGTATCCCATGCTGGGTGTAAATTTCAGAAAAAATATTGGGGCTTGTGGAGAATCTTAATAAAAATGACTGTTTTTTGATTTCATTTAAAAATAGGCCTATATTAGTTGTATATAATCCATAAAGTAATTCTTTAATTGAGGGTATATAAGTTGTGGCCAAGTTTTAATAGCAAGGAGGGTGAAAATATAATGCCCTATCCCACACCCTTTTTTTGATTATAATGGAAATGAATTAATAATTTTTTAAAAATAAATATAAAATGAGTTATCTATATTATTTAAAGAATGAAAATGGCAAAAGAATGGGTCCATTTACTGTAGTAGAATTATCAAAATATAATGTTCATGGGGACACTTGGATTTGGCGTGAAGGTATGAAAGATTGGACTACAATTTATGAATTACCTGAAGCGGATTCACTTCTCAGTAAAATGCCGCCTCCTGATGTTCAAAAGTCTGATGGATGCGGAGTGTCGATATTTATTTTAATTTTTGGTATTCTAGGTGCTATTTTTATTCCAGCTTTATGGATATTAGTTGCTTGTGTTGTTATTTATTTAATTAGCAAAATTGTAAACTCATGACGGTAAATTTTTAATTACTAAGGTAGCCAAAATTCATACTTTGTAAATCAATGCTACTTTGAAAATTAACTTTAAAACTTTCCTATTGGATATTAAAAAGAAATTAAAAAAAGCCTATTGCCAACACTGGGCAATAAGAGCTTTATAGCTTTTCTGTCTTTTTTTTCTTTTGTTCTTAGCTTCACCGGAGTATCTTTGAATACCCTTACTGTCCTTGCCCAGAAAACGTTAAATACATTTAATTAACATTACAATGATGACAAAATACATTAGTACAGTTTTTTTGATTACAACTATACTAAGTTGTAATGAGGTAAGTAAAAAAACAGAGCAAACCCTTAATGAAGACGGAAATCAAACGCATTCAGTTCAGGATATGCCAACAAACCATATAAATGCATGGTCAGATGGAAATGGATTATCATTTGAACTACACAATGACTCTATTTGGGCTTTAGGTGATGAATTTATAAAGTACGAAAGATTAAATGATAGTATATTTAATATCATTTATCCTAAAAATCCCATGGTCTTGAAAGATATTAAAATTGAAATTTATGAAAATAGCCGTTATATGATTTTTTCAAACTCTGGACTAAGCTGTCATCTGGATAAAAATGAAATTATTTTTGGGGCTGATCGATTAAAATTCCAAAAACTATCAAATAATTCTGTTAAAGTATATTATCCACAACAAAGCAAATGGAAAATATCTCGAGTATCAAATACGGAAATATATATATATAATGAGAAAAATAAAACAAAGTATAGACAGTTTTTAGACTAATCCGAAAGCATGTAACGACCGCCCGGAAGCGTGCAATACCCATCCGAAATGGTGCAAGAGTCATCCGGAGCCGTGCGAAAGTCATCCGGAACGGTGCAACACCCGTCCGGAGCCGTGCGAAAGTCATCCGGAACGGTGCAACACCCGTCCGGAGCCGTGCAATACCCATCCGAAGTGGTGCAAGAGTCATCCGGAGCCGTGCAACAACCATCCGAAGTAATGAAACACCCGCCCGAAAGCTAAGAAGAAAAAAAAGCCACGGCCCGGCAGAACGGCGGGCCAGCGTAAAGGCCCTGTGGGCAGAAGCATCGTTCTGCCTTGAGTTTTGCTTCCTTTTGGTCAAGCAAAAGGAAGAATAATAAGGCCAGGGCCAAGACAATAGCACCCACCAAAAAACTCAATTTTACATAAAAAAAACAATGCCACACAAAGTTGTATTGGCTAAAAATCGTAATATTACGGTGATGGAATACACGCATAAAAAAGGATTTGCATTTAAAACTTATGAGGCTCCTTTTATTGCTCCATTCGATAAACTATTCGACATATTTAAGGAACTTATTGTACATACTTCGGGCGACTTTGATGAGGCCATAGACTGGCTACGTCAACTGGATAAAGAATATAAGTTGACCGATGAAACGTATACCATAGACGATTTTATTGAAGACCTGAAACAAAAAGGCTACATCAAACAAGAAGTAAATCCCGATGGCACCGGTGGAATGTCCATTACCTCCAAAACCGAACGAGAAATACGCCAAGCAGCCCTCGACCAGATTTTTGGTAATTTAAAAAAATCAGGTACCGGAAATCACAAAACCAAATATGCCGGCAACGGCGATGAGCAAACCGGCGAATTTAGAGCCTATACCTTTGGCGACTCTGTAGAAAGCATTTCGCTTACCGAAAGTTTACGCAACGCACAAATAAACAATGGCGTAGACGAGTTTACCCTTACCGAAAACGATCTGGTAGTGGAAGATGCCCAGTACAAGGCGCAAATGAGTACGGTACTGATGATAGACATTAGCCACAGCATGATCTTGTACGGAGAAGATAGAATTACGCCCGCCAAAAAAGTAGCCATGGCTTTGGCCGAACTCATTACCACCCGTTACCCAAAGGACACGCTAGATATTTTAGTATTTGGAGATGATGCTTGGTCTATAGCCATTAAAGATCTCCCCTATTTAACCGTAGGACCATACCACACCAACACCGTGGCCGGCTTGCAATTGGCCATGGATATGTTGCGCCGAAAAAGAAATACCAACAAACAAATTTTTATGATTACCGATGGAAAACCCAGTTGCGTGAAAGAAAAAGATGGCAGGTATTATATGAATAGCAACGGACTCGACCCTTATATTGTGGAACAATGTTATAACCAGGCGCAACAGGCCCGTAAACTACATATACCCATTACCACGTTTATGATTGCCCGTGACGCCTATTTGCAGGAGTTTGTAGATAATTTTACGGCAGCCAATCAGGGCAAAGCGTTTTATACCGGATTAAAAGGATTGGGCGAAATGATATTTGAAGATTACGAGACCAACCGAAAAAAGAAATTAAAATAACGACAATGAAAATGGAGAATATAAAAACCCTGGGTGAACTAAAAAAATCAGGTTATGTTACTAAAAGCATAAAAGATGAATTGCGCCATAATTTACGGGAGAAAATAAAATCGGGCAAACCTGTTTTTGAAGGGGTACACGGTTTCGAAAACACGGTAATTCCGGAGTTAGAAAGGGCTATTTTATCTCGTCATAACATTAACCTGTTGGGCTTACGTGGACAAGCGAAAACCAGACTTGCCCGTAAAATGACGGAATTGTTGGATGAATACATGCCCATAGTGGAAGGTTCTGAGATTAATGATGATCCCTTAAATCCCATTTCACGGTATGCCAAAGAATTGATAGCCGATAAAAAAGAGGATACACCCATAAGTTGGATACATCGAAACGATCGGTTTTTTGAAAAGCTGGCTACACCAGATGTAACCGTAGCCGATATCATTGGGGATGTTGATCCTATTAAAGCCGCGAACCTGAAACTGTCCTATGCCGATGATCGAGTGATTCACTATGGAATGATACCCAGAGCCAACCGCTGCATTTTTGTGATCAACGAATTGCCCGATTTGCAAGCACGGATACAAGTAGCTCTCTTCAATATATTGCAAGAAGGTGATGTGCAAATACGAGGGTATAAAGTGCGCTTACCGCTTGATATGCAATTTGTATTTACCGCCAACCCCGAAGATTATACCAATAGAGGAAGCATTGTAACTCCATTAAAAGACAGAATTGGTTCACAAATTCTTACGCATTATCCGGAAACCATTGCTGTGGCTAAAATAATAACAGCTCAAGAAGCAAAGCTGAATGAAGATCAATCGAATTCGGTTTATGTACCCTCTTTGGCAAAAGATATTTTAGAGCAAATAAGTTTTGAAGCCCGTGAAAGTGAATATGTAGATAGCAAAAGTGGCGTAAGCGCCCGCATGAGTATTACCGCCTACCAAAATTTAATAAGCACTGCCGAACGTAGAGCTTTAAAATTAGGTGTAAATAGAACCACCGTTCGTTTAGCCGATTTCATGGGCGTTATACCTGCCATAACCGGTAAGGTAGAATTGGTATACGAAGGTGAACAAGAAGGAGCCGCAATGGTTGCCCAAAAATTAATTGCCGATGCAGTAGCTACCTTGTTCCCCACCTATTTCCCAAAAATTGGGAAATTAGAAAAAGACCCCAGTAAAAGTGCATATGCTGATATTATAGACTGGTTTGAAAATGAACCCGGCTTAGAATTGTTAGACGATGCTACGGATGAAGACTATAAAAAAGAATTAGATTCGGTAAAACCATTAAACGAGCTCATAAAAAAATACCAGCCAGAAACAAGCAAAGAAGATACTCACTTTATAAAAGAGTTTGTACTTTGGGCCTTGGTTGAATATAAAAAACTAAGCAAGGATAGATTTGTAGAAGGATTTCAGTTTAGCGATCTGTTTACGAGGTAATGATGCTGTGCTGAAATTTGTAGCTGTGTTTAAATTAGCTAATCAACCTAATATTAAATTTTAAAAAAAAATACTATGGAAAATCTCTTATGTCTAGCACAACTAGTTGTAGCATTATCTGTTGCCTTTGTTTGGATTTTTAGGTACGATAATGTTGTAAAAGAATTCACACAATTTGGATTAAATGATTTAACCCGAAATTTTGTAGGAGCAACTAAAATTGCCCTAGCAACATTGCTTGTTGCAGGTATTTGGTATCCGCTCTTAGTCCAAATCCCTTCAGTACTTATGGGTCTTTTTATGATAGCGGCTCAATATTTCCATTTCAAAATTAAAAATCCATTTAGCAAACACCTGCCCTCTCTAATTCTTTTAATGCTGTGTGCCATTATTGCATTGTTATCCATTCAATAATTCATACATGTCTGTAAAAACAATTTGTGTCCTAATATCCAGTTTGTCGTTCTATGCATATGTAGCTTCCTATTTCATGTCACCCCATATGAAAAACGAATTCAAACGATTTAATTTAGAGAAACTTGGTCTATTAACCATAATCTTAGAATTTTTGGGAGCTACAGGTTTACTAATTGGCCTAACATTCAGCCCCTTATTAACAATTGCATCTTTCAGTCTTGGTCTTCTTATGTTCTGTGGTTTAATCGTGAGATTGAAGATGAAAGATAGTCTCTGGATTTCTTCACCAGCTATTTTTTACATGTGCTTAAATTTCTATATATTTTGGCTTCAATAAAATAATTTACAATTAACACGCCCAGATTTTATAACCCACATGAAGACCCAGCCAGGCAATAACTTCGGTTTAACACGATCGCAGCTGAAATGCTTCTTTAAAATCTTTATTCTTCGCATCCATCTCAAAAACTTTTGAGATGATGAAAATTACTATCTTTATTAAGCAGAAAAAATTTTAAGAAAGCCTAAAAACCAAAATAGTAAACAAAAAAC
>JAPLFD010000010.1 GCA_026390835.1 Sphingobacteriales bacterium
GCCCAATAGTTTAAAACTAATCCCATTAAAAAAGCCCTCCCGGAATTCGGGAGGGCTTTTTTAGTCATTTTCATAGTTTTATTTAATGGTATACAAAAACCCAGCATTTAGGTTCAAACCTTTGGTGGTATAACCCGTAAAATCTACATAATCGGTATCCAACAGGTTTTTAAAATCAATAAATAATTTGATAGACTTTTTAGGCGCATACTGTATGTAGGCATCTAATACTTGGTAAGCTTTTAAATCAACCACCAAGCTTTGGCTAAGCCCTGCATCGTAATACTGATCTTGGCGGACTCCTAGCCATTTATACAACAAAGCAAGGCTTAACTTAGGTAGCAAGTCGGCCCTAAAATTTAAACCCAAGCTGTGTTTAGGTCTGCGGTATAGGTTTGCCTCCGTCTGTCCATTTTGCACCTGTTTGCCGGTCACAAAAGCATAAAAACCATCCATGCTAATTTTATCCGTCCATTTATACTTTCCCTCCAATTCAAAACCTTCGTCGTTTTGCTTGGTTTGATTGATGTAGCCAAAAGTACTAGGGTCAATCATTCCAAAACCAATCACATCGTTGATATTGCGTTTAAAATAAGCCACATTTAGCGTTAATTTATCGGCAATCAGCTCCGTTTCGGCACCAGTTTCGATGGTTTGAGTGCGCTCGGGCTTGAGGGTTAAATTTCCGTATTCGGAAAACAATTGGTATAAGGAAGGCACTTTATAGGCCGATGAGAAATTTACGAATACCTTATACCGATCGGCAAATACATAGGAAGGGTTGATGGTATAGGTTGCATTATTGCCATACTCCGAGTGGCGGTTAAAGCGTCCGCCTAACTCGGTTCTAACATGCTCTCCAAATTTTAAAAATATAGAAGAGTAAGCACTAGTAATGTGGTTTTTAGCCGACAAACTTCCCCAAGGAGAAAGCTGATCGGTAGCCGATTCTTTATAACTAAGGCCAGAAATTAAATCTGCAAAAGGTGCTAAGGGTGCACTCAGGGTGGCTTCCGCATGGCTAATATCTCCCTCGTTACGGGTTAAATCGCCCACGTACGAAAACTTGCTATCTACTTTGTTTTTACTTGCGTTTAATCCAATTACGGTATTTCCGACTATATACTGGGCGCCTAAACCCAGCAAATATGTTTGTTTATCATATGTATAATCAGCTATATCTGCAAAAGCGCCATCGTCTAAATCGGCTTTGTTTTTATTGGCTTGCAGGTTAGCAAACAACTTAAAGCGGGTGCCGAAAGCTTGTTGCACATTAGCTTGCAGGCTTTGTTGGTTAAAGCCGTCTTTTTCTAAATTTGTAGCAAGTATAGCCGTTGCACTAGAAAAGCCAGCAGAACCGGTATTTGATGCATTAAGAGCGAAGGTGGTTTTGTCTAGAGTACCACTAATTCCCAATGCTTGTTTATAGCTTTTATACGAACCTGCGGTAGCCAATACCGTTCCCGAAAGCGGACCTTTGCCTTTTTTAAGAATGATGTTGATTACACCAGCCACCGCATCGGAACCATACAGCGTGGAATTACCTCCTTTTAAAATCTCGATACGTTCAATTTGATCAATAGCAATTGCCGAAATATCGTATTCGCCAGAAATATTGGATGCATCGTTTACCGGCACTCCGTCTAGCAAAATTAAGGTATTACCGGCAGAAGCACCTCGTAAATAGAGGGCTTTAATATCGCCAGGATTGTTTCCGTTCCCACCAATGGTTAAACCCGCTACCTGGTTGAGTAGCTCCGTAAGGCTTCGCCCCTGATTTTGCTCCAATTGCTGTGCCGAAATTACCCGCACCACTTTACCAATTTCCGATTGTTTACGTGGTGATTTACTTGCCGTAACTACCACCTCATTGAGCTGGTAGTTTGCTTTTTCTTGTGCCCATGAAGGCAGCTGTGCGCACACAAGCCCTAGGCCTGCGAAAACGCCAATGATTTTTTTGTCCATTTTTGTGGAAAATTTTCCCACAGCAAACAGCAAAGAAGAGGTTTAAATGAAATACCGTTAGTACATCATTCAAGCTTCAGTCCCCGAAAGCTATGAATTATAAATTGCGATGGCAGGTCTTCTGACTTACTCCCCGCCGCCCGGTCTTCCCAACCCGAGATATCGGGCCAGTGACTAAGAAAGGGCATTGGTTATAGAGCTTACAGCTGCGGGACAGTTCTGGATTTACACCAGATTCCCTTTTAATCCCGAAATGAATCGGGAACCAAAAGCAATACAAACTTACAGCTAAGTTTAACTGAAGCTATTTTTAGTTTTCAACATCTACTAAAAATTGTTGAATTGTGTATGCCAGCACTTTTACGTAATTTTGACCTACACATGCAAGGCGATCTTACTTTAAGCATTTTAGGTGGCGGTCAATTAGGCCGCATGCTCCTCCAAGAAGCCATTAACTTTAACATTTCGTGTAGAGTATTAGACCCCGATGCCCATGCGCCCTGTAAAGAGCTGAGCAGCGAATTTGTATGTGGTTCGCTGAGTGATTTTGATACGGTATACGAATTTGGTAAAACGGCCAGCACCTTAACTATTGAGATTGAAAAGGTAAATACCGATGCCCTAGAAAAATTGGAGCAAGAGGGTGTACAGGTTTATCCTCCAGCACGGGTAATACGCCTCATACAAGACAAAGGCACACAAAAACAATTTTTCAAAGAAAACGACATACCCACAGCTCCTTTTGTGCTTATCAATAAAAAAGAGGAATTAAGCGGTGTTGCTTTCCCCTATCCATACATTCAGAAATTACGCAAAGACGGTTACGACGGTCGTGGAGTATTGAAAATACGCAGTGCAGCAGCTATAGCCGAGGCTTTTGAAGCACCCAGCTTGGTAGAGCAATGCATCGATTTTAAGCAAGAAATTGCCGTAATGGTGGCTAGAAATGCAGCTGGGGAGATTAAAACATTTCCTATGGTGGATATGGATTTCAATCCCGAAGCCAATTTGGTGGAATATGTATTTTCTCCATCTAATTTAAGCCCCACTATCCAAGAAGAAGCTGAAGAAATTGCCATACACATTGCTAAAAGTTTGCAATTGGTAGGTGTATTGGCTGTAGAATTCTTTGTAACCAAGGATGATAAGCTTTTGGTAAACGAATTGGCTCCACGCCCTCACAACAGCGCACACCAAAGCATTGAGGGTAATTATACTTCTCAATTTGAGCAGCATTTACGGGCTATTTTTAATTTGCCTTTGGGCGATACCAAATGCATTCAGCATGCGGTAATGATAAATTTATTAGGCGAAGCTGGATTTGACGGCGTTGCTAAATACGAAGGCTTAGAGCAAGCCTTAAAAATGAGCGGCGTATACATTCATTTATACGGCAAAAAGTTTACCAAACCTTTCCGTAAGATGGGGCATGTAACTATCTTAGCTGAAAATAGAGCATTGGCTACTGAAAAAGCCAAAAAAGTACAAGCATTGATAAAAGTAAAAGCATAAAACATGGCAAAAGTAGGCATTATTATGGGTAGCAAATCGGATCTTCCGGTTATGCAAGACGCAGCAGATATGCTAAAGGAATTGGGTGTAGATTTTGAAATCACGGTTGTATCCGCCCATCGCACGCCCAAACGCATGTTTGAGTATGCAGAAACTGCTGCCGACAGAGGTTTAAAAGTAATTATAGCCGGTGCTGGTGGCGCTGCGCATTTACCAGGCATGGTTGCAGCCATTACGCATTTGCCGGTAATTGGTGTACCCGTAAAATCAAGTAATTCTTTAGATGGATGGGATTCTATTTTATCTATCTTACAAATGCCCAACGGCATTCCGGTGGCTACGGTTGCCTTAAATGCGGCAAAAAATGCCGGCTTATTAGCCGCCCAAATATTGGCTACCGCCGATACGACATTGAGCACTAAACTTATTGCCTACAAGGAAGAGTTGAAAAAGAAAATTGAAGAAAGCGCTAAGGATTTAGGGCAATAAATATGAAAACAAGCAAAGAAAGCCTAGAAGGCTTACGTAACGAATACCTATCAGCACCCTTTTCTGAAAAGGATGTAAAAAAAAATCCGATAGAGCAATTTGACCAGTGGTTTGATGAGGCTGTAAAAGCCGGTTTAACCGAACCCAACGCGATGACTTTGGCTACCGCAACTCACGATGGGAAACCATCGGCAAGGGTGGTTTTATTAAAGGGTTTTAATAAAGAAGGATTTATCTTCTACACCAACTACTTAAGCCGCAAAGGAAAAGAGCTGGCTAAAAACCCGGTAGTGGCTCTGGTATTTTTTTGGCCCGAATTATCCCGACAAATACGCATTGAAGGAACTTTAGAAAAGTTGAGCAAGGAAGAATCTGAGAAGTATTTCCAAAGCCGCCCTGTTGACAGCCAATTGGGTGCCTTAGCATCGCCGCAAAGCCAAGTTATTAGCCGTGAGGAATTAGAAAAAAAATGGGCAGAGTTAAAAATTACTTACGCCGAAAAAGCGATTAGCAAACCCTCCTTTTGGGGTGGATATTTGGTAAAACCACAAGTAATTGAGTTTTGGCAAGGCCGAGAAAGCCGTTTACACGACCGAATAGTGTATAAAAAAGCTGACAAATCTACTTGGAAGCTCGTACGCTTAGCCCCTTAAATCAAAAAAGCCCTCCCGAATACCGGAAGGGCTTTTTTATTAAATCGTATGCTTAATACACCCTAACCATAAATACATAGTCTTGAATTTTTTTGAGTTGTTCTTTGCGGTTTAGGCTAGAAATGCTGTTTTTGGCATTTAAGCTTAGGTTCCTATCTAAATCTGCTTCAGGAATTGCTTCTAAACTTTTTAGTAGATAATTGGTTTTAATGGCAAAAGCAGCGCCATCGGTGCGGGTTTGTTTTCCGCTAATGATACCAATTACGTTCCCTTTGCTATCTAATAAGGGGCCACCCGAGTTTCCTGGGTTTACCGGAATAGATATTTGGTAGGAAACTGTATCGCCAGCAAAGCCGGTTTTAGCGCTTAAATACCCTTTACCATACACCTGCTCATCTCTAGGGAAACCCAAGGTAAAAACATCTTCTCCTAAATCAGAATCGGTTTTTTTGAAGGCATAAGGCAAATTGGCAAAGCTATCAAAAGCAGGGTCTACGATTTGAAGAATGGCAATATCGTAATCTGGTTGCACAAAAACGGTTTTTACTTTATAGGTATCACCGGCTGCATTTTGAATATACACAGAATCGGCCCCTTTAATTACGTGGTAATTGGTTGCTAAGTATCCGTTTGCTGTAAGTGCAAAACCAGTACCTCCAAATACACCTGGATTAGCTATTCCTTTTTTTGAGTTTATATTTTTAGCCAATACATTTTGAGAACGCTTAATGCTATTTATTTCTCTACGCAAGGCACTATAATAAGAAGAATGATCGGCAAAATATCCAGAAAATAATAGCGTACCAAATACTGCAGTAATGGCCACAGTTGCCGCAATAGCAAAATTGGCTCGATATCGTTTCCACAATTGAATAACATTAGCGGATGTTGGTATAAGATCATTTTTTAAAGAAACTACATCAATTTGCTCGTGAATTAGGTCCATCGCATGTTGCAAACGCTGACGTTCTCCATAGGCTGCCAATAAAGACATCAATTCTTTATGAGCATTCACCTGTTGTTGAACTTCGGGATTTTCTTTACAAAGCAATTCAAAGGCAGCACATTCTGCCGGAGAAAATTCTCCACGTAGGTATGCTTCGGTTTGATTGATTAGTTGTGCGTCTTTCATAATTCTAGTCCCTCGTCTTTAAAAAACAACTTTTTAAGTCGTTGTAAACATTTATATTTTTGCGTTTTGGCATTATCTGCGTTGGTATAGCCAAATTGCTCACAAATTTCTTGCATTGACCTATTGTTCAAATAAAACTCTTCAATAATAGTTCTACAGGGTTCACCTAATTGCCCCAATGCATGTTGCATGAGTTTAAACTGTTCATTTTTCTCTTCGTGCTGTTCTAGATCAATTTCCACATCGGCTACCGACTCTAGTTCATACGTTTGCGCAGAAAATCTGCTATTTTGGTTTAATTTTTTAAGCCATAAATGACGGCAAACTGCATATATATAAGTTTTTAATTTGCTCTTTAGCTCAAAATTTTCGGTTGTTATTTTGGTATATAAAACAATAACCGCTTCTTGAAATATATCCTTTGCGTCGTCTTCGTTCCCGTTATTATGGAGTACTAATTGTAGTATCATCGGGAAATAAGCAGTATACAAAGAATCAAGACTATTTGTAGCCCCATCGCGGATACCTTGTATGAGGTTATTATCCGCTGGAATTGAACTATTTATCTTATTTCTCAAAGTTAATACGCTTTAGTTTGAATAGTAACCCAATGATAGGAAAATATTTTTTTACTTTTTTTTAGTTTTTTCGGGTTACCTTTTTAATTTTGCAGTATTAACAACAAATTATTAATAATTAACTTTAAACAAAAAACATGAAAAATTTATTCAAATTTGGTTTCTTAGCTTTAGCTATTTCTTTATCTGTTGCAGCTTGTTCTTCTAACAAAACTGAAGAAGCTACTGATACTACTGCTGTAGCTCCTGATACTGCTGCTGCTGGTGATACTACTGCTGCTGCTGGTGGTGACACTACTGCTACTAAGTAATTAGAAACAACTACTGAAAAAGGAACCGTTAGAATAATCTAACGGTTTTTTTTTGCCCAAAATTTAGGATAATAAAAAAGCATGTATTCCGAGGAGTACACGCTTTTACGTTTTTTGCATTTATTTATTTTTTTAAGAATCCTTTTACTTTTTTGCTATTGCTATCTGCAAGCAAATACATGCAGGGTACCAGCACCAAGGTTAAAAAGGTAGCAAAGCTTAAACCAAATATCATCGTCCACGATAAAGGGCCCCAAAAGGCTACATTATCACCACCAAAGAAAATATGTGGGTTAAAGCTGCTGAACAATTCGGCAAAATCTATATTAAGCCCTACAGCTAAGGGAACGAGGCCTAACATGGTTGCTGTAGCAGTAAGTAAAACAGGGGTCATACGGGTACGGCCAGCCTCTATAACGGCTTCTTTAACTGGCATACCTTGCTCTATCAGCAAATCGGTAAATTCTACCAACAAAATACCGTTACGCACCACAATACCGGCCAAGGCTACAATACCAATACCCGACATCACGATAGACATATCCATTCTAAAAATGGTAATACCTAATATTACTCCGATAATACTGAATAAAATTTCGGATAGAATAATAATGGGCTTGGATACGGAATTGAATTGGGTAACTAAAATAATGAGTATGAGTCCCAAGGAGATAAGCAAAGCATTTCCTAAAAAGGCTGCGGTTTCCATTTGTTCTTCTTGTTCGCCAGCCATTTTAACGCTCACGGCATCTAGTTTAGGAAATTGATCTACTTCTTCTTGTATGGCTGCTACTACTTCGTTCGGATTGTAGCCACCAAGCACATTAGATGATAAAATAATAATGCGTTTTTGCTGCTTACGTTTTATACCTCCATAGGTATTTACATACTCTACACCTGCAAAAGCAGATACAGGTACTTGACGAATCATGCCGCCCATTCCCATATCGCGGTAGGTCACCTTCATGTTTCTAAGGGCTTCTAAATTATTGCGTTGGCTTTCTTGGGCCCGCAGGTTAATGGGATAATCTTCGTTTAGATCTCTAAACTTAGAAACTTCTTTACCGTAGATAGCTGTACGCAGATCCATACCGATTTGTCCGCTCGAAATTCCTTCGCGGTTGGCACGTTCACGGTCTATATCAAAAATAATTTCAGGCTTATTGTTCTGAAAATCTGATTTCAACTCCTCTACTCCTGGAATTTGTTTGGCGTCGAGATATTTTTTTAATTGCTCGGAGCCAGCAACCAATGCATCTAAATTATCGCCAGTAAGTTCTATGGAAATTGGCTTTGCCGTTGGTGGGCCATTTTGCTCTTGTGCTAGAGTAATTTCGGCACTTGGAATTCCTTTTACCGCTTCACGTATTTTAGATAGATAGAGCGACGTACTTTCGCCATCTCGTTTCCCAAATTCTACAAATGCTACCGTTACTTTACCTCTGTTGGGATAATTGCCTTGATCTTCGTCTTGTGGATCGGTTACACCCACCGTTACATTGGATATAATTGACGAAACGATGGGGTTCGTTCTACCAACCACCTTAGTTACTCTATTTTCCACCTCTTTTACTACTTCGTTGGTATAGGCCTGATCGGTACCGATGGGCATATTTACATACACGTATATAAAATTAGGGTCGCTAGTTGGGAAAAATACCACCTTGGGAGGCACAATACTTATGAGCACAAAAGAGAAAACAAACAAGCCTACCGTTCCCCATAATATAGTTTTGGGTTTTTCTAAGGCCCATTTTAGTAAACGTACATAGCGTAGTTGAAACTTAGGCCAGGTGTGTTCCTGAAACTTTTGTATAGCCTGGGTGAGGTAAAAATGATTGAGTAGATACAAACCAGCCAAAAACACCATAAAGTTCCCAAAACCGAAGCTGATGAAATACGATATGAGCGCCAAGCCTGCAAATACATACAGTGTTTTTTTCACTTTAGGCGTAAAGCTTGGTTTTTCTGCGTTTGCATCATGTACCTGCATAAAATCGACCGCAAAAACCGGATTGATGATGTAAGCTACCACCAGTGATGCTAAAAGTGTTATGATAAGCGTAACGGGTAAAAAGAACATGAATTTACCAATTACTCCTGGCCAAAATAATAAGGGAACAAAAGGTGCTAGCGTAGTTAAAGTACCCGATAAAACAGGCAAAAATACTTCACCAGCAGCCATTTTTGCTGCTTTAACTATAGGTACTTTCCCATTATTAAAAATACGATGGGTATTTTCAATCACCACAATGGCATCGTCAACCACAATTCCTAGTCCTAATAGAAAAGAGAACAATACAATCATGTTCATCGTGAAACTAAAACCAAAGAAACCGCCCAAAGCAGGCATGGCTAAAAAGGCTACAAACATAGAAAGTGGTACCGACATGGCCACAAAAAGGGCATTGGTTACGCCCATGAAAAACATCAGTATAAGCGTTACCAATATAAACCCAATAATAATGGTGTTTATTAAATCGTGTAGAGTTACTCGTGTTTGATCAGATTGATCGCCGGTGGTGGTTACATTTAAACTTTTAGGCAAAGAGCTTTGCTTTAAGTCTGCAATAAGTGCATTAATTTTATCGGAGGCTTCAATTAAGTTTTCGCCGCTACGTTTTTTAACATTTAGGGTAATTACATTTTTGCCATATAAACGAGCATAACTTTCTTGCTCTTTAAAGGCATCTTTTACCTCGGCAATATCTTTTAAATACACCGATGCTCCGGTTGGCGTTTTTACAACTAAATTGGCTATTTCTTCGGCACTTTTAAATTCTTTTTTAACGTTTAGCGTTCTGCGTACGCCATCCATTTTAACGGTACCGCCAGAAATAGTTAGATTTTCATAACCAACAGCCGATTCGATATCTCTGAATGAAATTTGGGCAGCAGCCATTTTATTTAAATCGGCATTTATTTGAATTTCGGGATCAAGTGCACCCACAATATCTACGCCCGAAATTTCGGTTAAAGCCTCTATCCTATCTTTCAACACATCGGCATACTGCTTCAGTTTTTTTAAATCATAATCGCCGGAAATATTTACATACATAATGGGCAAATCGGCCAAATTTATATCCATTACATTGGGCTCTTTGGGCAAATCGCTGGGTAAATCCTGACGAGCTTTATCTACTGCATCTTTTACACGTTGTTTGGCATCCTTTATATCTACGTTGGTATTAAATTCTGCCGTAATTACCGATACATCTTGATACGATTTAGAGGTAATTTTTTTAAGTCCGGAAGTGGATTTTAATTGCTTCTCTAGCTGTTTAGTTACCAAATTTTCCATATTCTCGGGCGATGTTCCGGGATAAATGGTTTGCACGAAAATTTTGGGGATAATGACTTCCGGAAAATTTTCTTTGGGTAAATTTTGGTACGATGAATAGCCTAACAACACCAAAATAAAGGTGAATACATAAATGGCTGTTTTATTATCAATAGCCCAACTTGAGGGCTTAAATTCTTTGTTCAAATCTTTCATTTGCGCTCTATAAAGCTTTTATAATTTAACTAAATCACCTTCATTTAAATCAGACAGACCAGTTAGAATAACCTTATCGCCTATTTTTAAACCCGAGAGAACTTCGGCCTTACCCTCAGAAATTTTGCCCACTTTTATTACCGCTTTTTTAGCTTTTCCGCCTTCGGCAACAAACACATAATCGCCATTTTCAGATTTCTGGATGGCATTGATAGGCACAGTTAATGCTTTTTCTTTTTTATAATCAACTATTTTAAGCACCGCTACCATATTGGCTCTGTAGCTCGATTTTGATGGGAGATTTACCTCTACCGAAAAACTTCTAGACGCCTGATCGATGGTTTTTGCAGCGAAAGTTAAACGGGTATTTAAGGTATCGGGTATGTCTGGGAATATTAAGTTCACTTCATCCCCTTGATTGATATGACTAGCATAAGACTCGGCCACCATGGCTTTAGCTTTTAAATTAGATGTGTTTACCACCCTTACTCCAGGCATACCTGGCATTACCGCTTGGCCAACCTTTAAATCCATTTGATCTACTACCCCGTTTATAGGCGATTTAATACGATACAAAGCTGCCTGCGATTGTAGAGTTCGCATTCTGCGCACCATACCATCACGCTGGGTTTTAGCACTTAAATATTGCACCTCGGTACCAATTTTCTGATCCCAAAGGTTTTTCTGACGTTGAAATAGAGTTCTTGCCAACTCCAATTGGGTTTGCAATTCATCCATGTTTTGGCGCAATACCTGATCATCTAACTGTGCCAAAATTTGACCTTTTTTAACAGATTGACCCGGTTTTACATAAATAGCAGTAACCAAACCTTGTGCTTCGGCACTTACTTGTACATTTTGCTCGGCATCTACCTTGCCTTGTACCACTAAAAAATTGCGGAAGGTTTCTTCTTCCACAGTAAATACGTTTACCTGCTTGGTATTGGCTACAGCAGCTTTGGCACCCACTTCGGCTTCTAGATTGGCAATTTCTTGGTTTAATGTAGCTCTTTCCTTTTTTAGCTTCTCTAATTGTACTTGTTTATCTCCTGCAGAAGAGCCGCAAGCTGCTAAAAATAAGGCTATACTGATGTATAAAATTGATTTCATATGATTTTGATCTTTTTATTTAGTAATTAATTCGTCCTAAAGCTCTATCTAAATTCACTTTATTTATAAGCGATTCATATAAAGCATTGATATAATTGTTTTGTGATTCTTTTAAAGAAGTTTCAGCGGCAGTAACCTCTAAACTTGAGCCCACCCCCTGTTCATATTTCACCTTAGAGATACGCAATACCTCTTTGGATAATTCCATGTTTCTTTTTTGATTTTCGAGCGATTGCAAACCGTTCAAAAAATTGGTTTTAGCTTGGTTTATTTCGAAATTGATTCCATTTTGCAAATTGGCTAAATCATTAGCCGATTTTTGTACCTCCAAACGGGCATTTTTAATTTTATAGATACGCTGGCCACCACTTATAATAGGTAAACTTAACCTCAAACCCACCAAACTTGTTGGATAGTATTGGGAAAACAGCTGTGAAAAGGAATTATTTTGATAACCATTAGAGGTACTTCCGAAGGCCACAATAGATGGCAAATATTCACTTTTGTAGCGCTTTAAATTTAGTTCGTTAAGCTTTTTTTGTGTTTGACCCAACGAAAACTCTACCCTATTTTTATAGGCTAAACTATCGGCAACAAGCACATCTGCTTTTAAGCTAAGCTCTGTAACGTTATCGCTTAAGGTCAAGTTGTTTTCAATAGGCATACCCATTTGAAATTTAAGCAAGTTGGTGTTTAAAGCCAATAACCGGATAACATTTTCACGCTCGGTTTCTAAATTATTAGTCAATACCT
Source organism: Sphingobacteriales bacterium (assembly GCA_026390835.1). Lineage (GTDB taxonomy): Bacteria > Bacteroidota > Bacteroidia > Sphingobacteriales > Sphingobacteriaceae > JAIPAN01. The sequence continues at coordinate 12,000 of JAPLFD010000010.1, forward strand.
GCAACCGGTCTACATCTACTTTTTCAACTAAGCCATTTTTGTAATAGGCTTTAATATCGTACAAAGATTTATGCAAACGGACTAGATTGGCATCTAACAAACCCAGTTGTTCGTTACTTACCAAAACCGAATAGTAGGCTTTACTTACAGCAACAGCTATTTCAATTTTGGTGCGTTTGCTATTTCTGATAGAAAGTTCTTTAAAGGTTTTAGCGGCCTGTAAGCCAACTAAATATGAACCATCAAAAAGCAATTGGGAAGCCTCTAACCCTAAGACCGATTGGTATTTAACCCCAAACTGTACCGGCTTATACGTTCCGGCCGGGTCACCAAAAAATTCTCCAGGTAATAAACTAGTAGGCAACTTTAAAAAATCTTGAAAACTAAAGCTACCTGATACTTGCGGCAAACCAATACCGGTAGTTTGCTTTACCGTATTCTTAGCAATTTGCTCATCTAGCTGGGCATTGAGTACTGCAGCTTGATTTTTAAAGGCATAATCAATAGTTTGCGCTAAAGTGAAGGTATAGCTCGGAGTGCTTTGTGCCGAAAGCTTGCCAAAGCCCAATAGCGCTAAACTTAAAAAAGTGTAAAATTTGGTATTCATATATAGTTTATCAATGTGCTTGTTCGTATTGTTTAGTTAACTCGTAGCCTTTGGGAGTGCAAATGCCATAGATAAAATGGAGAGTTAGCTCTTTAGCAACTTGCAAAACGCTAAATCGCTGCACCGGAAAAACAAACTGATTAAATGAAAACTCTATTTGTTCTACCCGCATGATACTTAATATATCTACATCTACTTCCGATCTATAAAAACCTTCTTGTACTCCCCAAACCAGATTATCTCTCACTTTTTCTAGTAAAATACGCTCTCTAAAATCTTTAAAGTAGGCCCAGGCCTGAGGATAAAATTTTTGCAAGTCGTAAAACATACTTGGGTTTGTTTTAGAAAGCATGGCCTCTAAATTGGCAATACCAAAAAACATTTCGTGAATGGCATTGCTTGCTTTATCTCTACCTTCTTGTATAATACCAATTTGCGCATTAATTTTAGTACGCATGAGCTCTAAAACGAGTTCGTTTTTATCTTTAAAATGCTGATAAATCGTTTTTTTAGACATACCCAACTGCTTGGCAATATCGTCCATAGTTATACTCTTTATGCCATATTGGCTAAAAAGTACATCAACTTCTGCAAGAATGTGTGAGCGGTTATCCAAAAATTCATTAATTATCGATTACAAAACTAAGGAAACTTTTTTCAATTCCAAAGTTTCCTACTTTTTATTCTGTCATAATTATGTTATTAAATTATTAAATAATATTTAATTAAAATGTATAAAATGTACTTTAAAATTAAAAATTGAGCTGGAAATTATTTAGAAATAAGCGAATTAGAAACCGAGAAAAAGGCGTAAATTTGCACAAAGCTGATTTACATGACTTTAACCCCTTTATCTGCCCTATCCCCAATTGATGGTCGTTACCACAAAGTAACCAGCGAATTGAGCGCCTACTTCTCAGAATCGGCATTGATTAAATATCGAGTTTTTGTAGAAATAGAATATTTTATTGGCTTAGTAAGCTTACCCTTACCGCAGTTAAAGGATTTTCCTAAAGGCGAATTTGATGCCTTACGCAAGATTTTTGAAAATTTTAGCGAAGCAGACGCTTTGCACGTGAAGGAGATTGAAAAAACCACCAACCACGATGTAAAAGCTGTTGAATATTTCATAAAAAAGAAATTCGACGAACTAAATTTAAGTGCATTCAAAGAGTTTATTCATTTCGGATTGACTTCGCAAGACATAAACAATACGGCCATTCCTTATTCTGTTAAATGCGGATTAGCCGAAAGCTATGTACCCGCACTCGAAACGGTTATTCAAACGCTTAAAGGCTTGGCTCAACAATGGAAAGATGTTCCGATGTTGGCTCGTACACATGGCCAAGCAGCTAGCCCTACCCGTTTAGGTAAAGAAATTACGGTATTTGTTGAACGTTTAGAAACACAGCTAGCCACTTTAAAAGCCATACCAAATGCTGCAAAATTTGGAGGCGCAACCGGTAACTTTAATGCACACCAAATAGCGTATCCAACTATAAATTGGGTTGATTTTGCCAATCATTTTGTTCAATATACATTGGGCCTAAGTCGTTCACAAACAACAACCCAAATTGAACATTACGATCAGTTTGCCGCCCAATGCGATGCTTTAAAACGCATCAATACGATATTGATCGATTTAAATAGAGACTTTTGGTTATACATCTCTATGGATTATTTCAAACAAGAGTTAAAAGCCGGAGAAGTGGGCTCATCGGCTATGCCACATAAAGTAAACCCCATAGATTTCGAAAATTCGGAAGGAAATTTAGGCGTTGCTAACGCACTATTTGAGCATTTTTCGGCCAAATTGCCTATTTCTCGTTTGCAAAGAGATTTAACCGATTCTACGGTACTGCGTAATGTGGGTGTACCCATAGCGCATAGCTTAATTGCTTTAAAAGCTACCGAAAAAGGATTAAACAAATTGGTACTTAACCAAGCGGCAATAGACACAGATTTGCAAGCAAATTGGGCGGTACTAGCTGAAGCCATACAAACTATTTTACGCAGAGAGGGCTATCCAAATCCGTACGAAGCGTTAAAGGAGCTTACAAGAACCAATAAAGCCATTGATGCCACTACCTTAATGGAATTTGTGAATAGCCTAACTATTCAAGAAACAGTAAAACAAGAAATTTTACAATTACGCCCAGAAACCTATACCGGTATTTAAAGCTAAGCCGTCACCTCGGTGTCATAACTTGAGTACCGGGTACTAGCCATTTTCAAAAAACCTATTTTTGGGGTACATAATTTATATATGAGCACAATTAATGTATTTACAGAAGCTACGCCCAACCCGGCTAGCATGAAATTTTTAGTAAACAAACTGTTGGTAAACGGCAGTGTCGATTTTCCTTCGAAAGAAAGTGCCGAAAGTTCTCCTTTTGCTAAAGAATTATTCAAATTTAACTTCATAAATGGTGTATTTTTTGCCAGCAATTTTGTTACGCTTACCAAATCTGATGATAGTGATTGGGCTGATATTGAGGCTATTTTAAAAGAATTTGTGAAAGGTGCGGTAGAAAGCGAATTGAAAATACAAGACGAAGCCGAAGCAGAAGTAGTTTTTGAAGGAACAGATATAGAGAAAAAAATTCAACAAGTATTATACGATTACGTTCGCCCTGCGGTTGAACAAGATGGTGGTGCAATTAGTTACCGATCGTTTAATAATGGAGTAGTTACCGTAGAGTTGAGAGGCTCTTGCAGTGGTTGCCCCTCTTCTACCATTACCTTAAAATCGGGTATTGAAAATTTGCTCAAACGCATGGTACCCGAAGTAAGCGAAGTGGTTTCAGAAGCTTTATAATAAAAAAGCCCCCGAAAACTCGGGGGCTTTTTTATTAGTTTTTGCGTTCTTTTTGTGCTGTTTCTGGCGGTGCCGGAATACTTTCTCTGGTAGCCATAGCCCAATCAGTTAATAGTTTACGCTCTGCATCGGTCAAACGAGCGTCGGCATGTATCCAAGTGTAAGAATTTAAAGGCATTTCATGTTCGTTTACTTGCTCGGCCACTTCTTCTAATTTATGGCGTGCACGTTTAGGGCTATAGGTTGTAAACTCCGAATAATTAAATTCTCCTTTGCCTTCTTTTACATGATCGTTAATCCACCAAGCCAGTGGCTGCACATTCGCATACCAAGGATATACCGTATTGTTTGAATGACAATCGTAACAGGCTTTTTTAGCAATAGCTTGCACCTCGGCTGAAGCTGAGTATTTGGTAAAAACATCATTGGGTTGAGGCCCAACTGCACTATTTTTTTCTGAAGGGATAAATTGCACCAGTAAAAGTAGCAGTGCAAGCCCTAATAAAATTTTAGTAATCAGTTTCATATAAATTTGTTGTTAAAATGTGCATCAATAATGTTTAAAAGTTCTTTTGTAATTAGTCCATTGGTGGCCAAAACTTCCCGCTCCTGTAAATAATTAGCTCCTCCAGAAAAATCGAGTACCTCACCACCTGCTTCTTTCACCAACACCACGCCGGCCGCAACATCCCAAGTTTGCAAATTGTATTCAAAATAGCCATCAAATCTACCGCAAGCCACGTAAGCCAAATCAACCGCTGCCGAACCAATACGACGCAAACCGTGGCATTTTTCCATTACCTCTTGAAAAACTTTCAAATAAGGCTCTTTTTTCTTGAAATCGTAATACGGGAAACCAGTTGCCAATAAGGTATTCGCTAGCTTAGGTGCTTTAGAAACTTGTATGGCTTTTCCATTTAACCAAGCGCCACCATTTTCCCAAGCATAGTAACACTCATCGCGGTTAATTTCATAGACCACACCCAAAATAAGGTCATTATTACGCTGCAAGGCAATACTAACAGAGAACGTTGGAATACCATGAATAAAATTCGTGGTGCCATCTAAAGGATCTATAATCCAATGATACGTTTCGGCTGTAGTTTGATTGGTTTTTTCTTCGGTAACAAAACCGGCTTCGGGTAAAATTGCCGACAAGCCTGCTACCAATTTTTGTTCCGCAGTTTTATCTACATATGAAACCAAATCGTTGAGTCCTTTGTACTCAATTTTATCGGGTGTAAAACGTATACTTTCTTCTCGAATAAATTGCCCTACTGCTTTAGTAAGCGTAATAACTTTTTGCGTAAGATTAGCTAATTCTGGCTCCATTAGCCTTTTTTTGCATTTTTTAAAGACCAAATTGCACCACCAATACCCAATAAAATAAGCACAGATGATATTAATTCTGCTTGGGTAAAACTTATTCCAGCTACATGGTATTTAGAATTTACTCGAATAAGTTCGATAGTAAATCGCTCCAATCCATTTAAAATTAAATAGATAGAAAATATAAGTCCTGGAGCATGAACACGCTTACGAATTGACCAAAGAAAAACAAATAAAGCCAAACAAATTATAGATTCGTACAAAGCGGTAGGATATACCGGCAAAGGCAATTCGGAACAAAAACGGCCTACACAATCTTTAATAGGAACACCTTCGTTAATTACATTATGTGGGTAAGTAGTTGACCACAACCAATCGGGTAACCAACTAGGTTTTGTGGCTAGGTTTGGAATTCCCCAATCGCCATCACCAGAAAGATGACAACCCATACGGCCAATACTATACGCTAGCATTAAACCCGGGCCGCCTACATCGAGCATGTGCAGCGGTTTAATTCCGTTTTTATTAGTGATATATAGTACGCCAGCACCGCCACAAATTAAACCACCATAAAAGGTCAAGCCACTAAAAGATAAAAGGGCATCAATTGGATCTTTTACAAAATCATCTAAATACTCTAAATTATGGAAAATTTTAGCTCCTAAAAATCCGGTAAAAGCCGCCCAAACTAAAATAGAACTCATTAGTTGGTAGGGATGAACAGTTTCGTTCACTTCTTTGGGTTTAGGCAATAGCTGATCGTTTTTTTCTTTGTAGGTCCAATAGCTAAGTAGAGCCGCTAACACTAAACCGCCTAAAAAACTGCCTTGAGTAGACAATATGGCTTCTTGCGGATTGGCGGTAAATACGGTGTAATTAAGTAGTGCATAACCCAACTTGTACCCAATCAAAAAGCCAAAAACGGCATTAGAAGCAAGCTCTAAAAAGCTAGCGGGTTTTCCAATAATTACTTTTTGAGTTATAGCTTTTAAAAGGCCTAAAGCTTCTTTTCGTTTTAGCTCTTCGCTAATTGCCCAATAACCTGCTGCAAATGCTAGGGCTACAAAAAAGCCAAATGTTTGAATAGGTAAAGGAATATTTATACCCGTTAGGTATTCAATAAGATACGTGATGGTTGGAAACATAGGCTAAATATAGCGATTTATATGTGTGAGATAAGTTCGTTTACTTCCAAAATTTCAACATCCCCATCGGCAGCAATCGCAGTTAAAACTACTGGTTTAATTTCGTTTACGTTTAAAGGGTCGTAGAGGGTTTTTACCTTAACGTAATTTCTGGTAAAACCGTGCATGTAGCCTTCTTTTTGGTCGGCCTCAAAAAGCACTTCTGCGGTACTTTCTAATTGACTTTCGTAAAAAGCACGTCGCTTCTTCTCCGAAAGTATGTGGAGCATTTTATTTCGATCTGCTCGTTGGCTACCCGGAACCGAATCTGGTAATTCAATAGCAGGTGTATTTTCACGTTCTGAATAGGTAAATACGTGCAAATACGAAATAGCTAAGTCGTTTAAAAAGTTGTAAGTATCTAAAAAATCTTCTCGAGTTTCGCCTGGGAAACCCACAATTACATCTACCCCAATACAGCAATCGGGCATCAGCTCCTTGATGGCAGTTACTCGTTCGGTATACAATTCGCGGCGGTAGCGGCGGCGCATAAGCCCCAATATTTTATTGTTGCCAGATTGTAAAGGGATGTGAAAATGCGGCACAAATCGTTTGGATTGAGCCACAAATTCAATAATTTCATTGGTAAGTAGATTTGGCTCGATAGAAGAAATACGAATGCGATCAATTCCATCCACTACATCTAAAGCGATAATTAGATCTAAGAATCGATCTTCACGTTCCCCATTACGAATACCAAAATCGCCCAAATTAACCCCAGTTAATACAATTTCTTTTACGCCCGATGCGGCTATTTCTTTAGCCTGTGCTACCACTTCGGTAATGGTATTGCTACGACTAGCCCCACGGGCTAAAGGAATGGTACAAAACGTGCAAGAATAATCGCAGCCGTCTTGTACTTTTAAAAAGGTGCGGGTACGATCACCGTAGGAATAAGAACCGATAAATTCTTGCGTAGCCTCAATAGGGCTATTGAAAATTTGCGTTTTTTCGTTCTTCGTTAAATCGGTAATATGCGCAACTAAATTAAACTTTTCGGCGGCACCAAATACGGCGTCTACACCCGGTATTTCAGAAATTTCTTGTGGTTTTAATTGCGCATAACAGCCTACAATGGCTACATAGGCTTTGGGCGAATGTTTTAGGGCCTCTTTCACCACTTTGCGGCACTTTTTATCGGCATGGTCGGTTACCGAACAGGTATTAATCACATATACATCGGCAGCATCGGTAAAATTTACCACCTCAAAACCTGCTTCTGTAAAAGAGCGGCCAATGGTAGAGGTTTCGGAATAATTTAACTTACAGCCTAAGGTGTAAAATGCGACTTTTTTAGTGCTCATGCTTGGCAAAAATACGATTATAACCCATTATTTTTCTTCGCCCCAACGGTACGAACTATGTTCAAATCCAGCTAAATCTATAACCCTATTTATTACCGTTAAAGCCAATTCTTCCATGGTTTGAGGCTTGCTGTAAAAGGAAGGGCTAGCCGGACAAATAATTCCTCCGGCTTCGGTAACGGTTTTCATATTGTTTATATGGATTAAGCTATAAGGAGTATCACGGGCTACTAAAATCAATTTTCTACGTTCTTTCAACATCACATCGGCTGCTCGGGTAGTTAAATCGTTAGACACTCCACTGGCAATTCTACCCAAGGTGCCCATAGAACAGGGGCAAATAATCATGGTATCGTATTTAGCAGAACCCGATGCAAAAGGTGCCATAAAATCAGCTGCGTCATAAAAAGTAAATCCATAATCTAGGTACGATGTATCGCCTAATTCTTCTTGCCAAACCAATTTTGCATTTTCAGAAAAAATAAGTCCTACACTCTCCCACTGATCTTTTAATTGTATGAGTGTGTCAAATAATACCTTAGCATATATAGAGCCACTGGCACCTCCTACCGATATAACCAACTTTTTCTTCTGAATCATAGCGCAAAAATACGAAACAGAGCGCACTAAACATAAAAAAGGCCGAATACGTGTATTCGGCCCTACATCTACCTATGAAAAACATGCCCACAAATGGGCAACTCAAATATGAAAATTAAATATAAGTTTGAACAAGAATTTCAAAAAAATATAGCAAATAAGTAGCTATATATCAGGTATTTACATAAATAAACGTTTATATACTACATTAAGTGTCTTTTTAGAAATAAATCTAACTGTATACTTAAATCTACCATTCATCTAGCATATAAGTGCGTTAGTCGGATTTTCGTTGTTCATGCAAATTTTGTTGAGGAAATTCGTCTAGAAGAACGTTTAATGCAAAAAACTATGGAACAAACATACACCAGCCCTGCGACACGTTGGTTCGTGCGGGTTGATCAAGAAAGAAGTCCGACATGCTTAACATTATATACCTTTGTTGGAGCAAAATTTGAGGCCCACCGTGTTTTAATCAATCAAGAAAACATCTGTGAATGGATAGAAAAAATATATGCATACCCGGATATCAGAGAGGTTTTCGAACAAATTTTATTTGACCCAGGGTATCCAGAAGAGGTTTTTGGTAAAATTTTGCCACGATTGTGTACTATCAGAGAACAACACAAGGCATAAAAAAACTGCTTTCTATATTTAGAAAGCAGTTTAAAATGGGGTGGATGATGGGGCTCGAACCCACGACCCTCGGTACCACAAACCGATGCTCTAACCAACTGAGCTACAACCACCATGTGTTTAAGGTTCAAAAATAAGGGATTTAGAGTCATTTTACAAATTTTTTGAAGAAACAATTGGGTTCGAAAACAAATTCTTATCATTGTTTGTTTATTGAATCTAATGATAGAACTTTTTACCGACGGTGCTTGTAGTGGAAACCCTGGTCCAGGTGGCTTTGGAACAATTTTGCGTTCGGGTACGAATTACAAAGAAATTTCAGCAGGTTTTAGAAAAACAACCAATAATCGCATGGAATTATTGGCTGTAATTATTGGTTTAGAAGCCATTATAAAGCCAAATCAATCGGTTACGGTATTTTCCGATTCTAAGTATGTGATTGATGCTATAGAAAAGAAGTGGGTAATTGGCTGGGTTAAAAAAAGCTTTGCAGGCAAAAAAAATAAAGATCTTTGGTTACGCCTACTCCCACTTTTAAAAACTCATACTGTACAATTTGTTTGGGTAAAAGGCCATAATGGACACCCAGAAAATGAACGTTGCGATGAATTAGCGGTTTTAGCTAGCAAACAAAAAGATCTACCTGCCGATTGGGTATTTGAACAAGAGCAGCAAAACCAAACCCTTCTTTAATTAAGCTTTTGAAGCCTGCATAAAACCCTCTGCTTGGCTTACCATATCGGCCGAGCCTATGAAAATAGCCGAACGTTGGTGCAAATCCGTTACCGGCAGTTCTAAAATACGCTGAAAACCATTCGTTGCCTTTCCTCCAGCCTGTTCAATAATAAAAGCCATTGGGTTGCATTCATATACCAAACGTAATTTACCAGTTGGTGCACTTGAGGTAGTAGGGTAAATGAAAATACCACCTTTAATAATACTGCGGTGTATATCGGCCACCATAGAACCTATATAACGAGAGGTATAAGGTCTTTTTGTTGCCAGATCTTCTACTTGGCAATATTTAATATATTTTTTTACTCCATCCGGAAAATGCACATAGTTGCCTTCGTTTATAGAATAAATAGTACCAGAAGCCGGAATTTTTAAGTTCGGATGCGATAAACAGAATTCACCAATAGAGGGATCTAAAGTGAAGCCATTTACACCTTTTCCGGTAGTATATACCAACATGGTTGAGGAGCCATATACAATATATCCTGCTGCTACCTGCTCGGTACCGGCCTGCAACACATCCGATAATTGAGCCGGACCCTCTTTAGTAACTCTGCGGTAAATAGAAAAAATGGTTCCTACGGCTACATTTACATCGATATTCGACGAGCCATCTAAGGGATCGATGGCAACAATGTATTTGGCATTTTTAGAAACCGCCGAATCTATACGTACCAGTTCATCGTTTTCTTCGGAGGCAACAATGCAACATTCGCCCCCGCTAGAGAGTGCGGCAATAAATTGCTCGTTGGCATATACATCTAATTTTTTTTGATTTTCGCCCTGAATATTGGTAGATCCGGCGTCGCCTAAAATATTGACCAGGCCTGCTTTATTCACTTCTCTATTGACAATTTTGGCGGCAATGCCAATATCTCTAAGCAGTCGAGAAAGTTCTCCCTTGGCATATGGAAAGTCATTTTGTTTCTCAATAATAAACTGGCCAAGGGTGGTTACAACCTGCATATACTTAGTGTATAATTCGAACTATTTTTCTGCAATTTCTATCACCACCAAATTAGCAATTTTTTTGTCAGAAATGGTAAATTTTAATAAAGTACGTACTTTGTGCCAGCCATGCTTTCCATCAGCCCCCGGATTTAAAGTTCAAAAAACTGATGCTCGGGATGTACAATACGCACATCTTGCCCATCAATATTTCCGTACACACCACGTAAAGGTTTAAAGGCTGCCAGGGTATCGGCTTGGGCTATGGTTCCTACATCGCCCGCATGCCAAATTTCATCACAATCGGCAAAATGAGTAAATACCGATTCATCGAGGTAGCCGTGAGTATCTGAAAGTAAGCCGATGGTTTTCATACTAAAAGATAGTTAAAAAATCTTTCAAGAGCAATTGATACTCGGGAGTATATACTTTTTCGGCGGCATAAATCACTATATTTTCTTCGCTTAACGCAAATTCGTCGAAACCAAAACAGGCAATTTCTCGGTGTGCTTCGGCATGCTCAAAAGACTTAATGTGGATGATTTTTTGACAATGCAAATTGTTCAATTTTGCCTCATTTTTGACAATTTTTATCGATTTTTGAGGTAAAATCACCCAAAAATGTCCATTTTTTGATAAAAATTGAGAAATGGAGAAACACAAATTCCGAAAAAATTCAGTGTCAGTATGGCGGGCTAATTCTTTGTTTTTGTCGGTAGATTTTAAATCGTCTAAAAAGTAAGGTGGATTACTCACTATCAGGTCAAATTTCTTTTCAGGAAACACCATAAAATAATGGGCAATATCTAATGGAAAAGATTTTAGCCGATTGGCAAAGGGACTTGCTTGAAAATTTACCGCAGCAGTAGTAGCAGCTAGCTTATCTAGTTCTACCCCATCAATTTCGGATTCAGGGAAACGCTGAGCTAGCATTAAGGCAATTACACCGGTACCGGTACCTATATCTAAAATCTGCTTAGGAGCATCGGCTTGAGCAAGAGCACCCAACAATACGCCATCGGTGTTCACCTTCATGGCACAATGATTCTGATCTACGTCAAATTGCTTGAATTTGAATAGGTTTCCCACTATTCTCCGAGTATGCCGTGCAATACGTTTTGATACACAGCATTGGCTTCTTTTACAGTACCAAAAGATTCGTCATCTACTAGAAGAGCTCCGGCGGTAACCGTTCCTAAAAGCGAAAACTCGGTTGTAGAAGTAGCCAACAATTCGATAAATGCTTCTTGCTGAGCTGGATTTACAGATACCACTACCCTGCCTTGTGCTTCACCAAATAAGAAAGCATCTTTACGAATATCATCTTCACTTTCAATAGCAAAACCTAATGTATTGGGCATAGCCGATTCTAACAAAGTGATATATAAGCCGCCATCGGCCACATCGTGGGCCGATTGAATAAGCTGCTCTTTAATTAATTGTTTTACCACTTGGTGCATATCGTATTCTTTCTCTAAATCGAAATAGGGAGCAGGTGCAGCGGTAACATTATGAAAAGAGGCCAAATACTGCGACGAAGCAATATCGTTTTGGCTTTCGCCGATAAGATAAATCAAATCGCCTTCGGCTTTAAAATTAGACGTCATTAAGGTGTTTTTATCATCTAAAACGCCTATCATACCAATGGTTGGTGTTGGAAATACCGGCCCCTCATCCGACGATTGGTTATAAAAACTCACATTACCGCCCGTAACCGGAGTTTGAAACTTGGTACAGGCTTCGCTCATTCCTTTAATAGCACTTACAAATTGCCAATACACTTCCGGCACGTATGGGTTACCAAAGTTTAAGCAATTGGTAATGGCCACGGGCTCAGCACCTGCACAGGTAATATTTCTAGCGGCTTCGGCCACAGCAATGGCACAGCCTTTTTTCGGGTCGGCATAAACATACCGAGCATTGCAATCAATAGTTAAAGCAATGGCTTTATCGGTACCCTTTACTGCTACAACCGCCGCATCGCATGGGCGATTGGTGGTCATGGTGGCTGTACCAATCATAGAATCGTATTGGTCGGTTACCCAACGCTTGGATGCTATATTGGGATGAGCAATTAAATGTGCCGCTACAGCTTTTAAATCAGCAGGTTCGGGCACGTTATTGATATCAAATTTTAAGTTTTCTTGATAATATGCCGGTTCGCGGTATTCGCGGTTATACACCGGAGCGCCACCACCCAAAACCAAATCATCTGCAGGTACATCGGCCACCAATTCGCCGTTCATATAATAATGTAAACGCTTGGTATCGGTTACTTCGCCAATAATAGCGCAGTTTAAATCCCATTTATCAAAAACGTCCTCCACCTCTTTTTCTCGACCCTTTTCTACCACAATAAGCATACGCTCTTGTGATTCTGACAAGAGAATTTCGAAGGGTTTCATATTTTCTTGGCGCATAGGCACATTATCCAAATCAATACGCATACCGTGTTCGCCTTTGGCCGACATTTCTGAATTGGAACAAATAATACCTGCTGCACCCATATCTTGCATACCCACCACGGCTCCGGTTTTTATTACCTCAAGCGTAGCTTCTAACAATAATTTTTCTTGGAAGGGATCACCCACCTGAACGGCCGGCAAATCGTTTACCGAATCTTCCGAAATATCTTTTGAAGCAAAAGCTGCTCCATGAATACCGTCTTTTCCGGTAGCAGAGCCCACAATATAAACTGGGTTACCAACTCCGTAAGAAGTTGCGGAGACCATTTGGCCCACCGTTAAAATACCCGCCGACATGGCGTTTACCAAGGGATTTACAGTATAACACTCATCAAAGAATAATTCGCCACCTACTGTTGGGATACCAAAAGCATTACCATAATGGCTAATGCCTTTTACCACACCTTTTAATAACCATTGGTTTTTAGGCTGATGAATGTCGCCAAACCGCAAAGAGTTGAGTTGAGCAATGGGGCGGGCACCCATGGTAAAAATATCGCGATTGATACCACCAACACCCGTAGCAGCGCCTTGGTAAGGCTCTAAAGCTGAGGGGTGGTTATGTGATTCTATTTTAAAACAACAAGCAACGCCATCACCTAAATCTACCAAACCTGCATTTTCTTCGCCAGCTTTTGCCAGCATCCGAGGGCCATCTTTAGGCAGGGTTTTTAACCAGGTAATGGAGTTTTTATACGAACAATGTTCGCTCCACATAACCGAAAAGATAGACAATTCTGTAAAATTTGGTGTGCGGCCTAAAATTTGCTGAATACGCTCGAACTCTTCGGGTAAAAGTCCTAATTCTTTGGCAGTTTCTAAAGTTGATAGTGCTTGGTTTTCCACAGATTTATTGTGTTTTTATGGTTCATCAAAAATAGCTAAAAATGCGACATTGCCGAAGTAGAGCCTAAATTTTGTTTCAACAAGGTTATCCACATCTTTTTTCTAGTATAAAAAAGTTATTTTATCAACATTTACAGAATTTATTCACTTTTTAGGCTACAAATCGAGCGTTTTACCTTATTTTTGGTAAATATTTAATTAAAAAGTAGAAAAAATATGGCAAATCTAAGATTTCAGGCATTAAATGCTGTTTTATCGAGAACAATTCCAGAAGTAAAGACTCCTTCGAGCAAAATTTCTGAATTTTTCGGTGTAAACGTATTCGATAAAAAGAAAATGAAAGAATTTTTATCGAAAGAGGCTTACCAAAGCATTATTAATTCAATTGAGTTAGGCACATCGGTAAACCGCGAAGTATCTGAACAGATTGCCGCTGCCATGAAAGCCTGGGCTATGACTAAAGGAGCCACGCATTATACCCATTGGTTTCAACCCTTAACCGGCACTACTGCCGAAAAACACGATTCGTTTTTTGAACCTACTGCCGATGGTTCTGCTATCGAGAAATTTTCGGGCGATGCCTTGGTGCAACAAGAGCCTGATGCCTCTAGTTTTCCAAATGGGGGTATTCGCAATACCTTCGAAGCTCGTGGTTATACCGCTTGGGATCCGTCGTCTCCTGCCTTTATTATGGAAAGCAACACCGGAAAAACCTTGTGTATCCCTACCGTATTTGTATCGTATACCGGCGAAGCCTTAGATTATAAAGCACCTTTGTTAAAAGCTTTGTCTGCCTTAGATAAAGCAGCGGTGGATGTGTGCCACTACTTCGATAAATCTGTAGAAAAAGTAAATGCCTCTTTAGGTATTGAACAAGAATATTTTTTAGTGGATTTAGCCTTATACAATGCTCGTCCGGATTTATTATTAACTGGCCGTACCTTATTTGGCCACATGTCGGCCAAAGGCCAGCAATTGGAAGACCATTATTTCGGTACCATTCCTGAAAGAGTGTACGCCTACATGCTCGATTTTGAAACGGAAGCCTTAAAATTGGGTATTCCATTAAAAACCCGTCACAATGAGGTAGCGCCATCGCAATTTGAGTGTGCGCCTATTTATGAGGAAATAAACTTAGCCATTGATCACAACCAATTATTAATGGATGTGATGGAAAAAGTAGCCAGACGCCATAATTTCAAAGTATTGTTGCACGAAAAACCATATGCTGGAGTAAACGGCTCGGGTAAACACAATAACTGGAGCTTAATTACCAATACTGGTAAAAATCTATTAGCTCCGGGTAAAACACCTAAAAACAACTTGATGTTTTTGGCCTTTTTCGTAAACACGGTGAAAGCCGTACACGAACATGCCGATTTATTGCGTGCTTCTATTGCCTCGGTAAATAACGATCACCGTTTGGGGGCCAATGAAGCTCCTCCAGCCATCATTTCTATTTTCTTGGGTAGCCAACTAAACGATGTATTGGATGAAGTAGAAAGTGCTCGTATCAGCAAAAAAGTAAAAGAAGACAATTCGCTTTGGTTGGGTATTCCTAAAATTCCTCAAATTTTATTAGACAATACCGATCGTAACCGTACCTCTCCTTTTGCCTTTACCGGCAATAAATTTGAGTTCCGTGCGGTAGGTTCTTCTGCCAATTCATCGGCACCAATGACCGTTTTAAACACCATTATGGCCGACCAATTGGTAAAATTTAAAACCGAGGTAGATAAATTGATTAAAAAAGGAGAAAAGAAAGATATCGCGATTTTAACCGTGATTAAGAAGTACATTAAAGAGTCAAAATCAATTCGTTTCGAAGGAAATGGTTATAGCGAAGAATGGGAGAAAGAAGCGGCAAGCAGAGGCTTATCTAACTTTAAAACCACGCCAAAAGCTTTAGATGCATATGTAAGTGAGAAAACGTTGAACTTATTTGAGAAATTGAATGTATTTAACCACCGTGAATCGGAAGCCCGTCACGAAATTTTATTAGAAAGCTTTTATAAAAAACTACAAATTGAAGCCCGTGTTATTGGCGAAATAGTGAATAGTGTCATCATTCCTTCGGCGGTAGAGTACCAAAGTAAATTGGTGCAAAACGTGCAAGGTTTACAAGCCATTGGCTTAGATAAAGCCACCTACAAAGCGCAATTGGAATTAATTACGAAGATTGCCACGCATGTAAACTTTATTAAAAGCAATGTAGATAGCATGGTTGCTGCTCGTAAAAAAGCAAATGCTATAGACGACCTTCGTGACCGCTCTATAGCCTATGACGAAACGGTAAAAACCTTTTTTGAACCCATACGCTACCATGTAGACAAATTGGAGCAAGTGGTAGATGATGGCCAATGGCCGCTACCTAAATTTAGAGAATTGCTCTTTATTAAATAAAAAAAGCCCCCGAATTTTCGGGGGCTTTTTTGTTTGAACGACCAATTAATTGGTATAGATATGGAATTTGCCGCCATAGGGAAACAATAAATAATTTCCCGCATCAAATGCGTAAATGAAACTTTGTTGTCCAATAACCAAAGTAGACACACCTAGATCTAAATCGCAATAATAACCAAGATTAACTTTTACATTTTTCACTTCCAACAAAACCGTTCCATCGGGCTTATAATTTACCATATCAAAAATGAGCGCATGGGTGGCATTGTTAGAGCCATCATCAAGAATTAGCAATTTACCTAGAGTACCAAGCGCTGTTTTGTAGCTAATAATTTTGCCAATTGTTCCACTAGATGGATCATTAGCCAATTTAATAATGATATCATTCATTTTTAAATCGTTATTCATATCGCTAGCTTTAATATCCGCATAGCTTAACTTTTCGAAAGCTGAAAGCACTACAGGTTTATCTTTTTTACATGAGGCTAGACTAACTAGCGCCAAGCCAAAAATTAATAGCATCTTTTTCATAAGTGTTGATTTTTTGATTTTATTAAACTAAAACTATGTTTGGTTTGATTTATTGTATTTAACCAGATAATTTTTATTGAGGATATTAAAATGGCTAGATAAAAAGCTAACTTTACGGCATGTCTGACCACAATTACCAACTCCGTGGCGTATCTGCCGGAAAAGAAGATGTACATGCTGCCATTGCCAATATCGACAAGGGCATCTTTCCACACGCATTTTGTAAAATCATTCCAGATATTTTAGGTGGCGATGCCGATTGGTGTAACATTATGCATGCCGATGGAGCCGGAACCAAATCGGCATTGGCCTATGTGTATTGGAAAGAAACTGGCGATTTATCGGTTTGGAAAGGCATTGCGCAAGATGCCATTATTATGAATTTAGATGACCTACTTTGCGTAGGTGCTACCGATAATATTTTACTTTCTTCTACCATTGGGCGCAATAAAAACCGCATTCCGAAAGAGGTTTTAGCCGAACTGATTAACGGTACCGAAGA
The DNA here is from genome assembly GCA_026390835.1 of Sphingobacteriales bacterium. Taxonomy (GTDB): domain Bacteria; phylum Bacteroidota; class Bacteroidia; order Sphingobacteriales; family Sphingobacteriaceae; genus JAIPAN01. The sequence goes on from JAPLFD010000010.1 coordinate 28,908, forward strand.
AATATTAGCAGAACTACGAGAATTGGGTATTGGCATTTATTCCACAGGTGGCGAAACTGCCGATGTGGGCGATTTAGTGCGCACCATCATTGTTGATTCAACCGTTGTGTGCCGCATGAAACGAAGTGATGTAATCGACAATGCAAACATACAAGCTGGTGATGTTGGTATTTGCTGGCAATAAAAAACTAACAGATTTGATTGATATTACTGGTGAAAAACAGGTGTCTGCTGGAAAGTTAGTACTCTCTCCCACCAGAACTTATGCACCTATCCTACAGGCTATATTGGCGAAAAATAGAGCAGCCATAAACGGATTGGTACATTGCAGTGGCGGTGCACAAACTAAAGTATTGCACTTTATAAAAAACCTACATATTATTAAGGATAACCTATTCCCTATTCCACCACTTTTTCAACTTATTCATGAGCAATCGAACACGAGTTGGGAAGAAATGTACAAGGTATTTAACATGGGGCACCGCATGGAAATTTATACGAATGAGGAATTTGCTCAAGAGTGTATCGCTATCAGCAAATCATTTGGAGTAGAAGCTCAACTTATTGGCCGAGTAGAAGCTGCCGACCAAAAACAAGTCAGCATTCGTTCAGAAAAAGGAAACTTTATATACCACTAAAAAGAGATCATTTTTCCTTGTTGCGGAAAAATGAGTTTGAAACCGAGCGTATTCTCGGCTACTACTTCTTTCTTTATTTGTTCTTCTTTAGTGCCCGATGGCTTACGGTGAGTAATCACTACGGGTAACCCTTTTAATGCTTCAGCGCTCGTAAAAGAGGCCAATACCTTCATTTCTTGCACAAATAACCTGGGGTTTAAATGTCCGAAAAGTTGCTCATCAGCTTGCGAATTAGGGAAAGACACTTCTATAAAAATAGCCTTTAACTGTTTAGCCCTAATTAAGGGTGCAATATCTTGCCAAAGGTTTTTTAAATCGGTCGATTTCTCGATGCTATCTGCTCCCGTATCGCCTAAATAGAGTAATGACCCTGCTGTATTGCTTACCAAAAAAGCGGTACTCTTATACGGATTAACATGACTCAACTCAAATGCTTGCACCTTCAAATCGGTTCCGTCGGCAGAAATTATAGCTTTAGGTAATAGCGGCACATAACGGTATTTATTTAAAATAGGCGCTTCGCCCTCACTCCCGAAATTGGCCCAAGCATTTCGAGTAAAATAATTCACTTTAAAAACATCAAGCACTTCAGGAAGCGCATAAATAGGCTTTTTGCTATCCTCGGGCGAATTGAGGATTAACCCGGCCACATGGTCTAAATGTCCGTGCGAAATAAAATAGCCCTTTATATTTTCTTTTAAAAAAGCTGGTTCTGTTTTTTGAATACTGCCCTTTTTACGAGCCACGGTTAAGCCCGAATAAACAGTGCCGGCATCTAGGCAAATAAAATTGCTAGAACCCGCAGAAGACACCAAATAGGCCGAGAGGTTACTTTCATCTAGTCCACCTTTTACGCCTAAAGGCAATACGGTAAATGCCGACTGTGCCGAAGCTGCTATTGAAGAACTAAGGAAGAAAAAAAATAAATAAAATTGCTTTAACATAGCGCTGTATTATTTTATGCAAGTTAGACAGAATTAGGGATAAAAAAAGCCCCTCGATATTCGAGGGGCTTTTTTAAGTTAGATTTTGTTAATTAAATAAATAACGGAAACCTAATTGCACTTGCCAACGTGAGGCTTGTGCAGTGTTTACCACAAAAGACTGACTAACAGGTACTAAATTAGTTCTGTCTGCAAAAGGAAATGAGAATGTAGGTTCACCTAAATTCGGATCTCCAGCGGCAGTAACCAAACCCTTATACGATAAAGGTTGACGAGCGCCAGCACCTAATTGTTTTAATAAACCCCAATTTTTATTCAACAAGTTGCCCACATTTAAAATATCAGCTGTAAAACGTAGGGTATTTTTTTGACCTTTTATGTTTACAAAGATATCTTGGGTGAAATTCATATTTACAGAAGTGAAATAAGGTAAAATACCTGCACCACGTTTAACAACTTGACCTCTGTTTTTAGATAAGTATGGATCTTGCTTAATAAACGCATCTAACTGAGCCCAAATTTGTGCTGGAGTCCGTAAATCCCAAGCTCCATCAGCTACTAAGTTAATATCTGAAGCATCTTTAGGTATATACATTAAATCGTTAGTTTGACTATCGTTGTTCAAATCGCCCACATAGGTATGAGAATAGTTACCAGCAGGAGCAGATTCGAAGGTTAAACCGAATGAAGTAGCGTAATTTTTAGCATACTCTTTACGATAAGAAAGGTATGAAATTACACGATTTGGAAGGTAAAAATTAGAAAAACCCAATTCATCGGCATTTGGATCACCAGATACTGAACGATCTCTCCAAATAGATTGTGCAATAGACCCACCATCATTTACAGACATAGATTTACCATTGGTGTAAGCCACACTTGCAGTTAAGCCATTGGCGAAGTTTTTCTGTACTTGAGCAGTGATGAAATAAGAATACCCTTTTTTAGTATTTTTCATCAAAATTACATCACTTAAGTTCGGATTTTGAAGTGTTGCACCACCGGCACCACTATAAATTTTAGTTGATGAATAACGTAATCGAGTATCTGAACCTGCCAATGCTGTACCTGTACTAGGTAAGTTAATGTTTTGGTGGTATACCCCATTTATATCTTTGGTATATGCACCTTCTAAGGTAAGCACAACACCACCAGCTAATTTTTTGTCGAACGCTAAATTGGTTCTGAAAATTTGTGGGTATTTAAAATCTTTATCCGTGATAGCCACATTGTAAGAAGTATTGGCTGCTGCCCCTACCGGACGATTGGCGTTTACATCAGATTTGAATACAAAGTAATTTGCTTTATCTGCCGCACTTGATGATGCACCGATATCCACAGAACCAAACTGAACACCATTGTTAGAAGCTTGGTTAGATACCCATACAAATGGCACCTGACCGGTGAATACACCAGCACCACCTCTTATTTGTAAAGTTTGATCTCCTTTAGCATCCCAATTGAAGCCTAAACGAGGAGCCCATAAAATTTTCGAATCGGGTAATTTAGATACATCAATTTTCAAATTATCTCTAAAAGTTAAGTTCGCTAAATCAGCATTTTTATCTAAAGTAACCGGAAAAGAAGCCAAATCAGCTCTTAAAGCATAGGTTAATTTTAAGTTTGGAGTAGCTTGGAATTTATCTTGCACGTAAAAGCTGAAAGTTTTAGCTTGTATTTTAGCAAAAGGGAAAGAACCATCTGGCAAAGCAGAGTAACGCAATTGGTAACGTGAGGCAGTTGCAGTACCGTTATTCGCAGAATTATAAAAATCTGCTAAAGTTGCAAAATTATAATTTCCATAATAGGTTGGCGCAAATCCATTTTTAAATGAATTAATTTGGTTACTTGTACCTATCACAATTTCGTGTTTACCAGCATAAATAGTAAAATCGTTTGCAAACTGCCAGGTATCCGTATCCAACTGGTTAAAGGCGGTAAAAGGCTCATACCCAAATGCGGTTAATGTTTGACCCGAACCATTACCAATATCAACTAATGGAAATAAACCTTGAGCTTGCGAAGAACGTTTATCTCTTAAGGCAGAATAACCAAATGTTAATTTATTTGAGAATTTTGTTCCAATGCGTGAGTTTAATTCTACAACACCAATATTAAAGTTATTGTTAATGGTATAACCAGATCCATTAAAAGGCATACCTGTAACACTAGGCTGACGGCTACCATTATTAATGGCACCCGAGTTACTTGCTGGCAAATCTCTAGATGACTTTAAATAAAAGTATTTCGCACTAAGAGTATTATTCTTATTAATATTCCAATCTAACTTGGTAGTTAACTTATCACTTTGTATTAAATAATTATAGCCTTCAAATACTCCGGGGTTATAACCATAATTAGTTATCAAGAAATCTTTTAATGTGGTTAAATCGCTTGCTTGCGCTTGAGAAACGGTACCACCAGCAGCCTGCCCAGCTTGTAGAGCTGTAAAAGAAGTCGCTGGTTCATTTAAACGCTCTTGTTCGCCCGATACAAAGAAAAATAATTTATTTTTTACAATTGGACCACCTAAGCTTAAACCTTGAGTATAATATTTAAAAACAGGTTTTGCTACTGGATACACACCAGCATCTAAACCAAGTGTATTGGGGTTTCTTAAAAAGTAATACGCAGATCCTTTAAAAGAATTTGTACCCGATTTGGTTACCGTATTAATACCTGCACCAGTAAAAAATCCCTGACGCACATCAAAAGGGGCAATATCAACCTGAATTTGCTCAATAGCATCTAAGGAAATAGGCTGAGAGTTTGTTTGGCCACCAAGGGTACCAGATAAACCAAATGAATTATTAAATAATGCACCATCTACAGTTACGTTGTTGTAACTAGAACTTCTACCTCCAAAAGAGTTACCATTGGCCGAAGGCGTAAGTTTAGTAAAATCTTGCAAAGATCTACTGATAGTTGGTAAACGATCAATTTGACCTCTAGTAATGGTTTCTCTAGCGCCTGTTCTTGAGTTGTTAAACAACTTATCCTCAGTACCAGAAATAACAATTTCGGCAAGCGAATTACTAGATTCTACAAGTTTTGCGTTAACATTAAGCTCTTGACCTAGAGTTAACGACATGTTTTGTACCGTAAAGTCTTTAAATCCAACAAAAGAAATTTTAAGAATATACGGCCCACCTATACGTAAGTTGGGTAAATTGTAACGACCATCGTTACGTGAAACGGTTGAATACACAGTACCAGAAGGTGTGTGTGTAGCAGTAATGGTTGCACCAGGTAAGGTTTCACCCTTATTATCTGCAACTGTTCCGTTAATAGCAGATGTGGTTACACCTTGGGCTTTCACAAGCACAGTGCATAACATCAGCAGGGCAAATGTTAATTGTAAGATTTTTTTCATTTTGTTTTTAGTTTTTAGTATTTATTGTACAAAAGAACAAACCCAATTAAACCTGTAGATTAAGCTAAAATTAAATATGTATTAAGCCCCAAAAACGAAAACAATTACAAATTATTGCACAAAAAAAGCCCCTCGAAATTCGAGGGGCTTTTTTTTAAGGTGTAAACCTGCTTAGTTAAACAAGTATCTCACACCAAACTGGCCTGACCAAGTTAAAGCCGATTGTACATAGCCGGTTCCGTTGGTAGGTGCTTTGAATGAAAAGCTACCACCAGAACTTGAACTATACGAAATCAACGTATTTGCTTGGTTGGATACGAAATAAGATTTTCCCCAGTTTTTGTTAATCATGTTACCTACGTTGTAGATATCAAAAGTTAACTGCAATTTGTTTTTAGTACCTTTTACAATACCACCAAAATCTTGCGTGATACGTAAATCAAATTGATTTTCCCATGGGGTCATCGCACCATTACGTTTTGCATACTCACCTCTGTGTTTGCTCAAGTATGGATCATTTTTAATAAACTGATCTAAATCATACCATTGATTCGCAGCAGTAGCTGGAATAGATGAAGATGGAGCTAATTTAATTTCACTTGCGAAACGAGGAATATACATTAAGTCGTTAGAGAATGCGCCATCACCGTTTAAGTCACCATTATACAAATAGGTAAAGGTTTGACCTGAACGACCAGTATAAAACAAGCTAAATGAAGTAGAAGATTGTTTTTGATCACCGTATGAGAATTTATAATCTAATGAACCAATAATACGGTGCTTCGTTTGGAAATTTGAAGTAGATACGTCCGGATTATTCGGATCGTTTGCTATTTGAACAAACTCCCAATTTGATCTGGCAGTACTGCTCGTTCCATCATTTACCGAAGTAGCTCTACCACGGGTATAAGCAACCATGGCTGACAAACCAGAATCAAAAGTTTTTTGCAATTGACCTGTTAACGAAGCCGTATATCCTTTACTTGTATTGCTTAATAGAATAGCATTGGTAAAGTTAGTTCCATCAACTTTGGTGCTACTGTAGGCAGCACGATTGTCTGCACCCGCAGAAAGTGTAGGGCTAATAACAGCAGTAGATGCTCTCAAGTTGATATCAGAATAATTAACGTTATTTAAGGTTTTAGAGTAAATACCTTCGATAGTTGCATTAATACCATATGGCAATTTAAAGTCAACTGCTAAGTTATTTCTAAATACTTGTGGTACTTTAAAATCTGGAGTAACCAAGTTAACTTCTGCTCTATTTGAACCACCACCGTAAAGTGTGGCAGCAGAACCTTGATTATTAGGATCAGCAATAAACGACAACGTAGGAACATTTGTTCTTAAAAGGTTCACTGAACTGAACAACATTCCACTGTTAGTATATTGGTTAGACAACCACACAAATGGAACACGACCGGTAAAGATACCTGAACCACCACGTACTTGTACTGAACGATCGCCAGTTACATCCCAATTAAAGCCTAAACGTGGAGACCACAATGGCTTGGTGCTTGGAGTGGCATCGGTTTTATAACCAGAAAATGCGGTTTCAACCAAAGTATTGCGCAATGGCTTGTCGCCAAATACCGGAATATCCATACGTAAGCCTGCAGTTAATTTTAAGCCTTTTGCAGCCTCAAACTCATCTTGCACATAAAAACCTAACTGAGCAGCAGTAAACGTAGCTTCTGGTTTAGCAACACCTGGAATTCTAGAATAGGTTGCTTGTACTTGATCTGGAGTACCTGCAATGAAGTTAGCAATGCTATTGTAAGTCCAACGACCGTTATAGTTGTTGATGAACAAGTTGCGGAATTTAAAAAATTCGTTGTGTGTACCCACAGTAATGTTGTGGTTACCCAAACTCATTTTAAAGTTATCGGTTAACTCAATGACATCTTGATCCAATTGGTTGGCTACTGAACTACGTTCTGAACCTAAAGAGGCAACGTTACTAGAGAATCCGTCAATCGCTCTAATTTCAATGAATGGAAATAATTTTCCAGCGGTTTGACGCTCATCGCGAATGATAGAGTATCCTAAAATTAAATTGTTAGAGAATTTATCGTTCAATTTAGTACGTAATTCTAAAACAGAGTTGTGTTGCGTATTCGCAAATTTGTACGCATTATTTCCGAAACGGAATGACGTACCACTTCTAGAGATGTTATCGTCAAATGCATCGATATAATTATATCGCAAAGTCAATTGGTTTTTAGGATTGATGTTCCAATCGAATTTCGCAAATATTTTATTGTTTTGTGTTTGCACATCTTGTGGGCCATAAGAACCTACATCGTAACCTGGAGCAGCACCCATTAATAGAGCCTGAGCAGCAATTTGCTGAGCAGTTGCTAAAGATATAGCAGAACCTACCTCACCAGCATTGTTAAACAATGGAGCTTGTACACGTTGCAATTCCGCATTTACGAAAAAGAACAATTTGTCTTTAATGATTGGACCACCAAAACGGAAACCGTATTGGTTGTTCATGAATTTTGTTGAACGAGCATTGGTTAATGCATTTCTACCAATAGTGTTTTGGTTACGACCAAATAAATAAGCCGAACCTTCAAATTTATTAGTACCTGAACGAGTAACGGCGTTTACACCACCACCGGTAAAGTTACCTAGGCTTACATCGTAAGGAGCCAATACTACTTGAATTTCTTGAATCGCATCCAAAGAAATTGGTTGTGTATTTGCTTGGCCACCCGGAGTACCAGAACTAGCTAAACCAAATACATCATTATTTACAGCACCATCAATGGTAATGTTGTTAAAACGGTTGTTAGAACCACCGAATGAACTACCATTTGCTTGTGGAGTTAAACGAGTGAAATCTTGCAAACTTCTACTTAAAGTTGGCATTCTTTCAATTTGTTCTTTACTCACACGTGTTGCAGCACCTGTACGTTTGCTGTTAAATACATTGTCTTTAGTACCTACAACCACCACTTCAGCTAACTGCTGACCAGCTTTTTCAAGCACAGGGCTTAAGGTTAAGTTTTCACCTAACTTCAAAAACACATCAGTAACTTTGTAGCTACGGTAGCCTAAGTAAGTAATTTCAATGGTGTAAGGTCCACCTACACGTAAGTTTGAAATCGTAAATCTACCACCTGCATTGGTAGAAGCACCGTAAACCGTTCCGGTTGGGGTGTGAATAGCTTTTACAGAAGCACCAACTAACGTTTCTTGAGCGTCTTTGATGGTTCCTGACAAACTACTGGTAGTAACCTGTGCAAACACACTTACAGTGGCAAACACAAGAACTAATGAATAAAGTAATTTTTTCATCATAATGTTTTGGTTAATAATTTAGTTTCATTTGGCCCAAACCCTTTAATGAGTTGAGATTTAGGTACAAATATAGTATGATTTATAATAACCAAGCATCACTTTTTTAATTTTTATTTTATGAACTTGTCCCACAAGCTGTCATTTTTTTCAACAATTCACAAAACCTATCTAAAAAGTTATTTTTTGAGCATTTAAGGCATTTTAAACCTTGCTCTAATTGTGGATAAGTTGATATTTTAGATACCCACTCCAAATGATTAGTTTTGAGGCTTTAAATTTCAAAATTATATGAATTACGATTTACTAGTAATTGGTAGTGGGCCAGGTGGTTATGTAGCCGCTATACGTGCAGCACAATTGGGCCTAAAAACAGCCATTGTTGAGAAAGAATCGCTTGGTGGTGTTTGTTTAAACTGGGGCTGTATACCCACCAAAGCCTTGCTTAAAAGTGCGCAAGTATTTGAATACATAAACCATGCCGCCGAATATGGCCTGCAAGTTTCAGATGCAAAAGTAGATTTTAGTGCCGTAATAAAACGTAGCCGCGATGTAGCGGATGGAATGAGTAAAGGCATCCAATTCTTGCTAAAAAAGAATAAAATAGACGTAATTATGGGTACCGCCAAACTAAAAGGTGCTGGCAAAGTACAAGTATTAGGCGCCGATGGCACCAATGCCGAATATACAGCTAAGCATATTATTTTAGCCACCGGCGGTCGTTCTAGAGAATTGCCCAACCTGAAACAAGATGGCAAAAAAATTATTGGCTACCGCCAAGCCATGGTATTGTCGCAGCAACCCAAAAGCTTAGTAGTAGTAGGTTCTGGCGCCATTGGCGTAGAGTTTGCCTATTTTTACAACAGCATTGGTACACAAGTAACCATTGTAGAGTACTTAGATCATATTGTACCGCTAGAAGACGAAGATATTTCGAAACAACTGATTCGTAGCTTTAAAAAAGCTGGCATTACAGTAATGACTGAAGCCAATGTAGAATCGGTAGATACCAGCGGTACTGGCTGCAAAGTACAAGTTAAAACTGCTGCTGGTGTTGAAACCTTAGAATGCGATGTAGTACTCTCGGCGGTAGGCGTTACCCCAAATATCGAAAACATTGGCTTAGAAGAATTGGGTGTAAAAACCGACAAAGGCCGTGTTTTGGTTGATGATTTTTACAAAACCAATATAGAAGGTGTATATGCCATTGGTGATATTGTAAAAGGACAAGCCTTGGCACACGTAGCTTCTGCAGAAGGCATTATTTGCGTAGAAAAAATTGCAGGTCACCATCCAGAGCCCTTAAACTATAACAACATTCCGGGTTGTACTTATTGTTCACCTGAAATTGCCTCGGTGGGCTATACTGAAAAAGCAGCCAAAGAAGCCGGATACGAAATTAAAGTGGGTAAATTTCCATTCTCCGCTTCGGGTAAAGCCAGCGCTTCGGGCGCTAAAGACGGCTTTGTAAAAGTAATTTTTGATGCCAAATACGGCGAATTTTTAGGCGCACACTTAATTGGGGCCAATGTAACCGAAATGATTGCCGAAGTAGTAGTTGCTCGTAAATTGGAAACCACCGGTATGGACATCGTAAAAACCGTACACCCACATCCAACCATGAGCGAAGCCATTATGGAAGCCGCAGCAGATGCTTACGGAGAAGTAATTCACTTATAATACAATATGTCATGCTGAGCTTGTCGAAGCATCTATTTTAAATTAAAACCTGTTGAACATAGTCAACAGGTTTTCTTATTTTTAGTCAAATTATTCATTCATGAAACTACATACCATAGATACCGGCTTTTTTAAATTAGATGGTGGCGCCATGTTTGGCGTTGTGCCCAAAACCATGTGGCAAAAATTAGTTCCGCCCGATGAAAATAATTTATGTACCTGGGCCATGCGTTGTTTATTAATAGAAGAAGACAAGAAACTAACCTTAATAGATAACGGCATTGGCGACAAACAAGACGATAAATTTTTAAGTCATTACCATTTACATGGCGATGATACCTTGGATAAATCGCTAGACAAATTGGGTTTTTCTAGAGCCGATATTACCGATGTATTTCTTACCCACTTACACTTCGATCATTGCGGAGGATCTATCATCCGCGAAGGCGAAAAACTAAGGCCAGCGTTCGAAAACGCACGTTATTGGAGCAACGAGCAGCATTGGCAATGGGCCGTAGCACCCAACGACCGCGAAAAGGCATCGTTCTTAAAAGAAAACATACTCCCTATTCAAGAAAGTGGCCAACTGAACTTCGTAGAAACGAAAGATGGTGTTGATTTTGCAGAAAATGTACGCATTCGCTTCGCTTTTGGACATACCGATGCCATGATGTTACCTCAAATACAATATAAAGGCAGAACCATTGTGTATATGGCCGATTTATTACCCTCAGCAGCACACCTACCCCTCCCTTATGTAATGGCTTACGACATGTTTCCGCTACAAACGCTTCATGAAAAAAAGGCTTTTTTAGAAGAAGCCCTAGCCGGAGATTATATTTTATATTTTGAGCACGATGCCCTAAACGAATGTGCCACCCTACAACAAACCGAAAAAGGTATTCGGGTAAAGGAAACCTTTAAATTGAGTGAATTATAAAATTATTTGATTTAAAGGTGTTTAAATGCTATTTTAGTAGCCTTCCTGTAAACGATTAGATGCAGCTCACCCAATTAGAAATAAAAGGATTCAAAAGCTTCGGCGATAAAATTACCATCCACTTTAATGAGGGGGTAACGTCTATTGTGGGGCCCAATGGTTGTGGAAAATCGAATGTGGTAGATGCCATTCGTTGGGTATTGGGAGAGCAGAGTACCCGCATGCTACGTTCCGAAAAAATGGAAAACATCATTTTTAACGGTACAAAAACACGTAAACCCTCCAATTTAGCAGAGGTTTCTTTAAGTTTCGACAATACCAAAAACATACTACCTACCGAATATTCGCAAGTAACCATTACCCGCAAACTGTACCGTACTGGCGAAAGCGAATACCGTTTAAACGACGTGCAATGTAGGTTAAAAGACATCACCGATTTATTTCTCGATACCGGAATTGGCTCCGACTCCTACTCTATTATTGAGTTAAAAATGATAGACGAGATTATTGCCAATAAAGAAAATTCGCGTAGAGCTTTGTTTGAAGAAGCTTCTGGCATTTCGAAATATAAACTGCGTAAAAAGCAAACCTTCTCTAAATTAAAAGATACCGAAGCAGACCTGAGCCGTGTAGAAGATATTTTATTCGAGATTGATAAGAATTTAAAAACGCTGGAAAATCAAGCTAAAAAAGCAGAACGCTACTATAAACTAAAAGAGCAATACAAAGAATTAAGTGTACAATTGGCCTCTTTTCGCATTGCAGGTTACCGCAATGCTTTAGAAACCCTAGATAAACAAGAGCAAGATCAACAAGCTGGAAAATCTGGAATAAGCAGTACAATTGACACCTTGGAGGCTGGCTTGCAACAACAAAAACTGGCACACCTTACCCAAGAAAAAAACCTAAGCACCCAACAGAAAGCCGCTAACGAATTTATTGCCAAAATAAGGGCTTACGAAAGTGATAAAAAGGTAAAAAATGAACAGTTGCGCTTTTTAGAAGATAAAGAAGCTCGATTAAAAGAAGAGCTAGAAAAAGACCGTCAACAGCTTAACCACGTTGACTATAACCAAAAACGCTTAAACGAAGAGTTAAGTCAAGAAAAAAGCATTATAAACAGCTTGCAAAGCGATTTAGAAAAGCAAAAAAACAATGTAGATGCCTTACGTGAACAGCAACAAAATTTCAGAACGCAGGTAGATTACTTGGTGAAAGAAAACGGCCAAACGCAACAAGCCTTAAATGAACTTGAAAAAAATCTGGCCATTTTACACATACAACGCGATGCTTTACAACAAGAAAGCACCAGAAATACCAGCGATGCACAATCGAAAGAAGTAGAATTAAACGAATTTAACAAGGTTTTAGCCGATTTAGAGCAGCGTTTACAAACCCAGCAACAAGAATTAAGTTTGGCCCAAAAACTAGAAACCGATTTTCAAGAGAAGCTAAAAGTAGGTGAAGAAAAAATTCAAGAACAAAAGCAAGAAAGGCAAGATTTAAACAGAAAACTAGACGCCAAACAAAACGAATATAACCTTACCAAATCTATGGTTGATAATTTGGAAGGCTTTCCCGAATCTATTCGTTTCTTGAAAAAAAATACCAATTGGGCCAAGCAAGCGCCTTTATTCTCCGATATTTTGTTTTGCAAAGAGGCTTATCGCATTGCCATTGAAAACTATTTAGAACCCGTAATGAACCATTATGTGGTGCAAACGCAGCAGGAAGCTATACAAGCCATTACCCTACTCAGCGATTCGGCCCAAGGAAGAGCTAATTTCTTTATTCTCGATGCTTTAAAATCATCGGTTAAGAAAACTGAAAAGCAATTTACTAAAACCAATTTAGTAGCAGCCCTAGATATTATAGAAGTAGATGCCAAATATCGTCCACTCTGCGAACTGCTCTTAAAAAACGTATATGTTATTGAAAGCGGCGAAGAGGAAGAATTAGCCAATACCTTACCACAAGAAGGGCATATTTTATTAAGCAGTAGCGGTAAATACAGCAAAAGTACGTATACCATGGCTGGTGGCTCGGTGGGCTTATTTGAAGGAAAGCGTATTGGAAGGGCTAAAAACCTAGAAAATTTAGCCAATGAAATTTCGAGCTTAGCGCAGAAAATAACTACACTCCAGAATGCGATCGAAAAGGAAAGCCAAAGCTTGGAAACCTTAAGAGCAGCATCACAAAAAGACCAAAACAGCCAAAAAGAACAAGCGGTACAAAGTCTTAACAACGAATATATCTCCATTAAAACCAAACAAGAGCAATACGTTGCTTTTATGGAGAATAGTACAAACCGCAAACAAGATATTGAAACTAAAATTGCAGGTATTTTAGCAGAAATTGAACGCTCAGAACCTAAAGTTGCCGAACTAAAAACCGAGCAGGAGATTAAACAGCAGGCCTTGGTACAAGCCCAACAAGAATACCAAAACTTCTCCGACCGGTTAAATGCCGAGGCTAGCGCATATAATCAAGAAAATATCAAATTTCATCAACAGCAAAACAAGGTATCGGGCTTAGAAAAAGATTTAGACTACCGAAATAGTCAACATACCAACCTCTCGGAACGCATAGAAAGCAACCACGCTATTTTTGAGCAAACACAGGCTAATATTAAAGAAACGTTGAAATACGTAGATCATTCTGACGATGATCTTTTGGCCATGTACAGCCAAAAGGAAGCCTTAGAAAAAGGCGTAGAAGAACTAGAACAGGCGTATTATGCGGCCAGAGGTGCCATTACCGAAACAGAAAATACCATTGCCGAACAGCGCCGTAAAAAAGAACAAGCCGATTTCTTAGCCAATGAGCTAAAAGATCAAAAAACGAATTTAAAACTCGAATTAAATGGACTAAAAGAGCGTTTATCGGTAGAATTTTCCATCGATATTAACGATTTGTTGGAGAATGATGTACCCGAAGGCGAAAATGAAGAAGCCTTAAAAGAGAAAACCGAAAAACTAAAACGTCAACTCGACGATTTTGGGGGCATTAACCCCATGGCCATGGAGGCTTATCAAGAAATGCAAGAGCGTTTTGTATTTATACAAACTCAGAAAAAAGATTTATTAGACGCTAAAGATTCGCTTTTAGCAACCATTAAAGAAATAGACGATACGGCAAAAGCCAAGTTTATGGAGGCCTTTACCCAAGTTCGGGAACATTTTATTGAGGTGTTTCGTTCTTTATTTAACGAAGAAGATTCTTGCGATTTGGTGCTCTCCGATCCGGAAAATCCACTCGACTCGGACATTGAAATTATGGCCCGTCCGAAAGGCAAACGCCCACTCTCTATCAACCAATTATCGGGTGGAGAGAAAACACTTACAGCCACGGCCCTCCTATTTTCGTTGTATCTACTTAAGCCGGCACCTTTCTGTATTTTCGATGAAATAGATGCTCCTTTAGACGATACCAACATCGATAAATTCAATACGATTATCCGTAAATTCTCCAACCAATCGCAATTTATTGTGGTATCGCACAACAAGCGCACCATTGCCAGCACCGACATTATTTATGGGGTAACCATGGTAGAACAAGGCGTATCTAAAGTAGTTGCAGTAGATTTACGTGAAGTTGCCTAGGCAAAGGGCTGTGAAAACTGCGAAATCCTTTGTATTTTAGCACCTTATACCGTTGAAAATTATGAAAAGAACCAAGATTAAAGCGCTATTAGCAATAACTGATTTCGGCAAGGAAGTAACCGTTATGGGATGGGTAAAAACCTTCCGTAACAATCAGTTTATAGCCATTAACGATGGTTCTAGCATCCACAACATACAAGCGGTTGTTGATTTCAACAGCACCGAAGAAAGTCTATTAAAGCGCCTCACTACCGGAGCCTCAGTTGCGGTAACAGGTACGTTGGTAGAATCGTTAGGAAAAGGTCAACACGTAGAAATTAAAGTAAAAACCCTCGAAATTTTAGGTGATAGCGATGCAGAAAAATTTCCGCTACAACCTAAAAAACACAGTTTAGAGTTTTTACGAGAAATTGCCCACTTGCGTTTTCGTACCAATACCTTTAATGCCGTTTTTAAAGTGCGTCATGCTTTGGCTTTTGCAGTACACCAATTTTTCAACGAACGTGGCTTTGTGTATTTGCATACGCCAATCATCACTGCATCCGATGCTGAAGGAGCTGGCGAAATGTTTCGCGTAAGTACCATCGATTTTGATAATATTCCTCGTAACGACGATGGAACGGTAAATTATAAAGAAGACTTTTTTGGTAAAATTACCAATCTGACCGTTTCCGGACAGTTAGAAGGCGAATTGGCAGCCATGGCCTTCGGCGATATTTACACCTTTGGACCTACTTTTAGAGCCGAGAATTCTAACACCACCCGCCACTTGGCCGAATTTTGGATGATTGAACCCGAAATGGCTTTCTACGACCTAAACGGCAATATGGATTTGGCCGAAGAATTGTTAAAATACGTTATTGATTATGCGTTAACAAACTGTGCCGATGAATTGGAATTCTTAAAAGGTCGTTTAGAAGAAGAAGAAAAGCTAAAGCCCCAACAAGAACGCTCCGAATTAGATTTATTGAGCAAGCTAAACTTCTGTTTAGAAAACAGTTTCGAACGCATCACCTATACCGAGGCTATTGAGATATTAAAACAATCGAAACCAAATCAGAAAAAACAATTTAAATACCTTATTGAAGATTGGGGTGCCGATTTACAATCGGAACACGAACGCTATTTGGTGGAAAAACACTTTAAAAAACCAGTGATCTTAACCGATTATCCAAAAGATATTAAAGCCTTTTACATGCGCCAAAACGAAGACGGAAAAACCGTTAGAGCCATGGATATTTTATTCCCGGGCATTGGCGAAATTGTAGGCGGATCGCAACGAGAAGAGCGTTTAGAAAAATTGGAACAACGCATGAGCGAAATGCACGTGCCTACCGAAGAATTATCGTGGTATTTAGATACCCGCCGTTTTGGCTCAGCCCCACATGCCGGCTTTGGCTTGGGTTTTGAGCGTTTGGTATTGTTTGTTACCGGAATGACCAACATCCGCGACGTAATACCGTTCCCAAGAACGCCGAAAAACGCCGAGTTTTAGCGTATGGCGAAGGGTATTAATCTAAAACCATTTCGCGAATTCTTACAATCACAACAACTTGGAGGAATACTCTTATTAGCTGGTGTGTTACTTTCTTTGTTTTTAGCAAATTCTTATCTAGCCAATTCCTTTAATCATATCTTAACAAGAACTTGGGGCATCCACATATCGGGTTTACACCTAGTTTACGATACCACCACCTGGATTAACGATGGCTTAATGGCCATCTTTTTCTTATTAGTGGGATTAGAAATCAAACGAGAATTGGTAGAGGGCGAACTCTCTTCCATCAAAAAAGCCACCATGCCTGTATTTGCGGCATTGGGAGGTATGTTGGTTCCTGCAGCCATCTTTTTACTTTTTAATTCAGGAAAACCTAGCCAGCATGGCTGGGGCATTCCCATGGCTACCGACATTGCTTTTGCCTTAGCCATTGTAGCAGCATTAGGCAAACGGGTGCCTACTTCACTCAAAATATTTTTAGCCGCCCTAGCTATTGTAGACGATTTGGGGGCCATTTTGGTGATTGCCATTTTTTATTCGAGCAAGTTAGACAGCACGTATTTAGTTTATGCCGGAGGAATAGTAGCACTTTTAGCCACCCTAAATTATTTAGGGGTTAAACGCCTAATTTTTTACCTCATACCCGGAGTATTTTTGTGGTATGTGGTGCATCATTCGGGTATTCATGCTACTATTGCAGGCGTTCTATTAGCTTGTTTTATTCCTACCAATCCGGTAAAAGAAACCTCCCCCCTAGAAAAACTAGAACACCTCTTATTAAAACCTGTAAATTTGTTCATTATGCCCCTGTTTGCTTTTGCAAATACCAATATTCATTTGGAGTGGGGTATGCTAAAAGGCATTAGCAGTCCCATTGGCTTGGGCATCATTTTAGGATTGGTTTTCGGTAAACCAATTGGAGTTTTTTTATTTTCGTGGATAAGCGTAAAATTGGGTTGGAGCAGCTTACCCTCTAAGGCAACATGGAAACATATAGTAGGCTTGGGCATGTTGGCTGGCATTGGCTTTACCATGTCAACCTTTATTGCCTTACTCTCTTTTAACAATCCAGCTTTTCAATTGGAAGCAAAATTCTGCATTTTAATAGCTTCCATAATAGCGGCTTGTATTGGCTATAGCTATTTAAGTTTCCTCCACAAAAAAGCCAATTAATGGCTTTGCATAAAGTCGATGATGGATTGGTATAGTGGATTAGCGCCAAAAACCATCTGACTAATCATGGGCACATGTTGTTTTTTAGGTATCACCTCATATTTAACAGGTTTTTGTGCTTGGGTTAGTAGCTCATACAAGCGTTTCGATTGTATTTTTATAGCCTCGTAGGTATCTTCTCCTACCAAAATGTAGTAGGGATGTTTTATCTGATCGAAATAAGTTAAGGGCGATCCCTTCTTCCAATTCTCCGGATCGGTGGTAAAGGTTTTCAAGAAACTAGTGGTTTGATCGTTTTTTTCAGCCAACTTTAAATACTGTTCCATATCTAATCCGAAACCATCGTTTAAAATAATGCCACGTAATGGATTGGCAATTTGTTGTTCGGCAAAAAATCGAGGATCTAAATCAATGAGTGCCTCCAAATGACCACCAGCAGAATGGCCCATAGCAAAAATACGCTCAGGATTTCCACCATAGGTAGCAATAGAATCTTTTACCCATTTAATAGCCGCCGCACAATCTCTAGCCATATCTTCATAACCGGCTGCTGGAGATAAGGGATAATTAATAATTACCGTAACTACATTTTTGTTGGCAAAATTGCGGCCCATCCACCAATAATACAGAGCTTAAACTAGATAGATAGAATAGCATGAGGAAAGCAAGTTTTAATTTCATCGGATAAGGGGGTCTTTTTCTTTTGTAAAATGAGTATATACCAATTTATCGAGCAGTTTTGGCAACCACTTGCTCAAAAATACAGTTAATTTTCCTTGAAAAGTCATCACCAAGCTACGGCTGCGATTTTCTACACCTTGGGCAATTTGTTCGGCCACTTCTTCAGCCGACATCATTTTTTCTTCCACCATGCTGGTTTCACCTTGGGCACTACCATCTTTTACCAAGGCTACTTTACGAATATTAGAAGCGGTAAAACCCGGCGAAGCAATCATCACATGCAAACCGGTTTTTAAATTCTCCACTCGTAAAGCCTCTAAAAAGCCATTCATGGCAAATTTAGAAGCAGAATAACCCGTACGGCCAGGTAAACCTTTATAGCCTGCAATAGACGATACGCCTACCACCGAACCTTTATTTTTTAGCAATTCGGGCAAAGCATATTTGGTGCAGTATACCGTTCCCCAAAAGTTTACATCCATGAGGTTGCGAATAACCACCAAGTCTAAATCTTTAAACAAGGCACGCATGGAAATGCCGGCATTGTTTACAAGCACATCTAGTCGGCCAAAAGTTTGTAGCGTTTGCTTAACTACGTTTTCACAATCGGCTTCTTTGGCTACATCGCAAGCTACGGCCAATGCTTTTACATTATAATCTTTTTCCAATTGCTCGGTAATTTGGCAAAGCGCTACGTATTGGCGGGCAGCTAACACCACATTGGCACCACGTTTGGCAAAAGCTTCGGCACATGCCTTTCCAATACCCGATGAGGCACCGGTAATAAGCACGGTTTTATTTTTTAAGTCCATTTATTTAATCAAGGAGTTTTCGTACGGAATTCGGGTTGCAATGGAGCGCCCGAGGGTAATTTCATCTACATATTCCAATTCGCCACCAAAGGCAATGCCTCGGGCAATGGTAGATATTTGTACGGGCAAATCTTTTAATTTTTTATACAAGAAGAAAATGGTGGTATCGCCTTCCATGGTAGCACTAAGCGCTAAAATAACCTCTTTCAGTTCACCAGCTTGTACCCGCTCTATCAAGTTATCAATATATAAATCAGAAGGCCCAATGCCATCCATCGGCGAAATTAATCCACCCAAAACATGGTATACACCTTGATATTGAGCCGTATTTTCAATGGCCATCACATCTCGGGTATCTTCTACCACACATACGGTACTGCGGTCTCGTTTGTGGCTTTCACAAATTTCACAAATCGGGGCATCCGAAATGTTATTACACGTTTCACAAAAACGAATTTCAGCTTTTAAACGAGTTAAACTGCTGGTAAAATCGGCTACTTCAGTTTCCGATTGGTTAAGCAAATGCAAAACCAAGCGCAAGGCAGTGCGTTTGCCTACCCCGGGCAGTTTAGCAAATTCATCTACGGCATGTTCAAGTAGTTTCGACGAAAAATTCATACCGCTAATTTAGCTTTTATCGAGCTTTTTATCGCTTTAAAAACTTAATTTATTACATTTATAAGGTTAACCAATCAATTTAAACATGGCCCCAGCCGTTTTATTAAGTTTCATTATAGGCTATTTCCTCGTTTTAATAGCCGTTTCGTATTTTACATCTAAAAACTCATCAGATAATAATACCTTCTTTTTGGCCAACCGGAACTCCAAATGGTATTTGGTGGCTTTTGGCATGATAGGCACTTCCCTTTCGGGCGTTACCTTTATTTCGGTACCCGGAAAAGTAGGCGCTATGGGTGGCGATCAGTTTCAATATTTTCAGTTTGTATTAGGTAACGCCATTGGCTTTATCTTAGTAGCCACCATTTTACTGCCCCTGTATTACCGTATGCAGCTCACGTCTATTTATAGTTATATTGAAAAACGCTTGGGTTTTTACAGCTACAAAACGGCAGCAGGCATTTTTTTAATTAGCCGTACCATTGGGTCGGCTTTTCGCTTATACTTGGTGGCCATTGTATTGCAACGTTTTATTTTTGATGCTTATAATATACCCTTTTGGCTCACGGTGCTTACCTCTATACTCCTCATTTGGTCGTATACCTTTAAGGGTGGCTTAAAAACCATAATTATTACCGATACCCTGCAAACCCTATTTTTGGTACTCTCCGTATTTATGACCATTTATTTTGTATGCGATAGCTTAAACTTTTCCATCCCTCAAGCATTTGAACAAATTAAGCAAAGCGGTTATTCTAAAATTTTCTTTACCAATGATTTTGTAAGCAATAAATTCCATGTGTTTAAACAAGTTTTAGGTGGAATTTTCGTTACACTAGCCATGGTAGGGTTAGATCAAGATTTAATGCAGAAAAATTTGAGCTGTAAAAGCATTGGCGAAGCACAAAAAAACATGTTCACCTTTACGGGCATTTTTGTGGTTATTAATCTCTTCTTTTTAAGTGTGGGTGCCCTACTTTACATCTATGCTACTAAAAATGGAATTGCTATACCTACAGATGCATTGGGTAATGTGCGTACCGATTTTCTTTTCCCGGAGATAGCTTTAAATCATTTGGCTGTATTACCAGCTATTATTTTCATGTTGGGCTTAACAGCCGCTACGTTTGCCACCACCGATTCGGCCCTAACTGCTCTCACTACTTCATTTTGCGTTGATTTCTTGGGATTAGACAAAGTGGAAAAAAAGCCTGTAGGCATTAACCCTCGACATTGGGTACACATTGGATTTTCGATTGCGCTATTTCTAGTCATATTGCTTTTCAATGCCATAAACAATGCGGCCGTAGTTAGCGCCATTTTTACGGTAGCATCCTATACCTATGGGCCGCTATTGGGTTTGTATGCCTTTGGCCTCCTACTTAAAAAACGAACTGTGAGAGATAAATTGGTGCCGATAGTTTGTATAGTGGCTCCGGCAGCCTGTTATGCGCTTAATGCCAATTCTAAGCTGCTATTAAACGGATATATATTCGATACTGAGTTAATCCTTATCAACGGATTACTTACCTTTGCCGGCTTGCTTTTAATCAGCAAGAGAAGTAAAGAGACTATTAGCTTTTAAAAAAAGAACAAGGATATGATGAGTGATGATAAAATAAGAAATGCCTTTGAGAATAAAGATTGGCAAGAAATTAAGGTAACCGATTCATGGCAAATTTTTAAAATTATGTCTGAATTTGTAGATGGATTTGAAAAATTAGCCAAAATTGGCCCCTGTGTTTCCATTTTCGGATCGGCAAGAACCAAAAACGAAAACCCCTATTATAAACTAGCCGAAGATTGTGCCCGCTTATTAACGGAACGTGGCTATGGCGTTATTTCTGGCGGTGGACCTGGAATTATGGAAGCGGCCAATAAAGGTGCTTACCAAGCTGGCGGAAAATCAGTTGGGTTAAATATCGAATTGCCCTTTGAGCAATTCCACAATAAATACATCGATAGAGATAAGTTATTGGAGTTTGATTACTTCTTTGTGCGCAAAGTAATGTTCATGAAGTATTCTCAAGGGTTTATAATTTTACCGGGCGGCTTTGGAACCTTAGATGAAATGTTTGAGGCCTTAACCTTAATTCAAACCGGCAAAATTGCACGTTTCCCAATTGTATTGGTGGGCAGTTCGTATTGGACGGGGTTAATGGATTGGGTAAAACAAACCATGTTGCTGCAAGAAAGCAACATTCACGAAGAGGATTTAAATCTTTTCCGCATTGTAGATACTGCCGAAGAAGCCGCAGAACACATCTTCCGTTTCTACGACAAATATGTATTGAAACCGAATTTTTAGTTTACAGAGTATTTAGTAATTAGACTGGTTTAATTTATTAATCATTTTGTCTAAATACTAGGTACTAATTACTAATAATCTACACAAAAACCTCCCCTTTCAAATAGGTTATTGCTTTTCCGCTCATGAGTACACGGTCTCCGTTAAGTTCGCATTGCAATTCTCCCCGACGGGAAGATATTTGGTAAGCATGTAATTGAGTTTTATTTAATTTTTGCGCCCAATATGGTACTAAATTGCAGTGAGCAGACCCCGTAACTGGATCTTCATTAATACCTGCTGATGGAATAAAAAATCGGGAAACAAAATCGCTATTTATACCCGGTGCTGTGCAAATAACGCCCATTATAGGTAGTTTTGCTAGGGCAGGAAAATCCGGTCGTAATGCTGCCACCTGAGCCTCTGTTTCATACACCAACATATAATCTCTAGATTTGTAAACCTCCAAAAGGCCTGAACCTCCTAAAGCTTCTGAAAGACCCTCTGGCAAACTAGAAGGGCTTACCACCCGAGATGGGAAATCTAGCGTATACGAATCGCTATTGCGGCTAACAGTTAATATGCCGGCCGTTTGGGTATTAAATTGGATGATTTTTCGAGTTTCTCCCAATTGCGTAAAAATAATATGAGCGGTAGCCAACGTAGCATGCCCGCATAAATCAATTTCTAGTTCGGGAGTGAACCAACGCAAGTCGTAATTTTCTCCTTGGGGAACAAAAAAAGCCGTTTCGGCCAAATTATTTTCTGCAGCTAATTGCTGCATTTTTGCATCTGAAAGCCATGCTGTTAATGGACAAACTGCTGCCGGGTTTCCACCAAATAAGTGATCAGTAAAGGCATCTACTTGATAAATAGGAATGGTCATAAACTGGTAGTTTTATACCCCAAAAAATCGGGTCTTAACCCGATTTTTTTTTGTTTAGCCTAAATAAGACTTTAATATTTTGCTTCGCGATGTGTGGCGCAAGCGCTGGAGGGCTTTATCTTTAATCTGACGTACACGTTCACGAGTTAAATTGAACTTTTCTCCAATTTCTTCTAATGATAGTGGTTGGCTGGTACTTAAACCGAAAAATAAAACCACTATTTCACGCTCTCTATCGGTTAAGGTAGATAATGAACGACGAATTTCTTCAGAAAGCGATTCGTTAATTAAATTACTATCGGTATCCGGATCCTTATTCTCTAGTACATCTAATAAAGTATTTTCTTCTCCTTGCACAAACGGTGCATCCATAGAAACATGGCGACCAGAATTACTCAAGGTATCTGAAATTTTTTCTACCGTGGTTTCCAACATATCGGCTAATTCTTCCGGAGATGGCTCACGCTCGTATTCTTGTTCTAATCTAGAAAAGGCTTTGCTAATTTTACTCAACGAGCCTACTTGGTTTAAAGGCAAACGTACAATACGGCTTTGCTCGGCAATGGCCTGCAAAATGGATTGACGAATCCACCAAACTGCATACGAGATAAATTTGAAACCTCTTTTCTCGTCAAACCTCTTCGCGGCCTTAATCAGGCCAAGGTTGCCTTCGTTGATAAGATCACCAAGGGTGAGTCCATTATTCTGATATT
>JAPLFD010000005.1 GCA_026390835.1 Sphingobacteriales bacterium
AGATAGCGTACACGTACAACGTTACAAAGGTTTGGGAGAGATGAATGCCGAGCAATTGTGGGAAACTACGTTGAATCCGGAAACTCGTACCCTACGTCAAGTAACCATCGAAAATGCCGTAGAATGCGATCATATTTTCTCTATGCTAATGGGCGATGAAGTGGCCCCACGTAGAGAGTTTATTGAGAAAAATGCGAAATACGCTCGAATAGATATCTAATTAATAAATAGATTTTATCAAAAAAGCCCCGAAGCATGCTTCGGGGCTTTTTTGATATTTAATATAACCGATATTAAATGGCTTTCATATCGTGCAATACCGCATTCATGCTACGTACTGCTTCGGCGCTTTTGTTAAAGGCCGCTTGTTCTTCGTCATTTAAGTTATAATCGATAATTTTTTCCCAGCCATTTTTGCCAATAACTACTGGCACACCTAGGCAAATATCTTTCTGGCCGTATTCACCATCAAGGGCTACACAGCAAGGAAATACTTTTTTCTCATCACGTACAATGCTTTCTACCAAAGCAGCACCTGCCGCACCCGGAGCATACCAAGCTGAAGTTCCCAATAGTCCGGTAAGCGTAGCACCGCCTACCATTAGCACCGCCTACCATGGTAGCATCGCTAATTTCTTTTAGCTCAGCAGCGCTTAGTGTATTTGAAACGGGTACACCATTTAAGGTAGCTAAACGGGTTAATGGAATCATGGTGGTATCGCCATGGCCACCAACTACCACGCCGTGTAAATCGGCAGGTGAGCAAGAAAGCGCTTGGCTCAAATAATATTTAAAACGAGCGCTATCTAAAATGCCGCCCATACCTATAATTCTGTTTTTCGGAATGCTGCTAGATTTTAAGGCCAAATACGTCATGGTATCCATTGGGTTAGAAATAACCACAATAATGGCGTTTGGAGAGAATTTCAATATATTTTCGACCACACCTTTTACAATATTGGCATTGGTGCCAATCAATTCTTCACGAGTCATACCCGGCTTGCGTGGCAAACCCGAGGTAATTACTACCACATCCGAATTGGCAGTTTTACTGTAGTCGTTGGTGCTGCCGCTAATTTTGGTATCAAATCCCAATAGGGTAGCTGTTTGCATCATATCCATGGCTTTACCTTCGGCAAAACCTTCTTTAATGTCTAAAAGCACCAATTCTTGTGCTAATTCTTTTCTGGCAATATTATCGGCACAAGTGGCGCCTACGGCTCCCGCACCAACTACGGTAATTTTCATATATGTATTTTTTGGATGATTATATCAGTGACCAAATCTAGCAAAAAGAGCTGAAAATGTAAAGCCATTACGGGGGAACATTACTTTATTTTTAATGCTTGTTTTTTGTTTTCTTAGGTGAAATCTGCATCTTGTCGCTATGAATCCTTTTAAATCAGCCCTAAAAATTACAGTTTTTACATTTGCTATGTTGTTTATAGCTAGCTTAAGCGCTACTGCTCAAAAAACAGCTATCAAACTGCTTTTTCCGGGTGGCAAAACCAAAGCCTTTGTTTTTAGTAGCGATGATGGTCCCGTTCATGACAGACGTTTAGTAACCTTGCTCAATACATACCACTTAAAAGGAACCTTTCATTTAAATTCAAATAAATTAAACAGTCCGAATTACCTTCAAAAAGAAGAAATTAAAAACCTTTTTAAGGGCCACGAAGTTTCGGTACATTCTATGAACCATCCCGGTTTATCGGGTTTACCTCCGGCCGAAATACGTTCAGAAATTTTTGGCGATAAATTGGCACTAGAAAAAATAGCTGGGCAGAGCGTTCGTGGAATGGCCTATCCATTTGGGAACTTTAATGACGAAGTGGTGGAGATTGCCAAAACCTCGGGAATGGAATATGCCCGAATAGTAGAAGAAACCCGAAATTTCAGTTTACCTAACGATTTTTTACGCTGGAAACCCAGTACACACCAATTTGGGAAAGCCTATTACGAAGCAAAAAATACAGAGAACGATCAGAAAGAATTGGCTGCCTTTAACAACTTAACAGCTGATTTTTTAGGTAGCGATACCTTGGCTTTATACACCGTTTGGGGCCACAGTTGGGAAATGGGCGATAGTAACGCAAAATGGAACGACCTAGAGACTTGCTTTAAACAAATTGCCAACAGCAAAGCCGTTTGTGCCTAAACGATGATAGAAGTGGCCGATTACCTGAGAGCGTATACCCAAATACAAGTTTCTGAATTGGATAATTCTATATATAATCCAAGCCCTATTACGGTGTTTGTTTCTGTTGCCGGTAAAACCCATAAAATATCCTCAGGAAAGCGTCTGAAACTGCCCAATTAGCCTTCCTATTTTCCCTATTTCTTGTATATTTGCCCATGCAGGAAAAAATTCTCATTCTCGATTTCGGTTCACAGTATACCCAACTCATTGCCCGCCGTGTGCGGGAGCTCAATGTGTACTGCGAAATTCATCCCTTTAATCATATACCAAGCCTAGATGCTTCTTTCAAAGGCATTATTCTTTCAGGAAGCCCATATTCTGTGCGCCAAGAAGATGCGCCACAGGTAGATTTTAAACAATGGGACGGGATTTACCCGATTTTGGGTGTATGCTATGGTGCCCAATACATGGCCCAGCAAAGTGGGGGCGAAGTATTGGCTTCCTCTACCAGAGAATACGGACGGGTGCATTTAGATTTTGTGAACGAGGCCAATCCGCTGCTTAAAAACATTCCTTTAAATTCTCAGGTGTGGATGTCGCATAGCGATACCATTGCCACTATACCTGCCGATTTTGATATCATTGCCAGTACCGATACCGTAAAGGCCGCTGCCTTTCAGGTAAAAAATAAACAACTATGGGGCATTCAGTTCCACCCCGAGGTTACACACAGTACCGATGGCAAGCAATTGCTCGAAAACTTTTTGGTTGATATTTGCGGTTGTTCTCAAAACTGGACAGCCGATTCCTTTATTGAAACCACCATTGATGCCTTACGCCAAAAGCTAGGCGACGATAAAGTGGTATTGGGTTTATCTGGTGGTGTAGATTCTACCGTGGCAGCCGTGTTGTTGCACCAAGCTATTGGTAAAAACTTGCATTGCATTTTTGTAGATAATGGCCTTTTGCGTAAAGATGAATTTCAGCAAGTGTTGGATTCGTACCAGCACATGGGTTTAAATATCAAAGGCGTTGACGCAAAAAACAGATTTTATACCGCATTGGCCGGTATTAAGGATCCGGAGTTAAAACGTAAAGCCATTGGCCGAGTGTTTATTGAGGTGTTTGATGATGCTGCCCACGAAGTACAAGACGTAAAATGGTTGGGTCAGGGCACTATTTACCCCGATGTTATTGAATCTGTATCGGTAAAAGGACCTTCTGCTACCATTAAATCGCACCATAACGTGGGTGGTTTACCCGATTTTATGAAATTGCAGGTAGTAGAGCCTTTAAATACCTTATTTAAAGATGAAGTTCGCCGAGTGGGCAAGGCTTTGGGTATTGATGCGGCTTTATTAGGTCGACATCCTTTCCCTGGTCCGGGTTTGGCCATTCGTATTTTAGAAGACGTTACGCCCGAAAAAGTAGCCATTTTGCAAGAAGCCGACGCCATTTACATCCATCATTTAAAAGCTGCTGGCTGGTACGATAAAGTATGGCAAGCAGGTGCCATTTTCTTGCCGGTACAATCGGTAGGGGTAATGGGCGATGAGCGTACCTACGAACACGTAATTTGTTTGCGGGCCGTAGGTTCGGTAGATGGCATGACGGCCGATTGGAGTCATATTCCTTATGAGTTATTGGCCAAAATTTCCAACGAAATTATCAATAATGTAAAAGGGATAAACCGGGTGGTGTACGATATTAGTTCGAAACCACCGGCAACTATTGAGTGGGAATAATGCGTTGGGAAGCCTATTTACGCACCTTTACCAAAGTGTTGGCGGCTTACCCGGCCGAACAGCCGCTTACTAAATTTTTACCCGAGTATTTTAAGAAACACAAAGAAATGGGTTCCGGCGATCGCCGTTGGACCTCCCGTTTACTCTATACTTATTTCCGTTTGGGCAAGGCTTGTAGCCAATTGCCCCAAGAGCAACGCTTATTTCTAGTCGAGTTTTTGTGTAGCAAAGAAGAAAACCCGTTTTTAGCACATTTTAGGCCCGATTTGGCCGAACAATGGGCGCTGCCTCTGGCCGATAAAATTAGCTTATTAGAAAAATCGGAAGGTTTTGTGCTAGCCGAGGTGTTTCCTTTTACGGCACATTTAAGTCCAGGAGTAGATACTCAAGCCTTTCTCGAATCTTTTTTTGTACAACCCGATTTATTTATTCGCATACACCCGGGTAAAGAAACGCTGCTAAAAGCAAAATTGGCTGCTGAGGCAATTCCGTATCAGGAGCTAAGTGCGCAAACGCTTTCTTTTGCCAACGGTACCAAGTTGAATCATTTGTTGGAACAAGGCTTGTTTGAAGTGCAAGATTATTCTTCCCAGCAAACGGCCAACTATTTTGAACCCAAGCCATACGAATACTGGTGGGACGCTTGTGCAGCATCTGGGGGTAAATCTATTCTCTTAAATCAATTAGCGCCCAATTTAAAGCTCTTGGTAACGGATTTGCGGGAGAGTGTGTTAAATAACCTCGACGAACGTTTTAAAGCCAACGACATTCGGAACTACCAGCGTAAGGTGATAGACCTCCTGCAAAACCCCGATGCAATTTTGCATCATTACGAGTTTGATGGGATTATTTTGGATGCGCCTTGTACGGGTTCGGGCACTTGGGGCCGTACGCCCGAATTGCTTTCGCAATTTGCAGACTACCGCATTGCCGATTTTCAGCGTTTGCAACAAAGCATTGCTAAAAATGTGGTGAAGTATCTCAAGCCTGGAAAACCGCTTATTTACATCACCTGTTCCGTATTTAAAGAAGAAAACGAAGCTATGGCGGACTATTTAGTGAACCAATTTGGTCTGAAACTAGAAAAGCAGAGCTTGCTTGCTGGCTATGGCCATAAAGCGGATACGCTATTTGTGGCTAGGTTGGTGCGGGAGGTTTAGGTTATTTTTTTATTTTTTTCCTTGATGCAGCAGTATTTAAAACCTTAATGGATTAAGTATTTTATTTTTTATTCTTCCTTTTGCTTGACCAAAAGGAAGCAAAACTCAAGGCAGAACGATGCTTCTGCCCACTAGCCTTTACGCTGGCCCGCCGTTCTGCCGGGCCCGTTTTTTTTTAATTTGTTTTACCTTTTTGCTTGATCAAAAAGGGTTGAAAAACCGACCGAAGGGAGCTCATGCGCTTTAGCGCATAAATCAAGGCAGAACGATGCTTCTACCCACGGGCCTTTACGCTGGCCCGCCGTTCTGCCGAGGCCTGGCTTTTTTCTAATATTTAACGGTTAGCGGCTTGTATGGGGCGGATCTAGAAGCTTTATCTTTCATTTTACCACCAATGTTAATTGGTCCTAGAATGCTTTCAATTACCACTAAACCCGCTAAATTCTTAAATGCGCTTTTATTGGCTAGGTATTTTAGGATTTCATTCTTTCTGTAGCTTTTTTTGAGCATCGGTTTTGCTATAAAAGTCAAAAAAACCTATTTTAAAATGAGGGTTAAAATTTATCCAGCTAATTCAACCTTTATTTTTTTTATAAATGAACCTTTTGCAAAGCCCGTCTTATAAGGTATGTATGATTGAATTATTATTTGACTAGTGGCATAATCGCTACTAATTATAATAAGTTCCTTAGAGTCTAATACTGCACCGAGTTTTTCTTTATATCCAGTGATAGAGTAGTAACCATCGAGGTCTTTGTATGTTAAATAAACATTAGAATATTCCCCAAAATCTGTTAAAGTAAACGGACGTTTTTTAAATGTTCGTACGACCATTCTTTTATCCGAGCATCCAGCATCGGTAAAACAACCTGTATTAATAATAATTTCTTGCATATTGTCATCATATACCAAATCTTGAATTTTTATAGAATGATCATCTCCTAAGTGAATAGGTAAATAATAGTCACCAATTCGGACAACAGCTTTAAAGTCCCATTCAGGCCCTTCTTGATAACCACCTTCCTTGTATAGTTCGAACACCATAGTTTCATTAATTGTTTTATTTTCAATCCTCTTCAAACCTTTAATTGCATCTTCAAATCCATTTTTAATACTTTTAGCAGTGATGAAAGTTACTTTCGTTTTTTCATCATCTAGGTTCTCCTCATCCAATTTGGCATCGGCTATAGCATTTTCATCAGGAATTTGTTTTACGGGAACTTCTTTAATTTTGCTTTCTTGAGGGGGGGTATCAGCTGATTTATTATTACAACTTATCAAGAGTACAAAGCCTAAAAACATCAGACTTAAAATTTTCACAACTTTTTTCATTTTTTAGTTTTTAAAATTTGTTCCTACTCATAAGGCTTTTAGGAATATGCCCCGTTTTTTATAGTGGGTTCTGGTTTCCACTTTTGTTTATCAATTTTTAAAAATATTCCTTAAGAATTATCAAAGTGTTCATTTGGTGATTCTCTTGTTTTTCCGCTATGTCTAGTAAATTTAAACATAACTAGTGTATAAACCTCAATAAATCAACCAGCAAACAAAAAAGGTTGAGACTCAAACTGTCAAACTACCCTGCATACGCTCAATAGCACGGCGCAGCCGCCCACCTGCACGGCACAGTTAGAACTAAGCACGGCACAGTAACACCTTAAAACGGCGCAGCCGCACTTTACCACGGCGCAGCCGCACTTTACCACGGCGCAGTCGCACCTTACCACGGCGCAGTCGCACTTTACCACGGCGCAGTAACACCTTACCACGGCGCAGTCGCACTTTACCACGGCGCAGTAACACTTTACCAAGCCGCAGTCGCACTTTACCACGGCGCAGCCGCACTTCACCAAGCCGCAGCCGCATATTACCAAGCCGCAGCCGCACTTCACCACGGCGCAGTCGTGCCATACCCTAGATCCTTCGACAAGCTCAGGATGACAACAAGAAAAGGAAATAGCTAAGGCCCGGCAGAACGGCGGGCCAACGTAAAGGCCTGAGGGCAGAAGCATCGTTCTGCCTTGATTTTTTGAATACTTTTTCATCAAGGAAAAAGTATGATAAATAAAGAGGTATGAGCAAAAGCCCAAAGAAATTCAATTGGGTTTACTAGAAAATACTTAAAACCTCTAGTAATTTTCCTTGAAAAGAAACACGATCTCCAACCTTCGCATTCTTTAAGGCTTGCCCAATAGGAGAGGCTAGCGATATGGCGTAATACAGCTGCTTAGCCAGCTCCAATTTGCCAAAACCAATGGAGATGAAGTAAATGCCTTGGTTGGTGTGTACAAGGCTCCCTTGGCTTACTAGCGTGTGCGGTTCTTGTACGTTTAGTTGTTGTAAATCTTGTTTGGCTAGTCGTGTTTTTTCAAGCTGCCGCCCATTATTTTCCAATTCAATTTGCATCATGGCTCGGCCAGTTTCGTATTTATCGCCGGCACTGCTTTTACTCTCGTTATCTCTCGATTCTTTAGCGGAAGCAATGGCTTGTACCGTTTCAGCTATATTTTGCTCTAGATGCTGGAGCAATTGTGCTAGTAGTGCTGCTTTGATGGCTAGTGGGTCCATTTATAAACCTGTATTGCTTCTAAATAGTTTAATGGCAATGGCCAATAGAATAATACCAAAGGCTTTACGCAATACATTTAGGCCAGCTTTGCCAAATAGTTTTTCGAGGCGGAGGGTATTTTTAAGTACAATGTATACAAAAATCATGTTGACGATGATACCCACTACAATGTTTTGGGTGGCGTATTCTGATTTTAGCGAAAGGAGCGTAGTCATGGTGCCTGCTCCGGCAATTAGCGGGAATGCTAGGGGCACAATGCTCACACTTTCGGGCATTTCTTCTTTAAAAAAACTAATGCCCAATACCATTTCCATGGCAATGATAAAAATAACCAAGGATCCGGCAATGGCGAAGGATTTTACATCTAAACCAATAACGTTTAATAAAGCTTCTCCTAAAAACAGAAAAGTAATCATGAGGCTAAGCGATACCAAACTGGCTTTTTCCGATTGGATGTGCCCTGCTTTTTGGCGGAGTTGGATAACTATAGGAATGGCTCCTAAAATATCGATGATGGCAAACAAAATCATGCTTACCGAAAGAATTTCTTTGCTGTTAAAGTAGGTGTTCATGCGGGTGGTGTTTGCACAAAGATACGCTTCCTGCTAAACAAAAAAGGCCCCGATATAATCGGGGCCTTTTTAAAGGAAGGATTTTAAATTATTTTTTACCGGCAGCTTCTTTACGCACCAAACTGTGGTGACGGCTGTATAAGAAGTACACTAAAATACCAAGTAGCATCCATAGTGCTGCTACTTTTAAGGTAGTAGGGTCTAGGGCAACAATCATACCGCCACAAACTAAAATACCCAAGATAGGTACTAAGGGTACCAATGGTGTTTTAAACGGACGTTCGATGTTTGGACTTTTAACACGTAAAATCCAGATACCTGCACTTACCAATACGAAGGCCAATAGGGTACCAAATGAGGTTAAATCGCCAGCTACGCTGCCTGGTACAAATCCGGCAAATAAACCTACCAATATAAATAGGATTATGTTTGATTTATATGGCGTGCTAAATTTAGGGTGTAATTCTGAAAATATTTTTGGTAATAAGCCGTCTTTACTCATGGTATAAAATACACGAGATTGACCCATTAACATTACTAATATTACAGATGAGAAACCAGCTAAAATGGCTACGGTTACGCCAGTGGCTAACCAGCTATACCCAGTCATGTAGGTAGAAATGGCATAAGCTACCGAAGCTTCTTTTCCTTTAGTAGGATCTGAAAATTCGCTCCAATTGGTTACACCAGTTAATACATAAGAGAATAGGATGTATAGAATGGTACAAATTACTAATGATCCTAAAATACCAATGGGCATATCTTTCTTCGGGTTTTTAGCTTCTTGTGCTGCGGTTGATACGGCATCGAAACCAATAAAGGCGAAGAATACAATGGCTGCACCACCCAAAACACCACCCCAACCCCATTTAAAGAATCCTTCGTGACCTGGAGTTCCTTCTGGAATTAAATATGGTGTATGGTTTTCTGGTTTAATAAATTGCCAGCCTACAACAATGAAAATTAATACGATAGCTACTTTAACAAATACAATAATGCCGTTTAAACTAGCAGATTCTTTAGTTCCTTTAATTAATACTAGGGTGATTAATAGAAGGATAACAAGGGCAGGTAAGTTTACAATACCCGATACCCCGTTTAAGGATTCGAATGGAGAGTGCGTCCATTCGTAGGGTATAACCCCGCCTAAGAGTTTATTGAGGTATTCGCTCCATGCAATGGAAACGGTTGCAGCTCCAAGGGCGTATTCCATAATAAGCGCCCAGCCGATAATCCAGGCTACTACTTCGCCCATGGTAGTGTAGGCGTAGGTATAGGCACTTCCGGCTATCGGAATCATGGCGGCAAATTCTGCATAGCAAAGTCCTGCAAAGGCACAACCAATAGCGGCAACAATAAATGATAAGGTTACGGCAGCTCCGGCGGCTTCGCCTGCTGCTGCAGCGGTTCTAACAAATAATCCGGCACCAATAATGGCACCAATGCCTAATGCAACTAGGTTCCAACTGCCAAGAGTACGTTTTAGAGAGCCTTCACCGGTATTGTTGGCTTCGGCTAATAAAGTGGTTAATGATTTTGTAAATTTCATGTTTGTTTTATTTTATACGTATTCCAAACCTAATTAATTTATTTGAAAAACAGAAAAGGGATTTCTATACAGAAATCCCTTTTCTAAATATTATGATTAGTTAGCGTTTTAAAGTATCGCTTGTGTTGATTGTGGTATCAATTTTAGTGTTTCCTAAAGAATCTACTTCTTTAATCACTTTCATTTCTTTGCGTACTTCTACAGTAACATTTTCTTTTGCTACACTAGCAATGTATGGCGCAATTACCAAAGAAACGATAGACATCAATTTAATTAAGATGTTCATAGATGGGCCAGAGGTATCTTTGAATGGATCGCCAACGGTATCGCCAGTAACCGAAGCTTTGTGCGCTTCTGATCCTTTATATACCATTTCACCATTAATTAATACCCCTTTTTCGAATGATTTTTTAGCATTATCCCAAGCACCTCCGGCGTTTGATTGGAAAATTCCCATCAATACACCCGATACAGTAACACCGGCCAATAAACCACCTAGCATTTCAGCTGAACTTGTAGTGTCAAACATCCCTTTGAATCCAAAACCAACGATTATAGGCGTTAATAATGCGATTGCACCCGGCAACATCATTTCACGAAGTGAAGCTTTTGTAGAGATGGCTACACATTTTTCGTATTCTGGTTTTGCTTTATATTCCATAATTCCTGGAATTTCACGAAACTGACGTCTAACTTCTTGAACCATATCCATAGCTGCTTTACCAACCGCTTGAATACATAATGCTGAGAAAATGAATGGAATCATCCCTCCAACAAATAATGCTGCAAGCACAGGAGCTTTATAAATATCAATAGCATTAATACCAGCAACGCCAACAAAGGCTGCAAATAAAGCTAAAGAGGTTAAGGCTGCAGAAGCAATCGCAAATCCTTTTCCGGTTGCTGCTGTGGTGTTACCAACTGCATCTAAATTATCGGTACGCTCACGCACTTCGGGAGGTAACTGACTCATTTCTGCAATACCACCTGCGTTATCCGCAATCGGTCCGAATGCATCAATAGCTAACTGCATGGCTGTGGTGGCCATCATACCGGCAGCCGCAATGGCCACACCGTATAAACCGGCAAAATAATAAGAAGCCATAATACCTGCTGCCAATGTTAAAATTGGAATAACAGTTGATTTCATGCCCACTGATAAACCACCAATTATGTTGGTAGCATGACCAGTAGATGACTGTTGAATAATTGAATTTACCGGAGCCTTACCCATTGCGGTGTAATATTCGGTTACAATACTCATTATGGCACCAACCACTGTACCAACTACAATCGCTAAGAATACATTTAATTTAGAGAACTCATAACCACGTAAATTCATTGTATCTGGTAACATCCACATCACGATGAAGTAAGAAGCAATAACGGTAATTAGCATTGATGACCAGTTACCTAAGTTTAAGGCATCTTGTACATTCGACTGATCGTTTTTAATGCGTACAAAGCTAAATCCGATAATGGAGAAGATAATACCCAAGCCACAAATTACCATTGGTAATAAAATAGGCGACATGCCTCCGAAATTATCAGTTACCACAATTTCTTGTCCTAATACCATGGTAGCTAAGATGGTTGCTACGTACGAACCGAATAAATCGGCACCCATACCGGCAACATCACCCACGTTATCACCTACGTTATCGGCAATAGTTGCAGGGTTACGCACATCGTCTTCAGGAATACCTGCTTCTACTTTACCCACTAAATCGGCACCTACGTCGGCAGCTTTGGTATAAATACCACCACCCACACGGGCGAATAAGGCAATTGACTCAGCTCCTAAAGAGAAACCGGTTAATACTTCAATGGCTGTTTTTACGGTATTTACGCCTAAATCGGCAAAAATGCTTAAGAAAGCTATGAATAAACCACCTAATCCCAATACGGCTAATCCCGCCACACCCAATCCCATTACGGTACCACCTGTGAAAGATACTTTTAAGGCTTGTTTTAAACTTGTACGGGCTGCTTGTGTGGTACGTACGTTAGCTTTGGTAGCCACTTTCATACCAATGTATCCGGCGGTAGCCGAAAATACAGCACCTATAATAAAGGCAATAGCAATGATCCAACTTCCGTGAATTTCTTTACCGTTTACTTCATGAATGGTGCCAGAATAGGCTAGTAAAGCTGAAGCAAAAACTACAAAAATGCTTAATACTTTCCATTCTGCTTTTAAAAATGCCATGGCACCATCAGCAATATAACCTGCTAATTCTTGCATGTTTGCATCACCTGCATCTTGTTTACTTACCCATGCCGATTTAATAAACATTACTAAAAGGCCAATAATTCCCATTGCAGGAATCGTGTAAATTAAATTCTGTTGTAAAAATTCCATGTATGTATTTTGTGTGGTTTATATTAATGCGTTCAGCATACTGAACGACCGGCAAAAATAAGATGCTTTAGCCATTAATCAAATTTAATTCGGTTTCTTTCTTCATTTTTTATCATTTAAATCCTATTTATCTGATTTTTGCGAAATAAGATTGCTTGATTTGGTATTTTTTATTCATTTTAGATGCTTAAACCTTATAAATTAAAGCGATGAAAACATCTGCGGTGGCACAGCCCGAAATGAAAAGAGAATTAGGTCTTTTAGATTCTACCATGATTGTGGCGGGCTCTATGATAGGCTCCGGTATATTTTTAGTGAGTTCTGATATTGCTAAAAGCGTAGGTTCTCCCTTTTATATTTTATTAATTTGGTTGATAACTGGTGTAATTACATTAATTGCTGCATTGAGTTATGGTGAATTGGCCGGTATGATGCCTAAAGCAGGCGGTCAATATGTGTATTTGCGTGAAGCGTATAATCCAATGGTGGGCTTTCTGTTTGGCTGGACCGTGTTTACTGTAATTCAAACTGGTGTAATTGCTGCGGTAGCCATAGCTTTTGCTACATACGCTTCTGAATTAATCCCCTGGTTTTCTAAGACTAACATATTGCTTAAAATAGGTTTTTTTGAGTTTAACGCCACCCAATTTTTGGCGGTAGTATTGATTGCTTTTTTAACGTATGTAAACTTGCAAGGGGTTAAAAATGCCAAGGTGCTTCAAACGGTGTTTACTTTAGCCAAAATTTTAGCCTTGATAGGCCTTATTGTATTGGGTATTTATTTTGGCTTAAATAGTGAGGCTTTCTCTCAAAATATGGCTAATTTTTGGACGCCTTTTGTTACAACAGTACAGCCAAACGGAACCATAAGTACCGAGATGTTGGGTGGAACGGTATTATGGGCAGCAGTTGGTGCGGCCATGGTAGGTTCTTTGTTTTCATCAGATTCTTGGAATAATATTACCTACACTGCCGGAGAAATTAAAAATCCGCAACGTAATATCCCCTTAAGTTTATTCTTAGGAACCCTAATTGTAACCATTTTATACATTTTAGCTAATGTGGCCTATTTGATGATACTTCCAGTTGCTGGTGCCCCCGATGGGGTGGGCGTGTTTGAACGGGGTATTATGTTTGCTACCGAAAATAGAGTAGGTACGGCTGCCGCTTCTATGATTTTTGGTACGGCTGCTGCTACTATTATGGCTCTATTGATAATGGTATCAACCTTTGGTTGCAATAATGGAATGATTTTATCGGGTGCTCGTTTGTACCATACCATGGCACAAGATGGCGTTTTCTTTAAAAAAGCAGGAACCTTAAATAGTAAAGGAGTGCCAGCTTTTGCCTTATATATTCAAGCAGGGTGGGCTTCGTTACTGTGTTTATCGGGCACTTTCGGGCAATTGTTAGATTATTGTACCTTTTCTTCCTTGCTGTTTTACGTAATTACTATAATCGGTTTATTTATTTTACGCTATACCCGTCCGGATGCAGACCGCCCCTACAAGGCTTTTGGATACCCAGTTTTGCCAGCTTTGTATGTTTTACTAGCTGGTGCCATTTGTATTATTTTATTGGTTGAAAAACCCGGTACTTGCGGTTGGGGCTTAGCCATTGTATTACTGGGCTTGCCGGTATATTACATCTGGAAATGGGCCAATAACCGTAAAAGCTAAAGCACTTCGGCTACTACGAATGTACTTCCACCAATAAAGATTAAATCGTTGCGCTTAGCACGGCTTAGGGCCTGCTGGTAGGCTTTGGTTACGCTGGCGTAGGTCTGCCCGTTTAATCCAACTTTTTGTGCCTCTTGGGCCAGGTCTTCGGTAGGTTTTCCTCGGGGAATATTGGGTTGACAGAAATAGTAGCTAGCCTCTTTAGGTAAAAGTTCCAAAATTTTCGCTACATCTTTATCTTTAACCATTCCCCAAACCATATGAAGGTTTTGGTGTGGTGTATTGGCAATGTTTTTCAATACTTCTTTAACCCCGTCTTCATTATGGCCGGTATCGCAAATAACTAAAGGCTGTTGTTGTATGGTTTGCCAACGGCCTTGTAAACCTGTAAGGCTAATTACTTGCTTGAGCGCAGTTTTTAGGTGCTGTTCCGTAATTTTAAAACCTTGTGTATTCAGTTCAACCACGGCGCTTAATACTCCCGGCAGGTTTTTTGCTTGGTAAGAACCCCTCAAATCGAGCGCTAATTCTAGATTTTGCTTACTAGACTGCGCATTAACGACCAATAGTGGTGCTTTTTTTTTCGGTGTAATGTTCCAACATGCTGAAGCAAAAAGGATTTTAGCATTCGCTTCTATCGCTTTATTTTCGAATACATCGGCTATTTCTGCTTGTTTTTCGCCAACAATAATGGGCGTACCGGTTTTTATAATGCCCGCTTTTTCACCAGCAATTTCTCTTAAGGTAGTTCCTAAAATATCCTGGTGATCTAAGCCGATATTGGTAATGAGTGATAGTAGTGGATGAATGACGTTTGTTGAATCTAATCGGCCACCCAAGCCTACTTCAATAATGGCAATGTCTACCTGTTGTTTAGCAAAATAATCGAAGGCTAGGCCCACCGTAGCTTCAAAAAAGGAAGGGTTTATCTCTTCAAATAAAGCCTGATGACTATTTACAAAGTTAACAACCTCTTGCTCCGGAATCATTTGCCCATTTATACGAATACGCTCTCTGAAATCGAGTAGGTGTGGAGAAGTATATAAACCTGTTTTATAGCCTGCCGTTTGTAAGATAGCTGCCAACATGTGTGAGCTAGATCCTTTACCATTTGTGCCGCCAATGTGCACACTTTTAAATTTATGCTCCGGGTGGTTAAGTGCCTTACAAAGTGCTAGCGTGTTGTGTAAATCTTTTTTATAGGCACTGGCACCCACTCGAGTGAACATAGGTAATTGTGCATACAAATAACGAAGGGTATCTGCGTAGGTGCTAAACGCCATAAGTTTACGCTTACTTTACTTTAAAGTTGAATACCACCTTACCAATTTGTACGTCGGGGGCACTTTCTAACTGATTTAAGCGGGCTCCGGTAACTGCTGCTTCGCATTTACGCCATAATTTAGTATCGGTGATGGTGGTGCCTAGGACTCCTGCACGGGCAGATACTACTACACCGTTTTTATCTACCCTAATTTCTACGGCAATTTTGCCAGCACTTTGGCCATCGTCGTCTATACGAGGAATGCTCACAAAACGTCGGTTGGCTAGGGTTAAACTAAGGCCGCCAAAACCCGAACCACCTTCGCCATAATTTGGAGAGAGCGGGTCGCCATTTTTACTACCTTGATTTCCGGGTGCTCCACCGGTTCCGTCGCCGCTACCCGTACCAGCATTGGCTTTGCCCTTATATAGCGCATTTTGATTGATAGCCGAAGTTGCTTGTTTGGCTTGGCTTGTTGTTACAGGCGTATTGGTGGTGTTTTTATTTTTAGTGGCAATATTGGGCGCATCTTCCGCATCTTGTGTTACTACGCTTTTGGTACTACTTTGTGCGCTAGCCGTTGTATTTGGTGTATTACTCATATTATCCGGAAGCACGCCATTGGCATTGGGGGAAACCGAGGGCTCTTCTACGCTCATGTAATCATCGCCTATACCTTCACCGCTGGTTCCGTAATTTACAATAATACCGCCTGTTCCTACCTCTTGTGGGGTAAAAGGAGTGCCAATAATTACAAAATAACTAATGACTAATAAGATAGCCATAGCCATAGCCGAAAAGGCTAATGCTTTGGGATAGTTATTTTCTTCGGTGTAGGCCATTTAGTTTTTAGGTTCGGTGGCTAAAACCAGTTTTATTTTCAATTTGTTGGCTATGTCCATTACGTTTACCACGTTTTCAATGGCTACGGTTCTATCTACATACAACACAATGGTTAATTCTTGAGCAGAGCCTTGGAATCGTTGTATGGTGGGCATTAATTGATCTACAGGTACGGTTTGTTTGTCAACAACGTATTCTAAGTCTTTGCTGATGGATACCGTAATGGTTTTTTTAGAAACCGATTGTCCCGAATCTGATCGTGGAAGTAATAATTTAACCACATTCGGATTGGTAATGGTAGAGGCAATTAAGAAGAATAACAGCAAGAAAAACATAATGTCGTTCATGGCTGAGGTGTGCACTTCTGCACCGGCTCTTTTTCTCCTTCTTAAATTCATCGTCCTGGTTCTTCTAATAGATCAATAAATTCTACGGCGTCTGTTTCCATTTTTAAAATAACGCGATCTACCATAATGTTTAGTACGTGGTAGGCTACATAGGCTAAAATTCCGATGATTAGGCCACTGGCAGAAGTAATCATTTTCTCGTATAATCCTCCGGCAATGGCACCCATGCTAATATTATCGGTTAAAGAGATGTTGTAGAAAATTCGAATTACACCCGAAATGGTTCCAACGAAACCAAGCATGGGTGCGATACCGGCTACAATTCCCAATATGCTGATGTTTTTTTCTAGTTTGGATACTTCTAATTTTCCAATATTTTCAATGGCTCCTTCTATATCTTTAATAGGGCGGCCAATACGCAATAAGCCTTTTTGCAACATGCGACCCAGGGCGGTATTGCTGCCGCGGCAAATTGCCAAGGCGGAATCGAGCTTGCCTGCCGTGATGCTTTCTTTTACTTGTTGCATTAAATTTGTTTCGTCTTTACTGGCTTTACGTATGGTTAGGTAACGCTCAATAAAAATAACTAGGGCTAAAAAGAAAAGCAATAAAAGGGGAATCATTACCCAACCTCCACTAAA
Source organism: Sphingobacteriales bacterium (assembly GCA_026390835.1). GTDB lineage: Bacteria > Bacteroidota > Bacteroidia > Sphingobacteriales > Sphingobacteriaceae > JAIPAN01. The sequence goes on from JAPLFD010000005.1 coordinate 16,872, forward strand.
AAGTAAGTCGATAAAACGCAATTCTTTTGGAGCCGCAGCGGTGGTAACTTGTGCAGTAGTATCTGCAACAGCTTTGGTAATGGTATCAATTTGTAGTAGAAACATTTTCTGTGGTTTTTAATGGTTTAACCCGGTAAATCCAGGCATTTTTTGCTAAATCTTTGTTCAATTTTAGTAATTCGGTGCTAGCAGTAGCTTGATCACTAAATGTACCTACACTAATTTTAAACAAACCTCCTTTTTTGGTTTGTATACTGTGGGCATTTATTTGACGTGTTGCTAATTGCTTTATAAATTCATCGGCCTCCGATTGTTTATAGAAAGCGGCAATGATAATTTCGAAACTAGGGGAAGTTAAAGGTATTGCAGATGCTAATGGAGCTAGGCTATCAGTTTTTAGGTTAGTGCTATCGCTTTTCAAAGTGCTGTCTGCTTTAAGCGTAGTATCTATTTTCGTAGTAATCGTATCTATTACGGGTTTACTTGCCACTACCGGGACATTCCATAAATGGCCTAATAAGCTTGGGCAATAAATTTGCAAACCTGCTAATGCCGAAAGTGCAAGTATGAATAGTATGAGAACAGCTTTCTTCAATTTAGAAGAACCCTGAACTTCTTCTAATTCTTCTTCTTCTTGGCTTTCTAGTATCGGTTCTTCTTCTTGGCTTTCTAGTATCGGTTCTTCTGTTGGTATTTCGGTAATTGCCGCTTCTTCTGGTATGAGAGAAACTTCTTCTACGGGTGCTTGTATGCCCAACTTTTCTTTTTGAGGTTTTAAACCAAAGTAGCTTACGTTGCTTGCTAAACTTTCGTCGGCTTTAAAAGTAAGTTTGGTGCTTGTGCGTTTAAACGTGCCTAATGCATCAATTTTTATCTCCTCGGTGGTGGCTAATAAATCAATTAAATTACTCACATATTGCTCAATAAATTGAGCAACGGCTTTTGGTTTTGCCTTTTCGGCGGTGCAAATAAATTTTTGGAGTCCCAAATCATCACTAAAACTGCTACTGAATACAATACGTTCGGTTGGTGGTAGAAATCGATCGTTGGCTGTATCAAATCGGGCAGGAACTTGTTCTTTAGTAAAGGTTCCCAAGCCCGGAACAATCAATATCTGATTTTCTCGTATGTATTCGGCTATGTAGCTACTGATGTCCATTGTGGTAAATTTAAGCCTTAATTAAGTAACCCCAAAATAAACCTTAGAAGGAATAACTAATTCCGCCAAAAATTTGACGACCAAAGCCATTATAATACAGATATTGCTGGTATTTGGTGTCTAGCAGATTGGCTGCTTGTACAAAGGCCGACCATTTTTTGGCTACTTGGTAACTAGTTCCCAAATCCATATTTAGGTATCCTTTTATTGCAACTGGCTGATTTACTAGTTTAGCAAAGCTTTGTCCGCGGTAATTTAAACTTGCCGATAGAGCCATTTTGGAGTTTAGTTGAGCACGTGCTTCTGTATTCAGGGTAAAGTTGGGTCTAAACCATGCTTTTGTTTCAGTAGCTAATTTGTAGGTAACGCTTTCTAACCTACTTTCTAAACTAAATACATCCGATACTTGAATATGTAAGTCTATGTTAACACCCGTTAGGTTGCTCGTTCCTGCATCGTAAATTAAATTGAACGTGCTTAAATCAGTGCTAGTATTAATAAACAAGGGTAAATTGCTTATCCGTTTAAAAAACCCTTTGGCTTTAAATCCAACGCTCGGTCCAAAATTTCCACTTAGCCCAGCAAAAATATCTGATTTAGTGATGCTATTTACAATGGTTTGGTTGCCGCCCAAATAGGGATTGATGAAGGAAGATTCGAAAAGAGAGGTTTTAACAACATCGCCTTTTAAGCCCGCAATAAAGAAAACATCTTTTCCGGATAGTGGTGCACTAATTTCAACCGATGGAAGGGTGCTTAATCTAGAAATTTGGCCAAACTCTTGCGCTATATTCAGTCCAACACTGAGGTTCACATCTGCTTTGCTGTAGGAAGCATAGGGATTGGCTTTGAAAAGATTGTTGGCTAGAGTACTACTCCCTTGTTTTATGGAGCTAAGATCAAGCTTGGTACGGATGCCAAAACTAAAATTTTTAACTGTTTTACTTGCAGCTGTATGTATCCGCATGTTATTTTCTTTCCCTTGAGTTGCATTGTTAAACATATCAGCTTGTATACTTAGTCCATAGGTCCATTTTAAATCGCCTTCTACAAATCTTTTTGCCAATTCAGCTTGTAACTGCAGGGCATTTAATGTTTGTTTAGCAGGGTTGGGGTTAAGCAACACAATCGGATCCTTTCCGTAAAAATAGGTGCCTAAATGATTGTAATTGGCTGTTCCAGAAATTACATATTTGACGCCAATATTTTTTCCGAATGCCGAGAATTGTTGTTTTGCGAATTGTTGTTTTGGTAAGATGTCTTGCGCAGAAAAATGAGTGAGAGCTATACCAACTTGTGAATTTTCGTTACGCTTTGTATTGAGGTATAGTTCTGCTAGCCCTGTTTTGAGCGTACCTGCACCAAATTTAAGGTAATTGTTGCTTAGGCTAGGAGGTTTTTGCTCAGCCATTTGTTGGTATTGTAATTGGCGTATATCGGTATTTAATTCTAATTTTCGATCTAAAATTTGGTAGCTTAAGACAGGCTTAAATACTGGAGCGGTAGTTAAATCGGGGTTTCTGCGAATTTTAGCTGCATTGGCCAGCACGGGTTTGTAGGGGCGCACTACCTCAATTTCTTCCGAGAGTGTGCCACTTGCTTCTGGTTTTTTATCAACGGCTTTATCTTGTGCAAGTAAATTGGCAGTGCCCAGTAGGCTGCCAAAAAAGAATACGAGTAGTTTATAGGTAGGCTTCATGCTAGTTCTTTTTGTTTAGTGCCTCTAATTTTTCTTTTGCAGCGGGTATAATTTCATCGTTGCCGGTGTAATTATCTAAGAGGCTTTGTAGCGTACTTTTTGCTTGGAATTCATCTTTTAGGGCCAAGTAGGTATCGGCCAGGAGTAGAAAACTTTTGGCTATCCAATAATCAAATGAGGGTAGGTCTTTAATCAAATCAAATGCGGTTTGTTGCGCAGCCTTATATTCTCCTTGCTGAAATTGAATGGCGGCCATTTGATACCGGGCTTCGGCTGCTAGGATGGTTTTTGTTTTTTCGCTTACTTCTTTAAAATTTGGGAATGCACTGGCTAAATCGTTTTTAAGTACATAGGCTTTAGCAGCAAATAAATTGGCTTTCAACTTATCTTCTTCCGACGATTTTTCGAAATTTTTAACCAATTCAGTGTATTTTAAGGTTTCATCGGCTTGGTTTAAACTAGCATAAGATTCCATGAGGTTATTTACTGCAAAGCCATAGTTGGCACGGTACTCCGAAGTAAGTTCTAGTTTTTTTAGATGCACAATGGCCTCGTTGTATTTTTTCTGTGTTAAATAAATTTTGGCAATGCTTATGAGCGCTCGTTCGGTGTAATCGCTGGTCCAATCGTTTAAAATGAACTCGTAATCTGGAATAGCTAAATCGGGTTTTTGTAGTTTAACCAAACATTCGGCTCTAATAAAGCGGGCTTGTTTGGTGTGTATGGCATTCGGAAATTTATCGAAATAGGCATCTACCGCATCTACGGCTGTTTGTGTTTCGCCGTTGGTAAAGCGGTTGTTTACAGCCTGAAAAGTTAAATTATCCTGCTCGGCTACACTCAAATTGCCAATATTGGTTGTGTTGGCATAGGCTAAATAGCCATCTGCATCCGATTTATCCATGTAAATATTTTTTATAGCGGCTAAGGCTTGTTGGGCTTCATCGGTAACCGAATATTCATTTACTACTTTTTTAAAGGTTTCTAGGGCAGCGTCGTTCGTGTCTTGATTGTATTGTACCAAGCCAATAGTTACCAATGCTCTAGCTACATAACTGCTTCGGGGATATTTTTCAAGCAGGGCATTTAAATCAGATTTTGCTCGTTCAAAATCGCCTTTGATAAAATAGGTATTTGCAATTTCAAAGCTGGCGTCATCGGCATAGTTAGAGCCAATATACTTGGCTAACAATGCTTCAAGGGTGCTTATTTTCGCATCATTTTCTCCTTGTAAACCCTGAATCATGCCACGTTGAAAGAGTGCATAATCTTCTCCTGAAGAGGCATTTTCAATGATTTTATTGTAATTCACCAAGGCGCTAGGGTAATTTTTTTGCACAAAGTAAGCGTCGGCTAGTCGTAAGCAAGCATCGGTTTTAGTATTTTCGTCGATGTCTTTTCCTTTCAAGAAGTTTTCAAAGTAAAAGGCAGATTTGTAATAATTTTCATCTTCAAAATAGGCATAGCCTAAAGCATAATTGGCAAAATTATATACCCCCGTTTTACGAGCAGCAGGCATCGTTAAAAATGCTTGAAACTTATCAATCGCTTCGCTAAATTTCCGTACTTCGTACATTGATTCGGCCATCCAATAGGTAGACAAGGCAGCAATTTCTTCATCTACCGCCCATTTATTAGAGCGCATAAACACCGATATGGCGTTTTGGAAGGCTCTTTCGTTATAAAATTCTAAGCCACGGTAATAGCATACTTTCTGATAAACTTCTTGGGCATCCTTATTTTTATTAGTAATACTCTCTAAAATATCGATAGCGTCCTTATAATTTTTGGTAGTCAATAAAATTTCGCCCAATAGGGTTTTGGCCTCGTTTATTTTTTTTGAAACTGGGTAATTGCTAATAAATTCTTGGGTAGCATCTAAAGCAACTTGGTGAAACTCCAACTCATAGGAAAGTTTGGCATAATTAAAGGCACCTTCTTCCTGAATATCTTTGTCGTAATTAACTTTAGCGGCTTTAAAAAAGGCATTTCTGGCACCCTGTTTGTTGCCTACAGCTAAAAAAGATTCACCCAATGCAAGCATGCCGCTTTGAAAAAATTCATCGGCAGTTTCTATTTTTTCGAGCTCGGTAACGGCTTTAGGGTAGTTTTTTAGTTGAAGTGCTGCGTAGCCAATTTGGTAGTTATCTTGGTTGTTTTGAGTTTGTTCTTTGTCTTTATTTTGAAATTGTTGGTAGTAATTAGCCGCATCGGTATAGGCTGAATTGGCGAAGTAAGAGGCTGCAATAATGCGCAATAACTCCGTTTCGTATTTGGCATTTATGTTTTTTAAATGGGGTAGGGCATAGCTTAATACATCGTTATAGCGCTTATCTAAGAAATATAAAGCGGAAATGTAATAGGGATAGCTGTCTTCGTAAGTTTTAGATCCTTTTAACCGTTCAAATTCTTTTAGAGCTGTGGTATAGTCGGCATTTAAGTAATTGATGTAGGCATAGTAATAGGTGGATGGTTCGGCATAGGCCGTTGTGCCGTTTTTAAGCTGACCAAAAAGGGGCTCTGCTTTTACATATTCTTTGTTTTCAAAATAGGCATAGCCTAGTTTAAAATTGTAATTTAGCACTAAGCTTGTAGGTAAGTTTATAGCACTTGTTTTAGTTAGCCAGTTTATGGTTTTAGCGTACTCTTTTTTTGCAAAGTACGTACGACCGAGTTGGTAATAGGCTTGTTGGCTAAGTATGTTTTCGGGGTGATTAGTAACAAATGCCAAGAGCAAATTTTCGGCATTCGTGTGGCCAAGTTCTTGGGCGCATAGTGCATGGTAAAATGTAGCATTTTCTTGCAACAAGTTTAATCCTTGTTCTTTATCACCTGCCAGCACTAGGCTAAATTGTTTGGATGCAGCTACGTATTTATGTTTTTCAAGTAAGTCTAAACCGTGTTTGTAAGCACCAATTACCGCATCTTGTGCGTAGGTAGAAAGGCTAATACTGCTAATGAGTAGGCTAGTAACTACTTTTTTGAAACTAAACATCGTTTGAGTATATATAGGTGTCTATTTAAAAGTAGCCAAATAAGTGGGCTTGTTTTAAATTAGAAATTAACATGTGTTGATAAGCACAAATTAACATAATTGTGTATCCAAAACAGGCGGATGTTGAAAAAAAGAATTAATCTTTAGAATTGGCTAATAAATAGAGTACAGCCATGCGTACAGCCACCCCATTTTCTACTTGATCTAGAATGATTGCTTGCTTGCTGTCGGCCACATCGCTGGTAATTTCTACGCCTCGGTTTATAGGGCCGGGGTGCATAATGGTAATTTCTTTGTCGAGCGAATCGAGAATTTGTTTGTTTAGGCCATACATCATGCTGTATTCTCTTAGCGATGGGAAATACTTAATGTCTTGGCGTTCCAATTGTATGCGGAGCATATTGGCTACATCACACCAATTGAGGGCTTTAAGTAGGTTGTGCTCTATTTTTACGCCCAAGCTACCTATGTATTTGGGTATGAGGGTAGTTGGGCCACATACCATCACTTCGGCACCTAATTTTTGCAGGCATAAAATATTGGATAGGGCAACTCTGGAGTGTAAAATATCGCCTATAATGGCTACTTTTTTGCCTCGTACATCGCCGTATTTTTCTCGTATAGAGAAGGCATCTAGCAATGCTTGCGTAGGATGTTCGTGGGCACCATCGCCGGCATTTACAATTTGTGCGTTTACATGCTTGCTTAAAAATACGCCTGCCCCTGCATGTGGGTGGCGCATGACCACCATATCCACTTTCATGGCTAAAATATTGTTTACGGTGTCTATGAGGGTTTCTCCTTTACTTACCGATGAGGAACTGGCAGCAAAACTAACGGTATCGGCCGAAAGGCGTTTTTCGGCTAATTCGAACGATAGTTTGGTGCGGGTTGAATTCTCGAAAAAGATATTGGCAATGGTAATGTCGCGGAGTGAGGGTACTTTTTTGATGGGACGTTGCAATACGTCTTTAAAATTATCGGCAGTTTCTAAAATCAGTTGAATATCCTCGGTGCTTAGGTCTTTTATGCCTAGGAGGTGTTTGGTACTGAGTTTCGATGAGTTTTCTGCCATTGTTATTTATCTAATAATAAGGTTACACAATCATACTGGTCGGTTTCTTTCCAGCTTACAACCACTTTTTGTGAGTCTACAGAATCAACCTCTATGCCTATATAATTTGGTTCAATGGGTAATTGGCGTGAAAATCTGCGATCAACCAATACTAATAATTCTACTTTTCGGGGTCTGCCAAATGCTAAAAGGGCATCTAAAGCAGCTCTAATGGTTCTTCCGGTCCACAAAACATCATCAACTAAAATCACATTTTTATCTTCTACAATAAAATCTATGGCCGTAGTACTAGCCACCGGCAAATCTTTATTGGTTCTGAAATCGTCTCTAAAAAAGGTAATATCGAGGTTTCCTGCTTGTAATTCGGTATGTGGTTGAATCCGTTTTAGCTCCTGATGAATGCGATCGGCTAAATAAATTCCTCTGGGCTGAATGCCAATAAGTACGGTGTCGGAAAAGGTGTTGTGGTTTTCAATTAATTGATGACAAAGCCGTAGAATGGTTATTTGGAATTTTTGACCGTCTAGCAACGTTAAGGTTTCCATCAATGTTTAGATTTTAGCAAATGTACGCTATTGCGCCCAAATTTTAAAACACATTTTTTTAGCTTTAGGCATAAAAAAAGCCCCCGAATTTCGGGGGCTTTTTTGTGAGTGAAAAAGATTACTCAGCGTCGTCGGCTTTTGGAGCTTCCTCTTTTGCTTTTTTAGCTTTTGCTGCAGTTTTAGTTTCTGCACCTTCCATGCTAGCTTTCAATTGAGCAAGTACACCTAAATCACCTAAAGTAGATTTCTCAACAGAGTCTTTTACTTTTTTAACGGCAGTTTGAGAGGCTTTCGCATCTTTCTTCTTCTGGGTATTTTCTTCTTTACGCTCTTCTGCTTTTACCTCTTCCCAAATACGGGCATGAGAAACTACAATGCGTTTAGAATCTTTGTTAAACTCAATGATTTTGAAATTAGCGGTTTCTTCAGCTTTTACCACAGTGCCATCTTCTTTTGCCATGTGTTTGCTTGGGCAGAAACCTTCTACACCATATGGCAAGGCAATTACAGCACCTTTATCGGTTACTTTCAATACAGTACCTTCATGAACAGAATCCAAGTTAAATACAGTTTCGAAAGTTTCCCAAGGGTTTTCTTCTAATTGTTTGTGGCCTAAACTTAATTTACGGTTTTCTTCGTCAAGCTCTAAAACAACCACTTCTAATGTTTCACCAACTTTGGTAAATTCGTTCGGGTGGTTTACTTTTTTAGACCAAGATAGATCTGAAATGTGAATTAATCCATCAATTCCATCTTCTAACTCAACAAATACACCAAAGTTAGTCATGTTTTTTACCACAGCACTTTGTTTGCTTCCTGTAGGGTAGCGTTTTGCTAAGTCTTTCCAAGGATCTGGAGTTAATTGCTTAACACCTAAGCTCATTTTACGCTCGTTGCGGTCTAAGGTTAATACCTGAGCTTCCACTTCGTCGCCCACTTTTAAAAATTCTTGTGGGTTGCGTAAATTTTGTGACCAGCTCATTTCTGATACGTGAATTAAACCTTCAACGCCTGGTACAATTTCTAAGAATGCACCATAATCTGCTACGGTTACAATTCTACCTTTTACTTTAGAACCAATTTCTAATTTGGTATCTAAAGCTTCCCATGGGTGAGAGGTTAATTGTTTTAAACCTAAGGCAATACGTTTTTTGTCGTCATCAAAATCTAAAACAACTACATTTATTTTTTGATCTAATGCCAACACTTCACGTGGATGCTCTATACGGCCCCATGAAATATCTGTGATGTGAAGTAAACCATCAACACCACCCAAATCAATGAATACACCAAAATCGGTAATGTTTTTAACGGTACCTTCTAATACTTGTCCTTTTTCTAATTTAGAAACGATTTCAACTTTTTGGCTTTCCAAATCGTCTTCAATTAAGATTTTGTGCGATACAACAACGTTTTTGAATTCGTGATTAATTTTAACCACTTTAAATTCCATTGTTTTACCTACATAAATATCGTAATCTCTAATGGGTTTGATATCGATTTGAGAGCCAGGCAAGAACGCCTCAACACCCATGATATCAACAATTAAACCACCTTTTGTACGGCTTTTAACGTAACCATTAATGATGGTATCATTTTCTAATGCCAAGTTGATGGTTTCCCATGATTTTTGCGTTTTAGCACGTTTACGTGATAAAATCAATTGCCCATTGGCATCTTCTTGCGATTCAACAAATACCTCTACCGTATCACCCACTTTTAATTCGGGGGTATCGCGGAATTCAGAGATAGACACTAAACCATCTGATTTGAAACCGATGTTTAATACCACGTCTTTGTTGTTGATAGATACTACCACACCTGAAATAATTTCTCCGGTATTGATAGAATTGAATGTTCCAGAATACATTGCTTCCAGCTTGCTGCGTTCTGCATCGGTGTAATTTCCGAAACCTTTGTCATCCGCATCCCAGTCAAAATCGCCGGAAGGGGTAACCATCGTAGTAGATTTAATCTCTTCGATAGACAAAGAATCTGCTTCAGATTCAATGATTTCTGTTTCTTTCACCTCTACGGTGTCAGTGCCGAGTTCAGCTTCTTTAGCTTTTAACTCTTTTTCTGCTTGTTGTTTTTTAGCCATTAATTAATTTGTCTCCTTTTTCCCAATTTTTAATCAGGACTGCAAAGGTAGGTAAATACCTAAGCAAACAAAATTATTTTGTTGTTTATTTTCGGCTTTGGACGTGATTTTCAGGAAACTAAGTAGGAAAGTGGGCTATTCTTTTAGTAATGGCTCTACTTGGTTCAGTGCGAAGCTTAGTTGTTCTTCGGGCGTAAGTTCGGTATTATCAAGAATTATAGCATCTTCTGCACGTTTTAAGGGGCTTTCTGTACGGGTGGTATCTAAAAAATCGCGGTGCGCCAAATTTTCAAACACCTCTTCTAGGCTAATGCGATCGCCTTTGGCAATCATTTCTTTGTAACGGCGTTCTGCCCGCACTTTAGGATCGGCAGTCATGAAAATTTTTAGGCTGGCATCTGGGAAAACGGTAGTACCAATATCACGGCCATCCATTACAATATTGGCCGTTTTACCCATACGTTGTTGCTGTTTAACCATTTCGGTGCGTACTTTTTTGAGTGCACTTACTGGGCTTACCATTTCCGAAATTTTCATATCACGAATTACGTTTGATACTTCTTCGCCATTTAGGGTAATGTGCGTTTCGTAATCTCTGGCATGAAAATCTAAATGGATGTTTTTGAGCGCTTCTGCAACGGCATCTTGGGAATTAATGTCTACCCAATTACGTAAAAAATAGAGGGTTACTGCCCTGTACATGGCCCCACTATCTACATATACAAAATGCAATTTTTTGGCTAAAGCCTTAGCTAGGGTACTTTTACCGCATGAAGAATAGCCATCTATGGCCACTACTATATTTTTACTCATTGCTAAACAAAGGTACAATTTGGTGTTAATAACATGCGGCTAAATTTCAAAATTGGACTTACCTAAATTGATAATAGGTTGATATCGTTCCAAATTGATGCGCTTTTGCACGGCTATTTATTTCGTGTGTTTTAAAGGTATAAGATAGTTGTGCACTCCAACGTTTTTGCGCAAATACCAATCCAAATTCTTGGCTAAGAACCCAAGGTTGGCTATTAAAGGTAATAGGTCCTTTATCTTTTAAAAATAATCCACCCGAAATACTGGCATCGTAGGCTACCCAATCGAGTTGCGGTTTGGCAAAGAAGAAAAATTCGTTTGTGCTGTTTGCATCAGAGAGATTACTCCGGTTATAAGCCGTAGAATTAAGTGAATTCATTCTACCTGTTCGTAAGGTGAAGCCACCACTTAAACCACTGTAGGTGTTACCCAAGTTGGCCCCGCTATTTATGGAGAGGTCTAATTTTTTAGAAGAAGACCGTTGTAAAAAACGGGTATAGGCCATCTGGAAGTTTAGGCCTATTTCGTTGTTTAATTGATATTCCCAACCTTTTGGAGGATAGAAGCCACCTAGTTTATGAATTAATTCTTGTGCTTGTTTGCCTAAGGCATTTGGGCCAATGGTACCTAACTGTACCCCAAGACTTAAACTGTTTTCTGAACGATAAAACCAATGCTTGCTAGCTCCTGCGTATAAATAGGCCGTAATGGGGCGGTCTATGTATACAATATCAGGGATATAACCCGATTGCGCATTGTACATTTTTTGCCCTAATTCTAGTTGAGTAAGCTGTTTAGCTAGGGCAGAATTTTCTTTTTTTGGTTTGTTGGCAAAGCGGTAACTTATAAAAATGCCATTGGTGTAGTATTTGTCTTGGCCTCTGGCCAAATAGGCATCATTATCACTCCTAAAGCCAAATTGTTTGCTATGACTTTGGGCAGAAGCACCTAGACTTAAGCTTAGTAGTGCTAGAAGTACACAAATTTTTAGTCTCATCTCCTGTGTATTAGATTGTATAATGATAAATCATACAAAGTTTAAACACGTAAATATACAAAATAGCTATGGCCTAGGTATAAAAAAAGCCACCAGATCTTGGGGGCTTTTTTATAAAATCGTTTCTTCATTAATTAGATTTTTGAGTTTCCTGAATACGAAGCTCAATAGGGTTTTTTACCCTTTGTTTGCTTAAAGCCAGGTCAATTACTTCCTTCATCTCTTTTACGTAATGGAATTTGAGATCCTTAATATAACCGGCTTTAATTTCTAAGATGTCTTTCTCGTTTGATTTGGACAGAATGATTTCTTTAATGTTAGCTCTTTTGGCGGCTAATATTTTTTCTTGTATGCCACCTACCGGCAACACCTTTCCGCGAAGCGTAATTTCTCCAGTCATAGCCAAATGTGCTTTTACTTTACGCTGTGTAAATGCAGAGCATAAGGCAGTAAGCATGGTTACCCCAGCCGAAGGCCCGTCTTTAGGGGTAGCACCCGCAGGTACATGAATGTGTACATCCCAGGCGTCAAATACCCTGAAATCGATACCGAATTGAGCCGAATTGCTACGTAAGTAAGCCATGGCAATGCTGGCCGATTCTTTCATGACATCGCCTAAATTGCCAGTTAGGGTTAGTTTACCTTTACCCGGACTTAAGCTTGCTTCAATGAATAAAATGTCGCCACCTACCGAAGTCCAAGCTAAACCAGTTACTACACCGGCTACTTCATTTCCTTCGTATAAATCTTTATCGAAAATAGGGGCGCCTAATATTTTTTCTACATCAGCTTTGCTTAAAAGAGGCTCATTGGGTTCTTCCATGGCTATTTTGGTGGCTACGCCACGTACCAAAGTGCCAATTTTTTTCTCCAAACCCCGCACGCCCGATTCGCGGGTGTATTCTTCAATCACCTTTTCAATAATGGCTGGTTTTAAGGTAATATCTTTCGCTTTAATACCGTGTTGTTCTAATTGTTTGGGTAAAAGATGGCGTTTGGCAATCTCCATTTTCTCTTCAATGGTATAGCCATTTACTTCAATAATTTCCATGCGATCTAACAATGCCGGATGAATAGTGCTTAAACTGTTGGCCGTAGCAATAAATAATATGTTCGAAAGATCGTAGTCTACTTCTACGTAATGATCGTAAAAAGCGTTGTTTTGCTCCGGATCTAATACTTCTAGTAGGGCCGAGGAGGGGTCGCCTCTAAAATCGGTGCCTACTTTGTCAATTTCGTCTAATACAAATACAGGGTTTGTTGCACCAGCCTTTTTCAGCGATTGCATAATTCTGCCCGGCATGGCGCCTATATATGTTTTTCGATGACCGCGAATTTCGGCTTCATCGCGAATGCCACCCAAAGCCATGCGCACGTATTTACGGCCTAATGATTTGGCAATGGATTTACCCAAGGAAGTTTTACCAACTCCCGGAGGGCCTACCAAACATAAAATTGGCGCTTTCATATTGTGTTTTAGCTTTAAGACGGCTAAATATTCAATAATGCGTTGCTTTACTTTATCAAGTCCGAAGTGGTCTTTATTCAATATTTTTTGTGCTCTTTTTAAGTCGAAATTATCTTTGGTAAATTCGCTCCAAGGCAAATCGAGCAATAACTCTAAGTAATTAATTTGCACCGAATAATCGGCTGCTGCCGGGTTCATTCGAGCTAATTTGTCTGATTCTTTTTTAAAATGCTCCGCAACTTCTTTTGTCCACTTTTTTTCGGCTGCCCGTTTATTCAGGTTTTCTAATTCTAAGTCTGGAGAGTTGCCCCCCAATTCTTCTTGAATGGTTTTTAATTGCTGGTTGAGGTAATATTCACGCTGTTGCTTGTCTAAATCGGTACGTACTTTAGATTGAATTTGGTTGCGTAATTCGAGCATTTGCAGTTCTTGCGTTAAATGCTCCATCACCAGTTGAGCCCGTTCTCTCAGTTTGGCTACCTCTAACATGCTTTGTTTGTCGGCTACATCGGCATTCATGTTAGAAGAAATGAAATTGATTAAAAACGAAGGACTCTCGATATTTTTAATCGCAATGGCCGCTTCGCTTGGTATGTTTGGCGATAACTGAATGATTTGCATCGCCATCTCCTTTATATTGGCCATAATGGCCTTAAATTCGGCAGTAACTTTAGGTTTTATTTCTTCAAATTTGGTGATACTTGCCTTGATATAGGGTTCCGATTGTATTTCTTCTTTCAAGCTAAAGCGTTGCTTACCTTGAATAATAACGGTGGTGCTGCCATCGGGCATTTGTAGCATTTTAATAATGAGCGCTACAGTTCCAATGCTATTTAACTGCTCAAACGTAGGATCTTCAATGGCCACATCACGTTGCGAAACCACACCTATAATTCGATCACCTTTGTAGGCATCTTTCACCAATTTGATAGATTTATCGCGACCAATGGTTATGGGAATAACTACCCCAGGAAACAGTACGGTATTTCTGAGTGGTAAAATAGCTAAAACATCGGGCGTTTCTTCCTTGTTCATTT
>JAPLFD010000017.1 GCA_026390835.1 Sphingobacteriales bacterium
GTTGTTTGTGCATTTCTGTAACCATATTTTTCTCCTAATTTAACTGCATCATCCCAAGCTTTGGTTGCTGCTTTCAATAAATAGTCAGGAGTGAATTGTGCTTTAATACCTTGAGGCTTAATTTCAATGCCTACATAAGCGTCTTCTGCATCATAAGCAGCTGCACGGTGGTTACGCATTACACGTAACATGTGTTTTTTATTTTCTTCGTATCTAGTAAAGGTACCTAATTCTTTAGCCATTTCTGCTGAAGTTGCGTAAGCGGTACCGGTCATAATAGCGGTAATAGAACCACCAATGGCACGGGCTTGCTCACTATCGTACGGAATGCCGGCAACCATTAACATAGAACCTAAGTTGGCGTAACCTAAACCAAGTGTACGGTAATCGTATGATAATTGGGCTACTTCTTTTGATGGGAATTGTGCCATCAATACAGAAATTTCTAATACTACGGTCCATACACGGCAGGCATGCTCAAATCCTTTTACATCAAAAACCAAGGTTTCTTTGTTGAAAAAGTGTGCTAGGTTAATAGAGGCTAAGTTACATGCGGTATTATCTAAGAACATGTACTCAGAGCACGGGTTTGATGCATTGATGCGTCCACCTTCTGGGCAAGTATGCCACTCGTTAATGGTAGTATCGTATTGTACACCTGGATCGGCACATGCCCAAGCAGCAAAGGCAATATCTTGCCATAATTTTTCTGTCGAGATAGATTTAATTACATCGCCTTTAATACGACCGATTAAATCCCAACTTCCGCCAGTTTCTAACGCTTTAAAGAATGTGTTTGGAATACGAACCGAGTTGTTTGAGTTTTGACCAGATACGGTGCGGTAAGCCTCACCCTCGTAATCGGAAGAGTAACCGGCAGCAATTAAGGCAGCTACTTTTTTCTCTTCTTCTACTTTCCAGTTTACAAAACCTTCAATTTCTGGGTGATCTAAATCTAAACAAACCATTTTGGCTGCACGACGGGTAGTACCACCAGATTTGATGGCTCCTGCTGCACGGTCGCCGATTTTCAAGAACGACATTAAGCCTGATGAATAACCACCACCAGATAATTTTTCGTTTTCGCCACGAATTTGTGAGTAATTGGTACCCACGCCCGAGCCATATTTAAAAATACGGGCCTCACGAACCCAAAGGTCCATGATACCACCATCGTTTACTAAATCATCACTTACCGAAAGGATAAAGCAGGCATGTGGTTGCGGACGCTCATAAGCTGAGGTCGATTTGCTTAACACTTCGGTTTCTGGATCTACGAAATAGTGCCCTTGTGGCTTTCCGGTAATGCCATAAGAACTGTGTAACCCAGTATTAAACCATTGCGGTGAGTTTGGCGCTGCCAACTGACCCACGATGGTGTACACCAATTCGTCGTAAAATACTTGTGCATCGGTAGGGCTTGCAAAATAGCCATAACGTACGCCCCATTGTTTCCAACAGTCGGCCATACGGTGTGCTACTTGTTTGATGCTTTTTTCAGAACCCAAGCTACCGTCTGCTTGTGGTACTCCGGCTTTCCGGAAATACTTTTGTGCTAAAATATCGGTTGCTACTTGACTCCAACTGGCTGGCACTTCTACATCGTTCATTTCGAACACGGCATCACCTGCCGGATTGCGAATTACTGAAGAGCGCTTTTCGTATTGGAAAAGATCATAAACGTTCACCCCATTTTTGGTGAAATAACGTGGAAAGCTTAAACCTTTACCGGTAGCTTTTGCTTTTGTAGGAGTTTTACCCATGCCTTGTACTGCGAATTAAAATGTTATTGAATTAAACTGACCCTTTCGACAAAAAATCTACGGGGTTTTTCTCCAAATTTATCTTTTAGATTCTATGCGCTAAATTTGAGTTTTCCACAAGTCGAAGTTCAATCAATCACCACGTAAAAAATATTTTTATAAGTACTTGTTTTGTAAGTTATTATGTCTGTGGAAAACTCGGAAAAAAATAATTTTTAGTTATAGTTTGTGAGCCACCAATTAGGTATCTGTTGCAGCATTTTTTCCGACTAAAAAAGCCCCTAGTAAAATGTCAGGGGCTTTGCTTTATAAAAGGGTTAGTTTTTTTAATCTATCACGGTCACTTTTACCATATTGGTTTTGCCTTTATTTTTAATAGGTATGGCGGCGGTATTAATTACTACGTCGCCGGCTGTTACTAAGTGCTCGGCTTTGAGTATGGCATTTACTTCGCTAATGGTATTGTCGGTACTTTCAAATTTATCGTAATAAAATGCTTTTACGCCCCATACTAAACTTAAGGCGTTTAGGAGATTTTGGTTACTGGTAAAAATAAAGGTACTGGCTTTGGGCCGGTGACTAGAAATTTCGAAGGCGGTATAACCCGAGTAGGTCATAGATACAATACCTACGGCGTGGGTTTGTTCGGCTAAATGTACTGCGGTTCCACAAACTGCATCAGCCATGTAGGTGCTTGAGTTTTGGTCGAGTATTTTTTGGGTATTGTAGTGGTATGCATTTTCTTCTACGTTGGTGATAATTTTCTGCATCGTTTCAATTACAATTAGCGGAAATTCACCTACCGAGGTTTCACCGCTAAGCATTACGGCATCGGCGCCGTCTAAAACCGAGTTGGCCACGTCGTTTACTTCGGCACGGGTTGGGCGTGGTGTGGTAATCATGCTTTCGAGCATTTGGGTAGCCACAATTACGGGTTTACCCGCTGCACGACATTTTTTAGCAATCATTTTTTGTAATACCGGCACTTGCTCCATGGGCATTTCTACTCCCAAATCGCCACGTGCTACCATAATCCCATCGGTTACCGAAATAATCTCATCTATATTTTCAATAGCTTCTGGCTTTTCTATTTTGGCAATTACACGAGCTGGTTTTCCGCTTTGGGCAATAATATGCTTTAATTCCACAATATCGTTGGCATCACGCACAAATGAAAGACCAATCCACTCAATATCATTTTTAAGGGCAAAATGTAAATTACTTAAATCTTCTTCGGTTAAACTAGGTAGCGATACCTTAGTGTTGGGTAGATTTACCCCTTTTCTAGATGTTAAAATACCGCCATGCACCACTTCGCAAAGCACTTCATCTTTATTATTAGTAGTGAGCACACGCAATTGTAGCTTGCCATCATCTAATAAAATAATTTCTCCTTGGCGTACATCGTTCGGGAAAGTATCGTAGGTTATGTATATTTTTTCGTTATCGCCAATTTGCTCGGTGGTTGTAATGGTTATTTGTGTGCCATTTACGAGTTGTATACCGCCTTCTTGTACCATTCCAATACGAATTTTTGGTCCTTGTAAATCGGCCAAAATACCCACATTGGTTTTATATGCTGCGTTGATTTCGCGAATGGTATCAATGGTTTTTTGATGAACTTCTTGGCTACCATGCGAAAAGTTTAAGCGGCATACGTTCAATCCGGCTTCTATCATACTTATGAGCATTTCTTTTTGAGAAGATGCTGGGCCCATGGTGGCCACAATTTTAGTTCTACTTTGAACTTGCTTCATGCAGGGAGTGTTTGAATGGTATTTTAAAAATGAGTGTATGAGATACACCTATATTGTAAACAGCGCTAAAATAGCAGATTTTCTTTGGATTTCAACTTTTTAACATCAACTTCTACGGCAGCTAGCACTTCAGGAATTTGTTTCAGATGGTTTATCCAAGCTTCTAAATCTTCCTCATCAATAAAATTTTTAATCACTAAAAAGTAATCTACGCGGTTCATTTCAGGTATTAATAAACCCTCCGAACCCTTATTACTCAAGAGATAAAATTCTGTATCGCTATTTTCTGGCAGATACGTATATCTATTAAATAATGCTACAGTATGATTATCGGATAAGGGTATGGCCAATTCATCAACCCGCATAAAGTTGGCTGGAGCGAATTTGTTGAGGTGAAAACACAGCCTATAATCTTTTAAGGAAGTAGTTATAGCCAGTACTATGAAATCAAAATCGAGTTCTAGTTTTAGCGTAATTTTATTCAAGGTTTTTATTTCGATTTATTTCTATACAAAAGTAACATCATTTGCGTTTAATTGGCGATGTGCATAAGACAAAAACAAAAAGGTTTGATATTTGATATTATTTATTTTTCTTTGCACAGAATTATTTAACCCTTAAATCATAAAAACTATGTCTGATATCGCATCAAGAGTCAAAGCAATTATCGTTGAAAAATTAGGAGTTGATGAAGCAGAAGTTACCCCAGAAGCTTCTTTTACCAACGATTTAGGCGCAGACTCATTAGACACCGTAGAGCTTATCATGGAATTCGAAAAAGAATTCAATGTGGCTATTCCTGATGAGCAAGCTGAAACCATCGGTACGGTTGGTCAAGCTATTGCCTACTTAGAAACAAACGTAAAATAATACGCTCCAATGGCGCTTAAAAGAGTTGTTGTAACGGGTTTAGGTGCACTTACTCCAATCGGTAATACGGTTCCTGAGTTTTGGAATAACTTGCTGAATGGAGTAAGTGGTGCCAATCCAATAACCCATTTTGACACCACTCTTTTTAAAACCAAATTTGCTTGTGAGGTTAAAAACTTCGATCCAGAACAATTTATGGATCGCAAAGATGCCCGCAAGTTAGATCCCTTTGTCCATTTTGCCCTAGCCTCTACCGATGAGGCCGTAAAAGATGCGGGTTTAGATTTCGAAAATCTAGATACCAACCGCATTGGTGTAATTTGGGGATCGGGTATTGGCGGTTTAAAAACGTTTTCAGACGAGGTAACCAATTTTGCCGGTGGCGATGGGACCCCTCGTTTCAACCCCTTCTTTATTCCAAAAATGATTTTGGATATTGCCCCAGGCCATATTTCTATTAAATATGGCTTACGCGGTCCCAACTTCTCTACCGTTTCTGCTTGTGCTTCTTCTACCAATGCTTTAATTGATGCATTTAATTATGTGCGTTTAGGTATGGCCGATATAATTATTTCGGGTGGTTCGGAAGCTATAATTTACGAAGCAGGTATTGGAGGTTTTAATGCGATGCATGCCCTTTCTACTCGGAATGACGATCCTAAAACGGCTTCACGCCCGTTTGATAAAGACCGCGACGGCTTTGTTGCCGGCGAAGGTTCTGGTACTTTAATTTTAGAAGAACTAGATCATGCTTTGGCACGTGGCGCTAAAATTTATGCTGAATTGGTTGGCGGAGGCATGAGTGCCGATGCAAATCACATTACAGCTCCACATCCAGATGGTTTAGGTGCCAAATTGGTAATGACTAACGCTTTGAGAGATGCAGGTATGAGCACTTCGGATATTGATTATATCAATGTACACGGAACCTCAACCCCATTGGGCGATATTAGCGAAACTAAAGCCATACAAAGTTTATTTGGTGAAGATGCCTACCGCTTAAATATCAGCTCTACCAAATCTATGACTGGCCATTTATTAGGTGCAGCCGGTGCTGTAGAAGCCATTGCCTCGGTATTATCGGTACAAAACGATATTATCCCTCCAACTATCAACCACTTTACGGATGATCCAGAAATTGATCCGAAATTGAACCTTACCTTTAACAAGGCGCAAAAACGTGAAGTACGTGCTGCACAAAGCAATACTTTTGGCTTTGGGGGACATAATGCCTCGGTGATATTTAAAAAATATCAAGCCTAATTCCCTTACTTTCTCTTACATTCGTTGTAATTAATCGTACAACTCGATTCACTAACGTTTTTAGATGCCCATTTTTCAAGCATACAATCTCTATTTATCTCCGCATCGTAAGTTTGCAAAGAGCCTAAAAAATATGTTGGGCTTTGTGCCAAGTAATTTAAATTTATACCGAATGGCCTTTCGCCACCGATCGGTAGCTATTTCTCTAAAAAATGGTACCAAAAGTAGTAATGAACGTTTAGAATTTTTGGGCGATGCCATTTTGGGAGCTGTTGTAGCCGAAATGCTCTTTAAACGCTATCCCTATAAAAATGAGGGCTTTTTAACCGAAATGCGTTCTAAAATTGTAAGTAGGGTAAACTTAAACCAACTGGCCCGTAAACTCGGCTTTAACGAGCTCATAGAATACGACGCTAAAATGGTAAACTACGGCAATAAACAAAGTTCGCTTTTGGGCGATGCCTTTGAGGCTTTTATTGGTGCCGTTTACCTAGATAAAGGCTATAATTTTACCAAAGATCTCATTCTGAACCGCATAATACAAGACCACGTAGATGTGCACCAATTGGAATTAACCGAAACCAATTTTAAAAGCAAGCTTATAGAATGGTGCCAACGCGAAGGGAAAGAGTTTGCTTTTGAACCGCTTGTAAATGAAGTTGGCGAATCCGAAAAATTATTTTGTATACAGGTCCTTGTTGATGGCGAAGTAGTAGGATTGGGCCGTGATTTTAACAAAAAAAACGCCGAAAAAATGTCTGCCGAAAAGGCCTGCGAAACGTTAAGTATTTAAACCATGCGCATCATCAGAAATATTTTTGCCAGTTTGTATTTGCTTTGGGGCTTAATAGTATTCATCAGCTTTATGCTCTTGATGTTTCCTTTTATCATTCTCATTCAACTCTTATTTAAAGGCAAAAAAGCACAAGCCTTATCTTTTACCTGTTTGCGTATTTGGGCTAAGGCGGTAGCCATTTTATGCTTGTACCGCATTAAAATAAAAAATAGAGAGGTCGTAGATACCTCTAAATCCTACATTTATGTGTGTAACCACGGTTCCTATCTCGATGCTATTTCGGTAGTATTGGCAGCCCCCCAAGCTTTTAAGCCTTTGGGTAAGATAGAAATGGCCAAAGTGCCCATTTTTGGTCTACTGTACAAAAATGTTGTAGTTATGCTCGACCGCAAAAACCCTGAAAGTAGAGCAGCTAGTGTACAAGCCCTAAAAGTAGAAATTGCCGCCGGACAATCTATTTTCATCTTTCCGGAGGGTACTATGAATACTACCGATGAGATTTTGGGTAATTTTTACGATGGCGCTTTTCGTATAGCTATTGAAACGCAAACCCCCATTGTGCCCATGGTGCTGGTTAATGCCCGAGAGCTTATGCCCCGTAAAGCCCCATTATTGGTAAAACCGGGAACCATTACGTGTATATTTCTTCCACCAATACACGTGAAAGGCTTAACGGTTTTAGATGTAGAAACCCTAAAGGCTACCGTAAAAGAGCAAATGGCTCAAGCTATTTTGGCAAATCACTAAGCGCCCTACGCTTCGGCTAGAATCAAATTTATAGTATCTTTACCCGATGATTAAATCAATGACCGGTTTCGGTTTAGCCACTCGTGATACGGGAAATAGTAAAATTACCGTAGAAATTAAATCGCTAAACAGTAAATTTTTAGAGCTTTCTTTAAAAATGCCCAAAGCCTATTCTGATAAGGAATTGCTCTTGCGAAACGAATGCAGTAAAAGCATTGAACGAGGAAAGGCCTATGTGGCCCTAACCGTTGAAAATAATCAAACCGATACCAAAACCGCACAAATAGATCAGGCTAAATTGGCAGCGTACTACACGCAATTGAAAGCTGCTGCGGCCAATTTGGGCGATACAAGCAATAATCTATTCTCTTTGGCATTGCACCTGCCCGAGGTAATTAGCTATACCGATGAAACGGGTAGTGATGAAGAGTGGGCGCTCATTTTAGACACCTTTCAGCAAGCTTCTAAAGCCTTTCAGCAGTTTAGAGCCGATGAAGGTGCCGTGCTTAAAAAAGATCTAGAGCTACGCATTCAGCATATTTTAAGTGGCCTAGCCGAGGTAGAAATAGCGGAGAAAAAACGCATACCGGCCATTCGCGAACGCTTATCAACTATTTTAAACGAACATCTTTTAAACGAACACATCGATGAAAACAGGTTCGAACAAGAACTCATTTATTACATCGATAAATTAGATATTACGGAAGAAAAAATCCGCTTAAAAAGTCATGCCGACTATTTTTTAAGCACCCTCAACCATGCCGATGCGAATGGCAAAAAATTAGGATTTATTTCCCAAGAAATAGGCAGAGAAATTAATACCATTGGTTCTAAAGCAAACGATGCACATATGCAACAACTGGTGGTAAACATGAAAGAAGAATTAGAGAAAATTAAAGAACAATTACTCAACGTACTTTAATTATAGATAGCGGTATGCAACAAGGTAAACTCATTATATTTTCAGCCCCGTCGGGTGCAGGTAAAACTACCATTGTACACCATTTATTGGGTAAAATACCGCAATTAGCCTTCTCGGTGTCGGCTACCACTCGTGCCAAAAGAGGCAACGAAGTTGATGGCAAAGACTATTATTTTATAAGCAAAGAAGAGTTTTTGCACCGTATTGCCAAAAAAGAATTCGTAGAGTTTGAGGAGGTTTATACCGATAATTTTTACGGCACCCTACGTTCAGAAATTGAACGTTTATGGAACGAAGGCAAGCACGTTATTTTTGATATTGATGTTGAAGGTGGACTTCACTTAAAAAAGAAATTTGAAGAACATGCGTTGGCCGTTTTTGTGCAACCCCCATCATTAGAAGTGCTTGTTGAGCGTTTAACAAGTAGAGCTACCGATAGCGCTGAGAAATTAGCCGAACGCATAGAAAAAGCAGAAAAAGAGTTAAAATATGTCAGCAAATTTGATGTCATTTTACACAATAACGATTTGCAACTAGCTTGTACGGAAGCCGAACAATTGGTTCGGGATTTTCTGGCTAACTAATTCTTGTAACATACCTATGAAAATTGGTTTATTCTTTGGTTCATTTAATCCTATACATGCCGGGCATTTAATTATAGCCAATTACATGGCTACGTATACAGGCCTCGATCAGGTTTGGTTGGTAGTATCGCCACACAATCCCTTAAAAGAGAAAGAGAGCCTAGTACATACTTACGACCGGCTAGAAATGGTGCGCTTGGCAATAGATGATACCGAGAATTTACGAGTTTGCGATGTGGAGTTTCAATTGCCACAACCTTCATACACCATTGATACGCTTACCCATCTAAAAGCAAAATATCCAGAACATAACTTCAACTTAATTATGGGCTCCGATAATTTGGCCTCCTTAAAAAAGTGGAAAAATTATGAAATTTTGCTTCGCGATTATCATATCATCGTCTATCCACGCCGAGGAACCGAGCTACCCGAATTAGCTACCCATCCTTCGGTAAGTATAACCGAAACGCCTATAATGGAATTGTCGGCTACCTTTATTCGTCAAGCCATTAAAGACAAAAAGAGTATTCGCTTTTTCGTTCCCGATTCGGTTATCGAGTTTATAGAAAGTAAAAGTTTATATAGCTAGAAATGGCCAAAACGGGAACCATTCTTAAATTAAAATTACCCACCGACCCGCTGTGGGTTAAAAATGTGGTAGAAAGTAATATCGAAGAAATATTGGTTGATCATGCTTTTTGCGAACAGAAAGCCGCTACCAATGCCATTACCATTATTGTTCAAAATCCGAATTTATCTGATTTGGTAAACGAAATGGCCCTATTGGCGCAAGAAGAAATGGAGCATTTTAAACGGGTGCACGATATTATTTTGGCTCGTGGCTTTGTATTGGGCAAAGAACGTAGAGACCATTACGTAAACGAATTGTTTCAGTTTTTAGTAAAAGGGGGTAGTCGCGAACAACAATTGGTAGATCGTTTGCTATTTTCGGCCATGATTGAAGCCCGCAGTTGCGAACGATTTAAGGTGATGTCGGAACATATAAACGATGCGGAATTGGCAGCTTTTTACCACGAACTGATGATTAGCGAAGCTGGACATTATACCATGTTTTTACGTATGGCAAAAAAATATGCCGGAAGCATCGATGTAGATAAACGTTGGCAAGATTTTTTAACCTACGAAGCCGGGGTCATTCAACGTTACGGCAAATCAGAAACCATACACGGTTAATTAGCCTCGTTTGTAAAGCAGAAAAATAGTTGGTTTTTTGTGTAAATCGGGCACCTGCGTTTTCCATTCGGCTACGGTTTTGGTTTTTACAAACTCTTCAGCCGAGGTAAGATTGCAGGCAATACACAATAAGGTTTGTGGGTGGCAGCTTCTCAACACTTCGTCTAATACTTGATTGTTGCGAAAAGGTGTTTCAATAAACAACTGGGTTTGATTTAAGCGTTCTGCCAAGCCCTCTAACTCTTTAATACGTTTGGCTCTTGCCCCTCTATCAATAGGAAGATAGCCCTGAAAAGCAAAGCTTTGCCCGTTAAAGCCCGAACCCATAAGTGCCAATAAAATCGAACTTGGGCCGACTAGCGGAACCACCTCTATTCCCAAGCGGTGTGCTTCGGCAACCAGTTCCGCACCGGGATCGGCTACACCGGGGCAGCCAGCTTCACTCATTAAGCCTACATCGTTTCCGGCTTTTATGGCTTTAAAATAAGATGCCAATTGTTGCTTGTTACTTCGTTTATCGAACACCAAAATATCCAATTCGCTTTGAGGTGTTTTAAGGCCCATGTATTTTAGCCAACGCCGAGCTGTTTTCTCGTTCTCTACCACATAGTGTTTTATCTGGTTAATCAGGCTGCTTTGTTCCAAAGGAATAACAGCGGCAACCGTTTCATCAGCTAATGGAACAGGAATAAGGTAGAGTTTTCCGAAAGCCATGGTTTAGCGTAATTTTTGTAAGGCCGATTTTAGCCGAGGTAGCATTTCTTCAATATCGGCCAAAGAACAACCACCTACCGAAGCTCTAAACCAGTTTACATCGGTATCGGTACCAAAGGCCGAAAAAGGAACTAAGCCAATTTTTGCTTCTTGAATAAGGTAAAAATTAATATCGGCACTGGTTTTTAAAACGGTTCCATCGGGAGTGGTTTTACCGGCATACTCTAACTGCACCGTAAGGTAAATGGCTCCCATAGGTTCAATAGCATCAACAGAAAAACCTTCCGATTTTAATTGTTTGATGCCTTGGTAAAGGGTATCTAAACTTTTCTGAATTTGCAATTTAAAGGCATGCAGGTACGTGTTTACCGAAACGGTATCTTTTAAAAAATGAGCGGTGGCAATTTGCTCTGCCTTTGGCGACCAAGCGCCTACGTGGCCCAAAATCGATTTCATTTTACCAATAATAGCCTCTGGGCCAAATCCCCAGCCTACACGTACTCCAGTAGCAGCAAAACATTTAGATATACCATCAATGTACACCACGTACTCTTTTAACTCGGGGCGTAAGCTTACCGGGTCTACGTGTTCCGTATTGTTAAACGTAAGCATGGAATAGATTTGATCATACAACAGATACAAAGGCTTTTCGCCTGCTTTGCGTTTTTTATTTTCTTCGAGAACCAAGTCGCAAATTTCCGTTAAGGCTTGTTTACTAAACATGGTTCCGGTTGGGTTTAGTGGCGAACATAATGCCAATAAAGTAGCACCTGCTAATTGCGGACGCAACTCGTCGGCCGTCGGCATAAACAAATTTTCGGGTTTGGTGGGTACAGCTATTCCCTCTGCTCCCGCAAGGTGGCAATAGTGGTTGTTGTTCCACGATGGTGCCGGATATACTACTTTATCTCCCGGATCTACCAAGGCTAAATACGTAGCATAAATTAGCGGACGAGAACCTCCGGCAATTAAAATTTCTTTGGCTGTATAGTGTAATGTATAACGTTCTTCTAAAAACACACTTACTTGTTCCCGTAAGCTACTCACCCCATCTGCCGGTGGGTAGTTGGTATGGTTGGCGTGGTAGGCATCAATGATTCCGTGTTTTAATCCATTGGGTACAGGAAAAATAGCCGGATCAAAATCGCCGATAGTTAAATTGGCAATTTTTTCTCCCTGCTTCTTCAGCTCATTAATTTCCCCTCCGATTTTGATAATTTCGGATCCTTTAAGGGTTTGGGCCAACGCCGATACGCTCATGTGTGTTTAAATTTTGGTAAAGATAATTATTTGCTAGCCAAGTTTTCGAGTGCTTGCTTACTTTTGCATAGCCAAATGGATTTAAATAGCTACTCAAATTTTATGGTAATTTTGGTAGTATATAAATTCCCTGTGCATATGTTTAAAATCATTTTCTGAATTGCAAAAGAGCATCTAAAAAGATTAGGCAATATAAAATGTATTTAAACCTTGCAGTTTAAAATTTAGGTGTCAATTAAGGTCGTAAATCCGCACATTTTCATCCTTTTATGTACCTTTAAAGAGTATGCAAATTCTCAATAAATACAACGAACACTTTAAGCAAGCCTTAGCCTCTTTAAACGAAAATCAATTAAAGGCTGTAAACCAATTAGATGGTCCGGTATTGGTAATTGCCGGTCCCGGAACGGGCAAAACCCAAATTTTAGCCGCCCGTATTGGTAAAATTTTGCTCGATACCGATACCCAAGCCCACAATATTTTATGTCTTACGTATACCGAAGCAGGTGCGGTGGCTATGCGTAAACGCTTGTTCGAGTTTATTGGTCCAGAAGCATATCGAGTAAACATTTATACTTTCCATGCTTTTTGCAACGATATCATTCAAGAAAATCTAGATTATTTTGGCAAGCTGGAGTTGGATGTGCTCTCCGATTTGGAGCGCATAGATTTGTTTCGGAAATTGGTAAACAGTTTTGATAAAGACCATCCGCTAAAGCGATTTAGAGGCGATGTGTATTACGAAATTAAACGCTTGCAAAATCTTTTTGCCACCATGAAACGAGAAGATTGGTCGGGCGAATTTATTAGTGATAAAATTGATGAATACATTGAGCTGGTGCAAGATTCGGAGCCAGGAAGTTCTTATTATGCCGACTATAAATACCAGAAAAAATATAAAGATAAGCAGCCCGGTGAACTAAAACCGGCATTTAATACCCTTTTAGAATCGCTCGAAAAATTACGTGCCGCTGCCAAGGAGTTTCCGGCCTACCGCAAACTGATGCAGCAGATGAATCGTTACGATTACGACGATATGATTTTGTGGGTGCTAGAGGCCTTTAAAAAAGATGAATACTTATTGCTCAATTACCAAGAGCGTTTTCAATATGTCTTAGTAGACGAATACCAAGATACCAGCGGTTCGCAAAATGAACTCATCCAACTCTTGATTAGTTATTGGGATACCCCCAATATTTTTGTGGTGGGCGATGATGATCAATCTATTTTTAGGTTTCAGGGAGCCAACGTGCAAAATATAGAAGCCTACCACGCTACCTATGCGCATCAATTATACCAAGTGATGCTTACGGATAATTACCGTTCGTCGCAACATATTTTAGATACCGCACGGGTACTTATTGAACAAAATAAAGAGCGGGTAAAATTGCAGGGATTAAGCAAGCATTTGTTGGCTAAAAATGCAGCCTATGCCCACTCCGAAGTAAAGCCCATAATTAGAGCCTATGGTAGCCAATTTCAAGAATTTGCTCATGTAAGCCGCCAGGTGGAAGACTTAATTTCGCAAGGGGTAGCTCCGCAAGAAATTGCCATTATTTATAAGGAACACCGTTCGGGCGAAGAATTGGCCCGCTATTTCCAACTTAAAGATATTGCCGTAAACACCAAGAAAAAGGTAAATATTTTAACGGAGCCATTCGGTAAAAAAATCATCAATCTATTGCGTTATGTAGCTGCCGAACAACAATTTCCGTATAGTGGCGATGGGTTACTTTTTGAGTTGATGCACTACGATTTCTACCAAATTGAACCGATGGATATTGCTAAGTTTAGCGTTGAGGTTAGCCAACAAAACCACGATGCCAAAGAACGAACCTCCATCCGAAGAAAACTGTATGAACTTGCTCGTAAGCCAGAAGCGGAGCTTAATACCGAGAGTTTAAAACAAATTCAGCGCCTCAGTAACGATTTAGAGTATTGGATTAAAGAAGCCGCCAACCTTACACTTCATAATTTGTTCGAAAAAATGATGGTTCGAGGCGGTTTATTGGCATATGTATTGCAATCGGCAGATAAAACGTGGTTGATGCAAATGCTCACTTCTATTTTTAATTTCTTAAAAGATGAAAGCCGCAAAAAGCCCGATTTAAGTTTGGTAGACTTTGTAAGTCTGCTCGATTCTTTAGAAGAGCACGATTTGCCTTTATCCTTAACACACTCCATTTTTAACGAAACTGGCGTACATTTTTTAACCTGCCATAGCGCAAAGGGCTTGGAGTTTGATTATGTGTTTTTGGTGGGCGCCAACCGCAAAGTTTGGGAACAGAAGCGTAAAAATACGAGTGGCGAATTTAAGCTTCCCGACACGGTATTTTCGTCGCTTGCCAATACCAGCGATTTGGAGGAATTGCGCCGTTTATTTTATGTAGCCATCACTCGTGCCCGTAAAGAATTGCTTATTTCGTACGTAAATGAAGATTCGAAGGGAAAACCACAAGAGCCCACCCTCTTTATTGGTGAAATTAAAGCCAGTACCGATTTGCAAGAAGAATTTGTAGAGGTGCCTACTGCAGATTTAGAAGCCTTTTTTGTATTGCAATTTAGCGCCGATGAACGGATTAATCCAGGCTTAATTGACGGGCCTTATATTGATCATTTATTAGAAAAATATAGCCTCAGCGTAACACATCTTAATAATTATTTAGACTGTCCGCTTAAATTCTATTTCAATAATTTAATTCGTGTACCAAGTGGTAAAAACGATACCATGACCTTTGGTTCGGCAGTGCATTGGGCCCTGAACAAATTGTTTAGAACCTTGCCTGATAATAACCAGGAATTCCATTCTATTGAACGTTTTATGGATGATTTTAGGTGGTATATGAAACGCAATCGCGAAGCCTTTACCGACGAACAATATACCCGCAGGTTGGAGCATGGCGATAAAATTTTGCCAGCTTATTACGAGCGTTATGTAGCCGAATGGAATAAAAATACCCTTACCGAACACAAAATTAAACAGGTAGAAATTGGCGGCATTCCGGTAAAAGGCGACTTGGATAAAATTGAATTTGATGGCAAGCAAATTACTATTGTAGATTATAAAACGGGCAGCTACGAGAATGCCAAAGCCAAGTTAAAGCCTGCCGATGAGAAAAACCCATTGGGTGGCGATTATTGGCGTCAAGCGGTATTTTATCGCTTATTGGTAGAAAACGACCCCCGCCACGATTGGGAAGTAAATGCCGTTGATTTCGATTTTATAGAACCCCATAACGATGAATACGTAAAAGCCAAGGTGCTTATTAAGCCCGAAGATTTAAAAATCGTACGCAGTCAGATAAAAGAAACTTTTGAGAATATTAAAAACCACCGTTTTGATGGTTGTGGTAAAGAAGATTGTAACTGGTGTACTTTTGTACGCAACAACTTTCAGGCGCCCGATACCTTGTTAGAACTGGCCGGGGCCGACGAAAATAGTACAGATTAAAGGAGAAGATACTAACGTTTCACATTCTAGCCCTCAGATTTCGAAAAACTAGATTATATTTGCCTTCCGAAAAATTGATTTGAACACCATGAGAGAACTACAATTTAGAGAAGCCCTTCGCGAAGCGATGAACGAAGAAATGAGAAAAGATGAAACCATCTTTTTAATAGGTGAAGAAGTGGCTGAGTACAATGGCGCCTATAAAGTGAGCCAGGGGATGTTAGAAGAGTTTGGCGAAAAACGTAT
The DNA here is from genome assembly GCA_026390835.1 of Sphingobacteriales bacterium. Classification (GTDB taxonomy): domain Bacteria; phylum Bacteroidota; class Bacteroidia; order Sphingobacteriales; family Sphingobacteriaceae; genus JAIPAN01. The sequence goes on from JAPLFD010000017.1 coordinate 15,568, forward strand.
AATAGATACTCCTATTGCCGAATTGGGTTTTACAGGTATTGCAGTTGGTGCTGCCATGAATGGTTTACGTCCCATTGTAGAATTCATGACCTTTAACTTCTCTTTAGTAGCTATTGACCAGGTAATTAATTCTGCTGCCAAAATGCTCTCTATGAGTGGTGGTCAATTCCCTATGCCTATGGTATTTCGCGGTCCAACCGGTAATGCTGGACAATTAGGTGCCCAACACTCTCAAAATTTCGAAAATTGGTATGCCAACTGCCCGGGTTTAAAAGTGGTAGTTCCCGCCGACCCATATGAAGCAAAAGGCTTATTAAAATCAGCTATTATCGATCCAGATCCGGTAATTTTTATGGAATCGGAAGTGATGTATGGCGATAAAGGCCTGGTGCCCGAAGAAGAATATTATTTACCTATTGGGAAAGCCCGTGTGGTAAAAGAAGGTAGCGATGTAACCATCGTAACTTTTGGTAAAATGTTAAGCCGTGTGGTTATGCCAGCGGTAGAAGAATTAACAAAAGAAGGAATTAATGCTGAAGTAATTGATTTGCGTACCGTACGCCCCATTGATTACGCTACCGTGATTGCCTCTGTAAAGAAAACTAACCGCATGGTATTTGTAGAAGAAGCCTGGCCTTTAGCCTCTATTTCAACCGAAGTAAGTTTTAAAGTACAACGCGAAGCTTTCGATTATTTAGATGCGCCAATTATTCGCATTACCTCTGCCGATGTGCCTTTGCCTTATGCCTCAACACTAATTCAAGAAGCCTTGCCAAACGCAGAACGTGTAATTAAAGCAGTTAAAGAGGTATTGTACTTAAATAAATAAACGATTTAACCAACCAATTGTAAAGAAAGCCTCGATAATTATCGAGGCTTTCTTGTTTTTAAGCTATTTGAATTTGCCGCTTTATGCTTTCTTCTAAAGAGATAAACGTTTCTGTGCGCTGTATGCCGGGTGCGGCTTGTATGTCGTCGTTTAGTACTCTGCGTAAGTGGTTGGTGTCTTTACAAACAATTTTAGCAAACATGCTATATGCCCCGGTGCAGTAATGAAGTTCCACAATTTCTTTCACTTCCTTTAGGCGTTCTACCGCCTCGTTGTACTTCGATCCTTTTTGGAGATAAATTCCCAAGAACGCACAAATATCGTAGCCAATTTTTTGTGCATTTACATTCAACTGTGAACCCTCAATAATGCCCATATCTTGCATCTTTTTCATCCGAACGTGCACCGTTCCGCCAGAAATAACTAATTTTTTGGCAATCTCGGTGTAAGGTATAGTGGCATCGGCCATTAAAATGGATAAAATCTCCTTATCTAAATTATCAATTTCTAAATTTTGCGGCTTTTTTTCAGTCATTATTTGAAAAATTTGTTTCTATGTTAAGTTAATATTACAATTATATTAAAAATTAAATTAAATCATTATCATATTTGCAAAAAAAATCAATTTCACTTATATTTGTCTCAATGATTCGAAAGTATCATGCATCTGTGGGGAGTTTTTAACAGGTGAGAAAAGTCAAAAGCTTTTCTAGAGGTTCAACTCCTTACCCCATAGCAACCTTATTCATTAGGTTTATAATTGGTTAGTTCGAAAAAGTCCCAGACGCCCGTCAGGGACTTTTTTATTTTACACCCTTTTGCCCACAAAAAAAACCCCCCGAAAATCGAGAGGCTTTTATTTAGAGGATGGAATTATTTTACGCCGTATTTTTCTTGATAACGTTTATACAATTGCTTGTGAAGATTGTCAAGGTTAATAGTTCTACCCTGTATAAAGGCGTTTTCTACTTTATTGCCTAGCATATCTAGTGCATCACCACCAGAAATAAATAAGGTAGCATCTTTACCCACTTCTAAGCTACCGGTGCTTTTATCAATTCCTAATATTTTGGCTGTATTGAGGGTAATAAGCGCCAAGGCTTGTTCTTTGCTTAAGCCATAGGCAGCCGCAGTACCCGCCTGAAAAGGCAAGCTACGTACACGGTCGACACGGTTATTCCCACCTAGTGCTACCAATACGCCTGCATCTTGTAATATTTTTGGTAATGCGTAGGGTAAGTATACGTCATCATCGTTTTTATCGGGTAATGCCTGGGTTTCGGCAATAATTACCGGAACCTGGTTTTCTTTTCACACGTCGGCTACCAAATACGCTTCACTAGCACCAACAAGTACCAGGTTTAGGCCAAATGATTTGGCAAAGTTGATAGCCTGTAACATACCCGTTGCCTGGTTTACGTTTACAAACAGCTTTTTGCTTCCATCAAACAAACCCTTTAAGGCTTCGAAACGTGCGTTGGTAACCGTAGGTTTTGTGAGTTGAGCATAAGCCTTTGCTTCGGTAAAATAGCTGTTTAGTTTATCTATGACTTTCTGTCCAGCTTCGGCAGCCGTTCCGGTACCCTGTGTGCTCGGCCAATTTACGTGTACAGCCATATCTTTTTTGTAAGCGGCATCTTCCCAATTCCATGCATCTAGCGTCACTACCGATGATTGTCCCGGAATTAAATCGCCTAGTGGAGTTGGCTGTGCCATCAAAATGCCATTGGAACGGGTGGTTGGAATGACTTTTGAATCGGTATTAAAGGCAATAAGAGAGCGTACATGTGGATTAATTTCTCCCACTTCGGTTCCATCATCGGTACTACGAGCACCCAATTCAATTTCTACCAAACCTAAAATGGTGTTGGGTACAATAAAGCCTGGGTATACGTGTTTCCCACTAGCATCAATAGTATTGGCACCGGCAATGCTCGGGGCTTCTCCTTCGCCTAGGGCGGTAATTTTACCTTCATTAAAAGCAATAAAACCATTATTAATTACCAGCCCTGTTGCCGTGTGTATGGTAGCATGGCTAATAATAATAGGCTTATTTTGCGCCTTGCTTGGTAATATGTTGGCTTGGCCGAAACAAAAGGTGCTTAACACCAGTGCGGCAAGACTTAAACTATATCTTTTCATCTCTTTTTCTCTAAATTTTTTATCGATTGTTGTTTACAAATTGATCTTCTTCCAAGGTTTCGCATTCGTATAAACGCTGACGTTGCATGCTTGGACGTTGGGTAGCACTACCCCCATTTTTGGCATCCATCATTTTTTGGATAATGCGTCCTTTCTCGGCGTTCATTGTTTTTAGACTTTCGGCATTCTTGTTCAAATCCCAATATTGTATGCCATCTACAAAGGTTTTTTCTGCTAAGGCATAAACAGATAATGGGTTGGCAGACCAGAGTACCAAATCGGCGTCTTTACCTGCTTTAATACTACCTACACGATTATCAATGTGCAGCATTTTAGCTGGATTTAGGGTAACCAATTTAAAAGCTTCTTCTTCGCTCATACCGCCGTAGGTAATGGCTTTACCGGCTTCTTGGTTTAACCGACGGGCCATTTCGGCATCATCGGAATTAAAGCCAGTAACTACACCCATTTGGTGCATTAAAGCACCATTGTACGGGATGGCTTCGAGTACTTCGCTTTTGTAACTCCACCAATCGGAGAATGTAGAAGCGGCAATTCCTCTTGCAGCCATTTTATCGGCCATTTTGTAGCCTTCTAAAATGTGGGTAAAGGTGTTTATTTTAAAGCCCATAGAATCGGCAACGTGCATGAGCATGTTAATTTCCGATTGTACATAAGAGTGGCATGTGATGAATCGTTTTTGATTTAAAATTTCTACCAAGGCATCTAATTCTAAATCTCTACGAACCGTATTTCCTTTTACAGCACGTGCTGCTTCGTATTCTTTAGCACGGGTAAAGGCATCTACATATACTTGCTCTACTCCCATACGGCTTTGTGGGAAACGACTGGCATTGGATGGGAAACTAGATGAATTACTTTGTTTCACATTCTCACCCAAGGCAAATTTGATGAAGCCATCACTTCCTTCAAATTTTAATTCTTCTGGCGTTTTACCCCAACGTAATTTAAGTATCTGAGTTTGTCCACCAATGGCATTGGCCGATCCGTGTAAAATATGAGAGGTAGTTACCCCACCGGCTAATTGGCGGTATATGTTTACATCTTCTGAGTTGATGATATCGGCAATGCGCACTTCTGAAGTTACCGATTGTGCTCCTTCATTAATACCCCCCGATCCAGCAATGTGAGAGTGTTCGTCAACAATACCTGGGGTTAATTGTTTGCCTGTAGCATCAATTACTTTGGCGGTACCGGCCGCTAGGTTTTTTCCGATGGCTTTAATTTTTCCATTTTCAATCAGTACGTCGGTATTTGGTAAAATACCTTCTTTTTCATTGGTCCAAACCGTTGCATTTTTAAACAATACGGTTTCTGCTTTTGGCGCTTCGGTATAACCGAAAGCGGTAAACGGATAAATAATGGCTCCCGTTGTGTTTGCAGCTTTAGGGGTTTCTTTTTTAGGTGCGTCGGCTGTTTTAGCAGCTTCTTGGAAAGTAGCCGTCCATTTAGACGAACTACCATCGGCGGTAATAGCCTCACCTTTAAAACTTACTGGTGCTACCGAAGTAATGTAACCGCTCAGGCGAACATAGCCTGAAGGATTTTTCTTCAGATCGAAATAAAGATTTAACAAATCGCCGTTGCGGCTAAAGGTGGCTTTAGTTTTTAAACTATCAGCTCCTTGACGCTCTATACTTACATCGTATGCATTGGCGGTGCCGGCTACTTTTAGTTTTAACTCTCCTATACCGCCTAAGCTAAGTGCATAGGTGCCACGTAAATCTTTCACATCCATTTTAGAAACTACAAACTGACGACCTTCCACCCAGTTTTCGTAAATGGCGCTTTCTTTTTTAAACACCACATCGGAGGTGATAATAAAGTTGGCCAATTTACCTGGTGCTAGGCTACCTACCTGATCGGCTACGCCCAATAAGCTAGCCGGTACTTCGGTAAGAGATTTTAAGGCTTGTTTTTCACTTAAGCCATTATCAATAGCGGTGCGAATATTTGCCATGAAATCTTTGCTACTTTCTAAACCGTATGAGGTAATGGCAAAGCGAACACCCGCTTTTTCTAAAGCTGCTAGGTTGCTTGGCGCCAATTCCCAATCTTTCAATTGGCTTAAGCTGATGTTACGAGCATCTACGGGATTTTCTACATCATATGGTTTTGGAAAGGTTACTGGAACGATGAAACTACCGCCGGTTGCTTTAATAGCGGCTATGCGTTGGTATTCTTTTCCGTCGGTTTTAAAGATGAATTGTTTGCCAAATTCGTCACCAATTTTATCAGCTCTTAATACGCTTAAGGCATCGTTAACCTCAAATAGTTGAGGGAGACTTTGCGTTTTATTAAATTCGTCTAAAGAGATATTAAACTCTTCTTTCTGATTTTTATACCATTGCGCATCGAAATAGGTTTGGCGCAACAAGGATATAGATCCCATTAATGATGAGGGATAATTGTTATTAGAGCTACCTTTATTAAAAGAGTATTGCGCAGCGGCTATATCTTTAAGAAACACAGTATTTTCTTTTTCATCGTTAAGGCTAACCACGGCAGAGGTGCCACGAGCAATACCATCTCTATTGATGGCCTGTACAGCTCCAAATCCGTTTTTCTTTAATTCCTCAGCTTTCTTCGCATCTACGGCAAACATAGATTTTACAGCTATTTCGGGTCTGATGGCTTCGTTCCAATTGTAGGCCCCAACTTTGGTGCTGGTAAAAACTGTAGAACGCCCCTGGCCTCTAAATCCACCTTGTGGGCGGCTAGCTTCGGAGAGACCATAACTACTAAAGGCATCGATAAATGAAGGGTAAATAAATTTCCCTTTCAAATCAATTACAACATAACCTTTTGGAATGGTTAAGTTTGGACCAACGGCCTCAATTTTACGATTCTTTACCAATAACGTTCCGTTGCTAATGGTTTGATCGGCATGGACCACAATGGTAGCGTTGGTAAATGCATACAAGCCTGGGCGCTTATCCCACGACCCATTTACCGGGTAAGTTTCTTGCGCCATGGCTGTAAAACCTGTTAGGAGCAAACAAAAGAGTACGAGTTTTTTCATGTGTTATTTTTTAATTTTTTCGAATGTTTAAATTAGCGATTCTGCTATTTGGGAATAACTTTTCGAGGTAATTTTGCTGTTACACCGAGTAAAGAAATTATCTTCCATTATTTCGCAAATAATTCACGTAATTTGAATACACAAAATAGAAAAAATATGTATTCATTTCTTTTAAAATTTCACTCGGGTTTTAGATACGTGGTATTAGCCCTGGTGCTATTGGCTATTGTTCAGGCATTGGCCGGCTGGTTGGGTAAAAAAGAGTTTACCGAAGGCAATCGTAAAGTGGCTTTATTTGCCATGATTTCTGCACATACGCAATTGCTATTGGGTTTGGCGCTGTTTTATTTCAGCCCATTGGTGCAATTTTCTGCAGCAGCCATGAAAAATAATAACTTACGTTATTGGACTGTAGAGCATAGCGTGATGATGCTGTTTTCTTTGGTATTAATTACCATAGGCCATGGCCGTGCCAAACGTGCAGCCGAAGCTGCTAATAAACACCGTGCCATTCTACTTTTTTACGGATTAGCTTTGGTAGTTGTTATGGTTGCTATTATGCTAAGTGGTCGCGGTTTATTTGGCTCCGCTGCTTAACTAAATCCACCAATTCCCACCAAAAAAGCCTCGTAAATTGGTATCTTTGCTCATCTAAATGGCAAAACAAAAATTTTACGACACCGCAATAAAACCGGAACGGGCTGTTTTGGTGGGAATTATTACACCCGGCCAAAGCGATGCGCAAACTCGGGAGTACCTGGAGGAACTCGAGTTTTTGGTAGCAACGGCTGGTGGCGAAACCATATATTCTTTCACTCAACGCATGCAAAGGCCCGATCGGGCAACCTTTGTGGGTACAGGCAAGCTGGAAGAAATTAAGGATTATATTAAAGCCGAAGAAATAGACATCGTGGTGTTTGACGATGAGCTTTCACCTTCTCAATTGCGCAACATTGAAAACGAGTTGCAAATCAAAATCTTAGATCGCAGTAATCTCATTCTTGATATTTTTGCCAAAAGGGCCCAAACATCGCAAGCGAAAACGCAGGTAGAATTGGCCCAATTGCAATACATGTTACCCCGATTAACCCGACTTTGGACTCACTTGGAGCGCCAAAAAGGAGGTATTGGTATGCGTGGTCCCGGTGAAACCCAAATTGAAACCGATAGACGGATTATTCTCAATAAAATCTCCTTGCTGAAAGAGCGTTTGGACGAAATTGATAAACAAAATGCAACGCAGCGAAAAAACCGCCATCAATTGGTTCGGGTGGCTTTGGTGGGCTATACCAATGTGGGTAAATCTACCATTATGAACATGCTCTCCAAATCGGAGGTGTTTGCAGAAAATAAATTGTTTGCCACACTAGATACCACGGTACGCAAGGTGGTAATAGATAATTTGCCTTTCTTGCTTTCAGACACAGTAGGGTTTATTCGCAAATTACCACATCATTTGGTGGAGTGTTTTAAATCGACTTTAGATGAAGTACGTGAGGCCGATATTTTAATTCATGTGGTTGATATTTCGCACCCTAACTTTGAAGATCACATGAATACGGTGAACGAAACACTTAAAGAATTGGGCGCTATTGATAAAGAAATAATTACAGTGTTTAATAAAATTGATGCTTACCAAAATCTCGAAAAAGAAAACGATGAGCCCATCACTTTAGCCGATTTTGAGCATAGTTGGATGGCTAAAAACAGCAACCCGGCTTTATTTATTTCGGCCACCAAAAAGGAAAACCTAGAACAATTTAGAACGCTTTTGTACGATCGCATAAAAAATATTCATACACAGCGCTACCCGTTTGATAAGCTCTTGTATTAATTATAAATTAGCACTATAAAAAGCCAGCATGGAAAGTAAACGTCAACAGAAATTTGCCGGAGTTATTCAGCAAGATTTAGCCGAAATATTTCAACGAGAGGGCATGAACTTTTTGCCCAATACGTTGGTAACCATTACCAAAGTGCGTGTAACGCCCGATTTAGCAATTGCTCGGGTTTTTTTAAGCTTTTTTAATAGTACCGATGCCGCTGCTTCTTTAAGTTCGGTGAAAGCCCATGCCAGCGAAATACGCTATAAATTGGGCGCAAAAATTAAAAACCAAGTGCGTGTTGTGCCGCAATTGGAATTTTTTGTTGACGATACCAACGACTACGTAGAAAAAATGGATCAGCTTTTTGATCAGATAAGCAAAGAGCCCCGACAAGAAGATATTGATTAGCAAACAACGAACCTGTTATTTTCTGCATCATGATTAAAAAATATTTACTTTTTATTGGAATGTGCATGGCCATGCAGCTACATGCACAAACCGGCATTGGTACCACTACACCCGATGCTTCTGCAAAGCTTGAAATTTTTTCTACGGATAAAGGCTTACTTATACCCCGTATGACTTTAGCCCAACGAACGGCTATTACCTCTCCCGCTAATGGCCTATTGGTATATCAAACTGACGGCGTAATAGGGGTTTATGTGAATTCAGGCACATCGGCATCACCAGCTTGGCTACGGGTGAATACAAATTGGACTCGTACAGGCAATGATATCGCTTATACCACGGGCAATATCTCTACCACGGGAACATTAACAGGGGGTAATTCAAGTACCTCTTCCATATCTGGATTTGCAGCGAATGTGGCAACTATCTCAGCTAATTATTCAATCACTGCTGCTGACAATGGCAAAGTGATACAGTCTACGGGCGGCACAGCGATCTCGGTAGCTATACCAACAGGATTACCCACTGGCTTTAATTGCACCGTGGTGCAAATGGGGGCTGGTCAAATTACTTTTACCGGAACGTATTTGAACAGAACAGGTTTTAATAAATCAGCCAGTCAGTATTCAGTAGTGAGCATTTTACATTTAGGAAGTAATAGTATTATTGTTACAGGCGAAATGAGTAACTAAGATGTATCGACTATTTTTACTTTTTTTTCTATACTCCCTAAATGCTTGGTCGCAAATAAGCCTACCTATTCAGCAATCCTTATTGCCCAAAAATAGTCTGGTTGTCAATTATGATTTTTCAAAATCAGCTACTTTCACAAGAGGAGGTACCACAGTGACAAATATAGCCGGAACTGCATCTGGTAATGCGTCCATCGTAAATAGCCCTATTTTTATGAATTCGCTGGGCTTTGTTTCTCTTAATGGAACCAATCAATATGTAGTTACACCCAATATTAGGACTTATTTTAAAACGGTTAATACAAGTATCCAAACAAGTTTTACCATGAGTTTTTGGGTCTATCCTACAGCTGCATCGGGTAATTTGGTTTATGAGTTAGATTCACAGACACCTAATTTTGCCTGGAATGCCTCTACTATTGAAATTGTAAATGGTTATGTGAAATACCGTGTTTGGAATGGACCAGCTATAACTTCAACTTCAACAGTGAACTTAAATCAATGGTATCATATTGCCATGGTATATAATGGAGCATCCTTAAAAGGATATATCAATGGTGTTTTACAAGGCACACAAACAACTGCAAGAATCATTCCTACGTCTGGCCAATTTTATGCTATTGGGGCAGGGGGAGATCAAAATTTGGGCACAAGTGCCTATGGGAAATTCAATTTAGCCCAATTCAAAATTCATAATTTACCGTTTAGTGATAAAGATATTTTACAGGATTATGAATCAAGAAAAGATGAGTTTGATTATACCATACATAGCCCATCAACCAATTCAAGTCCGACGTATTGGAGTATATCAAGTGCCTGGAATAATTCAACCGGGAGTTCTGGTGCATCTGATGCTTTTGGCGTATCCCATTTTACACCTTGGTTGAACTCTGATTTAGGATGGGCAGCACAAACACTTGATGCCAATCAATTTATTACCTTAAATTATGATCAGCCCGCTTATATAAAAGGGGTGGTAATTCAACCTAGAGCAAATTCAGGAAATCAATTTGTAACTAGAGTACATGTTGAGACTAGCTTGACTGGTGCTGCCCCCTGGAATAGGGTTGTAAGTAATGTACCTATAAGTACTTCTATTAGTGATGATGCTCGTGTACTTTTCCCTAGTAGTGTTTTTGCTAAATTTGTTAAAGTTATACCCGTTTTATGGACAAATCACATTACTATGCGAATGGGGATCTTGGTTAAGCCTACTAATCCAATAACAGATGGATTAGTACTTAATTTAGATGCTGCTAATAGTAGATCTTATATTGGCTCGGGAAGTACCTGGTCCGATTTATCTACGAGTAATAATCACGCAGCCTTGCCTGTTACCCCAACTTACAATGGATCTAACAGCCTTGTTTTCAATGGTACAACTCATTATGGAAGTATTCCTTCTATAAGCGGAGTTACTGATTTTACAAACACGCAGAAATATAGTATTGAAGTATGGTTTAATCCTTCAGCTGGTCAAGTAAATTCAGGTGAAGCAGAATTGCTTGAAAAATGGAATAAAAACAACGAATCTAGATATCCTTTTACAATAAGATACAACGAAGGTACAAGTAGTATGAGTGTAGCATGTTATGACGGAACTACTTATAAGTTTGTTACTGTCACCGGTTTTCCCGTTAATACCTGGAAACAATTAGTAGGAGTATTTGATTTTGTTAACAAAACGCTTACAGTATACAGGGATGGGGTCTCTGTAGGAAGTACAAGTTTAGCCGGTATTAATCAAGTAAGTAACACAAGTCCAATTGCCATTGCGACCAGACTTACTTCGACTGGTACAGCTCAGTCTAATATTATGTTTAAAGGATCTATTGGCGCCATAAGAATTTATAATACCGCTTTATCTTCAGCTCAAATTGAACAAAATTATAATGAATATAAATTTAGATATGGGTTATAAAATATATTTACTTCTCGTTTTTAGTTGTTTGAGTTTTATTACTCAAGCTCAAACCGGCATAGGTACCACCAATCTACGGTTTTACAGAATTACGTTAATGGTCGGACCTGGTTATACTAATAATTTCATTTCTATTGAACGCTTGTTATAAACGCCAGGTTCTTCTAAACTATGCTACCCATCCATGAAAAACATTCATAAAAAAATACGTCAACCGGTTAATTTTTACACCCACTTTGTGCCGGCTTTATTGGCCTTACCGGGGGCTTATATTTTATTTGCCCAATCAATTAGCGACATTCAGCAGTTTGCTGCTATCGTATACGGCCTGTGCACAGTAGTATTATTTGGCATAAGCGCCACCTACCACGGCTACCCCAGTACCGAAAAAGAAATTCGCTTTTGGCAAAAATTCGATCACTGCTGCATCTATCTCATGATAGCCGGCTCGTATACCCCCACTATATTATTAGTGTTTGATGGTGGCCTACGTTGGACCATTTTTTCGGTGGTGTGGCTCATTGCCTTGGCTGGCTGTACCATTAAAATCTTTAACCGCCTACAAAACAAAGGCTTTTCCTTGGCCATTTATATAGGTATGGGTTTATTAATTGTGCCTTTATTAAACCAAATGCTATTAAAAGTGCCTCTGGAGGCTATTTTATGGCTCATGTTGGGCGGTGTGTTTTACATTGGTGGAACGGTGTTTTACTACCAAGATAGAGCCTACCATAAATGGGTACACAGCCACGAAGTTTGGCATGTATTTGTAGTAGCCGGAGCGGCCAGCCACTATGTGTATAATTACGTGTATTTGTTTCAGCCGGGCTTAGCGTAGCAACTCTTCAATATCGGCCGCACTTAGCGATTTTTCGAAGTGATCTTCGGTGGTTATAAGTGCTTGTGCCACCTTCTTCTTACGATCTTGTAGGGCTAAAATTTTCTCTTCCACCGTATTTTTGCTAATGAATTTATAAATAAACACGTTTTTTTGTTGCCCAATGCGGTGGGTGCGGTCAATGGCTTGTTGTTCAACCGCCGGGTTCCACCAAGGGTCTAGCATAAATACATAATCGGCTTCGGTAAGGTTTAAGCCTACGCCACCGGCTTTTAAAGAAATTAAAAACAACTGAATATCTTTTTCTTGTTTAAAGGAGTCCACCACTTCGCTGCGGTTTCGGGTTTGTCCATCTAAATACGCATAGCGAATATGCTCTTTATCGAAATGTTTGCGGTAAATATCTAGCTGGCGTACAAACTGTGAAAACACCAGCACCTTGTGCCCATTGGCCAAAATATGATCGAGCGTATGAATCACGTTTTCAAACTTACCCGATTCACCTTCATAATCGGGCTGAATTAATTTTGGATGATTGGCAATTTGACGGAGTTTGGTTAAGCCTTGCAACACTTCCACTTGTTTTTTGGCCACCGTTCCATCGGCTATGCTTTGCATCAATTCGTTGCGGTAGCTCGATTTTATTTCTTCGTATATATTGGCTTGCTCAGCACTCATTTCGCAATAAAATACATGCTCAGTTTTGGGTGGCAATTCGGTAGCCACTTGGTCTTTGGTGCGGCGCAACACAAAAGGCTTAATAAGCGCTTGTAATTTTTGCGCTTTTTCTTCGTCTTTCTTTTTTTCAATGGGGTATACAAACTCTTCTTGGAAATAATGTTGCGAACCCAATAAGCCCGGGTTTATAAACGACATCTGTGTCCATAAATCGTTTACCGAATTCTCAATGGGTGTTCCACTTAAAATCAATCGGTTTTTTGCTTTAAACTGACGAATAGCTTTAAAAGCTTTTGAAGCTGCATTTTTAATATTTTGGCTCTCATCTAAAATGATGTAGTGAAAATAAAATGCACTCAACAAATCGGCATCTACCCGGCTAATGCCATAGGTACTCAGTACTACATCGTATTGGCTAAACCGACTGATATCTTTATTGCGAAGCGCTCCGGCGTACACTAAAATCTTCAGTTTAGGAGCAAATTTGGCAGCTTCTCGTTCCCAATTGTAAATGAGGGAAGTAGGCATAATAATTAAAGAAGTAGCACCTTCTTCAGCATGCTCTTCCTTTACTTGTTGAAGCAAAGCCAAGGCCTGCACGGTTTTCCCCAAACCCATATCGTCGGCCAAGCAACCACCAAAGTGGTATTTGCGTAAAAAGTTAAACCAGTGATAACCTGCTTCTTGATAGGGGCGCAAGGTGCCCTTAAAACCCTTAGGCATGCTTACTGATTCGATACCTTCAAAATTGGCCAGTTTCTGCAATTTCCGGTCCATACTAATGGCCGCTAATTCGGAGTTGGCAATATCGTTTACCAAGCCTATATGATGTTTTTTGAGTTTTAACTCGTGTTTGTCTTCGCTAAAATGGAACAGATTGCCGTATTGGCTAAACCACTTTTCGGGAATGACGGCAATTTCGCCCCCTGGCAACGTAAACTCTTTTATACGTTTTAAAATATGATTTTTTAGCGCCATGAACGGGATTTCGTAGGGTCCAAACCATACAGTGGCTTCAATATCAAACCAATCGTTACTTTCTTTTACATCTAAATTAATACGACTACTCCCTAGCACAAAGATTTTATCGCCGCCACTTTGCTCTAACTCAAATCCTTGAAAAATGAGCCAATCGTGGTGCGTATTAATCCACTCAATTGGGCTGGTACTTTCATCCTGGTTTGTGTTTACTTCTAGGTGGGCATACAAACCACCCACGGGTCGCAACCCTTGTTCCACTAGTGCATCAATTTTGGTTTTTTCCCAGGTAAGCGATCGCTTTACCCGGTGAAAAACAGTTTCTTCGCCCTGTTGTTCCATACGTACCGAAACACGTTTACCCGTATCGGCCTGAAACACGTAATCTCCATATTTAAAATGCAGTTGCAGTTGCGTAAAATCGCCTAATTGAACTACTTTGAGCACGGGCACCGCTTCGTAGCGTTCTGGAATAATGGTAAATCCCTCGGCATACACATGGTGTTTTTCAATCAGCGGAGCCACAAATTTTTCGAAATAGGTTTTCTCCGAAGCTCTTGGAATGGCAATAAAGCGTTTGTTTAAAAAGGGCTGTAATTTTTTCCCTTCCATATCGTCTTCAAAAAAGTAGAGCAAATTTTCTACCAAAAGCCAAGCAGGCTGGTTGCAAATTACTTGCGCATCTTTAAACATAAATTCAATACGCTGTCCCTGGTATTTAATAGTTGGGAAATAGCGGGTTTCTGTTTCGTTGCGCCTAAAATGAAACAATACGGTTGCCCCTTCGCTGGCTAGCTGGATGCGTTTTTCTACCGGCCAGCCTTCTTTGCCCATGAGGTATAAAGGCTTGTTCCCTAGCAGGGCCAAGGCCTCCACCATTCTTTTTTCAATTTTGGGTCGGTACACTTCGAATAATTGAGGCGTAAATACTTTGGAGAAAAACTCTACGGGTCGGATGCTTTTTTTATAGTATTTCTTAATAAGATAGGTTTGCTCCATCTCTTCTAAAAGTTTAATTAGTTGATAGTCGGTTTCATCCAATATAGAGGCAAACTCTTTGGCGGTATTGCTAAATAAACGTTGGTAGGTAAGCGAAAAACTCCCATTGGCATTTAATTGCACCACGTGGGGTTCAATTACATAGCCTAGGTATTCGTGTTTGCAGAGTGCATATACGAGTTTGCAGGGTTTATCGCTTTGTAGACGGAGCATATAGACACAAAATTTTCAGAAGGTAACACTGAAAAAAATGTTAAATCTAAGCTATTTTACTCGGAAAGCAAAGTTTTTAGTGCTGAATTTCGCCTTCGAATACTAAGGTGGCGGGCCCTTCTAAAAACACCTCGGTAAAGGTGCTACCATCAAAGGTAAAGCGTACGTTGAGCGCACCCCCACGAACAGAAATGGGTGTATTGTGCGTACCTATTAGCCCTTTTTCTTTGGCCATAGCCAACGCTACAGCGGTAACGCCGGTACCACAGGCCAAGGTTTCATCTTCTACGCCACGCTCGTAGGTGCGTACAGCGTAACCTGCAGCATCTTCTTCAATAAAATTCACATTGATACCCTTTTCGGCATAGGTGTTATTGTAGCGTATGGCTTTTCCACAGGTATACACATCGATTTGGGCTAAGTTTTGTACCTGGCTTACATAATGCGGAGAGCCGGTATTTAATACCCAAGCTTCGCCATCTCTTTCTAGTACCGAAACATCAATCATTTGCAAACTTACCCAGCTTCCATCCTCGTTACTATGGGCATAATGTGGGCCATCTACCGCTAAAAAAGTAGTTTCATTGTTAATAATACCCAACTTTTTGGCAAAAGCCACCGCACAACGCCCGCCATTGCCACACATGCTGCTCGGCTGCCCATCGGCATTGTAATACACCATTTCAAAATCAAAATCGGCATGACTTTGCAGTAAAATAAGGCCATCGGCACCTATTCCAAAACGGCGGTCGCATAGGCCTTGCACCCAGCTAGGCTCTTGGTGATGTATGGCTCCCGACCGGTTGTCGAATACGACAAAATCGTTACCTGCACCTTGATATTTGTAAAAATGTAGCATGGTCATGAGTACACAAGATTACAAATTTATAGCCAAAAAAGAGTATTTGGAGCAAGGTTAGGTTTACTAAAATTAGCTTTAACATAATTTAACAATTTTATAGCGTTACAGCTATAGGAAATTAGCTGCTTCTGGTAGTAAATTTGACTCAACAAAATCAAACCGAAAGATGGATATGAAAAAATTTGGATTTATGTTACTTACCGCCTGCTTAGGTGGTGTAATTACCTTAGGTGCGTATAAATTGGTAGAAACAAAAATTACCGACAGCACCTCAATCGATAACAAGCAACAGACATTTTTTGCAAGCAACCCAAGCGGAGCACTTTCTTCAACAGGAAACCCAGATTTCACACAAGCCGCTGCTTTGGTTACGCCTGCAGTAGTGCACATTAAAACTACCTACTCCTCATCGAGCAGAAGCGGTGGAACTGACCCCTTTGACGATATGTTCCAAGATTTTTTTGGTCGCCGCATGCCACAACAACGTTCGCCACAAATGGCTTCCGGCTCTGGAGTTATTTTATCGGAAGATGGTTACATTGTAACCAACAACCACGTGGTAGAAAATGCCGATAAAATTGAAGTGGTGTTGAACGATAAACGTTCTTTTTTGGCCAAAGTAATAGGCCGCGATGCGAATACGGATTTGGCCTTATTAAAAGTAGCCGCTAAAGGCTTGCCTATTGTAAAAATGGGTAATTCAGACGATGTGCGTGTAGGCGAATGGGTATTGGCCGTGGGCAACCCTTTCAACCTAACCTCCACCGTTACAGCAGGTATTGTAAGTGCCAAAGCTCGTGCCATTGGCATTTTAGGTGATGGACAAGATCCAGCCATTTCAAAAAGCCGTCCCATCGAGTCCTTTATTCAAACCGATGCTGCCATTAACCGCGGAAACAGTGGCGGTGCGTTGGTAAATACCAACGGGGAGTTAATTGGTATTAATGCGGCTATTGCTTCTCAAACCGGAAATTATGAAGGCTATGGATTTGCTATTCCGGTAAACTTAGCGAAGAAAATTT
Organism: Sphingobacteriales bacterium; assembly: GCA_026390835.1. GTDB lineage: Bacteria > Bacteroidota > Bacteroidia > Sphingobacteriales > Sphingobacteriaceae > JAIPAN01. Next base: position 32,019 of record JAPLFD010000017.1, read on the forward strand.
TAGATGATTTCCAAAAATTTGGCTCGGTACAGCGTGGTTTTTTGGGTATACAAATAGGTGAAGTAGATGCAGAGTTGGCAGAGAAAAAAGGCTTAAAATCTACCCAAGGTGTGTATGTAGATAAAGTAGTAGATGGTGGCGCTGCCCAAGCTGCCGGTGTGAAAGAGGGAGATGTAATTATTAAACTCGATAACGTAGCGGTAAATGCCTCTTCAGAATTACAAGAACAGGTTGGCCGTCACCGCCCGGGGGATAAAATTGCCATAGCTTTGGTCCGAAATGGCGTCGAAAAAACGCTAACTGCCGTGCTAAAAGCTGATGAAGGCGCCAAAATAGCTTCTTCAAAATCAACTGAAGAAGTGTTTAATAAATTAGGTGCAAGTTTTGCGCCTATTTCTGAAAGCACCAAGAAAAAATTCGGACTTAATGCTGGTTTAATCGTTTCAGAAGTACGTAATGGCGGCCTGTTTGATCAAGTTGGCTTGCCTAAGGGAACCATTATTACTGCGATAAACGGAAAAACCGTTGCTAAAGTTGATGATTTAGACGAAGCCCTTGGCAATCGCAAAAACGATATGTTGCAAATCACCGGTATTGCTCCGGATGGTGCACGAATAAATTATACCTTCCAGGTACGTTAAGTACCCTTTACAAAAAAGCCCTCCCGAAATTTCAGGAGGGCTTTTTTTATACGCCAAACTGCCGCAAATGGTGGTCTAGGTGTTTGTAAAGTAAATTATTCCATTCTAGGGCTTTTAGCATACCCAATGCTTGGTGTTTTTGTTTTACTAAGCCATCAGCCCCTAATTGCTGGCACTTATTAATATAGTTTAACAAACGTTTTTGTTCCTTCTCAAAGTCTTTATCATCGGCCATAATAAAAAAGGGAGCCGTTGGTAAGGATTGTTTGTACGGAACTTCGTTTACCATACTCTTTTTGAATACATAGCACATCAAAAATTTCATGATACCAGAAATCCGATCGTTTCTCTCTCCAAAAATTTGCTCATAGGGTATGCAGCAGTGTGCTAACATTTGGGCTACATTCATTTTACCCCAATTGGCCGAACTATGCTTGCTTAGTTTTCCAATACGTTGCGCTAGCGCCTCAACTGTTTTTTGTTCATAAATAGAAGGGTATGCCATATCGGTTTAATTTTATACTTAAAGTTACGCAGCCGCTTTCTTAATCGCAAAAACGCCCATTCCTAAGACTTTAGTATGCAGCTTTTCGCACCACTTGATTAGAATCGTTCTAAATAAAAAAAATCTTGAAATGAGCTACTCTAATCTTTATTTTTTTGCTTTTTATTAGATACTTTTGAGCACCAAAAAACTTATAAAAACGGTAATGAGTACTTTCGCAAAAACATTCTCATCCTCTCTAGGAAAAAAATTAATTATGGCCCTTACAGGCCTATTTCTTTGCACTTTCTTAGTAGTCCACCTCATCGGAAATATCCAACTATTCAAAGCAGATGGCGGCAAGGCTTTTAATGAGTACGCTTATTTTATGACGCATTTTCCGCCAATTAAAATTGTATCGTATTTGTTGTACACTTCCATTGTGGTACATGCTCTTTATGCTTTAATACTTACTATAGGCAATCGTAAAGCACGTAAGGTGCCGTATGGTGCCTATAAAGGATCGGCTAACAGCCCATGGACCTCTCGTAATATGGGAATTTTGGGTACGGTTTTGCTTATTTTTATTAGTGTACACATGTCCAATTTTTGGTATGAATACCACTGGGGTAAAGTGCCTTATGTGGAGTACCGCACCGATTTAAATACGTTACAAACTACCCAACACGAATTGCCCGCTGCCGAGTTTAAAGAATATGTAAAATACCAAGAACAAGGAGTAGAAATTATCAAAGCCAAAGATTTGTATGCCACTACCGCCTTTGCATTTAAAAATTGCTGGTTGGTGGCTTTATACCTTTTAGGTATGGCTGCGCTTTCTTTCCATTTAATTCACGGTTTTCAAAGTGCGTTTCAAACCTTTGGTTGGAACCACAAAAAATTTATGCCCTTAATTAAGTGCATTGGCGTTTGGGGCTTTGGTGTTTTAATACCATTAGCCTTTGCTGCCATGCCACTTTATTTTTTCTTTTGTAAATAAGCTATACACTACGGTTTAACCGCTAAAAAATACGTTCTGACATGAAGTTAGATGCCAAAATTCCAGAAGGACCATTAGCCGAAAAATGGTCGAAACACAAGTTTAACCTAAAATTGGTAAACCCATCCAATAAACGGAAATACACCGTTATTGTAGTGGGAACCGGTTTGGCAGGGTCTTCTGCGGCCGCTTCCTTAGCCGAATTAGGCTACAATGTAAAAGCATTCTGTTACCAAGATTCTCCACGTAGAGCACACTCTATTGCTGCTCAAGGGGGTATTAATGCCGCAAAAAATTACCGCAACGATGGCGATAGCGTGCAACGTTTGTTTTACGACACCATTAAAGGTGGCGATTACCGTGCCCGTGAAGGAAACGTATACCGCTTGGCCGAAGTTTCTGTCAACATCATCGATCAGTGTGTGGCACAAGGCGTACCTTTTGCCCGCGAATACGGCGGCTTGTTAGATAACCGCTCTTTCGGTGGTGCCCAAGTGTCGCGTACATTTTACGCCCGTGGCCAAACCGGACAACAATTATTATTAGGCGCTTACTCGGCCCTAAACCGCCAAATACACGAAGGCAAAGTTGAGATGTTCAGTCGTCATGAAATGCTAGATGTAGTAACCGTTGATGGCAAAGCCCAAGGAATTATTGCCCGTAACTTGGTTACTGGCGAAATCGAAACACATGCTGCCCATGCAGTATTGTTGTGTACTGGTGGTTACGGAAACGTATATTACCTATCTACCAACGCTATGGGCTGTAACGTAACGGCTGCTTGGAGAGCCCACAAACGTGGTGCTTTTTTTAGTAACCCTTGCTTTACCCAAATTCACCCAACTTGTATCCCCGTATCGGGCGATCATCAATCGAAACTGACTTTAATGTCAGAATCTTTGCGTAACGATGGACGTGTGTGGGTGCCCAAAACCAAAGAATTAGCCGCACAACTTCGTGAAGGTAAAATCAAAGCAACGGAACTTAAAGAAGACGAACGCGATTACTTCTTAGAACGCAAATATCCATCATTTGGTAACCTGGTTCCACGTGATGTGGCTTCTCGTAATGCCAAAGAAATGGTTGATGAAGGAAAAGGTGTGGGTACTTCGGGCGTTGCCGTTTACCTCGATTTTGCCGATGCCATCAGCCGTTTAGGCGAAGATGCCGTTCGTGCCAAATACGGAAACCTATTTGATATGTATTATCAAATTACCGACGAAAATCCGTACAAACAACCCATGCGTATTTACCCAGCCGTACACTATACCATGGGCGGTTTATGGGTAGATTATAATTTACAAACCACCGTACCGGGCTTATACGCCTTGGGCGAAGCCAATTTCTCCGACCACGGTGCAAACCGTTTAGGAGCCTCTGCCTTAATGCAAGGTTTGGCCGATGGTTATTTTGTGATTCCGTATACGTTGGGCGATTATTTAGCAACCATTGGTCCAAAAGCAATAGATGTAAAACATCCAGCTTTTACCGAAACCAAAAAAGCGGTAGAAGAGCGTTTGCAAAAATTATTATCCCTTAAAGGAAATAAGACGGTTGATGAATACCACCGCGAATTGGGTAAAATTATGTGGGAATACTGCGGCATGTCACGTTCTGAAGAAGGCTTGAAAAAAGCGAAAAAACTCATCCAAGATTTAAAGACCGATTTCTGGAAAAATGCCATCGTTTTAGGAACCAACGAAGAATTCAACATGTCATTAGAAAAAGCCGGCCGTGTAGCCGACTTTATTGAATTGGGTGAATTGATGATTGATGATGCCTTAGATCGCAACGAATCTTGTGGTGGTCACTTCCGTGTAGAAAGCCAAACCGAAGAAGGTGAAGCACTGCGTGACGATGAAAAATTTGCCTACGTAGCCGCTTGGCAGTATACCGGTGAGAACAAACCAGAAGCTTTACACAAAGAAGACTTGAAATTTGAAAACGTAAAACTCTCTCAGCGGAGTTATAAATAGTAGCATATATGAGTGGAAATATGAATTTAACACTTAAAGTTTGGCGTCAGCCAAACGGAAATACCAAGGGTACTTTTGTAAGCTATCCGGCACCAGGCATTTCTCCCGACATGTCGTTTTTAGAAATGTTGGACGTGGTAAACGAAGGTTTGGTGAAAAAAGGCGAAGACCCCATTCACTTCGATCACGATTGCCGTGAAGGAATTTGTGGGATGTGCTCTTTACACATCAATGGCCGTCCGCACGGACCTAAACAAGCCATTACCACCTGCCAATTGCACATGCGTAGTTTCCATGATGGCGAAACCATTGTGATTGAACCATGGAGAGCATCGGCATTTCCGGTAATTAAAGATTTGGCCGTAGACCGTTCGGCTTTCGATCGCATTCAGCATGCAGGTGGTTTCGTATCGGTAAATACCGGTGGTGTACCCGATGCCAATGCCATTGCCATTCCGAAACCAGTGGCCGATGAGGCTTTTAACTCGGCCACCTGTATTGGTTGCGGAGCTTGTGTGGCTGCTTGTAAAAATGCGTCGGCTATGTTGTTTGTATCGGCAAAAGTTTCACAATTGGCGTTATTGCCTCAAGGCCAGCCCGAGCGTTACCAACGTGCGCAAGCCATGGTTAACCAAATGGATACTGAAGGTTTTGGTAGCTGTACCAATACCGGTGCTTGCGAAGCCGAATGCCCGAAAGAAATTAAGATTACCAATATTGCCCGCATGAACCGCGATTATTTTACGGCCAATTTCTTTAAAGAAGAGGCCTAAGCAAATTTAGGAACTACAAAAAAGCCCTCCCGAATTTCGGGAGGGCTTTTTTTATGGTTGAAATACTTATTTTTTGAGGGTGATCTGAATTACTCCGTTTTTTCCGGCTTTGCCATAAGCGTTCACTGCATTCTTCCCTTTTAACACACTAATAGATTCAATGGCATCGGGATTTATTTTATCTAGTTCTGATTTAGAAATTACCTTACCCTCCAAAACACATAGAGGAGCATTTTTATCTGCCTTTGGAGTGCTCTTGGTACTGTCTTGCAAAGATGTATCGTAATTTTGATGTTGGTGCTGCGTTACAGTAACAGGTTTCATTGCAAAACCTAATACAACCATTAGCCCCATTAAGAAAAAAAGTAGTCGCTTATTTGCCATATCTTTAGATTGATTTTATAGCTAAATATACACATTTAGTTCATCTAACACCCATCACCTATGAACATAGCCTTCCACGGAGCTGCCCGAACCGTTACCGGTAGCAAGCACCTTATTACCCTCGATAATCAAACCCAAGTATTATTAGATTGTGGTATGTTTCAGGGCAGAGGCGCTTCTACCGATGAGTGGAACAAACACTTTGGCTTTAACCCAGCCGATGTGTCGTACGTGATACTTTCGCATGCGCACATCGATCACTCGGGCTTATTGCCCAAATTAGTTGCCGAAGGGTTTAAAGGCCCCATCTTTTGTACCGCCGCTACACTCGATTTGGTACGAATTTTATTGTTAGACTCGGCCAAAATACAAGAGCAAGATGCTTTTTACGAAAATAAGCGTAGGGCCAAAGAGCACAAGGAGCTAATAAAGCCGCTCTATATAGAAGAAGACGTAGAAACAACCCTTAGTCGGTTTAAGGTGGTGCCTTACGATACCCCAACGGTTATAGATGAAAACATCATCGTATACTTTACCGATGCAGGTCATATTTTGGGCAGTGCCGCCGTTCATTTATCCATCACCGAAAACAACAAAACCACCCGACTTACCTTTAGTGGTGATGTAGGCCGCTACGGCGATTTGTTATTACGGGCTCCGCAAACTTTCCCGCAAGCCGATTATATTTTAATTGAATCAACCTACGGCGATCGCTTGCACGAAGAGGTAATACCACCCGAAGAAACCTTGCGCCAAATTATCGAAGAAACCTGTATAAAACATGGCGGAAAAGTGGTAATACCCGCATTTAGTGTGGGTCGTACGCAAGAATTGCTGTATGCGCTTAATGCCTTAGAAGTTGACGGGAAATTGCCCGATGTGCCTTATTATGTAGATAGTCCGCTATCTTCTAAAGCTACGGCGGTAATTAAAAGCCACCCCGAAGTTTACAACCGTGGGGTAAAAGAACTCATGAAAAAAGATCATGATCCATTTGATTTTAAAGGCTTGGTATTTATTGAAGATGTACAAGATTCTATTGCCTTAAATGACGATAAAACACCTTGCGTTATTATTTCTGCTTCGGGCATGGCCGATGCCGGACGGGTGAAACACCACATTCGCAATACCATTGATAACCCGAACAATACCATTTTAATTGCCGGTTATTGCGAACCCCGGTCTTTGGGTGGCAGATTGGTTTCTGGACAGCCCTTTGTACGTATTTTTGGCGAAGAGCATGTGGTTAAAGCCCAAGTTCGCGAAATCAAATCGATGAGTGCGCATGGCGATCGCGACGATTTATTAGGCTTTTTATCATGCCAAAATCCGGCACTGGTAAAAAAACTATTCATTATCCACGGCGAATACGAATCGCAAATTAACTTTAAAGCTACGCTAGAAGCCGAAGGATTTCAATCGGTAGACATACCCGATATGCACCAATCGGTAGAGTTGGTTTAAGTATAAAAAAAGAGGCCCGAAAAACGGGCCTCTTTTTTGTACGTGTTTTTATTTTTAGTTCTGACGGGCCGGTGCTGGCGTAGGCAAAGGCTTACGAGGCAACAAATCGGCACGTTGTGCACTGTGGTAAACAAAGGAAGCCACAATGGTAGCTGCTTGCTTTAAATCGGCTTCAATTAAGCGATCGTAGGTATCCATATTGGTGTGGTGGGTACGTGTATTGTATTCAATAGCATCCTGAATGAATTGAAAGCCCGGAATGCCCACTGCATCAAAAGAAAGGTGATCGGTACCACCTGTATTTCTTGCAGTTAAGGTTGTAGCGCCTAGATCAGCAAAAGGGGCTAACCATGATTTAAAGATAGGCGCAATGGCTTCGTTTCCCTGCAAGTATACCCCTCTAATTTTTCCGGTTCCATTATCTAAATTATAATAGGCCGAAACTTTTGCTTGCTCTGGCGTTAAAACCATGGTTTTTGGATCGCCAAAATGTTTTAAAACATAATTTCTAGAGCCGTATAAACCTTGCTCTTCGGCACTCCATAAAGCCATTCGAATGGTACGTTTTGGTTTAAAACCAATAGATTTAAGGATGCGCATGGCTTCCATCATTACGGCAGAACCTGCAGCATTGTCGGTTGCTCCGGTAGCGGCATGCCAAGAATCTAAGTGGGCACCAATCATAACGACTTGGTCTTTCAATTTTTTGTCGGTACCCGGAATTTCGGCTACTACATTATAACCGGTTAAATCACTATCAACAAAACGGGTTTGGATATCCGCTTCAATTTCCACTTTTTGCCCAGCTTTTACCAAGCGTAACAAACGTAAATAATCTTCTTGCGACATTTCTACTTCTGGCGCAACCGCTTTTGCATCGGCAGCGTAGGAAGCACCATTGCTGGTAAAGAAGGTACCGTGGGTACCACGTCCGTTGCTCAGTATTAAGCCCACATTTTCTTGAATTAATAGGTCGTTTATTTGGCTGCGTAAAGCACGTTGTTTACGCATGGCTTCCATGGCTGCAGGAGCTGGTCCGACAGCATTTGGGTTTCTAGGAGCAGCAGGCTCGGTCATTTTAGCCAACTCTTCATCGGTATAGCGGCTACCATCCGATTTAAAACTAGTAGTTATGGCGGTGTTTACATCAAAAATAACAATCTTACCGGCCAAGGTGCCTTTGTATTTAGCTAAATCGGCAACAGAATCTGCTTTCACTAAAACTAATTCAGCTTTAATTGGGCCCTTGGTACTTGGAGCCCATGCCTTAGGCGAAGCAATAAGTGCGTGGTAATAGGGAGCACTCATAGCAAAATAGCTTTTTTGTACTTCCCAACCTCTGCCAAAAGTACCCCAAGGCTCTAAGGCTACATTTTGTAAGCCCCAGGTTTTTAGGGTAGCTGCAGCCCATTCCTCGGCTCTTTTTAAACCGGGGGAATTCGCTAATCGTGGTCCAGCTACATCGGTTAGGTAAAAGGCCGTTTGCATTACCTGCGATTTATTAAGGCCTTCTTCTTTAATTTTTTGGATAGCAGTTTGGTCTACTGCTTCTTCTTGAGCTAGTGCGCTGGTGGCGAAACCTAAAGCAAGAATAATGGAAAATATAACTGATTTTTTCATGTTGTTTTGGGTTGTTGTTAAACAAACTTATTATTAATTCTGATTTTTTAGGCAATCCTTTGTATAACATTTTTAGTATAAAGCTTGATTTTAGCCGAAATAAAATTAAGTTTAGGCTTGTAATTCGATCTCAATTCATGAAAAAGACCCTATTCTGTTGCTTAGTAATAGCCACTACCTTGGCAAAGGCCCAACCCGCTACGATTAAAAAAGATAGCGTGGTACAAGTGATGCTTGATGAAGTATCTGCCAAAAATATAGAAGCCACCGTGCGAAAATTAGTTTCTTTTCAAACACGGCATACGCTGAGCGATACCCTGAGCACAAAAACAGGTATTGGTGCAGCCCGTAATTGGATAAAAGCTGAATTTGAAAAATACGCCAAAGAATCGGGTGGTCGCTTGCAAGTAAGTTTTGACACGTTTACCCAAGCCGCCGATGGTCGTAGAGTAACTAGTCCAACAATACTAAAAAACGTGTTGGCCATTCTACCCGGAACGGATCCTTTAGATACCAGGGTATTTATAGTTTCCGGACATTACGATTCTAGAGCTTCGGATGTGCTAGATGCCCAAATTGCTGCACCGGGCGCCAACGATGATGCTTCGGGTACGGCCGTTGCCATGGAATTGGCACGAGTAATGAGCAAAAAACAGTTTAATTGCACCCTTATTTTTGTGGCCATGGTGGGCGAAGAGCAAGGTTTGTACGGTGCTACCAATTTGGCAAAACGTGCTAAAGAAGAGAAATGGAACCTAACCGGCATGATTACCAACGATATTGTGGGCAATACCTATGGCATTGAAACCGATTTAAAAGATAACCGCAGCGTCCGCATTTTTAGCGAAGGGGTTTCGCAGGCAGAAACTGCCGCTCAGGGAACCTTACGAACCAGTATTGGTTCTGAAAACGATGGTTTTGCCCGTCAATTTGCCCGCTATTGCAAAGAAGTGGGAGAGCGCTATGTAGATCAATTGGATGTGAAACTCATTTTTAGAAGAGACCGGTATTTACGTGGTGGCGATCATACGCCTTTTTCTCAGCAAGGTTTTGCGGCCATACGGGTTACCGAAATGAATGAGAATTTTAATCGGCAGCACCAAAACGTTCGCCAAGAGAAAGGGGTAGATTATGGCGATACCCCCGATTTTGTAGATTATGCCTATACCCAAAAAGTGGCCCGCATGAATTTAGCAGCTTTGGCCAATTTGGCTTTGGCGCCCCAAGAGCCGCAGCAAGTTAAAATACTAACTACCGAACTTACCAATAAAACAAGTTTGAAATGGATAGCCCCTTCAGGAGAAAAACCGTTGGGATATTATGTGGTAATGAGAGAAACGAGTAGCCCCATTTGGGAGCGCAAGTTTTTTGTAAGCGATACCCAAGCTACTTTCAACTACTCTAAAGACAACTACATTTTTGGCGTACAAGCCGTAGATGCAGACGGGCACGAAAGTTTGGTGGTTTTGCCTTTGCCAGGCAGATAAACTATTTCCAGCTAAATAAAGCGTATACAGATTTAACCAATACTTCGGTAGAGGGCATTTGGAAACGAATGCTAGCGCTGTATTTTTCCATAGGAATTTGCATATCACTTTGCGTAGCCAAATACACAACACCCACTAACACAGGAATTAATACCAAGATAAAGGGAGAAACAGCAGCTTTTTTATTTTTCATGGCGCAATATTTTTACAAATAACGGATTTTTTCTGCAAAAAGTATTGTTAAAAAATGTAAAATACAGATAGCCTATAAACCGTAGGTGTTTCGGAGTACCCCAAAGTTTGTTGTAATTTCGGCACTGCTTAAGGCTCTGTTGTATACCCTCATGCTGTAATAGGTACCCGGACAAGCATCGGAGAAGCTAGTTCCATCGTTTGTATGCCGGGCTCCAAAGTACAAACCAGTAGTGCTTACTCCGCCACTTGGTGCGCTAAACGTGCCACTATACACACTTGTTCCATTTTTGTAAATGATAAGAGAGGTTCCACTTACCACATAGTCCCAAATATTGATGCTGCCTATGCCACTGATGCTGTAAAAAGCGTCTACATATGTTGGGCTACCTACGGCTAAGTTTGTACTGCTAAACAAATAGGCCAAATAACCTTTACTAGCAAACCAATTCTCATTTCCCCAAACGGTTGCCCAATAGCTACTCGGGTTTAAGCTGCAGGCCATGCTTAAAGTAAAGTTGGTTCCCAAATTATAACTTGTTTTAATATAGCTACTGGTGTTGGTGGTAATTCCACCGCCACTGGTACTCACATAACTGGTGGTGCCGGTAACCGTACCATGGTTTCCATTGCCGCTCATATCTGTCCATGCTGTGCCAGATGAGGTTGGAGGTGCTAGCGCCAAATTCATCATTAAGCCAGAGGAAACAATTTCTGCAAACCGCAGTCTGGTAGCGTTGTAGTTTTGTAATACTTCGCTTGCACTAAGTGGTCTGGTATAAAATCGGGCAATGGCCATGTTCCCGTTAAAGGGGTATATACTCGTATTATCGAATGCACCTAATACAAAATTAGTAGTAGTGCTAGTAGTAGAACTTAAGGGTGCACTAGCTTCTAATACCCCATTTCGGTAGAGCCTAGCGGTGGTGCCATCGTATACACCTGTAAAGTGGTACCAAACACCGGCAGTTAAATTGTTGGTACCTGTAATAGATTGCCCAGCGTTTACTTCCCAACGCATGCCTGCTCCACCCCCTTTATAAAAGTTAATGTATTTTCCTAAACCAGTATTGTTAAATGTGAGTAAAGCTTGTGCCCCACTAATGGAATTAAACTTAGCAACCACCTCTACGGTAAAACCTGTAGGATAAGAAAGCGTAATGGAACCGCTTGTTGCATAATCGTTGGTACCATCAAAAGTCATCATGCCGCCATAGCTCGATGAAAAAACCGGTCCATTGGTGAGTGTGGCATCGGCATTGGCCTTTAAATCTTTCCAAGTGGTACCCGTACGGGGGTAAGAATTGGTGTTACCTGCATCGTAATGCACCGCTAAATTATCGCTTACAATATTGGGAATGGTGGTACCCCCTGAAGAGGTGTTAACACGTGAATAAACCCCATAGTAGGCGGGCATAACTTGACCGCAGAGTGTGCCTATTAAACCAAGTTGTATGGCTATCAGTAAACTAAATTTTAGTCGATAGAACTGACAGGGGCGCATGTTTTTAGGATATTCTTTGGCTAATTAACAGCCGAAAGTACTTTTAATTTTCTCCAAATAGTCTAGTTTCTCCCAGGTAAATAATTCCACCTCAAGGGTTTTGCTTTCGCCATTGGCGCCAATAAAGGTTTTACGTACGGTTTCATTTTTACGTCCCATATGTCCGTAGGCAGCAGTTTCTGCATACATGGGGGTGCGTAATTTTAAGCGGGTTTCAATGCCGTAAGGAGTCATATCAAAAATCTCCTCAATTTTCTTAGCAATTTCGCCATCGCTTAGGGCCACTTTGGCGGTGCCGTTGGTATTTACATAAATGCCCATTGGGTTTTTTACGCCAATAGCATACGATACCTGAACCAATACCTCATCGCATACGCCGGCAGCTACTAAATTTTTGGCAATGTGCCGGGTGGCGTAGGCTGCAGAGCGGTCTACTTTCGAAGGATCTTTTCCTGAAAATGCACCACCACCGTGTGCGCCTTTACCGCCATAGGTATCTACAATAATTTTGCGTCCGGTTAAGCCGGTATCGCCGTGTGGGCCACCAATAACAAATTTGCCGGTTGGGTTTATGTGGTAGATAATTTTATCGGTAAATAAGGCTTGAAGCTCTGGTTTTAGGTGTTTTTTAACACGAGGAATTAATATGTTGATGATGTCTTTTTTGATTTGCTCTTGCATGGCTTTCTCTTCCGCAAAATCATCGTGTTGGGTAGATATTACTATGGCATCAATGCGAAGGGGTTTATGATTGTCGCTGTACTCAATCGTTACTTGCGATTTTGCATCGGGGCGCAAATAGCTAATTTCTTTTCCTTCTCTACGTAGGGCCGCTAATTCAATTAATAGTTTGTGCGACAAATCGAGTGCCAATGGCATGTAATTGTCGGTTTCGTTGGTGGCATATCCAAACATCATGCCTTGGTCGCCGGCACCTTGATCTTGCTTGTTTTGGCGCTCAACACCTTGGTTAATATCGCCCGACTGCTCGTGAATGGCCGATAAGATACCGCAAGATTCTGCTTCAAACATGTATTCCGATTTGGTATATCCAATTTTTCGGATAACCTCACGGGTGATTTTTTGAACATCTAAATACGTGCTCGATTTTACCTCACCAGCTAAAATTACCTGGCCGGTTGTAACCAAAGTTTCGCAGGCTACCTTCGAATCGGCATCCCAAGCTAAAAAATTATCAATTAAAGCATCTGATATTTGATCCGCTACTTTGTCTGGGTGACCTTCTGATACAGATTCTGATGTAAATAAATAAGGCATGTTTTTCTGGTTTAAACGTTTTTATTGTTTTAAAGCAGAAAATGGAGGGTTAAATAGGTTGAAAAACCTTGGGGTTTTAGCAATTTTTTAACGTGGTTGCAAGCAACTCAAATCGATCCACTTTTTGCATCACAAAAGTACAACAATTTTTAAATTCTTAAATATTTGGCCTTAATTTGTCTAGAATTAATAAATCAACTCTTTGAGCAAGCAATTACTTTTCCTCATCAATCCTATAGCTGGCGGTAAATCTAAAACCCGAATACCCGGGCTGATACGGGAGCACCTAGATGCTAGTAAATTTGACTATCGGTATCGCTTTACCGAGTATGTGGGTCATGCTCGTGAATTGGCTAAGGAAGCTATTGAACAAGGAGTAGATATGGTAGTGGCTGTGGGTGGCGATGGTACCATTAATGAGGTGGCCTCAGCTTTGGTAGGCAGCTCGGCAAGTATGGCTATTGTTCCCATGGGTTCGGGCAATGGCTTGGCAACGGCTTTAGGTATTTCGCTTCATCCGGCAAAAGCTATTCAGCAATTAAACACCTGTTCGGCGCATTTGGTAGATTCGGCTAGTATTAACGGCCATCCTATTTTTAATGTAAGCGGTATGGGTTTTGATGCTGAAATAAGTGCGCTTTTTGCTAAAGAAACCGATAGGGGTTTGTGGGGATATATTAAAAACACACTTTCGGCCATTATAAAGTATCAACCGCAAGAGTATACCCTAGAATTAAATGGTGAGACCTTTCAACGGACTGCCTTTATGATTACTTTGGCTAATTCTTCTCAGTTCGGAAATAACGCTCACATTTCGCCGGAGGCTTCTATTACCGATGGTTTGTTGGATATTTGTGTGGTTAAACCTTTTCCCTTATATAAATTTCCGCTATTGGCGTATAGGTTATTTAGTCGCACGGCACATAAATCATCGTTTATAGAAATTTATAAATCAACAGAAACCACCATTACTCGTAGCCAAGAAGGCCCGGTGCATTTAGATGGGGAGCCTATTGTATTGGGCACCAAATTACATATTGTACTGCATCCGGCTAGTTTATATTTAATGTATTAGGCATGTCAAAAAAGAATAATTCTTGGGGTGGTATTATGTTTTCTACCGATCCAGATTTTACCTATGAACCAGAAAGTGATGCGGGAGAAGAAACGCTACCCACATCGCAACAAGATTTACGTGTACAGCTCGATCGTAAACAACGGGGAGGCAAATCGGTAACCTTAATTACCGGCTTTATTGGCAACTCTGCCGATTTGGAAGCACTGGGTAAAAAACTAAAGCAAAAATGCGGAGTGGGTGGTAGTGCGAAAGACGGAGAGATTCTAATTCAAGGGGATTTTAGAGAAAAGGTACTGCAATTGCTTGTGGCCGACGGGTACAAAGTAAAAAAAATCGGCGGCTAGTTAATCCATCAAAAAAGCCTTATCAGCTTATTTTTAGCAGTTTTTGGCTTAGTGTTTTCTGTACAATTAGCTATTTTTTTAACTAATTTTTAGCCTAAATCGTTGTAGTTCTTCTTAATTTTAAACGTTTTCTAAACTTATTCGAAAACATAATTTATGAGCTACAACGTAATTGCTACCCCCGATTTGTCCTATTTGCAAATCCAAGCTAGCCAGCCAGTTTATTATCAACTATCGGCCTCCGAATTAGTGGCCCATGCACTAAAAAATGGCGAAGGCACCTTAGCTGATTCAGGCGCTTTGGCAGTAGATACAGGAAAATTTACGGGTCGATCTCCCAAAGACCGATTTATTGTAGAAGATGAGTTAACCAAAGACGCTGTTTGGTGGGGAGATATCAATCAAAAATTTGATGCGGCTAAATTTGATGCACTCCATCTAAAAGTGGCAAATTATCTTGCCTTGCGAAAGTTGTATGTTCGTGATGCCTATGCTTGTGCCGATCCGGCGTATAGGCTTAGTATTCGGGTGCTTACCGAAATGGCTTACCAAAACCTATTTGCCCATCATATGTTTCTTAGGCCTGCAGTTACTGAGCTAGGTGCTGTGCCTGAGTGGACTATTTTGGCAGCTCCGGGATTTATGGCTGAGCCCGAGCTAGATGGTACCCGTCAGCCTAATTTTTGCATACTCAATTTTAGCAAACGCATAATCTTAATTGGCGGTACGGGTTATACCGGCGAAATAAAAAAAGGAATTTTTGCAGTCTTAAATTTCTTATTGCCTCATACAAAAGATGTACTTTCTATGCATTGCTCCATTAATGAAGGTAAAGCGGGAGATACGGCAGTGTTTTTTGGCTTATCGGGTACGGGAAAAACCACACTTTCTGCCGACCCAGCTAGAGATTTAATAGGCGATGATGAACATGGTTGGAGTGAAAACACGGTATTTAATTTTGAGGGTGGATGTTATGCAAAATGTGTAGACCTTAGCCCCGAGAAAGAACCAGAAATTTATAAAGCCATTAAAACGGGGTCTTTATTAGAGAATATCAATTACTTCCCTGGTACCAATACAGTAGATTTTTCGAATATTGAAAAAACAGAAAACACCCGAGTAGCCTATCCCATTGAGTATATAAGTCATGCTAAGGTGCCTTCTATTGGCCCAGCACCAAAAAACATTTTTTTCTTAACAGCAGATGCATTTGGCGTATTGCCTCCCATAGCAAAACTAACTAGTGCCCAGGCTATGTATCACTTCATTTCGGGCTATACGGCTAAAGTTGCCGGCACAGAAGCGGGCATTGCAGAGCCTCAGGCTACCTTTTCGGCCTGTTTTGGCAAAGCCTTTATGCCACTTCACCCTACTGTTTATGCGCATTTATTGGGCGAAAAATTAGAAAAAGAGCAAGTAAAGGTTTGGCTGGTTAATACCGGTTGGACGGGCGGACCCTATGGTATAGGTACCCGAATGAAACTTGCATACACTCGAGCTATTATTACGGCGGTGCTTACTGGCGAATTAGAAAATGCTTCGTTTGAGCAAGATCCTTTATTTGGCTTTGCTATACCAACTTCGTGCAGCGGTGTACCCTCAGAAGTATTAAATCCACGCAATACTTGGGCCGATAAACGAGCATATGATGCAAAAGCTAGTGCATTGGCTCAAGACTTTATTGCCAACTTTACACAATTTGCTAATTTTGCAAATGCCGAAATACGATTGGCTAGCCCAATAACATCCCTTTCAGTATAAACAATAAATTAAATTTTCGTGTACACTTGCAATTGCAAAAAAAAATAGTTTTCATTGCATATTATTAGCGACAAAAATAATTAAGTAACAAAAGCGTCACTAAGTATTTTTTTAGGTTGAAAAGCATATTTTTGTGATCCAGTAAAAAAATAAAAAACTAATTAATTTATAATTTAAACAAAATCAAAAACTAAAATTTTAAAACAATGGCAAACGCAACCAAAGCAGCAACTGCTAAAAAAGAGAATTCTGGTTCAAATCTTTTTGCAAGTTTATCAATCGTAATCTGTATCGTAGTAGGTATCATTTTATGGAAATTCGTTATGGGAAATTCTTCAAACTTTGAAGGCGGAGACGCAGAGAACGGTCACCCACTACCTGGCAATTATTTCGGAATGGTATACAAAGGTGGTGCAGTAGTACCCGTATTAATGGGCTTATTTTTAATGGTAGTAGTATTCTCATTTGAACGTTTCTTTGTAATTAGCAAAGCTGCAGGAAAAGGCAACGTTGATGCATTCGTTAAAAAAATCCAAGGCTTTTTAAGCGCTGGTAATATTGACGCTGCTTCTGCCGAGTGCGATAAACAAGAAGGATGATGATGCACGCGTGATCAAATCAGGTTTGAAAAAATACAAAGAAGTAGAATCTGAAAAAAATATGGATACTGAGCAAAAATGCTTGGCTATTCAGAAAGATATAGAAGAAGCTACAGCCTTAGAAATGCCAATGTTGGAGCAAAACTTAACCATTATCGCTACCTTGGTATCTATTGGTACGTTGATGGGTCTATTGGGTACCGTAACTGGTATGATTAAAGCCTTCTCGGCTTTGGCAACTGCTGGTGCACCAGATCAATCTCAACTAGCAAATGGTATTTCTGAAGCCTTAATTAATACTGCAACTGGTATTGCTACTTCAACTGTAGCCATTGTTATGTACAATGTATTTACTTCTAAAATCGATAAATTAACTTATTCTATCGATGAGGCAGGTTTCTCAATTGTACAAACTTACGCCAGTACACATAAATAGTTTTTTGTTTATAGAATACCCCAAGGTTATTTCCTTGGGGTGTTTATATGCATTAACTAATCATTTTGTACGTTTAATAGTAAAATAAGACATACTATGCCAAGAGTAAAAGTTCCAAGAAAAAGTACAGCAATTGACATGACCGCCATGTGTGATGTGGCTTTCCTATTGCTTACGTTTTTCATCTTAACAGCCACTGCACGTCAGCCTGAACCATTGCCTGTTGATACCCCGGCATCAACTGTAAAAATTAAATTACCAGAAACCGATGTAGCTACTGTTACTATTGGTCAGGGTAAAATTTTCTTTGGTGTAAAAGGTCAGCAAATCCGTATAAACATGTTAGATCGTATTTCTAAACGCTATAACCTGCAATTTACAGAACAAGAAAAAGTACGCTTTTCTGTTGTAGAGACCTTTGGTGTACCTGTTGCTAATTTAAAGCAGTTTATTGCGCTAAGTAACGACGAACGTAACCAAGCAGGCTTACAACCCGGTATCCCGGCAGACTCAACCGATAATCAACTGCACGAATGGATCTTGGCTGCTCGTTATGCAACAAAAGAGCTGAACAATAAAGATCTACGTTTAAGTATTAAAGGCGATTCTAAAGAAGAATATCCAGAAATTAAAAAAGTGATTGATATTTTTCAGAAGCAAAAAATTAACAAGTTTAGCTTGATTACCTCTTTGAGACAAGCAGAAAAGTAAAATTTTAAACATCAAACTATAACACGATGGCAGAATTAGATACCTCCTCCGGTGGCAGTAAAAAAGGTGGAAAAGTTAGAAGTAAGAAGCAGTCTACCCGTGTAGATTTAACCGCTATGGTTGATTTAGCTTTCTTACTTATTACCTTTTTCATGCTTACCACTACCTTAGCAAAACCACAGGCCATGGATTTAGCCATGCCTGATAAAGATAAAGATAAGCCTGAATCTAAATTAGAAATTGCCGATAACCGCACCATGACTATTTTGTTGGGTCAAAATAATAGAATAGAGTGGTACATGGGATTAGTGGATAATCCTAAAACACCTACCGTAGATAATTTTGGTCGTGATGGTATTCGTAAAGCCCTTATCGAAAAAATAAAAGAAGTAAGAGGTATTACCGGAGATCCTAAAAAAGGATTAATCGTTTTAATTAAGCCAAGCGATAAGTCTACTTACAGAAATTTGGTAGATATTTTAGATGAAATGAAAATCTCCGATGTGCAAACATATGCCATTGTAGATATCACCAATCCAGAAATAGGATTGATGAAACGTGATGGTATTTATAAGTAAAACCGGACGTTTAAATAATTAGTTTATAGTCCTTTAATTGAAATAAAAGACAATATGTCAAAATTAGATATTTTTAAACTAGAGTGGATTGATTTGGTATTCGCCGGGCGTAACAAAGCCTATGGCGCCTACGAGCTTCGTAAGGAAAATCCAAAAACAACTAGCAGAGCCCTATTAGTAGGTAGCCTGTTGTTTATTGCAGTGGTAACTCTTCCATTAATTATTAGGTTCATTGCTGGCATTATTCCAGATAATTCAGATCAGTTTAAACAAACCGAAGTGGTATTGGCAGCACCACCTCCCATTGATAAAGACACCCCGCCACCTCCCCCTGAACCACCAAAACCAAAGGTAGATCAGGTGCGTTTTCCGCCACCGGTTGTAGTACCTGCCGAAAAAGTGCGTGACGAAGAACCGCCAACAGTAGAGGAATTGAAAAAAGCTGATCCGGGCCAGAAAACAATTGAAGGCGATCCAAATGCCGAAATTAAAATTGAAGAACCTGCCGGAAACGCAGAAGTTACAGAAGACAACGGTATTAGAGATTTTGCTAGTGTAGAAGTTATGCCCGAATTCCCTGGAGGTCAATCAGGTTGGGGTAAATACCTGCAAAAAAATATGAAATATCCACCAATTGCTCGTGAAAACAACATTACCGGTCGTGTAATTGTGAGTTTTGTAGTAGAGAAAAACGGTGATTTAACAGATATAAAAGTATTAAGAGGAATTGGTGGTGGTTGCGATGAAGAAGCTGTACGAGTGTTGAAAGCTGCCCCATCCTGGAAACCAGGTATACAAAATGGCCGTTCGGTACGGGTTCAGTACACCATGCCAATTTTCTTCCAATTAGCACAATAGTTTTCATGACTAATTATGCTGCTGATTCTAAACAGAAATCGCCTATTGGGCGATTTCTGTTTTTTTTAAAGCTATTGATGTTTTCTTTTTATTTCATCTTGGGCTTGCTCGTAATTTTTTGGAAAGGCTTACCCATAGATATTTCTCAAAACTATCGGATACTTTTTGGCGTTGTACTCATAGTATATTCCTTTTTTAGGTTTATCCGAATAAAACAAGAAAGCGTATAAGTATGAATACCAACCACATTTTCTGGTCATTGGGCTTGTTGGTTCTATCTTTTTTTGGAGCTTGCCAAAGCAAAAGTACCGTACAAGATTATACGCATGGGCGTACAAGCTTGGTGGTTGATGAAAGTTTGGCTCCAATTATAGAAGATCAACTATTAATTTTTCAAAGCGCTTATCCAGAAGTACAAGTAAACACGCTATATAAACCAGAGAACGAACTACTTAAATTTTTGCTCACAGATAGTATTCGTGTAGCTGTGATGGCTAGAACGCTTACCTCTCAAGAAGCAAAATTTTACGAGCAAAAACAAATAAAAATACGAGTAACCCGCTTTGCCATAGATGGCATTGCCTTAATTACCCATATAAATAATGCAGATAGTTTACTAAGCGAAAACGATATTATAAACCTCATGCAGGGCAAAGAAAGTGCCATTAAAAGCTTAGTTTTCGACAACCCCAACTCAAGCACCGTACGTTATTTAAAAGAATTGGCAAAAGTCACCACCCTGCCTAGCAAAGGAATATATGCGCTAAAAACCAATGCAGAAGTAATTTCCTATGTAGCCACCAATCCAGGTAGCATAGGGGTGGTGGGTGTAAACTGGTTAATACAACCTGATGCAAGTATTAGTACTGCTGTAGAGCAATTAAAAATAATGGGAGTATGCAAAGGCAATCGTAAAAATGATGCTACAAGCTACTTTAAACCCACTCAAAGCGATTTAGCTTTGGGAAATTACCCATTAATGCGTAATTTGTACCTTATTAACTGTGAGGGAGGCCCCGGACCAGGAACAGGTTTTACAAGCTTTGTTGCCGGCGAACGTGGTCAGCGCATTGTATTAAAGTCTGGCTTACTGCCCGATAGTATCCCGCCCAGAGAAGTGATTATTAGAAAATAGAATAAAAAACAAAACGAACCATGGAAATGATGAAAAAAGTGCTAAAATCGACCCTATTGTTGATTTTTGTAGGTTCAGCCCTTTACGCCCAAACCTTAGGTGATGCTCAAAAAGCACTAGATGCTGAGCAATACCAAAATGCGAAATCGCAATTAAAAAGTTTAATAGCCCTTCAGCCAACTGTTGCCGAAAACTATTTCTATTTAGGTCAAGTGTACCTAAAAACAGACTATGCAGATTCGGCCAAAGCAGAGTTTAACCAAGGAATTACCATAAATCCGGCTTTCCCACTCAACTACGTAGGTTTAGGTCAGGTTGATTTAGATGACAACCAAGCCGCAGCCGCCAAAGCTAATTTTGAGAAAGCCATAGCTGTATCGGATAAAAAAGATGCCCGTGCCTACTTATTTATTGGCAAAGCTTATACCTATGCCAAAAAACCAAATTATGCCGAAGCTATTAATATACTCAATGCAGGCAAGCTCATTGTTGAAAAACAAAAAGGAGTAAATGGGTTTTTAGCCGATTTAAATCTTGCCTTCGGCGATGCTTATCGCGGTCAACTAAAAAATTCGGAAGCCTATAGTGCCTATCGTACCGCTTTTGAATTAAATAGTAGCCTTATTCGTACCAAAGTAGAATTAGGCGTAATCAATAAAATGTCAAAGGCTTATCAAGAATCGGCCGATGAATTTAATGCCGTTTTAGTCATTAACCCCAATTATGGTCCGGCTTATCGCGAATTAGCCGAAACCTACTACTTATGGGCTAAAGATCAGGCCAAAGATTACGATGCTAAAATAAAGCAAGCCTTGGAGTATTATAAAAAATACTTAGAGCTAACCGATAAATCATTGGAATCACGCATGCGTTATGCCGATTTCTTGATTTTGGCCAAAGATTACAAGTCATTGCAAGCAGAAGCGCAAGCAATGGCTCAAATGGATAAAGCCAATAAGCGAATTTTACGTTACTTGGCTTATGCAGCTTACGAAAATGGAGATTACCCAGCAAGTATTCAAGCCATTAAAGATTTTATGGCTAAGGTAGAAGCTAAACGTGTTATTGGTAGAGATTATAGCTACTTAGGTCGTGCTTTAATTAAATCTGGCCAAGAAGCTGAAGGCTTTCAAACCGTAAAAAAAGCCCTAGCCATTGATTCTTCTTTGGTAAGTGGTATGAGCGATATAGGTAAAGAATTATTTAATTTAAAAAAGTATAGTAAAGCAGCCGAAGCTTATGAACTTGCTGTTAAAAATCCGCAACGTAACCTTTTAGATTATTTCTATTTGGGCTCTTCGTACTACTTTGATTATGGTGCGAAAAAAACAGCCGGCTTAGAAGCAGATAAATCCTTATTGGTAAAAGCCGATTCTGCCTTTAGTTATTTAGCACAACGTTCACCAAATACCAATGCAGCATGGCAGTTCAGGGGGCGTATCAACCGTCAGTTTGATGATGCCAACGATAGTCAAGGATTGGCCGTTCCGTTCTACGATAAATACGTAGAGTTGGTAACCGTAACTAAACCGGAACTAGCATCCAAAAATGGTCCAGGACTTATAGAGGCTTATATTTATTTAGGTTCGGTTTCTGCTCGTAAAGATAAAGACACCGAAAAAGCTAAAGAGTATTTTAATAAGGTATTAGCCCTTGACCCTGCCAATGCCGTAGCCCTAGAAGTGCTCAAAGCATTGGGCACAACAAAATAAAAAAATATCCTTTTTTTAAGCGCCTTAATCATAAGATTAAGGCGCTTTCTTGTTATATTTGCGCCACCAAACCAAACATATGGAAGCACAAAGTACCCCAATTAATTATTTGCCCATTTTTTTTCAAATGATTGTTGCTATGGGTTTCGTGGTACTAACCATGGTAGTTACCCATTTAGTAGGCCCCAAACGTAAAACAGCCGATAAGTTAACCCCCTTTGAATCAGGAATTGAGTCTGTGGGCAATGCCCGTCAACCCTTTTCTATCAAATACTTTTTGGTGGCTATTTTATTTGTCCTTTTTGACGTCGAGGTGATCTTTATGTACCCCTGGGCTGTTAATTTTAGAGAGTTGGGGTGGACAGGTTTAGTGGAGATGTTCATCTTTATGGGAACACTTTTGGCGGGATTTATTTACATCCTTAAAAAAGGTGCATTAGATTGGGAATAAAGCATATAACAGAAAATAATAACGGCATTATGAGCGAATTAACAATTGTTGAAGCTCCTCCCGGTATAGAGGGATCAGGATTTTTTGCAACGTCACTAGATAAGGTGGTGGGCTTAGCCCGCTCACACTCCTTGTGGCCTTTGCCATTTGCCACTTCTTGTTGTGGTATTGAGTTTATGGCTACTATGGGCTCTCACTATGATTTTGCTCGTTTTGGTTCCGAACGTCCAAGTTTTTCGCCACGCCAAGCCGATTTATTAATGGTAATGGGCACCATTGCCAAAAAAATGGGCCCGGTATTGCAGCAAGTATATACACAAATGGCCGAACCCCGTTGGGTAATTGCCGTAGGTGCTTGTGCATCTAGCGGCGGTATTTTCGATACCTATTCGGTTTTGCAGGGCATCGATGAAATTATTCCGGTTGATGTATACGTACCCGGTTGCCCCCCACGCCCTGAAGCCATTATCGATGGGTTTAATAAAATACAAGAGTTGGTGAAAAACGAGTCACTTCGTCGTCGCGAATCGCCAGAGTACCAAGCACTTTTAGCCAAATACGGAATTCAATAATGGGCACGCTAAGTAACCAAGTAGTCATTCAAAAACTAACTGCACGTTTTGCCGATAAGATATCGGTTCCAACCGAGCCGTTTGGCCTATTAACTCTTGAAACGAATGCAGAAACCATTGCCGAACTACTACGCTTTTTAAAAGAAGATAAAGAACTTCAGTTTAATTATCTTACAGATATTACCGGCATCCACTATCCCGAGCAAGAATTAGCCATCGGGGTGATTTACCATTTGCACAGCTTAACGCACAATGTGCGTATACGCATTAAAGTATTTCTCTCAGCTGCAAATCCAAGCATTCCTACTGCTACTACCTTATGGGAAGGATCCAATTGGATGGAGCGTGAAACCTATGATTTTTATGGAGTGCAGTTTGAAGGACACCCAGATTTACGCCGCATTTTAAACGTAGATGATATGACCGTTTTCCCGATGCGTAAAGAATACCCATTAGAAGACCCTAACAGAGTAGATAAAAAAGACCTTTTCTTTGGAAGATAAGATGAACAACCATCCGGTATATACAGATAACGATCCACAAAAAGAGACCATCACCCTAAATCTTGGTCCTACCCACCCGGCTACGCATGGTGTTTTCCAAAACGTACTCGAGTTGGATGGCGAACGCATTGTAAGTGGCGTATCCACTATTGGCTACATTCACCGTGCATTCGAAAAAATTGCCGAGCATCGTCCATTTTATCAAATAACCCCACTAACTGATCGCTTAAACTACTGCTCATCGCCAATTAATAATATGGGTTGGCACATGACGGTAGAAAAGTTGCTCAATATACAAACGCCTAAACGGGTAGATTACCTCCGTGTAATTATCATGGAGCTTTCTCGTATATCCGATCACTTAATTTGTAACGGAATTTTAGGAGTAGATACCGGTGCCTTCACTGGTTTCTTGTATTTAATGGAGGAGCGGGAGCACATTTATGAAATTTTTGAAGAAGTATGTGGTGCCCGATTAACCACTAACATTGGTCGTATAGGTGGCTTCGAACGCGATTTCAACGACATCGCTTTTGCTAAAATTCGTCAGTTTTTAGTGAAATTTCCACCTATATTAAAAGAATTTGAAACCCTCTTTAATCGTAACCGTATTTTTATTGAACGTACCAGCGGCGTAGGAGCAGTAACAGCCGAAACAGCCTTAAATTACAGTTGGAGCGGCCCTATTTTAAGAGCTACCGGTGTAGATTATGATGTACGAGCCAATGAACCTTACGCTTCTTATCAAGATTTTGATTTCGATATTCCTGTAGGAACCACCGGCGATGTATACGACCGTTATATAGTCCGCAACGAAGAAATGTGGCAAAGCTTGCGCATTATTGAGCAGGCTATGCAAAAACTAGAAAAAGAGCCAAAGGGCGTTTTTCATGCCGATGTTCCAGAATTTTATCTGCCGGCAAAAGAAAGTGTGTACAACAATATGGAAGCATTAATTTACCATTTCAAAATTGTAATGGGCGAAATTGATACTCCAAAAACAGAAGTTTACCACGCCGTTGAAGGCGGTAATGGAGAACTTGGTTTCTATTTAGTAAACGATGGTGGTCGTTCACCGTATCGTTTGCACTTCCGCAGACCAAGCTTTATCAATTACCAAATGTATGCCCCAATGAGTAGCGGTATGTTACTATCTGATGCCATTATTAATATGAGTAGTTTAAACGTTATTGCCGGAGAATTAGATGCTTAAAGTAACCGAAACTCAAGAAATCACCTTCTCCAAAGAATTGCTTAAACAGTTCGATGAGATTCTTACCCGCTATCCGGAAGGCAAGCATAAATCGGCCTTATTGCCTATTTTACACTTGGTACAAGCCGAATTTGGCTGGGTAAGTACCCCCGCTATGGATAAAGTAGCGGCCTATTTACATATTTTACCAATTGAAGTATATGAAGTAACCACTTTTTACACCATGTTTTTCTTGCAGCCGCAAGGTAAATATGTTTTAGAAGTGTGCCGAACCGGCCCCTGCACTTTAGTAGGAGCCGAAAAAATGATGCAACACATCGAGAAAAAATTAGGGGTAAAAGAAGGCGAAGTAACCAAAGATGGCTTGTTTAGCTGGAGAGGCGTAGAATGTTTAGCGGCATGCGGCATGGCACCGGTATTACAAATTGGTCCAGATTATACTTACTATGAACATCTAACCACAGAAAAAGTAGATGCATTGGTAGACGAACTAAAAAGCAAAAAGGCGTAATAAGATGGCTCGTAAACTATTATTAGAACATATTGATGTAGCCGGTATAAACACCTTGGAGGTGTACCGTAAACAAGGCGGTTACCGTGCTGTAGAAAAAGCCTTAAAGAAACTTTCGCCAGAAGACGTGGTGGATGAGGTGAAAAAATCAGGACTTCGTGGTCGTGGTGGGGCAGGTTTCCCAACCGGCATGAAATGGAGTTTTTTGGCTAAACCCGAAGGTAAAGCACGCTATTTGGTATGTAACGCTGATGAGTCTGAGCCAGGTACCTTTAAAGACCGTTATTTAATGACAAACATTCCTCACTTATTAATTGAAGGAATGATTGTGTCTAGCTATGCCTTGGGCGCCAATACCTCGTACATTTATGTTCGCGGCGAAATGATGCCTCAAATTCGTATTTTGGAAAAAGCCATTGCCGAAGCCAAAGCAGCCGGATTTTTAGGTAAAAATATTTTAGGCTCTGGCTACGATTTAGAATTGTATGTTCAGCCTGGTGGCGGTGCCTACATTTGTGGCGAAGAAACCGCTTTAATTGAATCATTGGAAGGGAAACGTGGAAATCCACGTATTAAACCACCATTCCCGGCTATTTCGGGAGTTTGGGGTTGCCCAACGGTGGTTAACAACGTAGAATCTATTGCCGCTGTAGTTTCTATTATAAATGACGGAGGCGATGAATACGCAAAAGTAGGTATTGGTCGCAGTACCGGAACCAAACTCATTTCTGCTTCGGGTAATTTAGCCAAGCCGGGTGTATACGAAATTGAATTGGGTCTTTCGGTAGAAGAATTTATCTACTCAGAAAAGTATTGTGGCGGTATGGCCAATGGCAAACGCTTAAAAGCGGTGGTAGCAGGTGGTTCATCGGTGCCTATTTTACCAGCCAACTTAATTTTAAAAACCACCAACGGCGAAAACCGATTGATGAGTTACGAATCTTTAGCAGATGGCGGTTTTGCTACCGGCACCATGTTGGGTTCGGGCGGATTTATTGCATTTGATGAAGACGCTTGTATTGTACGCAATACGTGGAATTATAGCCGTTTCTACCACCATGAAAGCTGTGGTCAATGTTCGCCTTGCCGCGAAGGTACCGGCTGGATGGAGAAGGTATTACACCGGTTAGAATACGGTCATGGTGCCATGAGTGATATTGATTTATTGGTAGATGTAGCCAAAAATATTGAAGGAAATACCATTTGCCCTTTGGGAGATGCTGCTGCTTGGCCAGTTGCTTCAGCCATTCGCCATTTCCGCGATGAGTTTGAGTGGCACGTAAAACATCCCGAAAAAGCATTAAAAGGAAACTATGGTTTGGCGCATTATGCCGATCCATTGCCACCAGTAGTAGTTGAAACTGTTTAGAATTTAAAGAGAAAGATCTTTTAACCATGTCAGATAAAGTGAAGGTTATTATAGACGGAATTTCCGTAGAAGTAGCGCCCGGTACCACCATCTTAAATGCTGCAAGGCAAATTGGTGGCGATATTGTTCCGCCGGCCATGTGTTACTATTCTAAACTAGAAGGTAGTGGCGGTAAATGTCGCACCTGTTTGGTAAAAGTGAGCAAAGGCTCAGAAGCCGACCCTCGTCCGATGCCAAAATTAGTAGCCAGTTGCCGCACCACCGTTATGGAGGGTATGGAAGTTCAAAATATTACATCGCCCGAAGTAGTAGATGCTCGTAAGGGTGTAGTAGAAATGCTACTCATTAATCACCCATTAGATTGCCCGGTATGCGACCAAGCCGGTGAGTGTGATTTGCAAGATTTAGCTTTTAATCATGGAGCTGCCGAAACTAGATACGAATTTGAGCGCAGAACGTTTGATCGGATAGATATTGGTGATAAAATTCAGTTGCACATGAACCGCTGTATTTTATGCTACCGTTGTACCTATGTAGCCGATCAATTAACCGATTGTCGCCAACAAGGTATAGTGGGCCGTGGCGATCATGCAGAAATTTCAACCTACATAGAAAAAGCCATTGATAACGATTTTTCGGGTAATATGATTGATGTGTGCCCGGTGGGTGCACTAACCGATAAAACGTTCCGCTTTAAAAGTAGAGTGTGGTTTACCAAACCGGTAGATGCACACCGCGATTGCCCAACGTGTAGCGGTAAAGTTATGCTGTGGTATAAAGGCGATGATGTGATTCGAGTAACGGCTCGTAAAGATGAAAACCACGAGGTAGAGGAATTTATTTGCAATACCTGCCGCTTTGATAAAAAGGCGACTAAAGATTGGGTAATTGAAGGCCCTAGCCGTATTGAGCATACCTCAGTTATTTCATCTAACCATTACGATACCTTAAAACCACTGCCGGTTATACAAGAAAATAAAGCCCTTATGGCGGCCAACAAAGAAGAATTAGAACGCACGAAGAAAAGCTAATGGAAATTGCATTTGTACTAGAGAAATTTGTTTTTATCACGGTAATTTTTGCCTTGAGCTTGGTGGTGGCTATGTATTCTACCCTAGCCGAGCGTAAAATTGCTGCTTTTTTACAAGATCGGGTGGGGCCAAACCGTGCCGGACCCGGTGGCATGTTTCAACCTTTGGCCGATGGGGTAAAAATGTTTTTAAAAGAAGAAATCATACCAACTCAGTCGAGTAAATTCTTATTTATTGCAGGCCCTTCTTTGGCTATTTTAACCGCTTGTATTGGTTCTGCAGTAATTCCTTGGGGGCAAGATATGGTGCTTTTTGGCCGAACCATTGCCTTACAAGCTACTGATATTAATGTAGGTATTCTGTATATTTTCGGCGTGGTATCTTTAGGTGTTTATGGTGTAATGATTGGGGGCTGGGCATCTAACAATAAGTTCTCTTTAATGGGAGCTATTCGTGCAGCTTCGCAAAACATTAGCTACGAAATCCCGATGGGTTTATCCATCATAGCCTTGTTATTATTAACCAATTCCTTGAGTTTAAAAGATATTGCCGAGCAACAGCACGGCTTTAATTGGAACGTATTTTATCAGCCTGTAGGTTTTTTAATCTTTTTGATATGTTCTTTTGCCGAGACCAATCGTACGCCTTTCGATTTACCGGAATGTGAAACCGAGTTAGTTGGCGGTTACCATACCGAATATTCATCTATGAAATTAGGTTTTTACCTCTTTGCAGAATACATCAACATGTTTGTGTCTTCGGCAGTAATGGCTACCCTATATTTTGGTGGCTATAACTATCCGGGTATGGATTTTGTAAACAGCCTCATAGGCCCAACATGGGGACCTTTGTTAGGCATGGGCGTGTTGTTCTTAAAAATATTTGCCTTCATCTTCTTCTTTATGTGGGTACGTTGGACTATTCCACGTTTCCGTTATGACCAGTTGATGAACTTAGGCTGGAAAGTATTAATTCCTTTAGCTATTGCCAACATTGTACTTACCGGTGTGGTAATTGCATTAGTGAACAAATTTTAATCATGGAAGCATTAAGTAATAGAAAGAAAGTATTAGAACAGAAACCGATGAATTTCTGGGAGCGCATATACCTCCCGGCAATTTTTCAGGGTATGGCCATTACTTTCCGTCACATGTTCAAGAAAAAAGAAACCATCTATTATCCAGAAGTTCAGCGTGAGTTTTCGGAAAATTGGCGTGGTATGCATTCGTTAAAAAGAGATGAAGATGGTCGCGAACGTTGCACCGCCTGCGGTTTGTGTGCTTTATCGTGTCCGGCCGAAGCGATTACCATGGTAGCTGCCGAACGCAAAAAAGGCGAAGAAGCGTTATATCGCGAAGAAAAATACGCTGCTGTATATGAAATTAACATGTTGCGTTGCATTTTTTGCGGTTTATGCGAAGAAGCTTGCCCCAAAGAAGCCATTTATTTAGATGGCCCCATTGTACCATCTGATTATTTGCGTAAAGATTTTATTTACGGGAAAGACAAATTGGTAGAACAACCTTTTAATTCAAAAGTCTGATGAATCTATTTTATGTAGTCGCCTTTTTATCCATCTTTTTTTCCTTGCTGGTAATTTTTTCGAAAAATCCGGTACATAGTGTATTGTACCTCATTGTTACCTTTTTCACTTTTACCATCCACTACATTTTACTCAATGCCCAATTTTTGGCCATTGTAAACTTTATAGTGTATATGGGAGCCATTATGGTTTTATTCCTATTTGTGCTCATGTTGCTCAATTTGAATGAAGAAACCGAACCGCTTAAACCTACTTTATTAAAAGTGATGGGCGTAGTGGCTGGCATGTGTTTGTTGGTTACCCTGGCGGGGTCGCTAAAGGCTTTATCGGTTTCAGAACCGGTGGTATTACAAAATGTCAATTTGGGTTTGGTAAAAAATCTAGGTAAAGTATTGTTTAATCAATTTTTATTGCCCTTCGAAATTTCATCCTTGCTGCTATTATCGGCCATGGTAGGAGCGGTATTATTAGCTAAAAAAGAAGCCTAAGTTCTATGGAAAATATCACACAAGCCATACAAGGCATTCCCCTAAACCATTACATCTTATTGAGCAGTATTATTTTTGCTATTGGCGTAATGGGCGTATTAATTCGTCGCAATGCCATCGTCATTTTTATGTCGGTTGAGTTGATGTTAAACGCTGTTAACTTATTGCTTACTGCTTTTTCGGCCTACCGTGGCGATGCTGCCGGACAGGTATTTGTATTTTTTATTATGGCTCTGGCTGCGGCCGAAGTAGCCGTTGGCTTGGCTATTATTGTGATGGTATATCGCAATACCAACTCTGCCGATATTAATGTATTGAATAAATTAAAGTGGTAAACCTAGCATACATGATAAATTTAGTTTGGTTAGTTCCTGTTTTCCCCTTAATAGGTTTTCTTATTAATGGCTTGGGCCGCAATTTTTGGTCGAAAACACTTGTATCTTGGATAGGTAGTGTAGCCATCTTGGCCTCTTTTGCGCTAAGCCTAGGCATCTTTTTAGAACTGAATGCATCGGATGTAAAATCGTTCACCGTTCCATTATTCGATTGGATTCAGGTAGGCGCTTTACGCATTCCGTTCTCCTTTTTAGTAGATCCTTTGAGTAGCATTATGTTGCTTATAGTTACGGGAATAGGCTTTTTAATCCATGTATATTCTGCAGGCTACATGCACAACGATGGCGGTTTTGCTAAATTTTTCGCTTACTTAAACCTCTTCATCTTTTTCATGCTTTTGCTTGTTTTGGGCAGTAATTACGTGGTCTTATTTATTGGTTGGGAAGGTGTAGGCTTGTGTTCCTACCTATTAATTGGTTTCTGGTTTACCAATGCAAACTACGCCAGTGCCGCCAAGAAAGCATTTATAATGAATCGTATTGGCGATTTAGGTTTTCTATTAGCAGTTTTCTTTATCTACAGCACTTTTGGCAGTGTAGAATTTGCCAATGTGTTCCCCCAAGCTGCTTTATTACCTTCAGGAAGCACCATTTTAGTAGTAATTACGCTCTTGTTATTTGTGGGAGCCACCGGTAAATCGGCACAATTGCCTTTGTTTACCTGGTTACCCGATGCCATGGCTGGTCCAACACCTGTATCGGCCTTAATTCACGCTGCTACCATGGTTACAGCTGGTATCTATATGATTGCTCGTTCGAATATTTTATTTACCCTGGCGCCACTCACTATGGATATTGTGGCCATTGTGGGTTTAAGTACAGCCATTGTCGCTGCTTTAATTGCCATCACCCAAAACGATATTAAAAAGGTATTGGCTTACTCTACCGTTTCGCAATTGGGCTATATGTTTTTAGGTTTAGGCGTAGGTGCCTATACCGGAGCTTTTTTCCATGTAATTACCCACGCCTTTTTTAAAGCCTTGTTATTCTTAGGAGCTGGTTCGGTAATTCATGCCATGCACCACGAACAAGATATGCGCAACATGGGCGGCTTAAAAGTGAAACTGCCTATTACTTTTTTCACCATGTTGATGGGAACCATTGCCATTTCGGGCTTGCCTCCGTTTTCGGGTTTCTTCTCAAAAGATGAAATTTTAGCTCATGTGTACGAGCACAATCCAACCCTATGGGTAATTGGAGTGATTGGCGCCATGTTAACCGCTTTTTACATGTTCCGCATGTTGTTCTTAACTTTTTGGGGTTCGTTCCGTGGTACTAAAGAACAAGAAAAACACCTGCACGAATCACCAAAATCAATGACCATCCCGTTGGTGGTATTGGCTATACTTTCGGTGTTTGGCGGATTAATTGGCGTTCCTGAAGTGTTGGGAGGCCACCACTGGTTAGCTCAATTCTTAAGCCCGGTGTTGGTGTATACCAAAGCCGTATCTGGAGAAGCAGTACCATTAGATCATGCTACCGAATACCTGTTAATGGGCATTTCTGTGGGTGCAGCATTGCTGGCTATTGGTATTGCCTATGTAACTTACGTAAGCCGAAAAGTATTACCTATTAGCGATGCAGAAAATCGTTCGTTTTTATCCAAGCTTTCGTATCATAAATTTTATATTGATGAAGTGTACGAAGCGCTCATTACCCGTCCATTAGATGCTATTTCTACCTTCTTTTATAAGGTAGTTGATAAATTGGGTATTGATGGTTTAGTAAACGGAGCCGGAACTACGGCTAAGGAGGCCAGCAAAACCTTACGCCTTATTCAAACAGGAAACGTAGGCTTTTATATTTTTATGATGGTGGCCGGCATTGTGGCCCTATTGATTTACGGATTTTACTATTTAGCATAAGCGATGAACCACTTATTACTTATTATACTTTTTCCGGTAGCACTCAGCTTAGTCGCTTTAATAAAAGGAACGAGCGTTAAAAAATGGGCATTTGGTGCATCTTTATTACCATTGTTCTTTACTACGCTTGTATTAAGCGTGTTTAACCCGAACGGTGGCACCCAATTCTTGGTAGATTTCCCTTGGATAGCCTCTCAAGGCATCCGTTTTACGCTAGGCATTGATGGAATTAGCATGTTATTGGTTTTATTAACCAATATTTTGATTCCGCTTATTGTATTGGCTAGCACCAAACACGAATACGATAATCCAAATGCTTTTTACGCCTTGCTATTTTTTATGCAGGCGGGTTTATTGGTAGTGTTTACCGCTTTAGATGCCTTTTTATTTTATGTAGGTTGGGAAGCAGCCCTTATTCCTATTTATTTTATTTGTGCACTTTGGGGTGGCGCAAATCGTATACAAGTAAACCTTAAATTTTTTGTATACACCATTTTTGGTAGTTTGTTGATGCTTATAGCCATCATCTTTTTACACCTGCAAACCCCAGGAAAAACCTTTGCTATTCAAGATTTTTATGCCCTAAACCTCGATTTACAAACGCAAGGCTGGGTATTTTTAGCCTTCTTTATTGCCTTTGCTATTAAGATGCCCATTTTCCCATTTCATACTTGGCAGCCCGATACCTATACCGAGGCACCTACCGCCGGAACCATGTTGCTGTCGGGTATCATGTTAAAAATGGGTATTTACGGTGTTATTCGTTGGTTAATTCCCATTGCTCCGCTTGGTTTTAATCAGTGGGGACCTATTGCTTTAGCCTTATCTATTATTGGTGTGGTGTATGCGGCTATTATTGCCTTTACACAAAAAGACGTAAAACGCTTGGTTGCTTACTCTTCTATTAGCCACGTGGGGTTAATTGCCGCTGGTATTTTTGTATGGAATGTACAGGGTTTGCAAGGTGCTATGATACAGATGTTGAACCACGGAATTAATGTGGTTGGTATGTTCTTTGTGTTAGATATCATCATTCGTCGCTTGGGTACCCGTGAAATGAGTGCTATGGGTGGTATTGCTAAATCGGCACCACAATTAGCCATTACTTTTTTAATTGTGTTATTGGGTTCGGCGGCTTTGCCATTAACCAATGGCTTTATTGGCGAATTTTTATTGTTGATGGGGCTATATCAATACAATGTGTGGGCGGCGGTTATTGCCGGCCTAACCATCATTTTTGTTGCAGTTTATATGCTGCGTGCCTACCAACACATCATGTTGGGAGAAAGTACTAAAGCTACTGCTTCGTTTACCGATTTAGATTTTACCGAAAAAATGGTACTCTATACCATTTGCGGCTTAATTATTTTAATTGGGGTGTTTCCGCAACCTATTTTAAACCTTACCGAACCGGCCGTTAACTCTTTATTACAAGTAGTTAACGCAAAAATTATAGCCATATACTAATATGAACGCCATCATCACCCTATCCATTTTAGCTCTTTTGGTATTATACCTTGGGGTATTTAACGCCAAAAAAGCGGTACTACCGGTTACACTAGTTGGGCTGGTTGCTGCTTTGGGTCTTACCCTAGCCGAATGGAATACAAACGCACAGCCAATTTTTAGCGGCATGATGTTGTTCGATAATTTTGCGGTGGCTTTTTCGGCCATTTGTATCGTAGCTACGGGTTTAATTTTATTAATTTCTAAAGCCTATTTCGAGCGCATTAGTGAACATTTATCTGAATATTACGCCATTATATTATTTGCCTTAGCGGGAATGCTGGTTATGCTTTCTTACCACAATTTATCGATGTTATTTATTGGTATCGAAATCATGTCGGTGAGTTTATACATTTTAGCAGGTATAAAAAAGAAAAGTGCAGCATCTAACGAAGCCTCTTTAAAATACTTTTTAATGGGTGCGTTTTCAACTGGCTTTTTACTGTTTGGCATTACCTTATTGTATGGCGCTACAGGTTCTTTCGATTTAGAGGTAATTAAAAACTACGTTTTGGCTGGTGCTCTTACTGGTTTATCGCCGATGTTTTATATTGGTTTATTGTTGCTTTTAGTGGGTTTAAGTTTCAAAATTGGAGCAGCACCTTTCCATTTTTGGGCTCCAGATGTATACGAAGGATCGCCAAGTTTGATTACCGCCTTTATGAGTACCGTGGTAAAAACTGCTGGTTTTGCTGCTTTCTTACGCATCTTCCAATTTTGTTTTGCTCCACTTCACGATTTTTGGTTGCCGGTAATTTTAGTAATTACCGTGGCTACGCTAGCGGTAGGAAATATTACCGCCATTTATCAGCATAGCTTTAAACGCATGTTGGCTTACTCGGGTATTTCGCATGTTGGCTATTTATTATTTGCGGTGGTTGCGCTAGGTGCAAGTTCATCCAATACTGTTTTTGTGTATGCTACGGCTTATACGGTTTCTACCATTGCTGCGTTTGCGGTGTTTATTTTAGTGAAAGAACAAACCGGTTCCGACCAGTTTGAGGCCTTTAAGGGTTTGGGGAAAAGCAATCCATTTTTGGCTTTCTGTTTAACCATTTCCATGCTATCATTAGCGGGAATTCCGCTTACAGCCGGGTTTATTGGTAAGTTTATGGCTTTTTCACAAGTATTAGCCGAGTACCATATTGGCTTGAGTATAGCTGCTGCAGTATTGGCCGTAATGGGTGTTTTCTATTATTTAAAGGTGGTAGTAGCCATGTATTTTCAACCTGCCGAGCGTAAAACCATTGCGGTACCTACCGTTTTTAACTGGGTATTGGCTTGTACCACAATCATTAGTGTTTTGATTGGAATTTATCCTAATTTTATTTCTAATCTGTTTTAGTCTACAATTTTAATGTAGATTTACAGATAGAGAAGCTATGCACCAATTTTGGGAGTTTATTCAGCAACTAATTAATCCCGTAGAATTACTCCGAGAAGGAGGATTTTATGTACTTCTTTTTGTGATTTTTGCAGAAACTGGCCTATTTTTTGGTTTTTTCTTACCCGGTGATTATTTATTGTTTTTAGCCGGCATGTTCGTAGCCACCGATCGATTAGATGTAGGCATTATAACCCTCATAGTAGGTTTAATTGCTGCCGCTATTTTAGGAAATTTTGTAGGTTATTGGTTTGGTCGAAAAACTGGCCCGCTACTTTACCAACGAAAAGATACTTTTTTCTTTAAACAACGTTATTTAAGAGCGGCCGAAGCTTATTATCAAAAACAAGGAGCATTTGCGCTAATTATGGGCCGATTTATTCCTATTGTGCGCACTTTTGCTCCCATTTTTGCTGGCGTGGTAGGCCTAGATTCTAAGAAATTTGCATTTTATAATGTTTTGGGAGCAGTTCTATGGATTTCATCCTTAACTTTGTTAGGTTATTTCTTGGGTCGTAAATTTCAGCAGCAAATTAATGACTATTTATTTTACATCATTGTAGGGTTCATAGTGATTACAGCGCTTCCGCTAGTATGGACCTATTTAAAAAATACCTTTTCCGGTGATGCGGCCGGAAACGATACCGAGGAAACAAAATAATTATGAGTACAGACGACCATCCCTGGCACCAAGTATCTCCCGGCGACCATATCCCCGATTTGGTAAACGCCATTATTGAAATTCCTAAGGGGTCTAAAGCCAAATATGAAATTGATAAAGCATCGGGTTTAATTAAATTAGATCGTGTTTTGTTTTCATCGGTTATGTATCCTGCAAATTACGGCTTCATTCCACAAACTTATTGCGACGATAAAGACCCACTAGATATTTTAGTACTTTGTTCGGTAGATGTATACCCCTTAACCATTATCGAAGCCAAGGTAATTGGCGTAATGCACATGGTGGATCAGGGCGAACAAGATGATAAAATTATTGCCGTTGCCAACCACGATATGTCTGTAAATTACATTGATGATTTAAGCGAATTACCGCCGCATGCCATGACAGAAATTGTTCGTTTTTTTAAAGATTATAAGGCCCTAGAAGATAAAAAAGTGAGTATTGAGCATTTATTAGGCAAACGCTACGCACATAAAGTAATCGAAGAGAGTCTAGCCTTGTATCAAAAAACCTTTTTAACTAAGTAATTATATGGGATTCCAGATTTTTTTAACTTTTTTCTTAGTCTTTTTAAACGGTTTTTTTGTGGCAGCAGAATTTGCCATTGTAAAAGTTCGTGCCTCTCAAATAGAGATTAAAGTAAAAACAGGCAACCGCATTGCCCGGATAGCAAAACACATCACCCAGCATTTAGATGGCTACTTAGCCGCTACGCAATTGGGTATTACCCTAGCTTCTTTGGGTTTAGGTTGGGTTGGAGAACGGGTAATGGAAGAAGTACTTCATAACCTGTTGCTAACTTTTGGCGCTAGCCCCGAAACCATAGTTTCTTTTTCGGGAACCGCTGCCCCAATTATTGCCTTTACGTTAATTACTATTATGCACATTGTATTTGGTGAGTTGGCTCCAAAATCTTTTGCCATACAACGCCCAGTGAATACCACACTTGGTATAGCCTTGCCTTTGCATGCATTTTATTTAGTTTTTAGACCATTTATTTGGTTGTTAAACGGCTTTGCTAACCTCATTCTAAAATTGTTCGGTATACACACTAGCGCAGGTCACGAGGCGCACCATAGTTCCGAAGAGTTGCAATATCTTCTCGATCAGGGAAAAGAGAGTGGAGCTTTAGAAACCAATGAGCACGAACTAATTAAAAATGTATTCGACTTTAATGAACGTGTGGTTAAAAATATCATGGTACCTCGAACTAAAATTTCGGGTATTGAATTAGAAACACCTACTGCCGAAGTTTTAGACTATATCATCAAAGAAGGCTATTCTCGTATTCCGGTATTTGAAGATACCATCGATAAAATAGTTGGTATTATCCACGCAAAAGATGTGTTGCCCATTTTAGTGGAACAAAAGGAAGTGCTTATTGCCGATATTATTCGCAAACCTTACTTTATACCAGAGACCAAAAAAATTAACGATTTAATGAGTGAGTTTCAGCAAAAACGCATTCAAATTGCCATTGTATTAGACGAATTTGGCGGCACCGCCGGTATGGTTACGCTAGAAGATATTGTAGAAGAATTGGTGGGTGAAATTCAAGATGAGTACGATGAAGAAAAACCAATCGTAGAAAAAGTATCTGCTGGCGAATTTATTGTGAATGCAGCTGCTAGTGTATACGATGTAAACGAATACTTGCCCCACGATTTGCCTGAAGATGGCGATTACGATACCATGGCCGGTTTAGTTGGCGATGTGTTTGGTAAAATACCTGAAGTGGGCGAACAAATGGAATTTAATGGCTATACGCTTACCGTATTAAAAAAGACGGAACAAAACATTGAATCTATTCGTTTACAATTGGTTATTAACCCCGATGATGTAGTGGATTTGCATTAAACCCTATGCATTTATTTTACACACCCGATATTACGCTACCCGATTATATACTTTCTGAGGAAGAAAGTAAACACGCCATTCGGGTTTTGCGCTTGCAGCTACATGACGAAGTAATTTTGGTTGATGGCACTGGTGGGAAATATACCGCCCAAATTACCGATGCCAATCCGAAAAAAACCATTCTGCAGATTACCCATAGCCAGCAAGAATTTGGCAAACGCAACCATTATTTGCATATAGCCGTAGCGCCTACCAAAAACATAGAACGTTTAGAGTGGTTTTTAGAAAAAGCTACCGAACTAGGCATTGATGCCATTACGCCCATTATTTGCGACCGTTCCGAGCGCAAGGAGGTAAAAACAGAACGTTTAAACAAAATTATTACCTCGGCTATAAAACAATCGATAAAGGCGTATCATCCGCTATTGAATGAAGCAATTTCCTTTAAACAATTCATTCAACAAGGGTTAGAAGGTGCTGGTTTTATTGCCCATTGTATGGAAGGTGAGAAACCGCTCTTAGCACAGCTTGTTAAGCCAATGGGCCATTACACCATACTTATTGGCCCCGAAGGCGATTTTACGCCACAAGAACTAGCCGCAGCCCAAGCAGCTGGCTATACCGGTATTAGCTTAGGCGAAGCCCGCTTACGTACAGAGACAGCAGCCTTGGCGGGCTGTTTTGAGATTAATATGCTGAATCGTTAACTTCGTATAAAACCCAGGCTATGTACCAACTAAAAGTAAACGAAAAATTCAATTTTGAAGTAAACGAAATACAAGGTGCTTGGACAGTTAATGGCGCTCAAATTGAAGTCGATACCTTAGTGATTAAGGACAACCTATTGCATATGTTGCATCAACATACTTCTTACCGAGTAGAAATTGTCTCGTTCTCTAAAGAAGAAAAAACGGCTAGTATTAAAGTAAATGGACATAGCTATAGCATAGCCATTAAAGACCGGTTCGACGATTTACTGCATCAATTGGGCTTAGATAACCTGCAATCTGCTAAAGTGGCCGAATTAAGAGCGCCCATGCCAGGTTTGGTACTTTCGGTGTTGGTAAAAGAAGGCGATGTGGTTAAAAAAGGAGATAATATACTCGTGTTAGAGGCTATGAAGATGGAGAACATCATTAAATCGCCGGCCGATGTGACCATTAAATCTATTAAAATTAAGCCCAGCGATAAGGTAGAAAAAAACCAGGTGCTTATACAATTCTCTTAGCATAAAAAAAGGACCTCAATTGCTCGAAATCCCTTTTTTAAAAGCGAATTACATGATTATTTCTTTGGCTTTCTGAATTGTGGTTTGCCACTCTTGCTGGTAACCTGCGGATCGCCAACTAAGGTCATGACACAACGGAAACCAATTTCGGCACTAGACTCATCTTCTTGCATAAATCTGCGGGTGGCCGGGTTTAACCATGCTGCCCTATCGTTCCAAGAACCGCCTTTAAACACTTTAGATTTATTATTTACTAAACTAATACCTTGGTCATACAATGCCTGTGCTCCATCGTTTACACCGGCTTGGTTTACGGAGCGTTTGTCTGGATCAAATCCGGCAGCGGTAGTACTTTGTCCAGCTGGAGTTGGTGTACTTGATCCTGCTGTTGTTGCAGCTAATTTTGTTTGTTGCTCTTGAAATTCCTTATAAGATAGTTTTTTGCTGCTTACGGCAGCAGTTGTTGCCGCTCTACCCGATTTATCCGTCACCACCTTTCCACTTGCGTCACGTTTTACATCAACATACTGGTTACCTCTGTGTGGGTTGAAGTCATCAAATTCTTCATAAGATAATTTGCGGTAGGTATCTCCGGTCCATTCGTTTACGTTACCCGCCATGTTGTACAATCCAAAATCATTTGGCACATAACTTTTAACGGGTGCAGTAATGGCGGCTTTATCGTTTAACCAACCCCCGGTACCCATATTGTCACCACTACCCCGTTTAAAGTTGGCCATAATTAAACCTTGTGTTTTCTTTTTGGCCGAGCGTACACCCATACCATTCCATGGGTAAATTTTTCCGTCTTCAATATTTTCATAACTGGTATTACCGGCTAAGGCCAAGGCAGCATATTCCCATTCTGCCTCAGTGGGTAAGCGATATGGCTCTTGTAAAATACCATCCTCAACCCGTACATGATTAGGAGGAGCAACCCCTTTTTGCACCGCTAGATTTTTTAAATTTTTACCTTTTTCTGGGTTACCTTGCCCATTTAAGTAGACCGTGGTGTTAAACGGAGTTGTTTGTGGTGTTGTGGGATTTGGTTGAACTGCAGGAGGCGCTGGTGTTCCAGTTGTAGTATTTGTTTGTCCCGCTGTAGCTGTTGTTGTAGCAGCATTTGGTTTTTTATAGGGCTCTAAATAACCTTTTTTACGCAAGATATCTTCGTTTACACGATCGGTTCTCCACTTGCAATATTCTTGGGCCTGTACCCAGGTTATGCCTACTACCGGGTAATCTTGGTAGGCCGGATGGCGTAAATAATTGGTAACCCAAGGCTCGTTATACGAAAGCGGTCTGCGCCACACCAAGGTATCGGGTAAAGCTTCGTAGTATAACTCAGCTCTTGCCTCCTTATCTGCGATGTTTGCCGGATCCTTTAACCAATACAGGTATTCCATCCAATCTAAATTCGAAACTTCCGTTTCATCCATATAGAATGAATTAACCGTTACTCTGCGTCTGGTATTATCATTTTCAAAACCAAGATCTTGGTTTAAGCTACCGCCTATTACAAAAGTTCCCCCTTCAATAGCAATTAGGCCAGGCCCAGGGCCTCTTTTTATTTTACTAGCTACTTTAATGCCAGCATTCTTGTAGCTTTTTCCTGTTTTAGAGGAGGTATCGCTACTTTTTGATTTTAATTTTGAACACGCACTTAGCCCTATACTGAGTATTAAAATGCCAAATACCATGTATTTTTCTAATGTATTTCTTTTCATTTTTGGTGCTAATTAAGCATTGAGTTGCTAAAATAAGTTATTTATACTAAATCACCAAAACGGCCGGCGCTTTATTAAGTCTCAAATTGTCTAAATATTTTTCTTTTGCGGCCCAAACTAAATTGTTGTGATTTTTGTATCTTGTAACATAATTTTAACAAATTTTTAGCCAATGAGCCATTTTAAGCGTTGCTTTACTTGCTTATTCTTATGTCTTGGTATTAGCCTACAGGTTAGTGCACAAGGTATTGGATCAACTACCCTAGCCGATGGTAAAAAACCCAACAGCATTCAAACGGCCATGTCTTTTTTGCTTATTTCGCCCGATGCGAAAGCTGGTGCCATGGGCGATGCCGGCGTTGCCACTACTCCTGATTTGTATTCCATGCATTGGAATCCCGCTAAGTTGTCGTTTCTAGAAGGCTCTTCCGGCGGGTCACTTTCGTATTCTCCTTGGCTAAAAAACTTGGTTCCCGATATCAATTTTGCTTATTTAACGTATTATAAAAAATTGGCCGATCAAGGTGCTTTAGCAGGCTCTGTCCGTTATTTTTCTTTGGGCGATATACAATTAACCGATATCAACCAAATCGATTTGGGAACTTATAGTCCCAACGAATTTGCAATTGATGTAGCTTATTCTAGAAAATTTGGTGAAACTTTTTCTTTGGGCACAGCTGTCCGCTATATTCGCTCTAGCTTAAGTAATGGGCAATTTTCTGCCAGCGACGTGTTGCGTCCAGCTTCGGCCTTTGCTGCCGATGTATCTGCTTATGGCACCAACCCTACCACCATTTTGGGTAAAGAAGCACAACTAAGTTGGGGTATCAATATTTCTAATATTGGCACCAAAGTAAGTTATGCCCAAGGTGGATCCAAGTATTTTCTACCCACCAATTTGCGTGTAGGTATAGCAAGCAGTTTGGAAATGAATGATTTTGATAAACTAACTTTCACAATAGATCTGAATAAATTATTGGTGCCTACTTCGCCCGAAATCGATGCCAATGGGAATATTATTGCGGGTAAAGACCCTAACCGTTCTATGGTCTCGGGTATTTTTGGTTCCTTTTCAGATGCTCCGGGGGGTTTTTCGGAAGAATTGAGAGAAATTAATTATGCGATGGGCGCTGAATATGTATTTAATGATCAATTTGCTTTACGTACGGGCTATTTTTATGAGAATCCCGCCAAGGGCGATCGTCAATTTATAACGGTAGGAGGTGGGTTTAAAACGCAGAAAATGGGCATTGATTTCGCGTATATTTTAGCTAATCAGCAAAAAAGCCCCATGGCAAATACACTCCGATTTTCCCTCAGTTATAAATTTTCGGAGAAATATAAATACAATTTCAATTGAAAATACGTGTAGGTTTTGGCTTCGATGTCCATCAATTAGTTGAAAATCATCCTTTTGTATTGGGTGGTGTAAATTTAGAACACCATGCCGGTGCCTTTGGCCATTCGGATGCAGATGTATTGGTACACGCCATTTGCGATGCCCTGCTAGGGGCAGCTAATTTAGGCGATATTGGGCATCATTTTTCTAATACCGATGCCCGTTGGAAAGGCATAAGTAGCTTATTGCTCTTGCAAGAATGTGTGAAATTATTGGGAGAAAAAGGCTGGTCTATTGGCAATATCGATGCCATGATTTGTTTAGAAGCCCCCAAAATTAACCCACATGTGCCGGCTATGAAAATGCATATTGCTAAGGCTGCTGGTATTTCTGAACAAGATATTTCTATAAAAGCCACTACCAATGAAACTATGGGTTTTGTGGGTAGAAAAGAGGGTATTGTGGCGTATGCCGTTTGCCTTATCGAAAAAGCTTAATCTTTTTTAGGTTCTATACGAGAAAAATCGGCAGCACATTTGCACGAAGTCCCACAGCTATTTTTAGCTGTAAAATTGCGATACAGCATACGGCCTAGGTACGCTAATGCTATAAAAAATACGGTAATTACGGCTATTTCTTGTACGTTCATGGGTTGCAAAGGTAATGTATTTGCTAGTTTTTAATTGTCATCGCAGTCTAAAATACCCCTCTGCAGAGTTTTACGGTTTTAAAACCCTACCTTTGCAAAAATTTTCTTTTAAAACAATTCAATGCAAAAAATTAGAAACATTGCCATTATTGCCCACGTTGACCACGGTAAAACAACTTTGGTTGATAAAATTTTACATTCTTGTTCCATTTTTCGTGACAACGAGCAAACAGGCGACCTCATATTAGATAACAACGATTTAGAGCGTGAACGTGGTATTACCATCGTTTCTAAAAACGTTTCGGTACAATATAAAGACGTAAAAATTAACATTATTGATACACCTGGTCACGCCGACTTTGGCGGTGAAGTAGAGCGTGTATTAAAAATGGCCGATGGGGTATTGTTATTATGCGATGCTTTTGAAGGCGCTATGCCTCAAACTCGTTTTGTAACCCAAAAAGCTTTGGCTTTGGGCTTAAAACCTATTGTGGTTGTCAATAAAGTAGATAAAGAAAATTGCCGCCCAGAAGAGGTTTACGAACAAATTTTCGAGTTGTTCTTCAACTTAGAGGCTACCGAAGAGCAGTTAGATTTCCCGGTAATTTACGGTTCTTCTAAACAAGGCTGGATGAGCACCGATTGGAAAACCCCAACCACCGATATTTTTGCCCTTTTAGATGCCGTAGTAGAAAACATTCCACCGGCACCTATTAATGAAGGAACTTTGCAGATGCAAATCACTTCTTTAGATTATTCATCTTTCGTGGGTCGTATTGCCATTGGTCGTGTACACCGTGGTTCTATAAAAGAAAACCAGCCCGTTACCTTAATTAAGCGTGATGGTAAAATAGTAAAATCGAGAGTAAAAGAATTATACACCTTTGAGGGCTTAGGTAAGGTGAAAACCACCGAAGTGCGCTCGGGCGATATTTGTGCCGTAGTAGGTATTGATGGTTTTGATATTGGCGATACCATTGCCGATTTTGAAGCTCCAGAACAATTACCGGTTATTAGTATTGATGAGCCAACCATGAACATGTTGTTTACCATTAACAACTCTCCGTTTTTTGGTAAAGAAGGTAAATTGGTAACCTCACAACGCATTAGAGATCGTTTGTTAAAAGAGATGGAAAAAAACTTGGCCTTAAAGGTTTTAGATACGCCATCTCCAGACTCTTGGTTGGTATACGGTCGTGGTATTCTTCATTTGTCGGTTTTAATTGAAACCATGCGTCGCGAAGGCTATGAAATTCAAGTAGGCCAGCCACAAGTAATTATTAAAGAAATTGATGGCAAGAAATGTGAGCCGATTGAAACGCTAATTGTAGACGTTCCGGGCGATGTTTCTGGAAAAGTAATTGAATTGGTTACGCAGCGTAAAGGGGAGTTGTTGGTAATGGAGCCTAAAGGCGATTTGCAACACTTAGAATTCGAAATCCCTGCTCGTGGTATTATTGGTTTACGTAATAACGTTTTAACGGCTACTGCCGGCGAAGCCATTATGGCTCACCGTTTCAAAGCCTACGAGCCTTGGAAAGGAACCATCCCTGGTCGCTTAAATGGCGTATTGGTTTCTATGGAAAAAGGAATGACCACGGCCTATTCTATCGATAAATTACAAGATCGAGGACGTTTCTTCGTAGATCCGGGTGTAGATGTGTACGAAGGCCAAATTATGGGCGAACACATTCGCGATAACGATTTAGTAGTAAACGTGGTTAAAGGAAAAGCACTAACCAACATGCGTGCTTCTGGTACCGATGATAATACTCGTATTGCACCAGCCATTAAATTCTCTTTAGAAGAAGCTATGGAGTATATACAAGCCGATGAGTACATAGAAATAACACCAGTGAGTATGCGTTTACGCAAAATTTATTTAACAGAAAACGAACGCAAAATCAATGCAAAGAAATTTGCCAATTAATTTCTCGGTTTCTTACTAAAAACAGCGCTCTTCGAATTGCCGGAGAGCGCTGTTTTTTTATACATTTGTTTTGAATGAAAATACCAGCACTACCAGGTTTTGAGCAGGCAGCTTTTCAGAAGTATGTAAAAAATACTGGCTGGCTGCTAGTAGGCAAACTTTTAAGTTTGGTAGTGGGCTTTATCATAGCCCGTTATTTGGGCCCCTATGCGTTTGGCGATTTAAGCTTTGCCGATGCCTTT
Organism: Sphingobacteriales bacterium; assembly: GCA_026390835.1. Classification (GTDB taxonomy): domain Bacteria; phylum Bacteroidota; class Bacteroidia; order Sphingobacteriales; family Sphingobacteriaceae; genus JAIPAN01. The sequence goes on from JAPLFD010000017.1 coordinate 76,519, forward strand.
GCCGCTCTTTTTGCTGCAGTGGGCACACTTGGTTTAGATAGTTTTATTATTCGTGAGATTATACAATATCCCGATAAACGAGACGAAATTTTAGGCACCTCTCTAGTTATGCGTTTAACTGCCAATGCGGTACTAATTCCGCTGGCTATTCTTACCTATTTGGCTTTCCGCCAATTATCTACCAACGAAACAGAGGTGTCTTTAGCGCTCTTAATTGCTTTATGTAGCTCGGCGGCTTTATTTAAGTCTTTCAATATTATCGATTCGTATTTTCAGTCGCAAGTTGCCTCTAAATATGTGGTGCACGTACAAAATGTATGTTTGCTGCTTTCCACCGGTGTTAAAATTGCTTTAATTTATAATCATGCACCGGTACTTTATTTTGCCGGAGCCTTGGTGTTTGATAGCGCTATTTTAGCTCTTGGCCTTCTGTTTATTTACAAGCGTAAACAGTTACACCTACATACCTGGACCTTCAATTGGGCACGAGCAAAATCGCTTATTCAACAATCATGGCCATTGATTTTAACCGCTGTAATGATTTCTATTTATATGAAAATAGATCAAGTGATGTTAAAATCGGCCGGTAGTAAAATTGTGGGTATTTACAGTGCAGCTGCCCGCATTAGCGAATCGTGGTATTTTATTCCCGTGGCTATAGTCACCTCGGTATTTCCGGCCATTATTCATGCTCGTAAAACCGATATAGAACGCTACCATAAACGCTTACAAAATTTATACGATTTACTGGTTGGAATCAGTTTGCCGGTAGCCATTTTAGTGAGCATTTATGCCGATAAGATTATACACCTCTTATACGGAAATCCGTATCAAGGAGCAGGGATTTTGTTATCAATTCATATTTGGTCGGGTATTTTTGTGTTTTTGGGCAGTGCCAGTAGCCAATTTTTATTAGCCGAAGGATTTACATTAATTTCCTTTTCGAGAACAGCTTTTGGGGCCTTAATAAACGTAGTGCTTAACCTATGGCTTATTCCCATCTACGGCGCTTTAGGGGCTTCCATTGCTACCTTAATTGCTTATGCCAGTGCTACGTTTTTTATTCTTGCTATTCCACACACTCGTGCACAGGGAGTGAGTATGTTAAAATCACTCTTCTTGATATCCATTATTCAAAAAATAAGTAAAAAGTGAAAGCGAAATATTCCAAATTAAGTCTACTGAAATGGTCCAAACTCAAAGCTCTTTTGTCTTTTGGAACTAAAGGTTATCTAGCTGATATTGGTTGGATACGTTCTTTTGATACAGGGGCCCCGGTGGATGCCGAAGGTGTTTCCTTGCCTTGGGTTACCTATTCCTTTATCGATTTTATTAAAGATAGAATCAACAAAAAACACCTAGTTTTTGAATTCGGTTCCGGCAATTCTACTCTATTTTATGCCGAACGGGCCAAAGAAGTGGTTTCCGTAGAGCATCATCACGCATGGTTTGACAAAATTAAATCGGCATCGCCAAAAAATGCGGAGCTCATATTTTGCGAATTAGTACCCAATGGGGCCTACAGTAAAATGCCACTTACTACCCAAAAAAAATACGATGTAATTATTGTTGATGGCCGCGATAGGGTAAATTGTTGCAAACAAGCCGTAGCCGCATTAAGTAAAAACGGTGTAGTGGTGCTCGACGATTCGGAGCGTGAATTTTATGCACCGGGTATTGCCTACCTAAAAAAGCAAGGCTTTAAAGAGTTGGCTTTTAGCGGCATTTCGCCTGGTTTATTTTATTATAAAACCACGTCGGTATTTTACAAAGCCGATAATTGTTTGGGTATTTAATATGGCAAATTCGTTCATTAGTATAGGTGTAAAAGCCGCCTACGATGCCTATTATCAGGCGCATGATGAACAATGGCGTTTATTGGGCGCCCGCTACAAAGCTCAACATATTGTTAGCGTAAGCAAGGGCCATGCCTTTAAAAAAGTATTGGAAGTGGGTGCCGGCGATGGCAGTATTTTATACTATTTAGATCAATGGAAATTTGCCCCCGAATTGCATGCGCTAGAAATTTCGAAGAGCGGTGTAGCCCATATTCAAGCTAAAAATATTTCTTCTTTACACTCTGTACAAGAATTTGATGGCTATCACATTCCTTTTCCCGATGATAGTTTTGATTTGGTAATTTTGGCCCATGTTTTGGAACATGTTGAACACGAACGTTTGTTGCTACGGGAGTTAAAACGGGTGGCAAAATACCTACTCGTTGAAGTACCCAAAGATTACCGATTTGGCGTAGATACCCGAATGAAACATTTTTTAGATTACGGCCATATTAATATGTATACGCCAACTTCTTTACGTTTTTTACTCCAATCGGAGGGTTTTCACATCGTGGCCGATGAATGCTCCTTGATTCATCCGGAGGTAAGCAAGTTCAATGCCTTAATCAATCAAAAAAAATCACCAAGCGTGTTTGCAAAGCTTAAAATTGAGGTAGAATATCGATTAAAAATACTTTTAGGGGTGTTGGGCGGTAAGAAACAAAAAGAAAAATGGGCCAATGCCTACACGGTTTTGTGTAGCAAACAACATGATTTAGAAATATTTTAGGATGCAAAAGCTAGCCCCCATCGCTTTATTTGTATACAATCGGCCGGAGCACACCCGCCGTACCCTTCAGTTTTTACAGCAAAACGAGTTGGCAGCCGATTCCCATTTATTTATTTTTTCTGATGGCCCTAAAAATGCCAAACAAGCTGAAAAAGTAGCCGAAGTCCGGGCATTAATAAAACAAGTGGACGGTTTTAAGTCGGTAGAAATTATTGAGCGGAGTACCAATTTAGGCTTGGCCAATTCGGTAATTCGTGGCGTTACCCAGCTGATGGAAGAATGTGGGAAGGCGATTGTTTTCGAAGACGATTTAATTACATCTCCCTATACCCTGCGCTATTTTAACGATGCCTTGGATAGATATGAAAAAGAAGAACAAGTGATGCACATCGGGGCCTACATGTATCCTTTGCCTATTGCCGAATCGGAGCAATTACCCGAAACCTTCTTTTTTAGAGCGGCAACTAGCTGGGGTTGGGCAACCTGGTCCAGAGCATGGCAGCAGTTCAATCCCGATGTAGAAGCGCTCATGGAGCAATTTACCGCCGAACAAAAACATCAGTTTTCTATTGAAGGAAACATGAATTTTTGGAAACAAATGCAAGAGCTGAAGGCTGGTAAAAATAATTCGTGGGCTATTCGCTGGTATGCCTCCATCTTTTTAAAGGGAGGGCTTACCCTTAATCCGGCACATTCATTGGTGAGTAATATTGGCCACGATGGTAGCGGCGTGCATTCGGGTATCAACGAAATTTACAATGTGTCCATCCATCCACAGCCTGTTAAACACTTTCCGGATCTTATTGCAGAAAATGCGGGTGCCTATGATCTCATTAAATCCTTTTTGAAAAATAGAAAAGGTAATTTATGGCAACGGGTAATGCGTTATGTGAACCAGCGTTTGCAGGCTTAACGTTTTTCTGCTACCACTAATATGTAGGGCGATAGAGCTTTGCTTTCAAAGGGGAATACCTTACTCCACACCTTACCCACTAGCCAAATTGCCTTTACAAACAGTTTAGCCAAGGTAGACTGGCTGTCTTTTTTTTCCAACCACACACTAAACTTTCCGTAATAGCCGGACTCTTCTACTACTAAGCCTAATTCTTCTAGCAAAGAGCGCAATAATTGCGGATCCATACACGCTAGTTCGTGTTTATCGTAGTTTTCTTTATCGAATGTTTTTTGTACCCAGCCATTCATCCCTCTAAAATTAGGGAGGGTAATTACCAAAGTGCTACCCGCCTTCATAAACTGTACGTGCCGAGCCAAAATGTCTCCGGTATCTTTAAAATGCTCAATCAATCCGCACGATAACACTAAATCATAAGAGCTAGTGGGTGTGTAAGCGAATAAATCAGTTTCTATAATTTCTATGTCCGAAGGCGCTAATGCGTTGGCTTGGCAAAGCTGTTTAATAAGGCCCGGATGAATAAAATAATCGAGTAAAGTTGCCTTGCTAATGCCGAGGTGCTTTTTCAAAAAAACAGTATAATAGCCCGGAAATCCACCCAACTCAATGGCGCTTTCAGTCCCTTTGGCATCCGAAATACGTTTAAAAATTTCGTGAAAAAGATAATTTTTTGGTATGGAACAGGCAATATCGGTTTTCGATTCCCAATAGCTGGTCCAAAACGCTCGGTCGGTTAATGCATTAGCCATGGTGCTAAAATAAACATTATTGAGTGCTTTAAACAGGGTTAACAAGGTATAAATATGTATTTTTGATTGTTTTGAAAGTTGTACACCTAAATAGTTACGAAAATAACGGAGGAGCCGGTCGTGCCGCTAGCCGTTTAGTGGGCGCTTTGCAACAAGAGGGGCTAGATGCTAGCCTTTGGGTAAACTATTCTTTTGAAGCCCAGCCTTGTCAACACAATTTTTCTAAGGGTTTAGTACCAAAATTGTTCACAGCTATTCAAATTATTTTAGAAAGAATACGCACTAAAATGAGGATAAAGTCTGTTAAAACACCTTTCTCCATTCCTTTTTTCGGGAAAGATATTAGCCGACATTTAGCTTTTAAAGAAGCCGATATTATTCATCTTCATTGGATCAATCATGCATTTTTACGCCCGAAAGATCTTGCCAAACTGCAAAAACTAAACAAGCCTGTTGTCTGGACTTTTCACGATAGCAATGCCTTTACCGGTGGTTGCCATGTGCGCTACGCTTGCACCCATTTTGAGCAGGCTTGCGGAAACTGCCCGATTGTAAAACAGCCTGGCCCCCACGATCTTTCTCACCACATCTGGAAGGCTAAAAAGCAAGCCTACACCGGTTTAGAGCTTCAGGTAATTGCGCCTAGCCAATGGATGGCGCAATCGGCTAAACAAAGTTCGTTGTTCGCCAAATCGCCTATACATACCATCCCCAACACACTAAATACGTCGGTTTTTGCTCCTTCAGATAAAGTACTTGCTCGTGAGAAACTAGGTCTTCCGGCAAATGCCTTTTTAATTTTGAGTGGCTTTATGCCTTCGGCAAACGATAAGCACAAAGGCGCCGATTTATTGGTAGAGGCCCTACGTATTTTCGGTCAAAGCAATAAAGCCGAATTGGTAGTTTTCGGCAATCGTGCGGCTGGTGATTTGCCCGATTTTAAGTTTAAAACTACTTTTTTAGGAACCATTACTGAGGAAGAAAAGTTAGCACTCTGCTACGCCGCCGCCGATGTATTCGTAACGCCATCTATTGAAGATAATTTGCCGAATACTGTTTTAGAGAGTTTAGCATGCGGTACCCCGGTAGTGGCTTTTACTACCGGAGGCATTCCCGATATGGTTGTCCACCAACAAAATGGCTATTTGGCAAAGGGTGCTTCCCCAGTAGAATTGGCCAAAGGCTTGGCTTGGGTTAAAAACCATGCGGATAAAGCGGCCTTATCTGAAGCAGCTAGGCAAACGGTACTAGATAACTTCTCCGAATCGGTGGTGGCGCAACAACACATCAAATTGTATCAATCTATTCTTAAAAGTCGTGCATAAACCTACACTCTCCATCATTACCATTGTGTACAATAACGTTCGCGATATTGAACGTACCATGCTTTCTGTGCTCAATCAAAGCTATGACCACATAGAATACATTGTGGTAGATGGCGCTTCCACCGACGGCACCTTGGAGATAATCCAACGTTATCAGGATAGATTAGCAAAAGTAGTATCTGAAAAAGATGCCGGCATTTACGATGCCATGAACAAAGGCTTGGCTTTGGCTAGCGGCGATTATGTATTGTTTATGAATTCGGGCGATGAATTGTATGCCCCAGATACCGTTGAAACCGTATTTGCCACGGCCCCTAATGTTGATATTTATTATGGTGAAACCGAAATGTATAACGAGGCTTGGCAAAGTATAGGCAAACGCCGACATAGTGCGCCCGAAAAATTTACCTGGAAAAGTTTTCGTTTTGGGATGACTATTAGTCATCAAGCTATTTATATCCGCAGAACCTTAACCGAACCGTACGATAGGCAGTATGAATTAAGTGCAGATATTGATTGGATTTTAAATGCGGCCAAAAAAGCCAAAACTTCGGTAAAAGTATCGGGTTATGTAGCTAAGTATTTAGTGGGCGGTATGTCTAAAAAGCGCCACCGAAAAAGTTTAAATGAGCGTTTTGCTATTTTTACGAAGCATTATGGCTTACTACCTAACTTGTTTAACCATGTAGTAATTGCAGCAAAACTTTCATTTTATTACCTCCGCTACGGCCGAACGAACGATTAATAAAAAAAGCCCCCGAATTTTCGGGGGCTTTTTTGTGTGTAGTCTATTTAGGCTTAAGCCTCTTCCGCTTTGCGGTTTTTGTAGATAACAACTCCTAATAAAGCCACTAATAAAATAGAGGCTGCTAACGATATTTTTTCTCCCAACATATAAGAAGTGGGCTCGAATTTAAATTCTAGCGTATGGTTACCACCAGGCAATGCGGCGGCACGTAAAATGTAATTGGCTCTGAAGTACGGGATTTCTTCTCCATCTACATAGGCTTTCCAGCCTTTATCGTACCAAATTTCAGAAAACACAGCAACCATATCTTTTCCAATAGAGTAGGTATAGGTTAAATGGTCTGGACGGTAATTACTTAGTTTAATCGTTCCGTTTGGATCGAATCCTACTTTCTTGGTATCTATTAATGATTTGAACTCGTTGCCTACAAATGCTTCTTTTCTTGGATCGAAACTGCTGATGGCGTTCATTTCTTCATCGGCACTTTTTACAAAGGTTACGTTTGATACAAACCAAGCATTTCCGCAAGCACTTTCGCGGCGTTCCATTTTTTGCGATTTGTTTTGCTCATCGTTACCAATAATGTATTTGGTGTTTAGCATATCTAACACATCTTCATTAATAGCCTTGTTAAATTGCTTTTCTAATACTTCTTGGTAACGTTTTAGTTTGGCCGCATGGTAACCACCTACTGATTTGTGAAAGTAGCTGGTACTGGCATTGTTAAACGTCTGAATACTCAAATCAAACACCCGGTAATTCAGACTAGTATCTCTTAAAATAAATTGATCTACCTCACGAGCTTGAAATTGCTGGGTAAGAACTGTCTGATCAACAAAATTATCGTTATTTAAATAGCGTTTATCTACGTTCCACATATCCACCAATATGATTACAGCCAACAAAGCGGTAGCTGTTCCAGAACTCAGTTTTTGCTTTATTAGTGCCCATACCAATGCGGCTCCAATGGCTACAAAAATGAGCGATCTAAATACATCGCTACGAGCCAAGCTTATGCGGTCGGTTACTAATCCTCTAGCAATACTTTCGGCAAAGTTGCGGTCGCCACCGGTCCCCTGGGTGAGTTGTTCAATGAATTGGGTATGTTCGGCTGTTTGGAAACTAAAAAATAAACTCGGAGCAGCTGCCACTACCAATAATAGCCCAAGCGTGCTATAGGCAACATATTGAAATTTCTTTAGTAATTTTTGTTTGTCTTCTTTACTATCTATAAGCTCTTGTACAGCCAATATAGCTAAAATAGGAACTAAGAATCCGGCAATGACCAGAATAGATTCTACCGCTCTAAACTTATTATATAGTGGAAAATAATTAAAGAATAGATCGGAAACCAAAGGCCAATTTTTACCAAAGGCTAAGAATACGCTCAATAGGGTAGCTGTAAAAATCCACCATTTGGTGCGACCTTTTACTACAACTAAGCCCAGTATAAATAAGAAGCAAATAATGGCTCCAAAATAGAATGGTCCGGAGGTGAATGGCTTTTCTCCCCAATAAGAAGGCAGTTGTTTGGAAAAAGCTAAGGCTTGTTCCGCCGCCACACCTTTATCGGTTAAAGTTTTTACCACTGCACCATCTTCTGGTAGTGGGGTATTGCTGGCACCTCCATAAAAATTAGGTACTAAAAAGGTAATATTTTCGCCCACACCCTGGCTCCATTGGTAGGCATATTCTTTATCTAAACCATTACTTGGCGCCAATTGGTTGGTGGTTAAATTTGATTTTCCACGGATAGATTCTTTACCATATTCGTAGGTGGTCCATAGCATGCTTGCATTTACGGCAACAGCCAATACGAGAGCCGCCACTAAATAGGCAGCAGGCTTTAGCAATTCTTTTACGGTTTTGGTTCTAATGGCGTGTACCAAGTCAAATCCTATGAAAACTAAAATGGCTATAAACAGGTAATAGGTCATTTGGATATGGTTTGACCTAATTTCTAAAGCTAAGGCAATAGCCGTTATGGCGACACCTAGGAGGTATTGTCTACGCATCGTAAGGAGTATCCCCGCTAATATTGGGGCAAAAAATGCCAAAGCCAATGCTTTATTGCTGTGGCCGGCCTCTATAATTATAAAGTTATACGATGAAAATGCAAAGGCAATGGCGCCAGCTGCGGCCAACCATGGTTTTACCCGCAACACCGAAAAAAGGAGGTATGAACCTAATAAATACAATAAAACGGTATCTATAGGGTTAGGAAATACGGTTTTCAAAAACGAAATCACGTAGGTAGTAACGTTGTAGGGATATTGTACCCAAATTTGGTAAGAAGGCATTCCGCCGAACATCGAATTTGTCCAGAGCGGCGCTTTACCATCAAGGGCCTTAAAGTCCATGATTTCTTTTTGCATGCCTTTTGCTTGCAAAACATCTTGTTGATACAATCCTTTGCCTTGTATGGCTGGGCTAAAATACACCAAGCACAACAATAGGAAAATGCCAATAATTAGTAAATGATTGGCGTTGCGTTTAAACCAGTTGCTCATATTTTCTATTTAAGATTTCAAAAATAGAAAAAAGCAGCGTAGTAGCATCAATCTAGATGCTACATTCTGAGATTATTGATTTAGTCGATTTCTTCGAAATCTACGAATTCGCCTGCTGAATCTTTTTTAGGTTTTTTGCCTTTGGGTGGCACGTAATCTACATGAATACTGCCCTCAGGTTGTTTAGGGCGGCCTCTTTGTGCTTGCTCGGCTCGTTTTTGCAGCTTAGCAAGCATACGTTTCAATACTAAAGGTAGGGCAATTCGGACAACAATGCGGAGGAGCCACAGAATGAGAAAGAGGTAAAATAAAAACCGTAATACTTCCATTTGTTATAAATCAGTTTACAAATTTAGACGATTTCTGCTGAAAAATGTTTCAGCTAGCCCGTTTTAGTCCTCAATAATTTCGATTACTCGGCCAACTTGTCCATCTTCTAAACGTACTTTAATACCTCTAGAATGAAAAGACGAACTGGTGAGCAGGTCTTTTACCACTCCTCGGGTGCGGGCGCCTGTACGTTGGTCTTTTTTTAAGATGATGTCTACTCCCAAGCCGGGGTACACATCGTTGCGGTTTTGTCCGTTCATTAACTTTTATCCTTTAAAATATTCTCTAAAGCAAACATTTCGTCGCGGAGTTTGGCTGCTTGCAAGAAATCCATGTCCTTGGCGGCAGCATTCATTTCTTTCTTGGTTTTGTCTATGGCTTTTTGCAAATCGGCCTTGCTCATGTATTGCACAATAGGGTCGGCGGCAAGGCTGGCCAACATATCGCTTTCTACATAAGCTTTGGCTACGCCGCCGGCAAAATCCATTACCGAGGTTTGCTCCATAATAGATTCACGAGATTTACCCACCGTAGTTGGGGTAATACCGTGTTCTAGGTTATAGGCAATTTGTTTATCACGACGACGGTTGGTTTCATCTATAGTAATGCGCATGCTTTTGGTTACGGTATCGGCATACATAATTACTCGGCCTCTATCGTTACGGGCTGCTCGGCCAATGGTTTGTATTAGTGAGCGTTCGGAACGTAAAAAACCTTCTTTATCGGCATCTAAAATAGCCACTAAGGATACTTCGGGTAAATCCAATCCTTCTCGTAATAAGTTAATGCCAATCAGCACATCAAATTCGCCGAGGCGAAGGCCACGCAAAATTTCTACTCGTTCTAAAGTTTTTATTTCGGAGTGAATGTAGCGCACTTTAATACCGAGTTTTTGCATGTATTTACTCAACTCTTCGGCCATGCGTTTGGTGAGTGTGGTTACTAAAATTCGATCGCCTTGTTTCACGGTTTTATCTACTTCGTCTAATAAATCATCCACTTGGTTTATTAGCGGACGCACTTCTATAAGGGGGTCTAATAAACCCGTTGGGCGAATCACTTGTTCTACATATACACCCTCGGTTTTTTCTAATTCGTAATCGCCGGGGGTGGCACTTACATAAATAGTTTGTGGGGCTAAGGTTTCAAATTCGTTAAAATTTAGGGGGCGGTTATCCATGGCGGCCGGCAAGCGGAAGCCGTATTCTACCAAAGATAATTTTCGGGAGCGATCGCCACCGTACATGGCCCGCAATTGGGGCAGGGTTACGTGGCTTTCGTCAATCACCATCAAGTAATCATCCGGAAAATAATCTAACAAACAGAAAGGGCGTACTCCGGGTTTGCGCCCGTCGAAAAACCGAGAATAATTTTCAATGCCACTGCAATAGCCCAGTTCCCGCATCATTTCTAAATCGTAGTTTACCCGTTCTTCTAATCGCTTGGCTTCTAGGTGTCGGCCTTCGTCCAGCAATTGCGCTTTGCGCATTTGTAGTTCTTCTTGAATTTCCCAAATTACTTGGGTGAAACGCTCTTTGGGGGTTACAAATAAATTGGCTGGGAAGAGTGCCAAATGTGTTGTTTTCTCAATGGTTTTACCCGAAGCAGGATCTATGGTGCTTAGTTCTTCAATTTCATCGCCAAAAAAAGATACCCGATAGGCTACATCTAAATACGCCGGATAAATATCTACCGTATCGCCCTTCACTCTAAAGGTTCCCCGTTGGAAATCGCTTGTGGTACGGGAATATAAAATTTCTACCAAGCGGTGTAAAAATGCATTTCGGCTGATGACCGTGCCCACCGCAAAGCGAAAAATAGATGCTGCAAAATCATCGGGATTTCCCATACCGTAAATACAGGAGACAGAAGAAACTACAATTACATCTCTACGTCCCGACATGAGGGACGATGTAGTAGCCAAGCGCAATTTTTCAATTTCTTGATTAATCTGTAAATCTTTCTCTATGTAGGTATTGCTCGTGGCAATGTAGGCCTCGGGTTGGTAATAATCGTAGTAGGATACAAAGTAGTTTACCGAGTTTTCTGGAAAAAACTGCTTAAACTCTCCATACAACTGAGCCGCTAAGGTTTTGTTGTGGCTGAGTATAAGTGTAGGTTTTTGAGTTTGCTGAATAACGTTGGCAATTGAAAAGGTTTTGCCCGATCCGGTTACCCCAAGCAGGGTTTGGTAATGTTCCTGTGCTTGCACTCCTGTTACCAATTGGCGTATAGCCTCGGGCTGATCGCCAGTGGGCCGATAGGCAGAAGTGAGCTTGAATTCCATCGGCATAAATATACGAAGCCTTGAGGTACAATTTTAGCTTGAACAATAAATTTGCCCTAGCTTTTCGTTTACAGGCATTATTTCTGCAGTTTTGTATATGGCCCAACGCTACAAACACCTCTTTTTTGATCTCGATCATACCCTTTGGGATTTTGACCGAAATGCCGAAGAAACCCTCCAAGAACTCTATCAAACCTATAGCTTAAAAAAATTAGGTTTGCTTTCAGCGGACTTGTTTATTGAAACCTATACCCATAACAACCACCAACTTTGGGCCGATTATCATTTGGGCCGTATTAGTAAAGAAGAATTACGCACCACTCGTTTTAGCAAAACTTTTTTGGATTTGGGTTTAGCACCTGAATTGATTCCACACCAGTTTGAAGACGATTATGTACGCATTTGCCCAACCAAAACTAATTTATTCCCCGAGGCGCATGAAACGCTGAGTTACTTGCAAGATAAATACGTGATGCACATCATCTCTAACGGATTTAAAGAATCTACCGAGATGAAAATTGAATTAACAGATTTGGCCAAATATTTCGTTAACATTATTATTTCGGAAGAAGTGGGCGTTAATAAACCCGATTCGGCTATTTTTAAGCATGCTGTAACGTGTGCACAAACACAAGTGCATACCAGTTTAATGATTGGTGATAGTTTAGAAGCCGATGTGCGTGGTGCCTTGGCTTTTGGTATGGACGCCATTTATTTTAACCCAGAGCGTAAAGAAAAGCCGACAGATATTCCGAAACAGATACATCATTTAAATGAATTAGTGGAGTTTTTATGAGTATAAACCAAACTGCCTCTCAAATAGTACAAGCTACAGCTAGGTACGAGGCATTTTTAGCCACCCTATCTGAAGCCGATTTTCAACGGAATCCTGCCGATGGAGTGTGGTCTTATGCCGAAGTGTATTCCCATATTTTTGAGGCAAACTTAATTTCCTTGCTAGCCCTAGAAAAATGTGTAAAAGGTACTGCAGAAGAAGATAAAAGCGCTTTGCACCCAGCAGTTTGGCTCATCTTGTTTTTGGGTAAATTTCCTCCCGGAAAAATTAAAGCCCCAGCTCGTATTGCGGCTATGGTTAAAAAAATAAACCCTGCCGAAGCAAAACAATTAATGGTTAATTTTAATCGGCGTTTACAAGAATTGGTCCCCCAAGTTTCTCAAGCTTCGCCGAGCCAAAAAGCTAAACACCCTCGTTTAGGCTTGTTAAATGCTAGGCAATGGCTGCGCTTTATTGAAATTCATACCAAACATCATGAAAAGCAGTTGTATCGGATACAAAAACAATTAGGCTAAGTTTTTGCAAACTTAATCTTTGCTTAACCTTAAGTTTAAGTGGGTATACTTTATTTGTAAGTATGAGTATAGAATTCATTTTTACAAGCATTTGTTTGTTGGCTATTGTGCTATTTTGGTTTAGTCCCTTCGAAATTAAAGTAGAAGACGAGGCAGACGAATGTTTCTCTGAAACTTCAACACGATGAAGAAAAGAGCGGTTGACCTGGTAGTCATATCAGATGTGCACTTGGGCACTTATGGCTGCCATTCTAAGGAATTGCTCAATTACTTAAAATCTATACAACCCAAAACACTAGTTCTAAACGGGGATATTATTGATATATGGCAGTTTAAAAAATCGTATTGGCCAGAAAGCCACATGAAAGTTATTCGTCAAATTTTAAAATTTGTAAGCAATGGCGTACCGGTACATTACCTCACAGGCAACCACGACGAAATGCTCCGGAAATTCGATGATTTTCACCTGGGGTCATTTAACATAAAAAACAAATTGGTTTTAGAATTGGGTGAAGAGCGTGCATGGATTTTTCATGGCGATGTGTTTGATGTAACCATGCAATATTCAAAATGGTTAGCCAAGCTAGGCGCTATTGGCTACGATAGTTTGATTTTGCTAAATAGTTTTGTGAATTGGGTGCTCACTTTATTGAAAAGAGAAAAAATGAGTTTCTCTAAAAAGGTGAAAGCTAGTTTTAAAGATGCTATAAAGTTTATCAATAGTTTTGAGCAAACCGCTGCAGAATTGGCCATCGATAAAGGCTATCAGTTTGTTATTTGCGGCCATATTCATCAACCCGAAATAAGAACCATAACTACAGACAAGGGCGAAGTTACGTATCTTAATTCTGGCGATTGGGTAGAAAATTTGAGCGCTTTAGAATATCATGATGGCGAATGGGCTATTTATAAATACGACCCCAAAAAATTTGCTGATAAGCATCTAGAGGAAGATCCAGAGCTGGAAAATTTAGCATCGAAACTAGATGTAAAAATTTTGTTAGATCAAATGCGCTTTGAAGCGGTTTAAAAAATTTTATTTTTGAAAATTTTATTTGCCATACAAGGAACAGGCAATGGCCATATTAGCCGTGCTAAAGAAATATTGCCTTATTTGCAACAATACGGCCAAGTAGATGTGTTGATTAGCGGCACCCAAGCCGATGTTTTTTTAGAGCAACCCATCGCTTATCTATTGCATGGTTTTAGTTTCATTTTTGGCCAAAAAGGGGGGGTAGATATTTTGGCAACCATAAAAAAAATGAAGCTTTTTAGGCTTATAGCCGATATTAAACAGCTACCTGTAAAAGACTACGATCTTGTTGTTAATGATTTTGAACCTATCAGCGCTTGGGCTTGCAAAATACGCAAAGTGCCCTGCATAGCGCTGAGTCATCAATCGGCTTTTCTTTCCCCAAAAACACCAAGACCAACTCAAAAATCGGTTTGGGCGGAGCTCATTTTTAAGTATTATGCCCCATGCACCAACCGCTTGTCTTTTCATTTCAAATCGTACGATAATTACATTTACTCACCGGTAATTCGTTCCGAAATACGGGAGTTGGAGCCAAAGGATTTGGGCCACATTACCGTTTACCTCCCTGCATATGCCGATGAATTTTTACTCACCTATTTTGAGCAACTCCCGGAAGTGCGTTGGCAGGTTTTTTCGAAACATTGCACACAAGCCTATCAGCAAAACAATGTTTCTGTACGGCCAATTAGCAATACGGGCTTTAACCAAAGTTTGGCCAATGCCCATGGTTTAATAACCGGTGGTGGTTTTGAGGGCCCAGCAGAAGCCTTATTTCTAGGTAAAAAATTACTACTTATCCCGATGAAAAATCAGTACGAGCAACAATGTAATGCCGCCGCTGCCGCTAAAATGGGCGTTCCAGTAATTCAGCGTATAGGCCCTGATTTTGTAGCACAACTTAAAGGCTGGTTGCAAAAGCCTTTTACGTTTAAGCCTAATTTTCCCGATCAAACAAAACAAATAGTAGCCGACCTCATCAAACGTTTCAGCAAAATATCTTAATATTGCTTTGGTTTTTATACAGCCAAACATGATTAAGCTATTTCGAACCTTTCACCCCTTAAGCGCATTGCCATTATTTGGCCTGGCCTTGTTTTTGCATTTATTTAATCGGACTGAAATCGATACTAGCTTAGCGAATACGAGTGTTGTTCCACTCTATCGCCACCTGTTACTTCCCGCAGATAGTACTTTATTTTTACCCTTTGCAACTAGTAAATGGTTGGGTTTTATCCTCTTATTTTCTCAAGCCTTATTATTTAATAAGGTTATTAATACGCATAATTTATTAGGTAAACCCAGTTTTCTGCCGGGCTTACTTTATATCGTTTGTACGAGTTTTGCCGATACGCTTGGCGTATTTAGCCCCGTACTTTTAGTGAATTTTATACTAATTTGGTTATTAAACCAATTTTTGAGTAGCTACCGCAAAGCCGATGCCCGTGACTTAATTTTTGATATGGGCTTACTTATAGGCTTGGGCACTATTTTATATGCGCCTTTCATTTTTTTCTTAGCCATTGTATGGCTAGGTCTGCTAATTTTTCGCTCATTTAATTGGCGTGAGTGGGCCATGGCAGTATTAGGACTAGCCACAGTCGCTTTTTTCTTGGCATTCTACTATTATTGGAATGGCGAATTGTCAAATTGGCTAAGCTATTGGCTACTAACACGAACCGTAAATCCGATAAGTCAACTGCCTTCATTGGTTTTAATGGTGGTAGCTTTTATTGGTATTTTGGGGTTAATTCAGCTACGTGCAAATTTTTTTAGAAGCGTTGTTCACATTCGTAAATCTTTTCAATTACTCTCTGTTTTATTTGGCATCGTTGTTTTGTCATCGGTACTTGCCTATGGCATTCAACTAAATCATTATATACTGGCAAGCGTGCCGCTTTCTGTATTGCTGGCCTATTATTTTATGCATGCAAGTAGAGCATGGGTATACGAGTCGCTTTTCATTTTGTTATTGGCTAGTGTGCTATATTTTCAATGGGTATAAAATTTAACGCTTTTTAACAGCTTTCTACTTCTAAATCCCCTTAAATTAAATAGATTTGTAGTATGAAATTTGGCGTTGTTACTTTCCCCGGATCTAATTGTGATCAAGACATCATTGACGTTCTTAGTAGAATTATGGGTCAGCCCGTAGAAAACTTATGGCATAAAAATCATGAGCTCAAAGGTGCCGATATGATCATTCTTCCTGGCGGGTTTTCTTACGGAGATTACCTGCGTTCCGGAGCCATAGCCCGTTTTTCTCCCGTTATGCAAGAAGTAATTCAATTTGCCAAAAAAGGCGGATATGTATTGGGCATTTGCAACGGATTTCAAATTTTAACCGAAGCCGGTTTGGTACCAGGCGCCCTTTTGCATAACCAGAACCGAAAATTTATTTGCCGAAATATTTATCTTAAACCAACTACTACAAATAGTTTACTTACCGCCGAAATCGATCCCAATAGCGCATTAAAAATTCCAATTGCACACGGTGAAGGCAATTATTTTGCCGGTCCCGATGTAATCAAATCTATTGAAGATCAAGATCAAGTATTATTTCGTTATTGCGATGAATCGGGTAACGTAACTCCAGAATCTAATCCGAACGGCTCAATGCACAATATAGCTGGCGTATGCAATACCGAGCGCAATGTGTTTGGCATGATGCCCCACCCAGAACGGGCAGCAGATCCTATTTTGGGCAACCAAGATGGGGTGGCTATTTTCGAATCGATTTTGAAATCGGTACTAGCTTAATCATGTTTCATCTGGTTATTGATATTGGGAATTCTTCTCAAAAAATAGCTGTTTTTGAACAGCGTAACTTGTTGCATACTGAAATCACCACGTCGCTCAATAGCCAAAAACTAGCACAAATCTTAGCGCAATATCCCTGTACTCATAGCATCATTTGTTCTGTAAACCAAGAAATAGCAGCGCTAGAACAGTACTTGGAACAGCAAACTAAATATATCCGATTTTCAGTTGGTACTCCCAATCCTATACATAACCAATACCAAAGCCCCGAAACACTGGGTTTAGATCGTTTAGCTGCCATGATGGCTGTTTACGCACTTTTCCCCAAGCAAAATACCCTGGTAATAGATGCGGGCACTTGCATCACTTACGACATGCTTGATGCCCAAGGCAATTATTTGGGGGGCAGTATTAGCCCCGGAATTCAGTTGCGCTTTAGAGCCTTACATGAATTTACAGGCAGGCTACCTTTTGTATCATTTTCTCCAGCACCCATAGATTTGGTGGGCATCGATACTCCGACATCTTTGCAATCGGGTGTAGTAAACGGCGTAACCGCTGAAGTAGAAGGCATCATTACCCAATATCAACAAAAACACGCCCAACTAAATGTGGTGTTCTGTGGCGGCGATGCTAATTTTTTTGATAATCGGCTTAAAAATAGCATCTTTGCCAGCAATAGTTCATGTATACCCCACTTGGTTCTAATCGGGTTAAATGAAATTATCCATCATCAACATGAGTAAAAAAATTACATACCTTATACTAGTATTAGTTACTGTTTTGGGAAGTCTTAAAGCCCAAAATACAACTAATTCACCTTACAGCCAGTTTGGACTTGGTGATATCAAGCCTATGCTTGTGCCTCAGCAAATAGGTATGGGTGGCATTGCCGTTGGCTTACGCAAAACAGGTGGATATAGTATGATTAACGTAGCCAATCCGGCAGCCTATAGTGCCATAAATCTTACAACTATGGATATGGGTGCTTCGCTTGATATGAGAACCTTAAGTAAATCGGGGACCTCAGAAAAGCTTACTAATGGTACGCTTGGACATTTCTTGGTAGGCGTTCCTGTGAATAAACGTTCAGCCTTAACCTTCGGATTGATGCCATTTAGCGATCTAGGCTATCAATACCGTATGCATACGCTAGTTGATACATTTAAGGTAGATCATTTATACAGTGGTGAAGGTGGGTTGTCAAAAGCACATTTGGGTTATGGCTACCAATTTGGTAAGAAACTAAGTTTGGGATTTAATTTAGCCTATATTTTCGGAAATCTTAAAGTGCGTCAATCTGCAGAATTCCCAGAAGATCCGTATGCATTGGCCACTCGTACACAATCAGACAAAAGTTTAGGTGGGCTTAATTTTCAATACGGAGTACAGTACACGTTTAATCCGGCTGCTAAATCTGTTGTTACGCTAGGTTATTCGGGTGCGGCTAGTTCCCGTATCAAGTCTTCGGGCTCCATAACCAATTATCGTTACCGCTACGATGCGGTTGCACAAGTAGAATCAGAGCCATTAGATACACTTTATTACAACCCTGCTGCCGAGTCAAAAATTAATTTGCCCATGAAACAGGCAGTTGGTATCAGTATCTCCCGCCCAGATCATTGGACCGTGGGCGCCGATTTTAGTTTTACTAAATGGTCTGGTTTAACAGATGGCGGCACCAATGCCGGTTTAAAAGATGCATATAGCGTATCCATGGGTGGTCAGTTTACTCCAGATATTACTGCCGTATCAAACTATTTTAAATTAATAGATTATAGCCTTGGTTTCAGATACGATAAAACCTATATCAATATTAACAACACCCCGATAAACCAATATGCGCTAAGTTTTGGCTTGGGCCTACCCTTGCCGGCCAATAGAAGCACATTTTATAAAATTAACCTGGCTGGTGAGTTAGGCAAGCGTGGTAGTCTTAACAATGGTTTAGTAAAAGAGAATTACCTTACTTTACATTTGGGTTTTGTGATTAATGATAGATGGTTTATTAAAACCAAGTACGATTAATCCCAATCAACTATGCGCACTCAGTTTGTAAGCACAAGCGCTCTATGTGGCCTGATCTTTTTTTTGCTTGCTTGCGAAAATAACTTAAAAGAAGTAGAGCGGGTTGCCGCTCAACGCATTACTATTCCGGTAGATAAGTCTACTGGAGTTGAGCTTATTTATAGCGAATCGGCCACCGTAAAAGCTAAATTACTCACTCCTGAATTGTTGTATTATAATACAAATAAGCCCTATTATGAGATGAAAAAAGGTTTAACTATCATCTTTTTAAATCCCCAACAACAAGAGACTAGCCGCGTAGTAGCCGATTATGGCATCCGTAAAGAACTAGAAAAAACAATGGAATTACGCCAAAATGTAGTAGTTACTACGCAGGATGGAAAAACATTTAAATCAGAAGAACTTATTTGGGATGAAAATGCTCGTCGTTTTTATTCCACCAAAATGGTAGCCATTCAAACGGTTACGCAACTCATATATGGTACTAGTTTTTGGTCTAACGAAGATTTCTCATATTATGAAATTGATCAATCAACCGGAAATTTTGAAGTAGGCCAACAACAAGGATTTTAATCTGTAAATGCGCATACTTTAGGTAAATTTTTCTAAAAATTGTATCTTGCCGCCTCTTTACAAAAAAATAAAAATTGAACATATGGGAATTATGGGTTTCCTGCGTAATAAAGCAGGTATTATTATTGTCGGTGTAATTGGCTTATCTATTGTAGCCTTTTTACTTAGTGATGCTATTCGCTTAGGTAGTCCGTTTTGGAATGCAAATAGCAACCAAGTTGGCGAAATTGCCGGCCAAAAAATAGATATTCAAGAGTTTAATACTAAGGTTGAGCAAAATGCCAACAATTTTAAACAACAAATGGGCTCCAGCAACCTAAACGCCCAAATGATGGCCTATGTGGTTGAAAATACTTGGAACCAAACCATCTCTGAGATTTTATTAGATAAAGAAGTGAGCCGTTTAGGCCTAGAAGTAGGTAAAATCGAGTTAAACGATATGATTAGTGGTAAAAACCCTGATCCGCAAGTGGTGCAAGCTTTTGGCGATCCTAAAACTGGTCAGATTAACCTCGATCAACTGAATGCTTTTCTGACCAATCTAGAAAAGCCCGATGCAGCTCCCGCATTACGTGAGCAGTGGGGTAATTTCTTGGTAGGTCTTACTCAAAATCGCTTGAGCCAAAAGTATTTCAACTTGGTCAAAAATAGCGTGTATGTAACCTCCTTGGAGGCTCGTGAAGATTATTCTCAACGCAATAAGTTAGCTAATTTCACATACGTTGCTTTAGATTATAAAAGCATTGCCGATAATCAAGTTAAAGCAAGTGACGATGATTTTGAAGCATACTACAAGGAAAATAAGTTCCGCTTCAAAAATCCTCAAGAAACGCGTTCGTTCGACTATATCGTGTTTGATGCCAGTCCATCAAAAACCGATTCTGCAGAAATAGCTGCCAAAATAACCAAACTGGCAAACGATTTTAGAGTAAGCGCCAACGATTCTTTATTCGTTAGCATTAATGCCGATACCAAATCGCCAATAGCTTATGTGCGTACAGGTCAGTTAGACCCTAGCCTAGAAACATTGGTATTTGCTGCAGCTAAAGGTGCTCTTGTTGGACCTGTATTTAGCAACGGAGCTTACCGCTTAGCTAAAGTATTAGATACCCGTGTGGGCCCAGACTCGGTAAGTGCAAGCCATATCTTACTAAACCCGGCTACCGAAGGTGGTTTAGATAAAGCAAAAGCAAAAGCAGATTCTCTAAAAAAATTAATTCAAGGTGGTACTAGTTTTGCCAGCCTAGCTGCCAAATTTGGTACCGATGGTTCTAAAGATAAAGGCGGCGATTTAGGCACCTTTGGCCGAGGCGCCATGGTAGCAGCCTTTGAAGAAGCTGTATTTAACGGTCAAGCAGGAGATTTGAAAGTAATCACCACTCAGTTTGGTGTTCATATCATTAAAATTAATGCGCAAAAAGGATCATCTAAAGTGGTTAAAGTAGCTGTGGTAGATAAAGCCCTAGCTAGTGGTAGCAAAACCCAACAAGCCGCTTATGGCAAAGCTTCCGATTTCTTAAGCAAATCCACCGAAGGCGAATCTTTTGAGAGTCTAGTTAAAAAATCAGGTCTTAAAAAACAAACAGCAAGCGATGTGCTACCCACACAAGGCGATGTTGCTGGTTTGGAAAACCCACGAGAATTAGTGCGTTGGGCATACCGTGCCGAAGTAGGTGACGTATCTGACCAAGTTTTTGAAATGGGTGATAAGTTTGTAGTTGCCAAATTAAGCGAAGTGAAAGAAAAAGGAATTTTGCCACTAGCGCAACTAAAAAAACAAATAGAGCCCTTGGTTATTAAAGATGTAAAAGCGAAACGCCTCCAAGAAAAATTAGAACAAGCACTAAGCGGAGCAAGCAACATTAACCAAGTAGCTCAAAAACTGGGCAAACCAGCAACCCCAATTCAAAACATTGTATTGGCCAATCCAGTATTGCCAGGAATTGGTCAAGAGAATATGCTCATAGGGGCTATTTTTGGCTCACAACCCGGAAAATTATCGAAGGTTATTAAAGGAGAAAATGCTGTATTTGCCTATGTATTAAATGGATTTGTAAATCCGGCACCCTTGGTAAATACCTTCAAACAAAAACAACAAATTGCACAGTTCATACAACAAAGAAGTTCATCTGATGCATTTAAAGCACTAAAAGAAAGTGCTGATATTAAAGATAACAGAGTAAAGTTCTTTTAAGCACCTTATTTCTTAACTTTGTATCCGGAGTTGATTCGTTCACTCCGGATTTTTTTATGTGTAGATATGGACATCCAAGTAAATTTTACAAATAAAGTTGCAGAAAGCTCCTTAATTAGCTTAGATCTAGCAAGCTATTATCCGGTGGGCGAACGTGTACTTTTCGATATCAAAGACCAACTTTTTCAGGGACTTATGCTTCGTGAAAAAGACTTCAGAGAATTTGTAAAAACACACAATTGGAGCCTATATGCCAATAAGCATGTAGCGGTACATTGCTCTACAGATGCTATTGTACCTACTTGGGCCTATATGTTGGTAGCTAGCCGACTTGGTCCCCATGCACAAACCGTAGTTTTTGGCGATTTAGCCGCCCTAGAACTGACTCTTTTTGATAGAGCATTGGCCACAATACCCATCGAAAACTACCGCGATCAACGTATCGTGGTAAAAGGCTGTGGAGATATTCCCGTTCCTACATCCGCTTATGTTACTCTTGCCGAAAAGTTAACCAAGGTTGCTCAAAGTGTATTTTTTGGCGAACCTTGTTCAACGGTTCCGGTATATAAACGTAAAACCATTTAAGCATTAACACTTTTTTGTATGAAAAAAATAGTCGCAATACTCTTCCTATTTAGCACGCTTACAGCACGTGCCCAAGAGTTAAAAAACACGATAGAGCCTGCTTTTCAGATTGGCGAACAATTAAAGTATAAACTTAAATACGGCATTTTTACTGCCGCAGAAGCAACACTTAAAATAACCGATTCTGATTTAACATTTGACGATAGGCCGGTATTTCATTTAGTTGCTGAAGGGCGTACATCAGGCACCTTCGATATTTTTCACAAAGTACGCAACCGTTACGATTCTTACATCGATAAAAAAGAGTTAACTCCCTATTTATACACCGAAAATATTCATGAATCTAATTACCGCCGCTCAGATAAAGCCCGTTTTTATCAAGAACAAAAGAAAGTAGTGTCAAACAAAGGCACTTTTACCGGTAACGTGCAAACCTTCGATGTTATTTCGGCCTATTATTTTGCCCGAAGTTTCGATATGACTCAAGTAACCAAGGGCCAAAAATTTACCATGAGCTATTTTTTAACTGATGGCATTTCGCAATTAAATATTGAATATGTTGGTAAAGAAGTAGTTAAAACGGCTCTAGGGACTTTCAATTGCTTAAAATTTAGTCCTTCTATAGAACCAGGGCGCATCTTTAGAAAAGACAGTAAACTCTATTTATGGATTACAGATGATAGCAACCGTATACCGGTAAAAGCGCATGTTGAAGTCTTGGTTGGTTCTATCAGCATGGAGTTAACCAGTGCTACGGGATTGAAATATCCGCTTCTTGGCAAAAAAGGATCATGATAGAAGTGCAACACACCTTGGTTCACGAAGACGTCGTGTCCGAAAATTTTGTGTGTAATCTCAACAGCTGTAAGGGTGCTTGTTGCATCGAAGGCGATGCCGGAGCCCCTCTCCTAAAATCTGAATTAGCCATTTTAGAAGAAATATATCCGCTTATAAAACCATTAATGACCGAAAAGGGCATTGAGGCAGTAGAAAACTATGGCACACATGTTATAGATGCCGATGGCGATTATACCACTCCTTGTGTAGATCAAGTGAAAGAATGTGCTTATGTAACCTGGGAAAACGGCATTACCAAATGTACGATCGAAAAAGCTTATGAAGCAGGTATAGTGCATTGGAAAAAGCCCATATCTTGCCATTTATACCCCATTCGTATTACCAAGTACCCCGAATTTGATGTATTGCATTACGATCGCTGGCATATTTGCAGTTCGGCTTGTTCTTTTGGTAAAGAATTGAAAGTACCTGTATATAGTTTCCTAAAAGAACCCCTTATCCGCTTATACGGAGAGGCTTGGTATCAAGAACTCGAGAAAAAGGTACATTCTGTTCAATAAAACTCTTATTTTTAAGCAGTAAAATACGCAACCCATTGAAAGGAATTATTTTAGCCGGAGGTTCCGGTACCCGTTTACATCCCCTTACCCTTGCCGTAAGCAAGCAATTAATGCCTGTATACGACAAGCCGATGATTTATTATCCGCTTTCTACCCTACTTTCTGCAGGAATTAGAGAAATTCTCATCATTTCTACTCCGCACGATTTGCCTCATTTCGAAAAATTATTGGGCGATGGAAAAAACCTAGGCTGCTCCTTTTCGTATGCTGAGCAGGCTGTGCCAAACGGCTTAGCGCAAGCTTTTGTAATTGGTGCCGATTTTATTGGTACCGATGATGTAGCCCTCATTTTAGGCGATAATATTTTCTACGGTGATAGCATGGCCAGTTTGATGCAAGAAAGCACCAAACCCAAGGGAGGGCTTGTTTTTGCCTATCAGGTTGCTGATCCAGAGCGCTATGGCGTAGTAGAGTTTAACGAAAAATTAGAGGCGGTATCCATAGAAGAAAAACCCAAAACCCCGAAATCAAATTATGCCGTTCCGGGATTATATTTTTACGATAATTCGGTGGTGCAATTGGCAAAAAGCATACAACCCTCTGCCCGTGGTGAATATGAAATTACGGATATAAACAAGGCCTATTTAGCACAAGGTAAATTAAAAGTAGGTGTATTAAGCCGCGGTACCGCCTGGTTAGATACCGGTACTTTTGCTTCGCTTATGCAGGCCGGCCAGTTTGTTCAAGTAATTGAAGAACGCCAAGGCTTAAAAGTAGGCTGTATTGAAGAAATTGCCTATCAGCAAGGGTTTATCACTAAACAACAATTACTAAGCTTAGCCGAGCCATTACTTAAAAGTGGTTACGGTCAATATCTTTTAAAAATAAGCAAGCAATAAGCTTGGCTCACGATAAAAACATGAAGAAAGTTGCGTTAATTACGGGAATTACCGGTCAAGATGGAGCCTATTTAGCCGAACTGTTATTAAAAAAAGGCTACGAAGTGCACGGCATTAAACGGAGAGCATCTTCTTTTAATACCGAACGCATAGATCATTTATACCAAGATCAACATGAAGCAAATGTGCGGTTTAAATTGCATTACGGTGATTTAACCGATGCTACCAACTTAATTCGCATTATTCAAGAAACGCAACCTGATGAGATTTATAATTTGGCTGCACAGAGCCACGTAAAAGTGAGTTTCGAGACTGCTGAATATACTGCCAATGTTGATGCTGTAGGCCCTCTGCGTATTTTAGAAGCAGTGCGTATTTTAGGTTTAACGGCCAAAACCCGTATTTACCAAGCCTCCACTTCCGAGTTATATGGCTTAGTACAAGCCGTACCGCAGAACGAAACCACGCCCTTCTATCCACGTTCGCCCTATGCAGTAGCTAAATTATACGGCTATTGGATTACGGTTAATTACCGAGAAGCCTATGGCATGTATGCCTGCAATGGTATTTTGTTTAACCACGAGAGTCCGGTACGTGGTGAAACTTTTGTGACCCGTAAAATTACCAGAGCCGTAGCTAAAATAGCCTTAGGTTTGCAAGACACGGTTTATCTGGGAAATCTCTCAGCTCAACGAGATTGGGGGCATGCCAAAGATTATGTAGAAGCCATGTGGCGTATTTTGCAACAAGATGTTGCCGAAGATTATGTAATTGCTACGGGCGTAACCACTACCGTTCGCGATTTTGTGCGCTTAGCTTTTGAAGAAGTAGGTATTGAGATAGAGTTTAGCGGCAAGGGTGAACAAGAAAAAGGCGTAATTATTCATGTGGATGAAGCCAAATGCAACGCTTTGGGACTTAATGCAGAACAATTTAAGTTAGGTACCACGGTGGTAAAAGTAGACCCAACCTATTTCCGACCTACCGAAGTAGATGTATTGCTTGGCGATCCATCAAAAGCCAACAAACAGTTAGGATGGAAACCGGAATATGATTTACCAGCTTTAGTAAAAGATATGGTGCTTTCCGATTTACAGTTAATGAAGAAAGACGAATACCTTAAAAAAGGGGGCTTTACTACTAATAATTATTACGAATAGACTTAATTGAGTATGTTTAAGAAAAAGCCACGAGAAATCGTGGCTTTTTTGTTTTCATGGATATTGTATACCTATAAATACATACGTTTTAATACGTACCTTATTTATAGTACCTAAAAATAGGTATATAATACCAGTACATCTTAAACCCAGAAATTTTAAAGGATGTGCTAAGAAGCGATAGTTGCAGTAGTACGAGCGGTAGCTAATTTTCGGACCGTTTTGGCTATACCCGCGGCATCGTAGCCACATTCTGCCCAAAGTTCAGGTTGTTCTCCGTGTTCTACGTAAGAATCTGGAATGCCTAAACGAATGACTTGAGCAGCATACCCGTGGTCGGCCATAAATTCCAATACAGCCGAACCCATACCCCCCTGAATGCATCCATCTTCTACCGTAATCACTTTTTGGTAGTTTTTAAATACTTCGAGTAAAAGTTTTTCGTCGAGTGGTTTTACAAAACGGATATCGTAATGGGCGGGGTGTATACCTTCTGCATTGAGTTCTTTGCAAGCACTTATGGCTTCGTTGCCCATATGGCCAATACTTAAAATAGCTACTTCTTCACCATCACAAATTTTGCGGCCCGTTCCTACTTTAATGGCTTTTAAGGGGCGTTTCCATTCGGGCATAACACCATTACCACGAGGGTAGCGGATAGAGAATGGACCCATATTTTCTTGTTGAGCGGTAAACATCAGGTTGCGTAATTCTTCTTCATTCATAGGGGCCGAAACCACCATATTTGGAATGCAGCGCATATAGGCCAAATCATACGCACCGTGATGGGTTGGTCCATCGGCACCGGCTAATCCACCGCGATCTAAACAAAAAACCACGTTTAGATTTTGAATAGCCACATCATGTATTACCTGATCGTAGGCCCGTTGCATAAAGCTGGAGTAAATATTGCAGAAAGGCACTAGACCTTGCGTAGCTAAACCGGCCGAAAAGGTAACGGCATGCTGTTCGGCAATGCCCACATCAAAAGCTCGGTTGGGCATGGCTTTCATCATAATATTTAGCGAACAGCCCGATGGCATAGCCGGGGTAACACCCATAATTTTTGGGTTTTGCTCTGCTAATTCTACCATGGTATGGCCAAAAACATCTTGGTATTTTGGGGCCTGTGGTTTATCGCTTACCGATTTTTTTATCTCTCCAGTAATTTTATCAAACAAACCTGGAGCATGCCATTTGGTTTGGTCTTGCTCTGCTAAGGCATAGCCTTTACCTTTTACGGTAACGCAATGTAAAAGCTTGGGGCCTGGTATATCTTTTAAATCAGTAAGAATTTTTACCAAATGATTCACATCGTGGCCATCAATAGGACCAAAGTATCTGAAATTGAGCGCCTCGAAGAAATTGCTTTTTTTAAGCAAGGTGCCCTTGATACTTTTTTCAATTTTTTTCACCATTTCGTGGGCATTCGGCCCTAATGATGAAATTTTACTAAGTACCTGAGAAACACCTTCGCGAAAGCTATTATAGGTTTTAGAAGTGGTAATATCGGCTAAATATTCTTTTAAAGCACCCACATTAGGGTCAATAGACATGCAATTATCATTCAAAATTACCAATACGTTGGAATTCTCAATTCCTGCATGGTTTAGCGCTTCAAAAGCCAAACCAGCGGTTAAGGCACCATCGCCTATTACGGCAACGTGTTGTTTTTCAGTATCGCCTTGGTATACTGAGGCAACAGCCATACCCAAGGCTGCCGAAATAGAGGTAGAAGAGTGGCCTACACCGAAAGTATCGTATTCGCTTTCGGAACGCTTCGGAAATCCGCTAATGCCTTTATACATGCGGTTGGTATGAAAATCTTTTCTACGGCCGGTTAAAATTTTATGTCCGTAAGCTTGATGGCCCACATCCCACACCAATAAATCTTTTGGCGTATTCAATACATAATGTAAGGCCACACTCAATTCTACTACACCCAAACTAGCACCAAAGTGGCCACCATTTACCGATACCACATCAATAATATATTGACGTAGCTCTTGGCAAATTTGTTCCAAGTCTTTCTCTTCAAATTTCTTTAAATCGGCCGGAAAGTTTATTTGCTCTAGTAATGCACCTGCTTTAATGTCCATTTATGGGTTCAGTTTTCAAAAAAATCGAGTCCACAAAATACAAAAATTTAACACTAAAAATGTCTGTGAATTATATTTTTATTGGAAATGTATTTTTCATGTATTTTTGGAATCTGTGATAGCTAATACCGAATCTTTTGAGATAAAACTTCCCAAGTTTGAGGGACCCTTTGATTTGTTGCTCTTTTTTATTGAGCGTGACGAATTGAACATCTACGACATTCCGATTGCCAAGATTACCGATGATTTTTTGGCTTATTTACATGAGCTTAGTTCCTTAAATATGGAGGTAGCCAGCGAATTTATTTACGTGGCTGCTACTTTGATGCGTATTAAAGCCAAAATGTTATTGCCTAGACAAGAACTTGATGCCGATGGGAATGAAATTGATCATCGCCAAGATTTGGTTCAAAAATTATTGGAGTATAAACGATTTAAGGAAGTAGCCGAAACCTTAAAAACCTTAGAAGATGCCCGATTTTTACAAGAAAAACGAGGGCACATTCCTCAAGATTTAGCTAAAATTATCGCTGAAACCGCTAATCCAGCCGAGGAATTGGCTTCGCTAGATTTGTATAAACTTTTGCTAAGTTATGAGCGTGTAATGAGTAAATACGAGGTGCGTAGTACCGTTTCTACGCATACCTTGGTGCAATATCCTTACACTATTGAAAAGCAAAAACAAGTGATTTTAAACTTGTTAAGCATCAATACCAAGCTCGATTTTAAAGCCTTAAAGGAACAATCGGAGAATAAAGTGCAGTTTGTGTATAATTTTTTAGCACTGTTAGAAATGCTGCAGCAAGAACTAGCCGATATTCAAATAGGCATGGGATACAATAATTTCTGGCTAGAAACTAAGGGCAAAAAATCTGAAATTTAGCTATGCTACATTCGTTTAAATCCGTAATTTTAGCCCCATAATCAACTTATTTAATGAAAAGAGACCACGTTATTTTCGACCTCATTGCCGAGGAACAACACCGCCAAGAAACCGGGATAGAATTAATTGCTTCCGAAAACTTCGTGAGCCCACAAGTTATGGAAGCTGCCGGCTCGGTATTAACCAATAAATATGCCGAAGGCTTACCGGGAAAACGCTATTATGGCGGTTGCGAAGTAGTAGATGAGGTTGAAGAAATAGCTATTGACCGAGCTAAACAATTGTTTAACGCCGAATGGGCAAATGTGCAGCCGCACTCGGGTGCGCAAGCCAATGCCGCTGTGTTTTTGGCTTTATTAAAACCCGGAGATGCCATTTTAGGCTTCGATTTGTCGCACGGGGGGCACTTAACCCACGGTTCGCCGGTAAATTTTTCAGGAAAATATTTTAAACCACACTTTTATGGCGTAGAGCGTGAAACGGGCTTAATTGATTATAAACAATTAGAGGCTGTAGCCCTTAAAGAAAAACCCAAAGTAATTATTTGCGGTGCTTCGGCTTACTCCAGAGAATGGGATTACGCTTTTATTCGTAACGTAGCTGACCAAATTGGCGCTTTAGTTTTAGCCGATATTTCACATCCATCTGGCTTAATTGCTCGTGGATTGTTGGATGATCCACTTCCGCATTGCCATGTGGTTAGTACCACTACGCATAAGACCCTTCGTGGGCCACGTGGAGGTATGATTATGATGGGAAAAGATTTCGAAAATCCCTTCGGCTTGACCACACCAAAGGGAGAAATTCGCATGATGTCGTCGGTATTAGATGGAGCGGTTTTTCCGGGTACACAAGGTGGACCGTTAGAGCATATTATTGCCGCAAAAGCTATTGCTTTTGGAGAGGCCTTGAGCGAAAGCTACATGAAATATATTCTTCAGGTGAAAAAAAATGCAGCTGCCATGGCTAATGCTTTGGTACAGCGTGATTATCAAATCATATCGGGCGGCACCGATAATCATTTAATGTTGCTCGATTTGCGCAATAAAAACATTACCGGTAAAGTGGCCGAGGCGGTATTGGGCCAAGCCGGCATTACTGTAAATAAAAACATGGTACCTTACGATGATAAATCGCCTTTTGTTACCTCAGGTATACGTTTGGGTACGGCGGCTATTACTACCCGTGGCTTAATAGAAAAAGACATGGAAACCATAGTAGGCTTACTAGATGAAGCTCTTTGTGCACCGGATAATGAAGCAAATTTAAAACGCCTTGCTACTAAAGTATCTGATATGATGGGTGCTTACCCTTTGTACAAAGCCTAATTACTAGCCAGCATTATTCTGCAAAAGCCAAGGCACACACACTTACTTGTACCTTGGCTTTTTCTTGTAGTGTTACCATGCAAGCTTCTAGCGTTGCTCCGGTAGTAATTACATCATCTACGAGTAAAATGTGTTTCCCTTCTAATTCTGCTGGGTTTTTTACTTCAAAGGCATCTTGCAGGTTTTCATAGCGTGCAAATCTCGATTTTTTTGTTTGCGTTTCAGTAAACAAGGCCCTTTTTAGCACACTATCTACTACCAAACAGCCTAAACTTTTGCTTAAGCCCTCGGCCAAGCAAGCACTCTGATTATAGCCTCTGCTTTTTAATTTTTTAGGATGTAAGGGTACAGGTATCAGGACATCGGGGCGAATAAATGTGACCGATTTAAGTAATTCTTGCCCATACAATTCGCCCATGCGCACAGCCAACTCTGGGCGTTTATTGTACTTGATGTTATGGAGTAAGTGTTGTACCCTATTCCCTTTACGGAAATGAAGAAAAGCACCTGCCTGTTTAATGGGCACTCTGCCCCAAAATTGCTTCACTACTTTATTCTCTTCATCTTTATGAAAATTCGTTTTAGGCAAGCTATATAAGCAGGCAAGGCATATTTCTACTTCGCCGGGGTAAAGGTTTTTGCCACAAGCACCACATAATTGAGGGAAAAAGAGTCCGAAAAAATCGCGAAGAAAAGTAGTTAGGATATCCATATTAGCCAATTGTTTTTAGCTAAAAAGGATTTTTGTCGAAATTATTGTTCTTTAATGGCTAATTGCCCGCAAGCAGCATCAATATCTTTTCCTCTACTGCGACGAATATTGGTAATTATACCTTGGCTTTTTAAGTACTCGGCAAAGGCTTCAATTTTATCCACTTCGGCATTTTTAAAATCAGCTAAGGATATGGGGTTGTATTCTATGAGGTTTACCTTGCAGGGTACGTGTTTGCAAAAGCGGGCTAATTCTTGCGCATCGCTCAGTTCGTCGTTAAAGTTGTTAAATACAATGTATTCGTAGGTAACCGGGTTTTTGGTTTTGGCAAAGTAATATTTTAGTGCTTCGGCTAAGGCGCTTAGGCTATTTTGCTCATTAATGGGCATAATTTCATTGCGTTTTGCATCATTGGCCGCATGTAGGGAGAGGGCCAAATTGCATTTCACCCCGTCATCTCCTAATTTTTTAATCATTTTGGCAATACCTGCCGTAGAAAGGGTAATGCGTTTATACGACATTTTTAGCCCATCTTCGGCAGTAATGCGCTCTATAGACCGCAGTACGTTGGCGTAATTTAATAAGGGTTCGCCCATGCCCATATATACAATATTTGTGAGCGCAAGGTTATATTGTTGCTCGGCTTGCTTGGCAATTAATACCACTTGATCATAAATTTCGTCGGCATTGAGGTTGCGCTTACGGTCCATATAACCTGTAGCACAAAATTTACATGTTAAGCTGCAACCTACTTGAGAACTTATACAAGCAGTCATACGTTCTGTGGTTGGTATGAGTACCCCTTCTACTACGTGTTCATCGTACAATTTAAAACTATTTTTTATCGTTCTATCTTCACTGAACTGTGACCGATGTATTTTAACAGCACGTATCTCAAATCGGTCTTTTAGAGATTCTCTTAACGATTTTGATAGGTTGCTCATCTCCTCAAAATCCGTGCAGGACTTTTCCCAGAGCCATTGATATACTTGCTTGGCCCTAAAGCCAGGCTCACCGAGTGCAATTAACGTTGTTTGCAATTCGGCTAGTGTAAGGCTACGGATGTCGATAGGTTTGGGTATTGCCATGGGTGTACAAACATATTAATAAAAAAGTTTAACCTTATAAAATCATGCAAACACGTGAAAGAAAACAAATTTCTATTATTTTTACCCGAATTATTAGTACACACAACTCCCCTTTAATTAGCTGCGACCCAAGTAAAGATGGAGTGAACACTTATGAGCATGCCTAAGTATTTCACTGCAGATTATGTATTACCAGTTTCATCTGCCCCTTTACCCAAAGGAGTGGTAGTTATGAACGATATTGGCGAAGTGGTAGCGCTTTACCCACACAACCATGCCGAAGTACTTGGCAAACCGCTACAGCAATTTAAAGGCATATTGGTTCCGGGTTTTATAAATACCCATTGCCATTTAGAATTGGCCCATTTAAAGGGTCAGCTTAAAAAGAAAACAGGGCTTATTGAATTTATTAAGGGGGTAGTATCCTTACGTAATTTTGATGAAGCTGAGATACATACAGCCATGCAAAAGGCCGACGAGGAGATGTATGCAAATGGCATTGTGGCTGTTGGAGATATTTCAAATACCTTAATTTCTCAATCGCTTAAAGAAAAAAGCAAAATTTTTTACCACACCTTTATCGAACTTATTGGTATACATCCAGAACGAGCAAAAGCTATTTTTGATGCCGGAAAAGAATTAAAAGAAGCTTTTGGTGAACAATCGGTTTCTATTACTCCGCATGCCCCTTATTCGGTAAGTAAGGAATTGGTTCGCTTAATAGAACATTATTGCAAGCATAGGCCAAACTTATTTAGCATACATAACCAAGAGAGCGATGAGGAGAACGAATTTTATCGGTATAAGACCGGTAAATTTTTGGATTTATTCGATTTTTTAAAGCAAGACATTACTTTTTTAAGGCCTCAAGCCCGAAATTCTTTGCAACATTTCTTTCCATCTTTTCCGAAAAATCAGCGCATTTTATTGGTTCATAATACGTATACAAGTGCAAAAGATCTCTATTTTGTAAAACGGTTTCCGCAAGAGGTGTATTGGTGTTTTTGTCCCAAAGCCAATTTATATATTGAAAATAGGCTGCCCAAAGTAGATTTGTTTCTACAAGATCATTTTAAGGTTACAGTGGGTACCGATAGTTATGCATCTAACGATAGTTTATGTATTCTTTCTGAAATAAAAACCCTACATGAGTATTTCCCGCACTTGCAATTAACCGAAACTATTAAATGGGCAACACTAAATGGGGCTCAATATCTGGGCCTCGATAGTCGCTTAGGTACCTTAGAAAAAGGTAAACAACCCGGGCTAAATCTGATTATGTATACGAATGAACTTTCGTTAACGCCAAGTTCAACCGTTAAAAAGCTAGTTTAAGCGTATTTTAAATTTGGCAGTTTGCTACGAAAGCATCAACTTTACTAGGTGAACGCAATACAAAAACTTTTTGCTATTCAATACCCCATTATACAGGGTGGCTTGGCCTGGTGTAGCGGCTGGCGCTTGGCTTCGGCAGTTTCTAATGCCGGTGGATTAGGCCTTATTGGTGCCGGATCTATGTATCCTGATGTGTTGCGGGAACATATCCAAAAATGTAAAAAAGCTACTAATAAACCTTTTGGGGTTAATATTCCTTTACTCTACCCCAATATGGAGGACTTGGTGGAGGTGATTTTGCAAGAGAAAATAAACATTGTATTTAGCTCGGCGGGCAATCCGGCTACATGGACTTCTACATTTAAAGAAAACGGCATGACCGTAGCCCATGTGGTATCTAACGTAAAATTTGCGCAAAAAGCCGCGGCTTGTGGCGTAGATGCGGTGGTTGCCGAAGGCTTTGAGGCTGGCGGACATAATGGTCGTGAGGAAACTACTACACTTTGTTTAATTCCGATGGTACGAGAGGCCATTGATTTGCCCTTAGTAGCTGCCGGAGGTATTGCCAGTGGAAAATCGATGTTGGCTGCCATGGCCCTTGGCGCCGATGGTGTACAGGTAGGTTCTCGGTTTGCGGTCGCTACAGAATCATCGGCACACGAAAATTTTAAGCAGGCCGTATTAGCTGCTCAAGAAGGTGATACCAAACTCCGCTTAAAATCGCTGGTGCCGGTGCGGTTATTAAAAAACGATTTTGCACTTCGGGTAGCCGAGGCAGAAGCCAATGGGGCAAGCCCTGAAGCATTGGAGGCTTTATTGGGACGTGCTAGAGCTAAAAAAGGCATGTTCGAAGGCGATTTATTTGAAGGAGAGTTGGAGATAGGCCAAGTATCGGCCATGTTAGACCGAGTAGAATCGGCCGAGCATATTTTACAAGCTATTTGGCAGGAATTTTTAGCAGAAAAAAATCGTTTATCGCAGCTAGATTTAACTTAAAATGAAAAATCTACACATCCATATTAGCGGAAAAGTACAGGGTGTTTTTTTTAGAGCCAGTACCAAAGCCACTGCCGATTTTTTAGGAATAAAGGGTTGGGTAAAGAACCTACCCGATGGCTGTGTAGAAATAGCAGCAGAAGGAGATGACTTTGCCCTTGACGAATTTCTAACCTTTTGCAAGCGTGGTCCAGATGATGCGGTGGTAGAAAAAGTAACGATAGATGAAGGCCAATTGAAAAACTATCGTAATTTTGAATTGCTTAAAAAGTTCTTTTAAACCTATAAATCCGAGCATTGTCAACAGCCAAAAAATTTGCTAGCCAAACCGCTATATATGGAATAAGCACCGTGTTTTCTAGGGTGCTTAACTTTTTTTTAACGCCCATTTATGTACGGGTATATCCGGTTAAAGCCTACGGTATTTTTACCACCATGTATAGCTGGGCCTCTATGCTCAATGCCTTGCTTTCTTTTGGTATGGAAACCACTTTTTTTAGGTATTTAAATAAAGAAGAGCACCGTAAAGAAGAGGTTTATCAAAATACGTTTTTCTTCATTTTTAGCTTGGCGGCCTCCTTTGGCTTATTTGCGCTACTTTTTGTGAGCGATATTGCCGCTTGGATGCAACGCGATACCGCCTTCAGTAATCCCGATTTTGGCCGCTATGTGCAGTACTTTATTTATATCTTAATGCTCGATGCATTAAGTGTAATACCATTTGCCAAGTTAAGGGCCGATGGCCGAGCCAAACGATACGGCTTGCTTAAATTCTTAAACGTATTGATTTTTGTATCCTTAAACCTCTTTTTTATTTACTGCATTCCATATATTATTAAAAATCAATTACCAGGAGCTCAATTTCTAGCGTCGTGGTTTAGGCCGGGTTGGGTAGGCTACGTATTTCTATCTAATTTATTAGCCAGTGCCACTGTATTATTGCTACTTATTCCCGAATTGCTTCAATTAAAACTTCGTATAAATTGGCGCATGATTGGCCAAATGCTAACGTATAGTTGGCCGGTTCTTATTGCCAATATCTCCTTTATTATCAATGAAAATATTGATAAGATTTTTTTAGGTCGCCTATTGCCAGAGGCTATTAGCCAGCAAGAAGTGGGTATTTACGGTGCTTGCTGCAAGTTGGCCATCTTCTTAAGTATCTTTATTCAGGCTTTTAGGCTGGGGTCGGAACCCTTCTTTTTTAGCCACGCTAAAACGGCCAATGCCAAAGAAACATATGCCCGTATTATGCATTATTTTGTGCTAGTGGTATGCCTTATTACCCTCAGTTTAGTGGCCAATATAGAGCTGCTTAAGTATTTTATTAAAGGCAATGCCGATCAGCAAGCACTGTATTGGTCTGGCTTAAAAATCGTACCCGTATTGTTGTTTGCCTACGTGTTTTTGGGCGTGTACATGAATTTGTCTATTTGGTATAAACTATCCGACCAAACCCGGTATGGTTTGTATATTTCTGGAGTAGGTGCTGCATTAACCATTGGGCTGAACATTTGGCTAATTCCACACTACAGCTATGTAGCCTCTGCCTGGATTACTTTACTAGCCTACCTCAGCATGGCCGTACTATCCTATATACTCGGACAAAAAAATTACCCCATACCCTATCGTTTAAAACGTAATGCAGCCTATATTTTATTGGCTATGGTCTTGGTTTGGCTCTCCTTTACAGTATTTAATATGAACATTTTTATAGGTAATGGCTTATTGCTAGCCTATATTGCAGTAATTTATTGGTTTGAGCAAAAAGAAGTAAGGGCAATCTTAAAACGTGTATAAGCAATGACGATTAACATCATCAATACCTCTACAAATTCGCTACCTAGCTACGAAACTTCCGCTTCTGCCGGTATGGATATACGAGCCAACCTAGCACAAGAAGTGGTACTAAGACCCATGGATCGTTTAGTAATTCCAACGGGCTTATTTATGGAAATTCCTTTAGGTTTTGAGGCCCAAATAAGACCCAGAAGTGGCTTGGCATTTAAACACGGCATTACTGTTTTAAATAGCCCCGGAACTATTGATGCTGATTACCGGGGTGAACTTAAAATTTTATTAATCAATTTTTCCGACAGCGACTTTACCATTCAGCATGGTGATAGGATTGCTCAAATGATTATTTCTAAACACGAAATAGTTGCTTGGTGCGAAGTGAAAGAGCTAGGTGCTACTACACGAGGTGCCGGTGGTTATGGCCATACCGGTGTTTCTTAATTTATTTTTTCAGACATTTGTGCCCATGATTCTTCGCCAATATCATTTTAGCCTGCTGTTTTTATGTAGTGTATTGCTAGTTAGTTTAGCCGGATGTTCGGCTAGAAAAAAAGCAATTGATGTAGATAAACTAGCAATTCAACGTAGCAATGCTGAAAAGTTAGCGGCTATTGAACAAACGCAAGTGCGTTTCGATAGGTTATCTGTAAAGTCTAAGGCTAGCATAAGTTTAGACGGCAGTTCGAACGATGTCACTGTGGCTATCCGTATTGATAATGATAAAAAAATATGGATTTCGGTGACTGCCATAGCCGGCCTAGAAGTTGCTCGAATGCTCATCACAACCGATAGTATTAAAATTATCAATCGCTTAGAGAGTGTGTACATAAAAAAACCGTTTAGTTATATACACGAGTACACCAATCCTCAAGTAAATTTCGGCACGCTACAAGCCATGCTGGTAGGCAATATATGGCCCGAAATTTTTAAACAAACACATGAAATGAGCACTAAAGATTCCCTAGTAAAGCTAATGGGTAATTTGAGCAGCA
This sequence comes from Sphingobacteriales bacterium, assembly GCA_026390835.1. Lineage (GTDB taxonomy): Bacteria > Bacteroidota > Bacteroidia > Sphingobacteriales > Sphingobacteriaceae > JAIPAN01. Next base: position 113,080 of record JAPLFD010000017.1, read on the forward strand.
TTCAATACGACATTCGCTTTAATGAAGCCTTGAAAATGAATAATCTACACCTGCAAGACGCTACAGCCAAGCAAGAATTGCAGGTAAGTTATAGTGATTTTTGGGATGAAGGCGGACAATTACTACCACATGTACTTAAATTAAGTTCGTTGGTTGGCGCTAAATCGGTTCAGGCAGAATTGAGATACACCAAAATAGAAAAGGATACCCCGCTGGACTTCCCCTTTAATGTTCCCAAACGATTTTCGGTAAAAAACTAATTTTAAATACATTTACGCCATGAAAAAGTTTTTTTATTTCTTGTTTTTCTTTTGCATGGTTTTAGGTATGCAGGCTCATGCACAAAGCAGTGCCGACCTAAAGCGTAAAAAAGAGGCACTAACTAGAGAGATTGAAGAGTTAAACCGCACGCTGAATAAAACCTCATCGAGCAAGAAGTTATCTTTAAAGCAAATACGAGACTTAAATTCCAAAATAAGGCTTCGCGAACAAAAGATTAATACAATCAATTCTGAGATTAATCTATTGGATAATCAGATTAATCAAAATACAAAAACCGTTATTAATCTACAATCGCAATTAAATCAACTTAAGAAAGAATATGCTGGAATGCTTCGTTTCGAACAGCGTAATCAAAGTGCATACAGCAAGTTGATGTTTGTATTTGCAGCCGAAAACTTCAATCAAGCTTATAAACGCTTGAAATATTTGCAGCAGTTTACACAATACCGCAAAAAACAAGCGAATTATATTCAGGGCACGCAGCACGAGTTAAACGTAAAAATTGTGGCTCTAGATCAAAATAAAGAAGAAAAAACCAATCTTTTAAATGATCAACAGAAAGAAAAGCAAACCCTAGGTAAAGAAAAAAACAGCCAAACCAAGGTGCTTAGCGGTTTAACCAAGCAAGAAAAACAGCTTAAACAAGAGTTGAGCAAAAAACAGCGGGAGTCTATTCAGTTAAACAGAGCCTTGCAGGCAGCCGTTGCTCGTGAAATTGAGGCCGAACGTAAAAAAGCAGAAGCTGCAGCAAAAGTTGATGCAGATAAAGCGAAATCGGAAAACAGAACAGCCACAACCAAGCCGGTGGCAAAAGGTTCAAGTATTCTATCGGCAACCCCCGAATCTGCCAAGCTATCTGCCGACTTTTTAGGTAATAGAGGTAGTTTGCCTTGGCCTGTAACCAATGGTACCATTAGTGAGGGATTTGGTACCCACAGTTATGGTAAAAATGTGACTATTTCTAATAACGGAGTAGATATTCGTACCAATCCTGGAGCTACTGTAAGAGCTGTTTTTTCCGGAGAAGTGCGCCGGGTATTTAGTGTTGGAACTACCTTCGCGGTCATGATTCGCCACGGGGAGTATTTTACCATTTACTCTAACTTAAAATCTACTAGTGTAGCGGCCGGGCAAAAAGTTTCGGTGAAACAAAGCCTGGGTGTAGTAGCCACCGACCAAAGCGATGACAGTACCGAAGTACACTTTGAATTGTGGAAAGGGGGCACCCCTATGAACCCTGCTGGCTGGTTAGCGAATTAAATTTAATATTTCGCCCGTAAAAAATGTCGTATATTTGGGTATAATAATTAGCATGTGAGCGGAAACGTAATCCTTTTCTTAAACATTGGTACTCCAGAAATGTTGTTTATCTTGCTAGCAGCACTTTTGTTGTTTGGTGGAGATAAATTGCCCGAAGTTGCTCGTGGTTTAGGTAAAGGTATACGCCAGTTTCAAGACGCATCTGAAGAAGTAAAAAGAGAAATTCATAAAAATATAAACGAGGTGAAGGCCAATATTGAGGAATCTATAGAACAGGAATCCCCGGTTGACCAAACGCCTCCAATAGAAAAAGATTCATCATCCTTAAAATAGAAATTATGTTAAATTTTATAGTATTAGGCCTATTCGGTGCCCCAGAGCTTTTAGCAATTTTAGCAGTAGTATTGCTTATTTTTGGTGGTAGAAAAATTCCAGAATTAATGCGTGGCTTAGGCAAGGGCGTAAAAGAATTTAAAGACGCTAAAGACGGCAAAAACGACACTAACGAGGTCGAGAAAAAATAAGCCATCGGAAATCTCCGTTTAAACCATTCATTTCTGTGTAGGGTTCGTCCTTTTGCACAGGCATTTTATTTGGCTAGCATGAAAACTAAAGCATTGCTTTCCGTTTTGTTGTTATTGCAGATAGTTTTACAATCTGTACCTGTCGCTGCTATGTCTAGCGAAACGAAGCTATTTCCAGATTCGCTATCCGAATTCAGCGCATCTAAGCATCACTTGGCTTTGCTTGGTGAAACAGGTAGAGATAGTGTAAAGCAAGTAGTTCCTAAAACCTTTAATTTGGCGGTTACGCAATACATTGAGGCTTTAACTAAACGCAAAGAACAGGTAGGTAAAATGTTGGGTTTATCTAACTACTACTTCCCGGTTTACGAAAAAGTATTTAAAGAATTCGGCCTGCCCGAAGAATTGAAATTCTTGTCGGTAGTAGAATCGGCACTAAATCCTCATGCAGTTTCTAGAGTAGGTGCAACTGGTCCTTGGCAGTTTATGTTTGGTACGGCTAAAGCCTATGGGCTTACCATGAATACAGATGTAGACGAACGAAAAGACCCCGTGCGGGCTAGTAAAGCAGCAGCAACCTATTTAAAAGATGCCTTTGCCCAATTCGACGACTGGTTATTGGCCATTGCCTCATACAACTGTGGTAGAGGCGCTGTAGCTAGAGCCATTGTAAAAGCTGGGGGTAAAGCCGATTTTTGGGCCATTAGCCCGTATCTGCCGGCTGAAACACGCAATTATGTGCCTAAGTTTATTGCTACGGCCTACATCATGAGCAATTACCAAAATTATGGTATTAGCCCTTTATCGCCAGGTTTTAATACCCTTACCGATGTGTTTGATGTGGTAAAACCCGTTTCCTTAGCCGCTGTTGCACGAGCTACCGGAATTGATTTGCAAGAGCTTATTTTGTTAAATCCATCTTATAAAAAATTAATGGTAAAAGGGTCGCCAACCGCTCCAAAATCTGTGGTTATTCCTACTCAAAACCAACCGGACTATACCGCTTTATACCAAGTGCTTAATGGCACTGCTATTGGGGTTGCTGTGGCAGCACCAATAGCTAGTACAAGTGCCAAGTTTATCTATTACACCGTAAAACGTGGGGATAGTTTAAGCAGTATTGCAAAAAAATATGCAGGTCTTAGCGTCTTACAGCTAAAATCTTGGAATAAATTACACAGTTCTGCCCTAAAAGTGGGTATGCGCTTAAAAATCTTTCAACGATAACATGCGTTGTTTTTGGCCACTGTATGGCTAAAAATTGTAATTTTGCCAACCAATCATAAGTTTCTCCCATGAGTAAAATAAACCGAAAACAAGATGCACTAGACTACCACTCTCAGGGTCGTCCAGGAAAAATTGAAGTGGTTGCTACCAAACCTACTAATTCGCAAAGAGATTTAGCCTTGGCCTATTCGCCGGGTGTAGCCGAGCCTTGTTTAAAAATTGCCGAAAATAAAGAAGATGTGTACAAATACACCGCTAAAGGAAACTTGGTGGCCGTAATTAGCAACGGAACTGCGGTATTGGGTTTAGGAAATATTGGCCCAGAAGCCGGTAAGCCAGTTATGGAGGGTAAGGGAATTTTATTCAAAATTTTTGCTGATATTGATGTATTTGATTTAGAGTTAGATTGCACCAATGTAGACGATTTTGTAAAAATTGTAAAAGCCCTAGAGCCCACTTTTGGTGGAGTAAATTTAGAAGATATTAAAGCCCCTGAATGTTTCGAGATTGAGCGTAGGTTAAAAGAGGAATTGAACATTCCGGTAATGCACGATGATCAGCATGGTACTGCCATTATTTCATCGGCAGCCTTATTAAATGCCTGCGAAATTCAGAGAAAAAAACTCGACAAGGTTAAAATTGTGGTTAACGGAGCCGGTGCCGCAGCCATCTCTTGCTCACGTTTATACATGAGCATGGGTGCCAAAAGAGAAAATATTGTTATGGTAGATAGAACGGGAGTTATTAACCAATCTCGAGAAAACTTAGATCCAACCAAAGCAGAGTTTGCCACCACCCGTAAACTAAACACCTTGGCCGAGGCCATTAAAGATGCGGATGTATTTATTGGTTTGTCTTCGGCTGATGTATTAACTGCCGACATGCTAAAAAGCATGGCCAAAAATCCTATCGTGTTTGCTATGGCCAACCCAGATCCGGAGATTGATTATAATTTAGCTATTAAAACTCGTAAAGATGTGTTAATGGCTACCGGTCGTTCCGACTACCCGAACCAAGTAAACAATGTGTTGGGGTTCCCCTATATTTTCCGCGGAGCTCTGGATGTACGAGCAACCACCATTAACGAGGCCATGAAAATTGCCGCTGTTAAAGCCATTGCCGATTTGGCCAAAAAACCAGTACCCGAAGCCGTAAACTTAGCATACAATACCAAAAATCTAAAATTTGGTAAAGATTACATCATACCCAAACCATTAGATTTTAGATTAATTACAGCCGTATCTCCGGCTGTTGCTCAGGCTGCCATGGACTCGGGAGTGGCAAAATATACCATTAGCGATTGGGATGCATACAGAGAAGACCTTAAACTTCGTTTGGGTATGGACGATGCCTTGTTGCGTGCCATTTCTAATAAAGCTAAACTAGATCCTAAACGTGTAGTATTTGCCGAGGCAGATAATTATAAGATTTTAAAAGCCGCTCAAATTGTAAATGATGATGGCGTAGCTACACCCATATTATTAGGAGATAAGCAAAAGATACTAGAACTTATTGAGGCCAATGAGTTGGATATGGAGGGTGTTACCATCATCGATCCGGCAGAAGAAACAGCCAAAACAGAACTCTATGCAGATTATCTTTACCAAAAGCGACAACGCAAAGGTATAACCCTATATGAGGCTAAAAAATTATTGCGTGACCGCAACTACTTTGGTGCCTGTATGGTACAATTTGGTGAAGCAGATGCTTTAATTTCAGGTCTCACCAAAAATTATATACAAACTATCCGCCCAGCATTGCAAGTTATTGGTACCGAGCCGGGCGTAAATAAAGTTGCCGGTATGTATATGATGTTGACTGAAAAAGGGCCCGTATTTTTTGGAGATACTACTGTAAATGTAAATCCCAGCTTGAATGAGTTGGTTGATTTGACTGTCCTTATTGATCGTTCGGTAAAGAAATTCAATATACAACCTCGTATTGCCATGTTATCGTATTCTAATTTCGGCTCAAACGAAGGAGAAGTGCCCGACAAAACTAGAGAAGCAGTTCGTTTATTGCATCAAAACTACCCAGATATTTTGGTAGATGGAGATATGCAAGCAAACTTTGCCATGAACCCAGCCTTATTGAAAGATAATTTTTCGTTTAGCACCTTAAATGGCCAAGCGGCTAATACACTGGTATTTCCTAACCTTGCCTCGGGTAATATTGCCTATAAATTAATTCAAGAATTAGCTGGCGCCGAAGCTATTGGCCCTATTTTATTGGGTATGAATAAGCCGGTACACATTTTGCAATTAGGCAGTTCGGTACGAGAAATTGTGAATATGGTAACCATAGCCGTAGTAGATGCCCAATCAAAAGCTGAAACTGGTATTGTAGCTAAATCAAAGAGTTTATTTAATCGAATTAGAAAAAGTAATTAACGAGAATGTACGCCTACATAGATGGAAAATTAAGTGTGAAGTGCCCAACTCATGTGGTTCTAGAGGCAGGCGGTGTAGGGTATCATATCAACATTTCGCTGCACACCTATTCTTTATTGCCCAAGCAAGAGCGTTGTAAATTATACACTTGGTTACATGTTAAAGAAGATGCACACACACTTTATGGTTTTATTGAAGAAGGTGAACGGAAGTTATTTTTGCATCTAATTTCTGTATCAGGTATTGGCCCTAATACCGGCCGCATGATGCTTTCATCTATTACGCCACAAGAAATTCAGCAGGCTATTGTAAAAGGCGATGTGCCTTTAATTCAGCGAATAAAAGGCATTGGCCCAAAATCTGCTCAACGTTTAATTCTCGAATTGCAAGATAAGTTAAAAAAAGAGGGCCCCGATTCGCTCATTTCTATACCGCAGCACTATACCACCAAAGACGAGGCACTTTCTGCATTAGTGATGTTGGGTTTCCCTAAAATCAACGCAGAAAGAGCTCTAGACCAAGCAATAAGTGGATCAAACGAAAGTTTATCTGTAGAGCAATTGATAAAAATTGCGCTAAAAAGCTTATAATTACTTAACCTTTTATCAAAAATAACCTTGAGGAAAACCACTAACGTTTTCTTATTTTTTTTAAGTGTAGTTCTATTTGGAATTTCGCTACAAGGTTTTGCGCAAGGAAAGACTCCAACCCTTACAGATAGTTTAAAACTGCGTTACCCCATTAAGGATTCTAAATCGCTAGTTTTTGGAAGATCTTTCGGCTTAAGTTTACCCAATCCGGCCAATATAAAGCGTTCTGTAGTATTCAATCCATTTACCAAGCAATACACCATCCAGGATAGCATAGGGGGCCAATTTTTTAGAAATCCATATTACTTAACTATCCCGGAATACCAACGCTTCGAAAATAAACAACTACTAAAAAATACCTGGCGTGATTTGGCCGACCAATCGGTTTCAGCGGCTCGTCAACCAGGTTTTATTCCGCCGGTAAAAATTAATAGCCGATCTTTTGAACGCTTATTTGGAGGGTCTACTATCGAGATTAAACCTCAGGGTTCGGCCGAACTTACTTTTGCTGGCAGGATTAATAAAAATGAAAATCCTTTATTTAACGAACGCCAACGTAGGCAAGGTAATTTTGATTTTAACCAACGCATTCAAATGAATTTGGTGGGCCAGGTAGGCGAAAAATTAAAAATAAGCACCAATTACAATACCGAAGCCCAATTCGATTTTGAGAATCAGGTTAAACTAGATTATACAGGTAAGGAAGACGAAATTGTACGTAAGGTGGAAGCCGGAAATGTGAGTTTGCCGCTTAGTTCATCCTTAATTACGGGTAGCCAAGCTCTTTTTGGACTAAAAACGCAGTTGCAATTTGGTAAATTGGGGGTAACTAGTATTTTCTCTCAACAGAAATCACAATCGAAGGAAATTACCATTACCAATGGATCGCAGCAAAACGAATTTAGGTTACTTGCTGATAGTTACGAAGCCAACAAGCATTATTTTTTAAGCCAATTTTTTCGCAACCAATATAATTTGGCCTTAAAAAAGCTGCCTATTATTAGCAGCAACATTAACATTACCAAGATTGAGGTTTGGGTAACCAATAGGGTGGGTACCACTACCGATTCGAGAGATGTGTTGGCTTTTATGGATTTAGGAGAAAATAGTCCGTACAACCAAGCACAAATTCAAGGGGGTGCAGCATATTCTTCATACCCGGCGGGTTTTAGTGGCCCTGGTTTTGCGCAACAATCTAACAATTTATTGCAGACACTGCCGCTTGGAGCCCGCTTAACCAATTCGAATGCTATTAACGTATATTTTCAGGCAAATGGCGCTACCGATAATTTTGCTAAACTTACCTATGCCCGTAAGCTAACAGATAAAGAGTATACCATTAGCCCGCAATTGGGCTATATTTCTTTAAACACGCCGCTCAATGCCGATGAGGTATTGGCGGTTGCTTACCGCTATACGGTGAATGGCACTGAGTATCAGGTGGGAGAGTTTTCCAATGATTTGCCGGTAAATAATGAGGTTCCGGAGGTGTTGTATGTAAAATTACTTAAAAACGAAATCCTTAAAACCAATTTACCTACCTGGGATTTGATGATGAAAAACATCTATTCTTTGGGGGCATATCAAGTATCCTCTTCGGATTTTCGCTTAAATATTTTCCGCTTAGATGAGCAATCGGGCGTAGAAAAACCACAAATGACCGAGGGGCAAAATACCAATGGCAAGTTGTGGTTACAGCTTACTAATCTGGATAATATTAATCAGCAAAACGATCGGAAGCCCGATGGCTTTTTCGATTTTATACAAGGCATTACCATTGATGCATTAAATGGCCGCATAACTTTCCCTACGGTAGAGCCTTTTGGTGCCGATTTAGCTGCTCAATTTACACCTGCCGAAGCCGCTTTAGTTGCAAAATATGTGTACCAGCCTTTATATGATTTAACCAAGGCGGATGCCCAACAACTCTACCCGCAGCTAAACAGGTACATTATTAAAGGCACCTACCAATCGCAAGTAAGTTCAGAGTTTCAGTTAAATGCCATAAACATTCCCGAAGGTTCGGTGCAGGTAATTGCCGGTACCATACCTTTGCAAGAAGGCGTAGATTTTACCATTGATTACAATATTGGCCGTGTGCGAATTTTAAACCAAGCGCTTTTAAATTCTGGGCAACCTATTCGCATTAAATTAGAAAATAGCGAACTTTTTGGTATGCAACAACGCTCCTTATTTGGTACCCGGTTTGATTATAGAGCGAATAAAAAACTAAATCTCGGGGCTACTTTATTGAATTTAACCGAGCGTCCGTTAACACCAAAAGTAAACATTGGCGACGAGCCTATATCCAATACCATTTGGGGTTTAGATATGAACTATCAATCGGATTCTAGATGGCTAACCCGTATGGTAGATAAAATCCCATTCATTTCTACCAAAGAAAAATCGAGTATTACCTTCTCCGGTGAATTTGCCAAGTTTATTCCTGGCCATCCGAGTGCGCTTAACTTTGCCGGAACTAAAAATGGCTCGAGTTACTTAGACGATTTTGAAGCTACCCGTTCATTAATTGATTTAAAAAGTGCCATTACTTGGCAAATATCGGGCACGCCACAACTTTTCCCCGAATCACAGCAGTTTAACAATTTAGCATATGGCTTTAATCGAGCCCGTATAGCTTTTTACAACATCGACCCCATTTTTTATAATCGGAGTGGCGGTGGCACCCCAACAGATGTGAAATTGAATGCCAATGAATTATCCAACCATTATAGCCGAGAGGTATTAGAAAGAGAAGTTTTCCCTTTTAAAGATTCACCTACGGGGCAACCCATGTTTTTACCTACACTCAATATGGCTTTTTATCCAAACGAACGTGGCCCGTACAATTATGCCACAGCCGGATTGAATGTGGATGGAAAACTAGTTAACCCCAAGACTAGGTGGGGAGGTATGTTCCGTAAATTGGAAAGCAACGATTTTGAAGCCCTTAATATTGAGTTTGTAGAATTATGGATGTTAGATCCATTTATATACAAGCCCAATGCTGAAGGTGGTGATTTGTATTTCGATTTAGGTAGTATATCCGAAGATATTTTAAGAGATGATCGAAAATCATTAGAAAATGGCTTGCCCACCGATGGAGACCCCGCCAAAACAGATGCTACGGCTTGGGGTAGGGTGCCTAAATTACAACCCGTTATTCCAGCCTTCGATAATAATCCTGCAGCCAGAAAATTGCAAGATGTGGGCTTAGATGGATTATCCGATACGCAAGAGCAACAATTTTTCAGCAGTTTTGTAAATCAAGTAAGCCCGCAATTAAATGCAACTGCTGCCGCAGCTTTGGCTGCGGATCCATCGTCAGATAATTACCAATATTTTAGAGGAAATGTCTTTTCTGGATCTGCTAGTTCTATTTTAAAACGCTACGAAAAGTATAACGGTACCGAGGGTAACTCAAAAACCCAAGAACAATCTTTGGCTGAAACGGGTATCGAAAACTCGGCGTCTACTCCGCTGCCCGATGGGGAGGATGTAAATAGGGATAATAACACCTCTAAAGCCGATGAGTATTTTGAGTACAAAGTATCCATTCGCCCGCAAGACTTACAGCAGGTGGGCAATAATTTCATTTCAGATATCGTGTCAACCAGTGTGAAGTTGGCCAATGGTAAGCAAGAAACCGTTCGGTGGATTCAATTTAAAATTCCTTTAGCGCAATTTGTTACCAAGGTGGGTAATATTCAAGATTTCAAATCGATACGTTTTGTGCGCTCTTTTATGACCAATTTTGCCGATACAACCATTTTACGTTTAGCCAAACTGCAATTGGTACGTGGCGAATGGCGCCGTTACAATGCCGAAAATAATCTGGCTAAAGTAATTGCCGATCCGGCGTTAATTAATCCGGGTTTAGACAATTCGAGTTTAGAAGTAAGTGCTGTAAACATTGAAGAAAATGGCAAGAGAACCCCTATCCCGTATGTTACTCCCCCCGGAATTATACGTGAATTAGATTTTAGCGGATTTAATGCCAATACCCGTCAAAATGAGCAATCACTTTCTCTTAGAGTGAAAAGCTTAAAAGATGGTTATGGCAGAGCAGCTTTTCGTACTTCTTTTAACGATTTTAGATCGTATAGGCGTATGGAAATGTTCATCCACGCAGAAAGTGCCAATCTGGTAAACCCCATTAATGATAAAGCTGTGAGCGCTTTTATTCGTATTGGTAGCGATAATCAAGATAATTATTACGAATACAGTATACCATTAAAAATTACTCCACCCAATACCAGTGATGCCAATGCCATTTGGCCTGCCGAGAACAAATTGGATGTGCCCTTAAGTTTATTTCAAATTGCCAAAACGGCCCGAAATAATGCTCAATTAAACGGCCTACCTTGGCCACCAAATATACCTTTCCAATACAACGATGGGCAAAATACTGTAACCGTATTGGGGCAACCCGATATGAGCAAGGTACGGGTATACATGCTGGGTGTACGCAATCCTTTAAAAACTATAATAAATGCGGCTGACGATGGTTTGGATAAAGACGCTGAGGTGTGGTTTAACGAATTGCGTTTAACTGATTTTGATGAACGTGGAGGCTGGGCTGCTACCGCCAGATTAAACGCCAAGCTTGCCGATTTTGCCGATGTATCGGTATCGGGAAGTAGAAGCACCAATGGCTTTGGCTCCCTAGATAGGAAGGTGAGCGAACGCAACCGCAACGATCAGTCTATACTTGATGTATCCTCAAGCATAGAAGCAGGCAAATTATTCCCACAACGTTCGGGTATCAAAATTCCCATGTTTGTGAATTTCTCTCAGCAGGTAAGTACGCCCATGTTCGATCCTCGGGCACCCGACATTGAACTTAAAAACGCCTTAGATAATTCGCCTAAATCGGTACAACGAGATATTTTAAATGTGGTGCAAGATTATACCACCCGCAAGAGCATCAACTTTACCAATGTGCATAAGGTGAAAACCAATGCGGAGAGTAAGCCCCATTTGTGGGATATTGAAAACTGGAGCGCCAGTTATGCCTTTACCGAATACAATCACCGCGATTTTATTAACCAGCAAAGCATACAAAAAACGTACAGAGCAGGCTTGGCCTATACGTATTCACGGCAGGCCAAATCTATAAGTCCCTTTGCTAAAATAATTAAGAAAAACAGTTTAGCGCTTTTGAGAGATATCAACTTCAGCATCTTCCCGTCGGTTCTAAACTTCCGTATAGATGTAGATCGGATGTACTCGGAAAATACGCTTAGAAATAACGACCCAAACAATTTTATTCCGGTGCCTACCACCTACAATAAGAATTTTCAAATGTCCCGTTTATACGGCATCAGTTGGAATTTAACCCGTTCTCTCCAGCTTGATTTTAATGCCACCAATTATGCTATTATTGATGAACCCGAAGGCCGCATTAATGGCTTGAAACGAGATACACTTTGGCAAAACTTAATGCGTTTAGGTCGTACTACCGATTATGGCCATACGGCAAACCTTACTTACAATGTGCCTATTAGTAAAATCCCGGGTTTTGATTGGATAACCCTTACTTCTCGGTATGGAACTACATTTAACTGGAAAACAGAACCCTTATCGAGCATAAACGATCCGAGTATTAACCTGGGCAATAGCATTCAAAATACTCGAATATTTCAGTTAAACCCATCCTTTAACTTTAGTTCGCTGTATAATAAAATAGGGTTTTTAAAACGGATAAATACCGATGAAACGGCTAACAAATTTTTGAAAGTCATGGTAAACACGCTTACTAGCCTAAAAAATATCAGTGGTGCTTATACCCGAACACAAGGCACCTTCTTGCCTGGTTATTTACCTAAAACAACAGCCTTTGGTCAAGATTTTTCGACTGATGCGCCCGGTTGGGATTTTCTATTTGGTAGCCAGCGTGATATTAGACCACGAGCCACTACCGAGGGCTGGATTACCACAGACCCGCTTTTAAATCAACTGTATGTAACTGGCTTAAAAGAAGATCTCAGTTTTAGAGGAACTCTAGAGCCTTTAAAAGATTTGCGAATAGAATTAACCGCACAAAAAAGTAGCAATTTCAATTATTCTACTACCTTTAAATTTGTAACGGCAAGCAATAGCTTCGAGAACCTGAACCCCATAACTACCGGCGATTACAGCATTTCGTTCTTTAGTTTTGGTACCGCCTTTAAAAAGGATAAACCCGGAAGTGCTGCCAATTTGTTCCGCCAATTTGAAAATAACCGATCGGTTATTTCGCAACGCTTGGGGGCCTTAAATCCAAATTCATCGGGCTTGGCCAATGGTTTTTCCGATGGCTATGGTAAGGCTTCGCAAGATGTGGTTATTTCTTCTTTCTTGGCAGCCTACAGCGGAAAATCTGCCGAAAAAATTAGTTTAAATACCTTTCCTAAAATCCCGATACCGAACTGGAGAATGAACTATAGCGGCTTAAGCAGCTTAGCTTTCTTAAGTGATATTTTCGCATCTATAGATATTAATCACGCTTATAAATCTACCTATAGCATAAATGGATTTAACTCTTTAGCCCGATACACCGAGAGTAATGGCATGGTGAATGTGCGTGATGTAAGCAATAACTTCTTACCTAAATATCAATTTAACCAAGTAACCTTGTTTGAGCAATTTGTGCCTTTTTTGGGTATCGATATGCGTTTTAAAAATAATTTGAGTTCCAATTTTGAATACCGTAAATCTAGAACCATGGGCTTAAGTTTGGCAAATAGTCAGCTAGCTTTACAAACCGATGAAGCCATTGTGTTTGGCTTGGGTTATAGAACCACCGATTTTAGATTCCCCTTTGGCTTGTTTAAAAGCCTAAAAATGGACAATGATTTAAATTTTAAACTAGACTTTGCCATCAACGATCGTAAAACATTGATCTACCGTGCCGATGTAATCGATGCCGAAGTTTCTTCTGGAGCTAAAAACATCACCTACCGCCCATCGGTAGATTATGTGTTAAACCAGCGCTTAAACCTGCGCATTTTTTACGATGGCAACATCACTAAACCCTATACTTCACAAAGCTTCAATACCTCCTTTAGTAATTTTGGGTTTACCCTCCGTTTTGCGATTCAATAATACAGCGTTTATATATTGATAATCTACCTAGATAACCCTATTTTTGAACAAACAAAAACATAACTATGAATTTCCCATCAGAACTTAAGTATACCAGCGATCACGAATGGATTAAAGTAGAAGGCAATGAAGCCTATGTAGGCATCACCGATTTTGCCCAGCGTGAACTAGGAGATATTGTGTACATCGATATCAATTCTTTAGGCAAAACAGTAACTAAGGAAGCTGTATTTGGCACCGTTGAGGCTGTTAAAACGGTTTCTGATTTATTTATGCCAGTTGATGCCAAGGTATTGGAGTTCAATAAAAAATTAGATACCAACCCCGAATTGGTTAACCAAGACCCTTATGGTGATGGTTGGATGGTGAAAATTGAATTGAGTGATCTTTCTCAAATAGAGGCCTTACTTTCTGCCGCAGATTATGCCGCATCAGTAGGTGCATAATATCATGAAAATCCGGATTTTAGCATGCTGTTTGGTGTTGCTAGTACTGTTTAGCAGTTGTGGTATTTTTAAAAAATCGTGTCGTTGCCCAACGGTGAAATACAAAACACAACGTTTCAAATAGTACTTATTTGGAATCATTATAAATAATACTACCTTTGTATCACTACCGTGAGAAAAACAGCTAAAACACTTTCGGATTTGTCTCCGGGCGAATCTGGCATTATTAAGGAGTTTACCGACTTAGAAATGTCGGTTAAGCTGATGGAGATGGGCTGTTTACCTGGTGAACCGGTATATGTAGAGCGCATTGCCCCATTGGGCGATCCCATTGCGGTAACTGTTTCGGGCTACCAATTAAGCCTACGTAAGCAAGAAGCTTCTACCATCATTTTAGTTTAAAAAATCAGGTGAAAAAGCAATTAAAAGTGGCGCTGGTTGGTAATCCCAACACCGGGAAGTCTACACTTTTCAATCTGTTAACGGGCTTAAATCAAAAAATCGCTAATTTTCCAGGAGTTACGGTTGATAAAAAAACGGGTATTTCTAAACTAATCCCAGGCCAAGAAGCTCAACTAATTGATCTTCCGGGAGCGTATAGTTTATATCCTAAAAGTAAAGATGAAGCGATGGTATTGGAAGTATTGGCCAATACAACAAATGAATTACACCCCGATGTGGTGGTATTTATTGCCGATGCCACCAATCTAAAACGAAACCTTCTTTTATTTTCGCAAGTTGCCGATTTAAAACTGCCTACCATTATTGCCCTAAACATGATGGATTTAGCGAAGCGGGGTGGTGTTCATATTCAGGTAGATAAATTGGCCCAAAAACTCGGAGTGCGTGTAGTACCGATTTCGGCACGTAATGCAGAGGGCATTGATGAACTTAAACAAGCTATTGCCGATGCTTCTAGCCTTGCCACCCAAACCGATACCATTGATTTTTCTGAATTTTTAAACCCAAGTGCGCTGCAAGAATTGCAAGCGGAGTTGGGGCTAAAAGAACTTTATGAGGCACTATTGCTTGCGCATCAGTATGAGCAAATCGGCTTTTTAAGCGCCAAACAAAAAGCATATATAGCGGCCTGGGTTGCGGCAAACGAATTTAAATCGCAAGATTTACAAGCGAAAGAAACCATTGCCCGATACAATGCCATTAACGAGGTGTTGTTCGATAGCGTACAAACCGACATACAGCCTTTGGGCGAAAGTTATAGCAACCGCATTGATCGGGTGCTTACCCATAAAATTTGGGGTTTGGGCATTTTCATGCTCATCCTGTTTACCATTTTTCAATCTATTTTTTCATGGTCGGCATACCCCATGAGTCTCATAGAAGATGCTTTTGTTTGGCTAGGAAATACGGCACACCAGTTATTGCCGGCGGGGCAACTCACCAATTTAGTAGTAGATGGGGTGTTATCTGGTTTAAGCGGCGTACTGGTCTTCATCCCTCAAATAGCCATTTTATTTGCCTTTATTGCCATTTTAGAAGATACCGGTTATATGGCTCGGGTTACCTTTATGATGGACCGCATTATGCGCAAGGTGGGCTTAAACGGAAAATCGGTAGTACCTATAATTGGAGGTTTGGCCTGTGCCGTTCCTTCTATTATGAGTGCCCGTAACATTGAAAATTGGAAAGACCGTATTATCACCATTATGGTCACTCCTTTGGTGAGTTGCTCTGCACGTTTACCTATTTATACCTTACTCATTTCTTTGGTAGTGCCCGATTACCGCATTTGGGGCATTTTAAATATGCAGGGTTTGGCTTTAATGGCCATGTATGTAATTAGTTTGGTAAGTGCGGTATTGGTGGCCTGGGTTTTGAAATTTATTATTAAGGCTCGGGAGCGTGGCTATTTTATTATGGAATTGCCGGTATACCGCATGCCTCGTTGGAAAAACGTGGGTTATACCATGTACGATAAAGTAAAGGCTTTTGTGTTCGAAGCCGGCAAAGTCATCGTAGCCATTTCCATTATTTTGTGGGTATTGGCTTCCTATGGTCCGGGTAATAGGTTTGCGGTTATTGATCAGCAATTTGCTAATCCAAGCTATACCCAACAATTTTCGCCGCAACAGGTTGCGAATTTAAAGGCATCGGCCCGTTTAGAAAATTCCTATGCCGGCGTGCTGGGTAAAAGCATTGAGCCCGTAATTAAGCCCTTGGGTTTCGATTGGAAGATAGGCATTGCCCTCATTACTTCTTTTGCGGCCCGTGAGGTATTTGTGGGTACCATGGCTACTTTGTATAGTGCGCAAGGCGATGGTTCTCGAACAGCATCGGTACGAGATAAAATGGCCGAGGCCAGAAACCCCGATACCGGCGAATTGGTATTTACCCTACCGGTAGCTTTTTCTTTAATGATTTTTTACGCTTACGCCATGCAGTGCATGAGTACGCTGGCGGTAGTGTACCGCGAAACCAAGAGCTGGAAATGGCCACTCATTCAATTGGTGTACATGACCGCCATGGCTTATGTGGCTAGTTTTTTGGTGTATCAATTCTTAAGCTAATTTGTATTTTTAGGGGTGGATAGAATTCAACTTCTCGACCAATACTTGCCGCCGCAATGTGCTCCGCTTATTGCCCGGTGGATTGATTATTTTCAATGTGAATTTAAAATCTCCAGAAGCAGGGGTACCAAATTAGGCGATTACCGCCCTCCCCATGCCGGCCAAGGCCACCGTATTTCTATCAATTACGATTTAAATCCGTATTCTTTTTTGGTTACTAGCGTGCACGAATTTGCGCATTTACTTACTTGGAACGAGCATAAGCGCAAGGCCAAGCCGCATGGTGCCGAGTGGAAAGCCAATTTTAAACGCATGATGCGTCCGTTTTTCGAAAAGGAAGTATTCCCCATGGATATTCAACGGGCTATTGTGCAGTATTTGGAGAATCCCGCTGCGGCTAGTTGCAGCGATTTGCGTTTATCTCGGGCATTAAAAGCTTATGATGCTAGCCCTGATCATTTGTGTTTGTTAGAAACCCTCCCAATAGGTTCTTTGTTTAAGTGGAAGGGGGATAGGGTGTTTAAGATAGAAGCAAAAATTCGCAAGCGTTTCCGTTGTGTGGAGCCTGCTAGCGGTAAGGTGTATTTGTTTAATGCGCTGGTGGAGGTGGAGGAGATGAAGGGCTAGTTCTTTTTCTTTTTTGTCACCCTGAGCTTGTCGAAGGGTTTGGTAGTTCTTTTTTATTCTTTCTTTTGCTTGATCAAAATTATTCAATCTTCTTCCTTTTGCTTGATCAAAAGGAAGCTAAACCGAACTAAATTGGCGTAGTGTTTCTATACTTTTTCCTTGATGAAAAAGTATGCAAAAAATCAAGGCAGAACGATGCTTCTGCCCACGGGCCTTTACGCTGGCCCGCCGTTCTGCCGGGCCTGGCTTTTTTATTATTCTAGAGCTTTAGGTGGGTGTTATATTGTTTCGGGCGGTTGTTGCACCGCTTCGGGCGGCTGTTGCACCGCTTCGGATGACTCTTGCACCACTTCGGACGGTTCTTGCACTACTTCGGGCGGTTGTTGCACCGCTTCGGATGGCTGTTGCACCGCTTCGGATGACTATTACACTGTTCCGGATGACTCCTGCACTGTTCCGGATGACTTCTGCACGCTTAAGGGCGCATTATGCATATCCTAGGTTTTACTCCGCACCTTGCTTCACGGGTTCCCACAGTTCTATTTTGTTCCCTTCGGGATCCATAATGTGTACAAATTTTCCATAGTCGTAGGTGGCAATGTCATCTAAAACCGGTACGCCATTTTCTTTGAGTTTCTTTACTAGTGCTTCTATATGTTGTACGGTATAATTAATCATAAACTCTTTTTTGGAGGGGGCAAAGTAGGTACTTCCTTTTTTAAAGGGGCTCCATTGCAGGGCGTTTACTTCTTCGGGCTTGTTTATGTTTCTAGTCTGAAAGGTGGAACCCCACTCGTTGGTTACTAGGCCTAAATTTTTGGCATACCAGGCATTGGTTTCTTTGGGGTTTTCGGTAAAAAAGAAAATACCGCCAATGCCGGTAGCTTTTGGGGTGATATCTAGCGGCTGTTTTGTTTTGGTTTTTTTCATGCGGAATTTGAAGCAAATTGTTTATGCCTCACTAACGCACAAATCGGAAACTTAATATAACAGCATAAGTCGCCACGCAGGAATTAGTTCTTTTTAGTAGCGTGTTCCGCTTTCCACTGCTGGCTAAACGATTGTTCGGCCACTTGAGGTAATTCGCGGTGTTTGGCCCAGCTTTTAGAGAAGAATTTTTGGAGCAGGCGGTTTTTTGTTTTTCCGCTAAAGAAATCCATCAGTTTGCGGCTTTTCATTCCTTTTTTCCAGAAAAACCAGCCCCAATTTTCGATACGGGTGCTTAGGCCCTCATCCACCGCATCGCGGCGGTTAAGCAAGAGCATTTTATGGATATCAATTTTTACGGGGCATACTTCGGTGCATTGGCCACATAAACTAGAGGCATAGCTGAGGTGTTTAAACTCTTCCATGCCGGCTTGGTGTGGGGTAATTACCGAGCCAATGGGTCCGCTATAGGTAGTTTCGTAGCTGTGGCCCCCAATGTTTTTATATACCGGGCAAGCGTTTAAGCAGGCCCCGCAACGAATGCAGTATAAACCTTGGCGTTGGTCTTTTTGTGCCAAGAGGTTGGTGCGCCCGTTATCGAGCAAAATCACGTACATTTCTTCGGGGCCATCGCTTTCGTTCTCTTGGCGGGGGCCACTTAAAATGGTATTGTATACGGTTAGGTTTTGTCCGGTGCCGTGGGTAGAAAGTAAGGGCCAAAATAAATCTAAATCGGCCATGGAAGGAATTAGTTTTTCGATTCCTACAACGGCAATGTGTATTTTAGGGAAGGTAGTGCTCAATCGGGCATTGCCTTCGTTTTCTGTTAGGGCAATGCTGCCCGTATCGGCCAATAAAAAGTTGGCACCGCTAATGCCAATATCGGCAGTGGTATATTTTTCGCGAAGCAGTTCCCGTGCTTTTTGGGTTAATTCTTCTGGTGTAGCGTTAGGCTCGGTGCCAAATTTTTCGTGAAATAAGTCGGCAATGGCTTCTTTGCTGAGGTGCATGGCCGGGGTTACAATGTGGTAGGGTTTCTGATCCAATAGCTGCACAATGTATTCGCCTAGATCACTTTCTAGGGCTTCTACGTTATTTTTTTCTAGAAATTCGTTTAAATGAATTTCTTCGGTAGCCATAGATTTGGATTTGATAACCGTTTTGGCACCCGATTTTTTAATTATTTTTAAAATTTCTTGCCTGGCTTCCTCGGCGGTATTGGCCCAAAGCACCTTGCCACCTCTACGCTGAAAATTGCTTTCGAATTCGGGCAAAAGTTTGTCCAAATTCTCCATCACTTTCCATTTTATCACGTGGGCTTTCTTTTTGGAGGCTTCCAGATTTGCCAAACGACTTAATCCACGCACTACCGCCGCATCGTATTTACCAATATTGTGGTTAATAATTTGACGGTGGCTTAAATCGAAGGCCTTTTCGCTGCTCTTCTCTTGAAATAGGTTGGCCGTGTTGGACATAGAGCGAATTTAGGAAAAAGCATTCGCAAACGGATATAAAAAAAGCCCCCGAATTTCGGGGGCTTTTTTTGTTGCACGGACAGTTTATCTATCGGCAGGGAAATCGTTTTTCACGTCTACTACCGGAGCTTTATCGCGGTTAGCAATATCCCAAGCGGTAAAGAATACTAAACGGGTACGTTTAGCAAGCATTTCGAAATTTATTTTGCTTACTTCGTCGCCTGGTTTGTGGTAATCTTCGTGTACGCCATTGAAGTAAAAAATAATGGGAATACCGTGTTTCGCAAAGTTATAGTGATCAGAACGGTAGTAAATACGCTCTGGATCGTTCGGGTCATTGTATTTATAATCGATGGTTAAACGAGAATAGGTAGCGTTGGTGTATTCGCTAATTTTGTGCAAATCGCTACTTAATTTGTCAGAACCAATTAAGTACACATAATCCGGATTGTCTTTGTGTTTCGGATCAACACGACCAATCATATCGATGTTTAAATTGGTTACCGTTTTCGCTAATGGGAAAATAGGGCTTTCTGAATACCACTCTGAACCTAATAAACCTTTTTCTTCGCCACAAACCGCTAAGAATAAGATGCTACGGCGTGGACCATGGCCTTCGGCTTTGGCTTTAGCAAAAGCTTGCGCCATTTCCAATACACCGGTAGTTCCAGAACCATCGTCATCGGCACCGTTATTTACTTTATCAGTACCTTCTGTAGTTAAACCAATGTGGTCGTAATGGCCGCTTACTACTACAATTTCGTCTTTCAAATCGGTACCTTCCACTAAGCCCATTACGTTGTCGGCTTTAACGTTACTGATTTTAGACAGTACGCTGGCTTGTACACTAGTTTTAACGGCTTTAGAAGCTGGTTTGCCCGTGCTGGCAATAGCTGCGGTTAAGCTCGTAATGCTGCTTTTAGTTTTGGCCAAAATGGCATCGGCTACGGTTTTAGAAACAGTAATTACCGATGCTTGTACGGGCTGATTGGGTTTATCTAAAATTAAACGACCAGTTTGTAAATAACTAGCCATGCGTTTTAAATTGCTTTCTAAATCGGGGTTAACGCTGATAATTAAGGCAGGTTTTTTGCTTTGCAAATTGCGTAAACGTTTAGTAGCTGTCCAAGAAGAAGTTTTTTCTGTTCCGGTGATGATAGATTTTCCGTTTAAAAAAGGTTCTTTTTCGGTAGAATAAAGTACCACTTTGCCTTTAAGGTCTAAACCAGCTAATTCATTGAATTTTTCATCTTCAATGCCATAGCCAACAAAAACAACTTCGCTGATGCTTTTGGTAAAATCTACTTTAGAGCTTGAAGTATAGAAATCTTTGTAATTGGTAAAGCTTGTATTACCCACCTTTAAGGTAGAGTTACCCGGAGCAATTTCTATTAAAGGTACTTTTTGCAAATAGCTACCATTTACCGGGGCTATTAATCCAAGGCTTTTAAATTGAGCCGAAATGTATTCGGCAGCTTTCCATGCGCCCGGTTTTCCGGTTTCGCGACCTTCGTATTCGTCAGAAGCTAATACCGACAAATGTTTGTAGGCATCTTCTTTGGTAATGTAATTTCCGTATTTAACGGCAATTTTATCCTGAGCTACCGCGGCATTGCCTAAAAATAAGGCTGCTGCAAGGATAAATATGGAACGATTGTGTTTCATGTTTTATAAAATTTAGTTTAAGGATTTAGCAAGATATTTTATGTACTCTGTTGGCGTGTCTGCCGCCTTCAAATTCGGTTTGTAAAAAAGCATCCGTAATGGCTTGGGCATCGGTTTCGGAAATGAAACGTGCAGGCAAGCACAATACGTTCGCGTTGTTGTGGGTGCGGGCCAGTACGGCCAATTCTACGGTCCAGCAAATAGCTGCTCGTACGCCTTGGTGTTTGTTGGCTGCCATGGCTACGCCGTTGGCGCTGCCGCAAATCAGAATGCCTAAATCGTATTCGCCGCTTTCTACGGCTAAAGCTACGGGGTGTGCAAAATCTGGGTAGTCTACCGAATCGGTGCTATAGGTACCAAAATCTTTTAATTCGTTTTGGCTAAGGTGTGCCAATAAGATTTGCTTGTAGGCAAATCCGGCATGGTCGGCTCCGAGAGCAATGCGCATTGGTTTAGTAGACATAACTCAAATGTAAATTTTTCTGCGCTAGCTTTTCGTAAAATTTTGATGATAATTTAAAACGCTTAGTTGCTGTAAAATTCAACTTCACGTTTTTTGCGCCTGCGATCTACTTTTGCAGATACTAGAATACTGATTTCGAACAATAAAAATAGTGGGAAACTTACCGTAAGCATGGTAAATATATCTGGTGTAGGTGTTACTAGTGCGGCAATTATGAGTATGAGCACACTGGCATAGCTGCGGTTTTTACGCATAAATTTCGGGGTCATCATGCCTAATTTTGATAAAATATAGATGATGATGGGCAATTCGAAAATGATTCCAGAACCAAGTGATAGTGTAGCCACGGTAGAAAGATAGGAATCAATACTGATGTTGTTTACAATAATACTGCTAACGGTGTAGTTTGCCAAAAAGTTTATAGAAAGTGGGCAAATGATGTAATAGCCAAACAAAATGCCCAAAATGAATAAAATGGTGGCAAAAAATACAAATCCTGTGGCCGATTTGCGTTCATTTGTTCTCAGTGCAGGTTTCACAAAACGCCAAACTTCCCAAAGTAAATAGGGGAAACCTAAAATTAAGCCCACAATAAGGGCCGAGTTAATTTGCAGGGTAAATTGCCCTGCCATCTCGGTATTTATAATGTTAAACGGAATTTCTTTAATGCAAAACTCAGGGCCAAGGTTAAAGCGTTCCCCTAGTTGGCACATCATGCGGTAGGTCCAAAAATCTGGTTTTTTTGGCCCCATAATAATGGTATCGAAAATAAAATCGTAGTAAACGAAGGCTAGCGAAGTAAATACCACAATAGCCAATGCGGCCCGAACCAAGTGCCAACGCAATACTGATAAATGTCCAAAAAACGACATTTCTGCTTCGAGTGTAGCTGGCTTACTCGATTTTTTGGCTGTATTTTGTGTTTCTTCGCTCATTTGGAGCTGTAAAAATACCATTCTTTTGTTCTAGAATGGCATTTTCTTGTAGATTGTATTAGCTTTTCATTTCAAAGGTATCCATAAACTTGGTAGTGAAATTCCCGGCTCTAAAATCGGGGTCTTTCATTAATTGTAAATGGAAAGGAATGGTGGTTTTTACGCCTTCAATTACAAATTCGCTTAGTGCACGTTCCATGGTGCAAAGGGCTTCTTCGCGGCTTTGCGCTACGCAAATTAGTTTGGCAATCATAGAATCATAATTCGACGGTATTTGATAGCCGGCATATACGTGGGTATCTACTCGTACGCCATGCCCACCCGGAGAGTGGAAATGTTTAATTAAGCCTGGTGCCGGGCGGAAGTTGTTGTAGGGATCTTCAGCGTTTATTCGGCACTCGATGGCAAACATAGTTGGCTCGTAGTTTTTACCACTAATAGGTTCGCCGGCAGCCACTTTAATTTGTTCTTTTATTAAATCGAAGTTTATCACTTCTTCGGTTACCGGGTGTTCTACTTGAATACGAGTATTCATTTCCATAAAGTAAAAGTTGCGATGCTTGTCCACTAGAAACTCAATGGTACCAACACTTTCGTAGTTAATGGCAGCAGCAGCTTTAATAGCAGCATCACCCATAGCTTTACGTAATTCTGGTGTCATAAAAGGTGATGGAGATTCCTCTACCAACTTTTGATGACGACGTTGAATACTACAGTCTCTTTCGCTTAAATGGCAAACTTGCCCATATTGATCTCCTGCAACTTGTATTTCTATATGGCGTGGTTCTTCTACAAACTTCTCCATATAAATACCATCATTTTTAAATG
>JAPLFD010000007.1 GCA_026390835.1 Sphingobacteriales bacterium
CTACTTTTTTACGGGCCCAGTCTGTTTTTCGCAAAAATTTCAGGCTCGATTTTAAACTCGGGTTAGCATGAAAACAATTAATCCGAACCAATTCGTCTAATTCTTCCCAAGTATAGGTCATGAGCAAGTAGCGCAAAATGTACTCCAGGGTTTTTCCATGTAGCGGATTATTTTTTTGTGTTACTTCCATCTTATTCTTCCGCTGAAATAGCCCAGGTTAAAATTATACGGTCGTCGCCCACCGAAATTAATTCGTTGTTAAAAGTGCTCCAAGCCAATTTATTTACCGAGTGGCTGTGACTATCAAACTCTTTTTCGCGACTAATGGTTTTAAGCAACTTAAACGTTTCTGCATCCCAAATTTTAATGCTTTTATCGCGACTAGCCGTTGCAAAATAGTCTCCATTGGGGCTATATTCAATGTCGTAAATGGCAAATAAATGCGCCGAAATGTTTTCTTTTAAGGCTAAATTACTCAAATCCCATACTTTTAATTGTGCATCTCTGCTTCCCGAAAGTAAATAGCGTCCGCAAGGTGAAAACGCTAGTGAGGTAATGGGTAGGGTGTGCCCTTCTAATACACAAGCCAAACTATAATCTTGGGTATGGTAGAGGTAGATGTGGTGGTCTTTGCAGCCGGCGGCCATGTACATTTCGTTAGGGCTGGTGCTAAGGCAGCGCACGGTGTGGCTCCCTACTTGTATGTGTTGTTTTTGGGTGAAGGTTTCCAAATCCCAAATGCTGATACTTCCATCTTCGGAGGCTGCAGCAAGCTCTTTCCGATTAGTTAATGAAGTGATATCAAAAATAGGCTGTTGGTGAAAGGCCATTTGGTGTGTAATCTCTTGGCTGATGAAGTTGAAAACACTGAGTTTGCCACTACGCTCACCAGAAACCAGCACCGGTGCTACTGTAGGGCAATGCAGGGCATAAACCGATTGTTCTACGGGGAACATCACTTTTACCAAATCGTGCGTTTTTAGGCTCCATTCCACCACGCCCTTGTCATTTCCGGCAGTAAAAAAGATATGCGCTTTCTGCGAATTCACCACCGTGTAAATGGGTTCTCGGTGGCCCGCCAGCTTGGCGCTTTGTTGTACCTGTATCATGTATACAAAACTATTCTTTTTTTGCGTATACCAATTTCGTAAAACCAGCTAAAAAAATTCTTTTTTCATATTTTTTCGTACTTTTGGGTTTAATGAGAGGCCTCCAGTTTTTCGTATCGCTACTGAATCTACACCAGTTTGTCGATTATTGCACTCATTCCCTCGTTTTCATCCTAATAATCAGTCCATTACATATGTTTCGAGCACATTCGTATTTGCTTGTTCCGAGAAACCCCATTGCCCTATGAAAAAAGTATTGATACAATCGGCAACACTTATAGATAGTCAGTTAAAAAGCTATCCAAATACCGATGTATTGGTGGTAAATGGAAAAATAGCTGCTATTGGCAAGGACTTAACCGTGCCAGCCGATGCGGAAATAATAGAAGCCGATGGTAGTATTTTAGCTCCCGGTTTTTGCGATTTAAATGTAAATGCCGGAGAACCCGGTTTTGAAACCAAAGAAGATTTACACAGCTTAGCTCGGGCCGCCTTTGCAGGAGGCATTACCGCACTAGCTTTACAACCCAATACCAATCCGCCTCTACACTCTAAGGCTCAAATATCATACATCTGCTCTACTGCGGCAGATTTACCAGTGGCCATTTATCCATTGGGTACCATAAGCCACGAACGTAAAGGTGAGGCCTTGGCCGAACTTTTTGATATGTACCAAGCCGGAGCCTTGGCTTTTACCGATGGCGATAAGCCTTTGGCCCATGCTGGAGTAATGAGCAGAGCGCTTTTGTACACCAAAGGCTTTGGCGCCCGTATTTTTTCGTATGCCGAAGATGCCAGCGTAGCAGCCCATGCTATGATAAACGAAGGTGTTGTAAGTACTTATTTAGGTTTAAAAGGAAATCCGGCCCTGGCAGAAGAATTAATGATTTCACGAGATATTGAATTAGCGGCCTATAATCAAAGCCCGATTCATTTTAGTACCATATCATCAGCTAAAAGTGTGCAACTCATTCGCGAAGCCAAAGCAAAAGGCATAGCCGTAACCTGCGATGTGGCTGCCCATCACTTGATACTTACCGAAGAAGCTTTATTGGGTTTTGACTCAAACTATAAAGTAAAACCACCCTTGCGTACCGAAGAGGACAGAAATGCACTTTTAGCCGGCTTAGCCGACGATACCATTGATGCAGTGGTATCGCAACATACCCCTCACGAAATTGAATTTAAAGCGCTCGAGTTTGGTTTGGCTGCTTATGGAATTATAGGCCTACAAACGCTATTGCCTCTAGTACTTAAAGCGGGTTTAACCACCCGAGATATCATTAAAAAATTAGCCCTAGAACCACGAAAAATTTTAGGCTTAGCCCTCCCAAAAATTGCCGAAGGCGAAGCTGCGGATTTGGCTTTGTTCGATCCGAAAGCACCTTGGGTGTTTGATGAACAAACAAATGTCTCTAAATCAGCAAATAGTCCGTTTATGGGGCACGAATTTACAGGCCAAGTACGTTGGGCTTGTGCCAACAATCAGTATTACACCTCAAAAAACTAAGCATGCAAAAAGCTATACAAGCCGCCTTGGGCGCATTTTTATCTTCCTTTACAAAAACATCGGGTATAGATACCACGGGCATTTTATCTGAACTTTCTTCGGCTTTCGAATCTAATCCAGATTTTATGGCTAAGGTAGCAGCAGTAGATAAAGTAATTGATGAGCAACCGAAATTAGAGGAATTGAGAGAGTATATCATCGATTTATTGTTCATCCATTTCTTCACCGATGATGTAAATAAATTGGAAGAAGATTATTTGGATTCGCCGGAATGGGAAGCTATTGAAGAAGAAACCTTAGATAGGGGCACTGAACTGCTCAACGTATTGTTATACCTAAAAGAGTGCCATGACGAAGATATTGAGCCAGAATTGAGTGATTTTTTGAAAGAATTTTTATTGGTAGATGAAGACGAGTTTCAGGATGAACACCGCATTTACGAGTCTGTAATTGCCAACCAAATTTTATTGGAAAGTTCAGCAGCAGAAATAGCTAAGGTGGCCAATGGCTTGGCAGAAGATGACGAAATAAAAGAGTTGTTTTACGCCATACTGTGTTTCTTCCGAAATCCATACCCATCGGTAGCGGAACAAGAGGAAGTATTGGCAGCTAGCGCCCAACCCGAAACCGACCTTGCCGTTTATCAACTTTTACTTAACTTTAATAAACCAATTTAATTACTATGGAATCAAATTCTAACCAATTAGCCATTAATAACGGATTGTTTATCGGTGGTATCTCTATAATTTTAGGCATAGTGGTGTACTATGTTGCACCACAATTATTGGCTTCTTTCGGTTTCGGCATTTTAATAGCTTTAATTTCTTTGGGTTTATACATTTTCTTTACACTCGATTTAAGAAAAAAAGTAGGGGGCTTTTGGTCCTTTCGCGAAGCCTTAAAAGGCATCTTTTTGATGTCATTTATTGCCGCTTTAATAAACATTTCGGTCAATTTTGTGTTCTATAAATTTATTGAGCCAGGTGCTTATGATAAGGTTTCGGAGATTTTGACTCAAAACTTAAGTGCTAATTATGAAAAATTAGGAATGGATCAGGCCGCTATTGATCAAGCCATTCCGATGGTTTTAGAAAAAATGAAAACACAATTCGATCCAAGTTTTACCGATTTAATGAAAAGCTTAGGTGGAAGCATATTATTTGGATTTGTGATGTCGCTTATTTTTGCGGCCATTTTCAAAAAAGAACAACCTATTTTTACCTCTACCGAAGAATAATTAAAAAGCCGTTTAAAGCGTGCAAATTTTATCGATATTTTGATGAAATTTGCACGTTTGTATTTCACACCTATGGATATATCGCTAGTCATACCCTTATACAACGAAGCAGAATCGCTGCCCGAATTGTGCGCCTGGATTAAACGTGTGCTTGATGCACAAGGGTATTCCTACGAAATTATTTTGGTAGATGATGGTAGTAATGACAATTCTTGGGCTGTTATTCAATCCTTAAAGAACGATATTCCTGAAATTTCTGGTATCCGTTTCCGCAGAAATTACGGTAAATCAGCGGCTTTAAATGTGGGCTTTGAAGCTGCACAAGGCGATGTGGTAATTACCATGGATGCAGATTTGCAAGATAGCCCCGATGAAATTCCGGTACTTTTTCAACGCATTAAAGAAGAAAATCTCGATGTCATATCCGGCTGGAAAAAGAAACGCTACGATCCGCTTACTAAAACCATTCCTACCAAATTGTTCAATGCCGTTACCCGAAAAATGTCGGGCATACACAACCTCCACGATTTTAACTGCGGTTTAAAAGCCTATAAAAACGAGGTAGTAAAAAGCATTGAAGTATACGGAGAAATGCACCGCTACATTCCAGTTTTAGCCAAATGGGCTGGGTTTACGCAAATTGCCGAGCAAGTGGTAGAACATCGTGCTCGTAAATACGGCACCACCAAATTTGGATTTAGTCGCTTTGTAAACGGATTTTTAGATTTACTTTCCATCTTTTTTGTAGGCAAATTTGCCAAACGCCCCATGCACTTTTTTGGTACCATGGGTATGCTCAGTTTCTTAGGTGGTTTAGCCATTACTATCTGGCTCATTGTAGATAAATTAACAGATATTTCTAAAGGCCTAGCTTACCGCAATGTAACCGATCAGCCTCTGTTTTATATTGCCTTGGTGGCTATTATTGTAGGATTTCAGCTGTTTTTAACTGGCTTTATTGCCGAGCTGGTATCTCGTAATGCTCCAGAACGCAACCATTATCACATAGGCGATAAGGTATAAAAATACATCGCCATGTTTTTCTCCATCATCATTCCGCTATTCAACCGTCCGCAAGAAATTGACGAATTGTTGCATACCCTTACCCAACAAGATTATACAAATTTTGAGGTACTTGTAGTAGAAGACGGCTCTACGATCGATGCTCGTAGCTTGGTAGAAAGCTACCAATACACCCTCAACATCCGCTACTTTGTAAAAGAAAACGAAGGCCAAGGCTTTACCAGAAATTTTGCGTTTAAACAAGCTAAAGGCGATTATTTTGTAATGTTCGATTCCGATTGCCTCATTCCAAAGGATTATTTAGCTACTGTAAAAGCACACTTAGAACGTAATTGGCTCGATGCCTATGGTGGCCCCGATGCTGCCCATAGCTCTTTTACGCCTACCCAAAAAGCCATCAGTTACGCCATGACTTCTGTTTTTACCACAGGTGGCATTAGAGGAAATAAAAACCACGTGGGCCAGTTTCATCCACGCAGTTTTAATATGGGTATATCTCGGGCCGTTTGGGAAAAAACAGGTGGTTTTATTCTTACCCGTTTAGGAGAGGATATAGAATTTAGCATCCGTATCCAATCGCTTGGTTTTAAAATTGGCTTAATTCCCGAGGCCGAAGTTTTTCATAAACGCCGCACCAATTTTGCGCAATTCTATAAACAATTGCATTTTTTTGGACGTGCACGTATCAATATTTACAAACACTTTCCGGCAGAACTCAAATTGCTACACTTTTTCCCGAGTACTTTTGTGCTTTTTTTAGTGGCAAGTGCTGTACTCAATCTGGTTCAAAGCCCTTTGGCAACATGGTGCAATGTAGTATTGGCCTTGTATGTATTGTTAATATTTTTTCATTCTTGGGCCAAAAATAAGTCGGCAAAAGTCGCATTTTTGAGTATTATTGCAGTGTTTGTACAACTCAACGCTTATGGCCTTGGGTTTATGCAAGATTTTTGGAAACGAATCGTACTAAAACAACCATAAATTAATGAATACCTCTTTCTCTATAAGCGAAACGTTAAGCACGGCTTGGGCCATAGCTAAAAAAAATGCATGGATTGTAATGGGCTTTACTGCTGTGCAATTTGTAGTGATGTTTGTGTTTACCACCATCATAGCCCTTTTCTTAAACGAAACCAGTACTACTGGTGCCTTGGTGCAAAATGTCATTATTCAGTTAGCCGATACCTTTATTGCGTGCTCATCACCATTCCTATTTTTTACATGAGCCTTCGTTTGTTCTTTGTATTGTGTTTCATTGTCGATCAAGAATCGGGTTCAACCGAAGCTATTAGCCAAAGTTGGACCATTACCAAAGGGAACTTCTGGGCTTTATTCTCCCTGTTTTTAGTCATTTTAGGCATCAATATTTTAGGAGCATTGGCGCTATTTGTTGGCCTTTTGTTTACTATCCCATTTTCTAGTTTAATTCTGATGGTAGCGTACCGCCAGATGGTAAATAACTATACAGACGAAGAAGAAATTCTGATTGAAGGTTCAGATAAAAACTAAGTATGGGACTAAAGTCGGCACTAAGTAAGCCCTTTGCGGCCTGGGTGAACCGGC
Source organism: Sphingobacteriales bacterium (assembly GCA_026390835.1). Lineage (GTDB taxonomy): Bacteria > Bacteroidota > Bacteroidia > Sphingobacteriales > Sphingobacteriaceae > JAIPAN01. The sequence continues at coordinate 6,443 of JAPLFD010000007.1, forward strand.
AAGTACTCCGCTGGAAAAACAACCCCATTGCAGCGCAAGATAAGGTGTTTTTTGCCTTGCTTAATAAGGCTAAATTAACCGCTTTTGGGCAAGATCATGGTTTTGAAACCATTCAAACCTATCAAGATTTTAAGAAAAGCGTTCCCATTAGAGATTACGAGCAATTACGTCCTTATATCGAGAGGGTAGCAGCCGGCGAAGCCAATGTATTATGGCCTGGAAAGCCTCTGTACTTTGCCAAAACATCGGGTACTACTTCTGGTGTAAAATATATCCCTATTTCTAAAGAATCTATGCCCGAGCATATTAAGGCCGCTCGAAATGCGCTTTTGGGTTATATTCACGAATCTGGTGATACCTCATTTGTCAACGGAAAAATGATTTTCCTGCAAGGAAGTCCGGTTTTGGAAAAAAAAACGGGAATAGATACCGGCCGCCTTTCGGGTATTGTAGCCCACCACGTGCCGGCTTATCTTCAAAAAAACCGCTTACCCTCCTATGAAACCAATTGTATTGATGATTGGGAAACAAAAGTAGACGCCATTGTGGCCGAAACCATTCATCAAGATATGCGCCTAATTTCGGGCATACCCCCTTGGGTACAAATGTATTTCGATAAGCTTTCTCAGGTTTCGGGTGGTAAAAAAGTAAAAGACATTTTCAAAAATTTCAGCTTATTTGTTTACGGAGGCGTAAACTTTGAACCCTATCGGGCTAAACTAGAAGAAGTCATTGGTAAAAAAGTGGCTAGCATAGAAACATATCCCGCATCGGAAGGCTTTATTGCCTACCAAGATTCCCAAGCAGATAAGGGCTTGCTATTGCTGGTAGCTGCCGGCATCTTTTTTGAATTTATTCCGGTTACCGAATATTTCAATGAAAATCCTACCCGACTGAGCCTAGCTGATGTAGCCCTCGATACCAATTATGCCCTAATACTCAATACTTCAGCAGGTTTGTGGGGCTACAGTATTGGCGATACCGTAAAATTTGTATCCAAACAGCCTTACAAAATTATGGTTACGGGTCGTATCAAACATTTTATATCTGCCTTTGGCGAACATGTTATTGCCGAAGAGGTGGAAGCAGCCTTGTTAGAGGTGGCAGCTAAACAAGCAGTGCAGATTACTGAGTTTACGGTGGCTCCGCAAGTTATCCCACCAGAAGGCGGCTTGCCTTACCACGAGTGGTTTATAGAATTTGTACAGCCCCCTAAAGAACTGGACGCTTTTGCAGCAGCATTAGATGAAGCGATGCGGCAAAAAAACAGCTATTATCTCGATTTGATAGCCGGTAAAATTTTGCAACCTTTACACATTCGCTTGGTGCAAAAAAATGGATTCATTGAATTCATGCGTACGCAAGGCAAACTAGGCGGCCAAAATAAGGTTCCACGTTTAGCCAACGATAGAGCATTAGCCGATGTATTAAACAAGTCCCTTAAAAACTGAAAAATTGACTAGCAAAACCATAGCCATTATAGGTTCCACCGGAAGTATAGGTACGCAAGCCCTAGAGGTAGTGCGCCAAAACGCTCAGCGGTTTTCGGTGGCTTTGCTAAGTGCGCAGCAAAATGTGGATTTATTAGCTGCTCAAGCCTTAGAATTTAATCCCAAACAAGTAATTATTGGCGATGAACGTAAACTTTCGGAACTAAAAGCACGCTTATCAGGTACCACGATTCAAGTATCTGCAGGGGCAACAGCTTTAGTAGAAGCGGTTACACTGCCTGAGATAGATTTGGTGCTTACCGCTTTGGTAGGCTTTGCCGGCTTAGAACCTACGCTTGCCGCTATTACCGCTGGCAAAGATATTGCCTTAGCCAACAAAGAAACCTTGGTGGTTGCCGGTGATTTGGTTACTCGATTAGCTAAACAGCATGGCGTGCAAATTTTACCTGTTGATTCGGAACATTCGGCTATTTTTCAATGCTTGGTAGGAGAGCAACAGCCCATAGAAAAACTAATTTTAACGGCTTCGGGCGGACCTTTTAGAGGAAAAGATGCTTCATTTTTGGCATCCGTAATACCCGAGCAAGCCTTAAAACATCCCAATTGGGTAATGGGTGCCAAAATTACTATAGATTCGGCTTCGTTGATGAATAAAGGTCTCGAAGTAATTGAAGCCAAATGGTTATTTGATGTAGCACCCGAACAAATCGAAGTAGTGGTGCATCCACAATCTATTGTACACTCTTTGGTGCAATTTACCGATGGTTCTATAAAAGCACAGTTGGGTTTACCCGATATGAAATTGCCTATTCAATATGCTTTGGGCTATCCGGAGCGCATCGCCAATACCTTTAAACGCTTTAATTTTGCTGATTACCCAACGTTAAACTTTGAACAAGCCGATACGAATACCTTTAGAAATTTAGGCTTGGCTTATGATGCCATTGCCCGTGGAGGAAACGTGCCTTGTATATTAAATGCAGCAAACGAAGTGGTGGTGGCTGCTTTTTTAGCTAAACGCATTGGCTTTTTACAAATGAGCGATGTACTTGCTACCTGCATGGACAAAATAGCCTATATTCCATCACCTACTTTAAACGATTATTTACAAACCGATACCGAAGCCAGACAATTGGCGGAGCGCTTGGTAACTAATTAAACATTTACACATCTAAATAAAAACACTACACACTATATGGACGGATTAATTATGGCAGGCCAACTGCTACTCGGACTTTCAATTTTAGTTATTTTACACGAATTAGGCCATTTTTTAACTGCCAGAGCCTTTGGTATTAAGGTTGAAAAATTCTATTTATTCTTCGATGCTTGGGGTGTAAAACTCCTTCATTTCAATTACAAAGGCTGCGAATACGGCATTGGTTGGTTGCCTTTAGGCGGCTATGTAAAAATTGCGGGCATGATTGATGAGTCGATGGATACCGAACAATTAGCCGGTCCGCCACAAGAATGGGAATTTCGATCAAAACCAGCTTGGCAACGCTTAATAGTAATGTTGGGTGGCGTAACGGTAAACATTGTGTTGGGTATTTTTATTTTTTGGATGCTTACGCTGAAATATGGCGAAACCTATATCCCTAATGATAAATTACCTTTTGGAATAGCTCCAGGAAGCGTAGGCCGTACCATCGGTTTACAAGCCGGCGATAGAATTGTAGCTGTAAACGGAAAACCAATTGTTCGTTTCGAAGAAGTGAGTAGCTCCAAAGTATTGTTGGGCAATAGCCAACTAACCATCCTGAGAAATGGCGTAGAACAGCAAATTCAGGTACCTGGAAATATTTTAAACCAAGTGGCCGATGAGGGCATTGCCGAATTTATTGAACCACGTTTTGCACTTCAGCCCATAAAAGAAGTTGCCCTGGGTAGCCCTGCCGAGAAAGCTGGCATGAAAGCTGGCGACGTTATTGTACAAGTAAATGGAAAAGCCTTAACCTACATTGATCAATTTCAGCAAGAGCTGAAGTTGGTAAAAAACAAAAAGGTAACACTAAGTTTAGTTCGCGGGGTAGATACGCTTCAGGTGAAGCCACTCGTAGCTGCAGATGCCACCTTAGGTATTAGATTTTCCCCTAGCGGATTGCCCACAGAAACAAAAAAATATGGTTTTGTTCAAGCCCTACCTATTGGAGCTAGCAAAGCTTGGGGTTCTTTTGCCGATAATGCTAAAGGAATAGGAAAAGTACTTACCGGCCAGATAAAAGCCAATAAAGCGTTTACGGGCCCTATTGGTATTGCCACTATGTTTGGCAGTACGGTAAATTGGGCTAAATTTTGGAGTTTAGTAGGCTTATTGTCTATGGCCCTAGCCTTAATGAATTTGTTGCCCATACCGGCGCTAGATGGCGGTCATGCTGTTTTTTTAGTGATAGAAATGATTAAGGGCAAACCCTTAAGCGATAAATTTATGGAGCGTGCTCAATTGGTTGGTTTTGTAATTTTAATGGCACTTATGGTTTTGGTATTTAGTAACGATATTTTTAAGTATATCCTTAAATAGTACGGCTAGCTATGAATTATTTCGAGTGGTTTAGCTTACCCATTTCTTTTAACCCCGATCAAGCGGTGGTAAAAAGGAAATTTTATGAGCTAAGTAAAAAATACCACCCCGATTTTTACATCAACCAGCCCGTAGAAAAGCAAGAAGAAATTTTAGAACACGCTACCCTCACCAATAAGGCTTACCAAACACTTTCCAAGCCCGAGTTGTGTATGCCATATGTTTTAACGCTGAAAGGTTTATTACAAGAAGGCGAACAAGTGCAGCTCCCTACAGATTTTTTGCTAGAAATGATGGAGATTAACGAAACCTTAATGGAGTTGGAGTTCGAGGCTGATGCCCATAAGCTGACAGCATTAGAAGCCGAAATAGGACAGTATGAAGCAGCCTTGGCTAAAGAATTTGAGCACCATGCTCAAGATTTCGACGCAAAATCGGGTATACATCAAGATGAGGCTTTAGAAAAAATTAAAGACGCTTATTTCCGACAAAAATATGTGTTGCGAATTCGCGATAGTTTAAATAGATTTGCGTCCCGCTGAAAAGCAATGCCCAGCTGGCGGAATTGGTAGACGCGTCGGTCTCAAACACCGATGGGAAACCGTGCCGGTTCGACTCCGGCGCTGGGTACATGGATAGAAGAGCTAACCCCAAAGGTTGGCTCTTTTTTTTATGCCATAAAATCATAATTTGGTACAAGATTTATTGAAATAAGTATGACCAAATGGGTTACATTCAACTTTCTAACTATTATATTTGATATGCTTCGTGCAAACCGAACATTAACCGACCATTATACAGAGATTAAATGACTCATCTGCTGCCTGCTTTTTATTTCGGATTATTTTTGGTGGGTCTGTTAATAGGCTTGGCGCTTATATTAAGAAATAGACATTCCCTAGCCTATACCTATTTCGGCATCTACAATCTCATTACAGCATGGGGTTTCTTTGTATCTTTTATGTTGGTGAGTGGCTTAATTATGCAATTCCCTTCTTTTTTTAGAACTGCAGCGCCGCTGCATTATCTTTGGGGGCCACTTTGTTATTTGTTTGTACGCAATTTACTCAGCTCCAATAATCGCTTTTACAAAACAGATATCCTCCATTTTTTGCCATTTATGCTCCATTTCGTCGAGCTGTTACCCTTCTATTTAACTGCTCGAGAATATAAAATTCAGGTATTAAGTGGGATGTTTTCAAGTGGCGATCGCTTTGGAATTTCCGAAGGTCTGCTTAGTTCGTATTGGCATAGTATTTTAAAATTCAGCCAAATGCTAATCTATAACATCTTGCAGTGGCGCCTTTTGTATTTATTTAATACCACTCAAAATAAGTTGTTTAAAGAAAATAATCGGTTGATAATTAATTGGGTTACGTTTGTTAATTTCACCGGCACGGTAATGATTCTCTCAGCCCAATGGCATCGAATCATGATGTCTGGACCTGTACTTTTCGGGATTGGCATTACAGATATTTTATTCTACATGTATTATTTGGGCATTTGGTATTACATGCTTGTTAAAACAGAGCTTTTAAGCGGTATTAAGCTAAATCACGTAGTGCCGGTTCATGATGGACTTGTTCTAGATGACTCAAGTACATTGATTTCTAAGAGGGTCCAGGGATATGAAGAGCTAATTATAAAAATGGAAACCCAAATGCAAGTGCATCAATCTTTTTTAGATGAAAATTTTAATATTGCTTTGTTAGCTAAGCAAATATATTCCCCAGAGTATAAAATATCTAAGGCTATTAAATTCAAATACGGCATCCATTTCCCCGAATATATAAACCGTTACCGCATTGATTATATTGACTATCATTTTACTCAAAATCCCGAATGGAAAAAGTATACGATTGATGGAATGGCTGCAAGTGCGGGCTTTAATTCAAGAAATGCTTTTTATTCAGCATTTAAAAAAATAAAAGGCACTACGCCAACTATCTTTTTTAAACGTTCTTAAATTAGGTATCTTTTAAATTATGACAATGGTATTATAGCTGTTTAAACATCTATTAATATTTTTGCAATTCACTTTAGAAACATCATGAGCAACTACATAGAACAATTAAACTGGCGTTATGCCACTAAGCGTATGAACAATACGCCCATCGCCGAAGATAAATTAGCCAGAATTGTAGACGCCATTCATTTAGCGCCAACTTCTTTGGGTTTGCAACCCTTTAACCTTTTGGTTATTAAAGATGCCGAAACTCGTGCCCAAATTGCTCCAGCAATTTACAATCAACCACAAGTTAAAGAAGGTGCAGCCGTATTGGTATTTGCTTTTTGGGCAAGTGCCGGCGAAGCCGAAGTGGATGCCTACATGAACCAAATTGCACAAGAACGTGGCGTTGCTCTAGAAACTTTGGCCGATTTTAGAGCTATGGTTTCAGGTGCAGTGCAAAGCAAATCTCCAGCTGAGTTACATGCTTGGTTCGCTAGCCAAACCTACATTGCCTTAGGCTTTGGTTTAGTGGCTGCCGCCATTGAAGGGGTAGATAGTACGCCAATGGAAGGCTTTAATCCTGCTGCTTTAGATGAAGCATTGGGTTTAGGAGCAAAAGGACTTAAAAGTTCGGTAGTTTTGGTATTGGGTAACCGCGATGAAGCAACCGATTATTTAGTGCATGCTAAAAAAGTACGTCGTCCGAAAGCGGAATTTGTAGAATACATTTAAGTTAGGTTTATACGGTTTGTTTAACAACTCCTGGGTTTTGGCTCAGGAGTTTTTTTATTCGTTTAAACCGGCCATTATCTGTAATTTGGTAAAATGTTTAAACATCAATTGTTCATGAAAAAATTAGTGTTATTTCTGTTCTTGGCAAGCAGTGTCGGTCTAAGTATAGCCCAAGAAATTAATCCCAAAAACATTCAAATTGCCCGCGATAAATGGGGCGTGCCGCATATTTTTGGCAAAACCGATGCCGAAGTGGCTTATGGTTTGGCTTGGGCACATTCCGAAGATGATTTTGCCACCATACAAACTTCCTATTTGGCCGGAAAAGGCATGTTGGGTTTGTTGAAAGGAAAACAAGGCGCACAAATTGATTATGTGGTGCAACTTTTTAGAGCTAAAGAACTGGTAGAATCTAGGTACGAAAAAGACATCAGTCCACAATATAAGGCGGTACTATTGGGCTATGCTCAAGGTTTTAATGCCTACGCCAAAGCCCATAAAAAAGACGTATTGGTTGCCGATTTGTTTCCGGTAACACCAAAAGACATGTTAGCATTCTCGGTTTTGCAGTTAGCCATAAGCTCTGGTGCCGACCAAGCCTTAAAAGCAATTTTTGATGGTAAGGTAGCCACCCTCGATTTTCTAAAACCTGGCGGATCGAATGCCTTTGCCTTTAATTCGGCCAAAACCATAGATGGAAGTGTGTATTTGGCCATAAATGCGCATCAGCCTTTAGAAGGTCCAGTAGCTTTTTACGAAGCACAGTTGTGTAGTGAAGAAGGTTGGAATATTTTAGGAGCGCTATTTCCGGGTGCCCCCAGTATTTTACATGGCGTAAACGAAAATTTAGGTTGGGCACATACTGTAAATTACCCCGATAAATTAGATACCTATCAATTAGAAATAAATCCTCAAAACCCTAAACAATATAAGTTTGATGGGCAATGGGTAAATTTAGAAGAGAAGAAAATTCCCCTAAAAATTAAACTAGGCGGACTGGTGCCCATTACGGTTCAAAAAGATGCGTATTGGAGTAAATATGGCCCTACGGTTATTTCTAAAAAAGGCACCTTTAGTATTCGTACCGGCGCTTTAGACGAAATTAGAGGCCTAGAACAGTGGTACAACATGAACAAGGCTACCAATTTTACCGAGTTTAATAAAGCGCTACAAATGGTTGCCATACCGGGGTATAACATCGTGTATGCTGATAAACGAGACACCATTTTTTACATCAGCAATGGCAAATTACCGCTTCGCGATTCTAACTATGCTTGGAAAGGAACCTTGCCGGGAAATACTTCTAAAACATTGTGGACCGAATATCACAAATTAAGCGACTTGCCCCAAGTGTTAAAACCAGCGGCCGGTTATGTGTTTAATGCCAATCACAGTCCCTATAATTCTACCGCCCCAGCAGAGAATATTTCGGTAAAAAATTACGACAAAACCATGGGCTATGAAACTTGGGAAAATAACCGTAGTGTACGCTTTATGGAGCAGGTAGCAGCCAAAGATAAATTTACCTTTGAGGAATTTAAACGCATCAAATTCGATCATCAATTGCCGCAAAAATTGGCTTTTTTTACCAATATAGATAGTCTATTTATGCTAGAGGAGGCTAACAATCCGGATATAGCCGATGTGCTAAAAATTCTAAAAACATGGAACCGCCAGACCGATACCACTAGCGTTGGCGCCAGTATCTTTATTCATACCTATTACTATCTAGAAAAAATATTGAAACAAAAAGGTATTGTTTATGGCGTATTAACAAGTGCTACAGCAAGGGCTGCATTACTAGAAACCAAAAACTATTTCAACAAATATTACAGCTCAGTAAATGTGCCATTGGGTAATTACCAGCGCTTAATTCGTGGTACCGTAAGTATGGCTGTAGGCGGCATGCCCGATGTATTGGCGGCCACTCACGCAGAACCCTATAAAAATGGGCAAATAAAAGATATACAAGGCGATGCTTATATTGAATTGGTTCGTTTTACCAAAGATGGTCCAGAGATAGAGAGTGTGAATTGCTATGGCGCTTCGGCCGATCCGAAAAGCCCGCATTATACCGATCAAATGCCTCTATTTGTGAAACAGCAAACCAAAAAAATGACCTTGAATAAAACCGAGGTGTTGCGCACCGCCGAACGTATTTATCATCCGCAGTAAAATATTCCCTTTTTTCATTTTGTAATCACTTAAAAAAGCGTAATTTTGCAGTCCAAATAATCCTAAAAATGCGGATGTGGCGTAATTGGTAGCCGCACCAGACTTAGGATCTGGCGCTTCACGGCGTGGGGGTTCGAGTCCCTTCATCCGCACCAAATCCCCCCACTAAATCGGGGGGATTTTTGTATCAACTTAAACAAAAGGTTTAAAAATGAATATCACTCAGGAAAAAATCGATCAACTAAACGCAGTAATTAAAGTCAAAATTTCGCCTGCCGATTACCTAGAACGGGTAGAGAAAGCTATTAAAGAACAAGCCAAAAAAGCTAAAATACCTGGATTTCGTCCGGGTATGGTGCCTGCAGCCCACATTAAAAAAATGTATGGCAAAAGTATTTTAGTCGATGAGATTAATACCTTGTTGAGCGATTCGGTAAATACTTACCTTACAAATAATAAAGTGGAAGTATTGGGTCAGCCATTGCCTAAAATGGACGATACCAAAGAGCCAAACTGGGATTTTAACGACGAGTTTGAGTTCGAATACGAATTGGGTTTAGCGCCTGAATTTGCATTAAGCTTTTCGGCAAAAGATAAATTGCCCCACTATAAAATTAAAGTGGATAAAGAAACCTTGGCTTCACGCTCCAAAAACCTGCGTAAAAGTTATGGTAAAATGAGCAACCCCGAGGCTGCTGCCGATGAGGACGTATTGTTTGGAGAATTGCTACAATTAGCCAAAGACGGATCGCCGTACGAAGGCGGTTTTGGTAACGACAAAGCATCTATTCGTTTAGATTTAGTAGCCGATTCAAAAATTAAAAAGTCACTTATAGGCCTAAAAAAAGGTGCGGTAGTAACGTTAGATTTGAATAAAGCCTTTGAAGGTGATGCTACTCAACTGGCAAAATTATTAAATGTAGAAGAAGAAGCGGTAAACGGCTTAAAATCTGATTTTCAGTTCACCGTTAAAAATATCAATCGTTTAGAAGAAGCCGATTTAAATCAAGAGTTTTTTGATAAGTTATTCGGCCCAGACACCATTAAAACCGAAAAAGAATTTGAGGCCAAAATTACCGAAGAGTTAGAAAGCATGATGCAGCAAAATGCAGAGCAACGCTTACAAAACGATTTATACAAATTCGGAACTGATAAAGTTAAATTCAATTTACCTGATGCCTTTTTAAAGCGGTGGTTAATAGCTACCAACGAAAACCTATCGGCAGCAGAAATTGAGGCCGATTATGCCAATTTCGCTCAAAATTTAAAATGGACCTTAATTGAAAACAAAATTATTAAGGACAATGCCATTGAAATTAAATACGAAGATGTTTTTAAAACAGCAAAAGCCCGTTTAGATGGCCAGTTTCGTATGTATAGCCCACAAGCACTGCCTGAAGAGCAGTTAGCCGAATACACGGTACAGTTTTTGCAGAACAAAGAAAACGCCAACCGAATTTTTGATGAGGTAAAGGCAGTAAAAGTGTTTGATTATTTAAAATCTGTAGTTACCTTAGATACCAAGGAAATTGCTTACAACAAGTTCTTAGAACTTGCCTAACTCTACACCTATGAATATAGATAAAAATGAATTTCGCAAATATGCGGTAAAACACCACCGCATTGGCAGTCAACACGTAGATAGCTTTATGGCTCGAGTAGAGCAAAGTGCTATCCCGATGTCAATGACACCCTATATTATCGAAGAGCGCCAATTAAATGTGGCCCAAATGGATGTATTTTCTCGATTAATGATGGACCGCATCATTTTTTTAGGCGATGCCATATACGATAATATTGCCAATATTATTCAAGCTCAGTTACTGTTTTTGCAATCAACAGACGCCAAACGTGATATTCAAATTTATATCAATTCGCCAGGCGGTTCGGTATATGCCGGTTTAGGCATTTACGATACGATGCAATACATTAGCCCCGATGTGGCTACCATTTGTACCGGTATGGCAGCATCTATGGCAGCGGTATTGTTGTGTGCTGGTGCCGATGGCAAGCGTGCGGCCTTGCAACATTCCCGAGTAATGATACACCAACCCCTGGGAGGTGTTCAAGGTCAGGCCTCTGATATTGAAATTACCGCTCGTGAAATCTTAAAATTGAAAAAAGAATTGTACGAAATTATTGCCAAACACTCGGGTGCTCCTTACGAGAAAGTGCACGATGCTTCCGACCGCGATTATTGGATGATTGCCCAAGAAGCCAAAGAATTTGGTATGATTGATGAAGTATTAGCAGGCAGCCCTGCAACAAAGTAACATGAGTAAACAGCATTCAAAAGATATTATCTGCTCTTTTTGTGGCTCCAGTAAGCAAGATACCCTCATGCTTATTGCCGGCCTCGATGCACATATCTGCGATAAATGCGTTACCCAAGCTAGTCAAATCGTATCCGAAGAATCGGTAGTACGTACCAAAAAATCGGCACAATCGGCCATTAACTTATTAAAACCGATAGAAATTAAGCAACATCTGGACCAATACGTAATTGGCCAAGATGAAGCCAAAAAAGTGCTAGCTGTAGCGGTATACAACCATTACAAACGCTTAAACCAAAAGGTAACTGCCGATGAGGTGGAGATTGAAAAATCGAATATCATGATGGTGGGCGAAACCGGTACCGGAAAAACCTTGTTGGCTAAAACCATTGCCAAAACCTTACACGTACCTTTTTGCATTTGCGATGCTACTGTTTTAACCGAAGCCGGTTATGTAGGCGAAGATGTAGAAAGTATTTTAACCCGATTGTTGCAAGCCGCCGATTACGATGTAGCCGCCGCCGAACGGGGCATTGTATACATTGATGAGGTAGATAAAATTGCTCGTAAAAGCGACAATCCATCTATCACCAGAGATGTATCGGGTGAAGGGGTGCAGCAAGCACTCTTAAAAATATTAGAAGGAACCATTGTAAACGTTCCACCACAAGGCGGACGCAAACACCCGGATCAGAAAATGATTCCAGTGAATACCAATAATATCTTATTTATTTGCGGCGGTGCTTTTGATGGCATTGAAAAAAAAATCGCCAATCGCTTACGTACCCAAACAGTGGGCTATAAAGTAGAAAAAGAAAACAACGAAGTAGATAAAGAAAATCTCTACAAATACCTTAGTCCGCAAGATTTAAAAGCCTTTGGCTTGATACCCGAACTAATTGGTCGTGTGCCGGTGCTTACGCATTTAAACCCGCTAGATAAAGCCACCTTACGAAGCATTTTAAGTGAGCCTAAAAACTCATTAGTAAAACAGTATCAAAAACTATTTGAATACGAAGGCGTAGCACTCACATTTGAGCCCGAAGTATTGGCGTTTATTGTAGATAAAGCCATGGAATTTAAACTGGGAGCTCGTGGGCTCCGCTCCATCTGCGAAGCCATTATGATGGATGCCATGTTTGAAATACCATCAGGCAAACCACTCAAAAGTTTAACCATTAGTTTGGAGTATGCCTTAGCTAAATTTGAAAAATCAGATTTAAGAAAATTAAAAGTTGCCTAATATGAACCCCGAACATTCGGGGTTTTTTGTATAAACTAAAATTATACGCTATGAAAAACGAAAAGTCCACTGAAACCCCTATTAAAAAAGGGTTAAAAAGTAAAGAAGAGATTGTAAAAAATTGGCTTCCGAGATATACCGGAAGAGAATTGCACGAGTTTACAGATTATATCTTGTTAACCAATTTTTCCAAATATTTAACCTTGTTTTCGCAGTGGAACGACAATGCACCCATTATGGGCCTAGATAAGCCCATGCAAAGCGTATCTGCCAATGGAATTACGCTCATTAACTTTGGTATGGGTAGTGCCATGGCAGCCACCATGATGGATTTATTAAGCGCTATCAATCCAAAGGCTGTGTTGTTTCTGGGTAAATGCGGTGGCTTAAAGAAAAAGAACGCCTTGGGTGATTTAATTCTACCTATTGCAGCCATTCGAGGTGAAGGAACATCAAACGATTATTTCCCTGCTGAGGTGCCGGCCTTACCTTCTTTTGCTTTACAGAAAGCTATTTCCACTACCATTAGAGATCATGCCTTAGACTATTGGACCGGAACTGTGTACACCACAAACCGCAGGGTATGGGAGCACGATAAAGAATTTAAAAAGCACTTGCAAACCATTAGAGCCATGGCCGTAGATATGGAAACGGCTACTATTTTCATTACCGGTTTTGCCAACGAAATTCCTACTGGGGCTTTGTTATTGGTATCCGATCAGCCTATGGTACCCGAAGGTGTAAAAACTGCAGAGAGTGATTCAAACGTAACCGCACATTATGTAGAAGATCATTTAAATGTAGGAATCAATTCGTTGAAACAACTCATTAATGGTGGCTTAACGGTAAAACACTTGAAATTCTAAACGTGTATGTGGTATAAAAACATCCTAGAAACTATTGGAAATACACCCCTGGTTCAATTAAACAGCATTGTAAAAGGAGTTTCGGCTACAGTATTGGCTAAAATAGAAACTACCAATCCGGGTAATTCTATAAAAGACCGCATGGCCTTAAAAATGATAGAAGATGCGGAACGTTCCGGACTTTTAAAACCGGGCGGAACCATTATTGAAGGTACTTCGGGCAATACCGGAATGGGTTTGGCCATTGCAGCGGTGGTAAAGGGCTACAAATGTATTTTTACCACTACCGATAAGCAATCGAAAGAAAAAGTAGATGCCTTGCGTGCCTTTGGTGCCGAGGTAATTGTATGCCCCACCAATGTAGAACCCGAAGATCCACGTTCGTATTACTCGGTTTCTAGCCGTTTAGAGCGGGAAGTGCCCAATTCGTGGAAGCCCAACCAATACGATAATTTATCTAACACTCAAGCGCATTACGAGCAAACTGGCCCCGAAATCTGGGAACAAACTGAAGGTAAAATTACCCACCTAGTAGTGGGCGTAGGTACTGGCGGCACCATTTCGGGTACCGCTAAATATTTAAAAGAGAAAAATCCGGCTATTAAAGTTTGGGGTATTGATACCTATGGCTCGGTATTTAAAAAGTATAAAGAAACCGGTGAGTTTGATAAAAACGAAATCTATCCCTATGTAACCGAAGGTATTGGCGAAGACTTTTTGCCTGCCAATGTTGATTTCAGTTTGATAGATCGTTTTGAGAAAGTAACCGATAAAGACGCCGCCCTCATGACCCGTGAAATTGCCCGTAAAGAAGGCATTTTTGCCGGAAATTCTGCAGGTTCGGCAGTAGCAGGCTTATTGCAACTCAAAGGCGAACTTAAAGCTAGCGATGTGGTGGTGATTATTTTTCATGACCACGGTACTCGTTATTTGGGCAAAATGTACAACGACGATTGGTTACGTGCCCAAGGCTATTTGAAAGATTAATAACCAGACTTGCGTTTAGTTTTCAATGTTTGGAAGTGCCGAATTAAAAGCAAAATTAGTGCAGCAATACAGCATAGAAAAGATAATCCAAACCCCAAAAAATAAGGAATCATTCCACTCATTTCATCGAAAATACGATTTCCATCGGGAGTGAAAGCACCCCAATAGCCAAATAAGCCACAAATTACAGTGAATAGAAATAAAATTTTAGCACTTTTAAGAAGCATATACTCTTAATAATGCTTTTTTATCAATTTTAGTATGGAGTAAAATTAGTGCGAAGGTTTTTCGGCGCTGATGCGTTTAATGTTGGCTCCTAAGGCCAATAAACGTTCGTCAATATTTTGGTAGCCACGCTCAATTTGTTCAATGTTGTGAATAACGGAGGTGCCTTCGGCAGATAATGCCGCAATTAATAAAGAAACTCCAGCACGAATATCCGGAGAAGTCATTTCCAAGCCTTTCAATTTCACTTTGCGGTCTAAGCCAATTACGGTAGCACGGTGCGGATCGCAGAGAATAATTTGTGCGCCCATATCAATCAATTTATCAACAAAGAATAAACGGCTTTCAAACATTTTTTGATGAATGAGCACGGTTCCTTTTGCTTGCGTGGCAACTACTAATATTATACTCAATAAATCGGGTGTAAAACCTGGCCACGGCGCATCTGCAATGGTCATAATAGAACCATCAATAAAGCTTTCTATTTCGTAATGTTTTTGAGCAGGGATGAATAAATCATCACCACGACGCTCTAGTTGAATACCTAATCGGCGAAAAATCTCTGGAATAATCCCCAATTCTTCAAAATGCACATCTTTAATGGTAATTTCCGATTGAGTCATGGCAGCTAAGCCAATGAACGAGCCAATTTCAATCATATCGGGTAACATGCGGTGTTCCGTTCCACCCAGTTTAGTTACGCCTTCAATGGTTAATAAATTAGAACCAATACCCGAAATTTTAGCACCCATGCGGTTAAGCATTTTGCATAATTGCTGTAAGTAGGGTTCGCAGGCTGCATTGTATAGGGTGGTGGTGCCTTTGGCCAATACCGCTGCCATTAGCACGTTTGCTGTACCGGTTACCGACGCCTCATCTAATAAAATATACGTACCTTTTAAATTGGTGGCATCTACCGTAAAAAAGTTGGTTTTTGCATCGTAATCAAAATGGGCACCTAATTTCTCAAATCCCAAAAAGTGCGTATCTAATCTACGGCGTCCAATTTTGTCGCCACCTGGTTTCGGAATAGCTGCTTTACCAAATCGAGCCAATAATGGCCCCACAATCATAATAGAACCTCTTAAACTACCGCCTTTTGTTCTGAAAGTTGCCGATTGGAAGAAATCTAAATCAATATTTTTAGCCTCAAAGGTATAGGTATCTTTGTTAATGCGCTCAATTGCTACACCCAAATCACCCAACAACTCAATGAGTTTATTTACATCTTTAATATCGGGAATGTTGCTAATAGTTACTTTTTTTTCGGTGAGTAAAACTGCCGAAATAATTTGTAAAGCTTCGTTTTTTGCACCTTGAGGAGTAATTTCGCCCTTTAATGGTTTACCTCCAATAATTTCAAATGCGTTCATATTTACTTAGAAAATGAGGATTGGGTAAATGAGATTAATAACGTTTAGCGCCATTATTGCTGCGTTGGCGGTTATTACTATTGTTTTTATTGTTAGAGCGGCCTTTATTATGCTGATTTCTAGGTCGAACGGGTGCCGCCTGACGGTACTCTACTTTATTTAAGTTTACGTTTTCGTTTAGCTGCAATTCGCCGCCAGAAAATTCTTTCAAATCTTTAATAATAGTTTCGTCCGATACATTGTCTTTATTCCAAGTTACATAAGCCATTTTCATGAAGTTGGCAATAGCCTCTACCAATTGTTGCTTACGTTCCGGGTCGGCCATCTCTTTAGCACGACTAATCATAATTTCTACCGTTTTACCATAATGCTTATACCGAATGCGTTGTTGCGGATAATTGAGTGGCTTAGGTTTAAAATGAATAGCTTCTGGCGATGGTTTGGGGTATGGAGAATCCACATCAATCTTAAAATCAGAAATGATGTGTAAATGATCCCATAATTTATGTTTAAAATCAGCCACATCCCGTAAATGCGGATTTAGAAATCCCATCAAATCAATAACCACTTGTGCATACTGGTTGCGTTCTTCCTTGGTAGGCAAATCGCAGATAAAGCCCACCATATTCTGCACATTACGTCCATATTCTGAAAGGATTAATTTTTTCCGGGTGCTGTTGTAATCAAATGTCATATGTGTAACTATTCCGTATGCTACGGAGTTTTTAATGCTTGTAAATATACGCTAAAATATCATCTCTTGCATTTCTTATTCAATGATTTTTATGTAAAAAGGAGCCGGATACATACCTAAAAAGACTTCATACAAGTACTTTACGCCATTGGTCTACCAATCTATACCACTCATCTTCTAAATAAGGCAAATCATCAATTCGGCTCTTATCAATATATCAAATACTTCTTTATGTTAGTTATATAGAGGTAATAATTAATTTTCGATCACCCCTAAAACATCAGATGTAGGATGAATAATGTATACCTAGCAAAAAAACTGTTTTTTGCATTTCTATTGATGAGTTTGAGCACTACAATTTTAGCTCAAGTTCCTCAACAACTAAATTATCAAGGAGCGCTTAGAGATATTAAAGGCTTCCCAGTGGGGAATAGGACCATTTCTCTTCGTTTGAGTATTCAGGACAACTTAAATCAGAACGCATTGGTGATATACAATGAGGTTAGACAGGTTACTACCAATGCCGTAGGCTTGTATAGTTTGGCCATTGGCAGCCCTGGAGCTAGCCAAGTTAGTGGAAATTTCAGTCAATTAAATTGGGCCAATGGCACTAAAGCGTTAAAAGTAGAAATAGATGCCGATGGTGGTTCCAATTTTAGTTTGGCAGGTATTACCCCACTCTTAAGTGTTCCTTATGCCCTATATGCAAAATATGCCGAAAATGCTCCGGCAGGTGCTCAAGGTCCTATTGGATTAACTGGGCCAGCTGGTCCGCAAGGCCCCATTGGTTTAACCGGTCCTGAAGGAACAACAGGTGCGGCTGGTGCTACAGGTCCGCAAGGCCCTGCCGGTACTATAGGTAATCTTACGGATGGACATATTCTAGTGGGCGATGCGAATAATGTTCCTCATGATGTAGCTATGTTTGGGGATGCAGGTATAAATAGCCTTGGCCAACTCCTAATTAACAGTGGTGCTGTTACACTTATGAAGATGGCACAAGGACCACCAGATCAAATATATGTTACGAATAATCTTGGAAAAGCGGCTTTAACCTCATTTAATACATTAGGTTGGAGTTTAACGGGTAATACCGGAACGGTAGATGGCACTAATTTTATAGGAAATATTGATAATCAACCCCTTAATTTTAGGATTAATAATTTACCAGCAGGGCGTATTACCAATGATGCTCGGGGGGAAACCACTTTAGGTTATAAGGCCAACAGCACCACTCCGAATTTATTTTACAATACTTCTATAGGCTATCAGGCGGGCCTTTCTTTAGGCAATGCTAGTAATAGAAACACCCTTATTGGAGCCAATGCAGGTTTTGCTATTGGTAATAATTCTACTCGTAATATGGCGATTGGAGAATTGGCCTTGCCAAGTTTAACAATTGGGAATAATAATATGGCCATGGGACAAAGTGCTGGTAATCTTGTTTCGAGTGGAGACTTCAATTTATTTATGGGTGCTGGTACCGGTTTAACTGCTCCAGGCCTTGCCACTAGTTTAGTACTTATCGGCAATGCAGCTAGTGCCGACCCTGGCCTTCGTAATGCCATTGCCATCGGCGATGGAGCCTCGGTAACCACAAATAATAGTATGGTGTTGGGAGGAGTGGACGCAAACGCTGTAAATGTGGGAATTGGCGTAAAAGAGCCCCTAGCTAAATTACATGTATTAGATGGCCATATTCGGGTCGATCAAACTAAGCCACCTAGTGTTATACTTTCTATTTCTAATGGACTTAGTTCGGTGGGCGTTGGAGCCAATTCAAGTGATACCCGAGGAGAAATTGATTTTGGAGGTACTACAAATACTTTTGGCGGAGCCTATGGTTCTGTAGTTTTTACCTACAATATTTTGGCAGTAGGTAATGCTAAGCCAGTAGTGATGATTACTCCTGGAAATGCTGCAGCTGCAGCCTGCGATTATTATGTATCGAATGCTACTACAAGTGGATTTCATCTGAATTTTAGAGCCAAAATAGCCAATGTATCCAGCCCGGTGTTCTATTACATGACCATGGATTAATGCATAGTGTTATGAGTATAAGAAAATTAGTTTTAGCTATGGTATTGGTGTTGGGTGCTTTTTTCGGCAGAGCGCAATCAATTGTAAATGCATCAGGGCTAAGTACAACGCTTAGTGGGTTAATTGTGGATTATAGTGTGGGTGAGTTAACGGCAACACAAACCTTTACAGTTCCAACTAATATGCTTACTCAGGGAGTATTGCAACCCTTTACCTCATTTATTACTCCCCTCAATATTGATATTCAGCTAGATGTATCACCCAATGGCGATGGGCAAGGGCACGATGTGTTTACGGTTGATGGTATTGGGAATTACCCTAATAACCGTATGCGCATTTTCGATCGTTGGGGTAGTCTCATTTTTGAAATAACTGGCTATAACAATACCGATCGTGCCTTTGATGGGAAAGCAAATACCGGCTTGCTTATTGATAACAAAGAAGCTGCCGATGGCACCTATTATTATGTGTTGGAGGTTTATAATGCACCCACACCGCCTGCTACACGGGTTTATAACGGATTTTTGATAATTAAACGTAAGTAATGTTTGTGAAAAAAGTGATACTGCTA
The DNA here is from genome assembly GCA_026390835.1 of Sphingobacteriales bacterium. Taxonomy (GTDB): domain Bacteria; phylum Bacteroidota; class Bacteroidia; order Sphingobacteriales; family Sphingobacteriaceae; genus JAIPAN01. The sequence continues at coordinate 25,545 of JAPLFD010000007.1, forward strand.
GCCATCTATTTAGTACTCCCTATGGTTGTGATGGCTCAATTACGTGTGCAGCGGTCTATTTCTACGCAATATCAGTTCAATGGTTTAGCCATTAATCCTGCATTTTCTGCTGGCGAAAACCAGGGTAGAATAACCGCCTTATCACGCCACCAATGGGTGGGCTTTGATGGTGCGCCTCAAACCCAAACAATTAGTGGATTTATTGCCTTGGCCAACGAGAAAACCTCCGTTGGTGCTACTTTTGTAAACGATAAATTGGGAGTTGAAAGTGAGCAAGCCCTATTTTTAAGCTTGGCCCAAAAAGTAAGGGTATCAGAGAAAGGCTTTTTTGCTGCCGGCTTTCCCTATCTGGTGAAATTTGATGTGGGTGCATCTAACAGTAGCACCTCTATTAAACCGCTACGTTCCGATTATTTTTTAACGAGTAGTTATCGCTTTAGATTAAACGACTATATTTTGCTTAAACCTTCCACACTGCTAAAATATACACCAGGCATTCCCATCCAAATTGATGCAAATTTGAATGCTTATTTTGATCAACAAGGCTTGTGGATAGGGCTTGGATACCGCTCAAATACCGCTATTATGGCTATGTTTCAGGTAAAATTAACCGATCGCATTCAGCTTGGTTACTCACACGATTTTGCAACCAATCTTACACTCAAACATCAATTAGGCACTCATGAAGTGATGTTGAATTATCGATTCGGCACCCGTAAAAAATCCTACAATGCGGCTGATTTCAGATTCTAATGATGTTAAATAAACCCAAAATTCTTTTTCTTGACGATGATTATTTGCTGTTAAGAGCAGTTGAGTTGATAACACGGTCAATCAGCTATGAGTTTTATCTTTGTAATTCGGTAAAAGAAGCACGTTTATTGCTCCGCAGTACAGATTTCCAGGTTATTTTTTCTGATTACCATATGCCCGAATGTAACGGAGTAGATTTTTTGAAAGAATCTAGTTTTTTTAGTCCCAAAGCAATTCGAATATTGGTTTCGGCAAGTTTGAGCGATGAGTTGGGTTTAGCTGCATTAAAGAACGGGCAGGTACACAATTATTTTAAAAAACCCTTTGGCAAAGCCGAGTTCTACGATATTATTGAGCAGGCCCTGGCCAAGTACAAAGAAGATCTTAGCCAATAATTCTCAGTTTTGCGAATTTTAAAAGCAATTGCTTTTGCCCCAATTCTTTAAAAAAAATGGTGGCCTTCATGTCAGGCTTGGTACCTTCCATGTGCACCACTTTTCCGAATCCAAAACGCTCGTGTTCTACTTCCATGCCTACTTGCAAACCGCTGGTGTCCGAAGGGCTAAAGCCTTCGCTAGGCACGTGTGCCTTGGGTAAAATAGATTTTGTTTTAAAGCTAGGTGTTGTTGCTGGCTTAGGCTTAGAGAAACTATCTTTTTGCTTCCAATTATTCCGCTCATCATCAAAAAATGATGCTTGGTTTGGTTTTTGAGCAACTTTAAAATCTAAATCTAAGTATTGTGGCGCAATTTCTTCGATAAAACGACTTGGTTCGCAATTGGTTAAGCTGCCCCAACGGTACCTCGAGGTGGCATAGCTTAAGGTTAGTTTTTTTTCTGCTCGGGTAACGGCCACATAAAAAAGCCGGCGCTCTTCTTCTAAATCTGTTCTAGAATTTAACGACAATTGCGAAGGGAAAAGGTTTTCCTCCAATCCAACCACATAAACCTGACTAAATTCTAAACCTTTTGCCGAGTGAATGGTCATGAGCGAAACGGTATCAGCATTGGGGTCTTTATCCTTATCATCATTTGTTAATAGCGCAATATCTTGCATAAAAACGTCAAGGCCCCGTTCTTCAATATCTTCTCTTTCGCTAAACTCTTTTATTCCATTTAAAAGTTCCTGAATATTCTCATACCTACTTAATCCTTCTACCGATTTATCTTCATAAAGCTCTTTGAGTAGGGTACTGTGTTGCGCAATATGGAGGGCAGTATCGTATGCTGTATTGCTTTTTGCCAGTGCCTGAAAACTCTGGATTAACAGCGCAAAATTAGCAATAGGAGTAGCACTGCGGCCATCTAAATACGTGGCAGCATTCGTTATAATTTCCCAAAGTGTTTTCTGATGCTGATCGGCCGCAACAATAATACGCTCTATGCTGGTTTCACCAATACCTCTTCGGGGGTAATTGATTACCCGTTTTAGAGCCTCCTCATCATTGGGGTTAAATGTTAAACGGAAATAGGCAATGAGGTCTTTTATCTCTTTACGTTGGTAAAAGGATTGTCCACCGTATATTTTGTAGGGAATTCCTAATTTCCGAAGCGCTTCTTCCATCGCTCTTGATTGCGCATTGGTGCGGTATAGGATGGCAAATTTTCTGTAGTTAAGACCCTCTGAGGCATGTGTTTGTGCAATATTTTCGGCAATAATTTTTCCTTCCTCGTTATCGCTAAAGGCTCTCAGAAGTTTTATTTTTTCTCCCTGCTCTTTTTCTGAAAATACCGTTTTTTGAAGTTGATTTTTATTGTTAGCAATCACACTATTTGCTACTTCAACAATATTTTGGGTAGAGCGGTAGTTTTGCTCCAGCTTAAAAACATTTAAATCCGGGTAATCTTTTTCAAAATTTAGGATGTTTTGAATATTGGCCCCTCTAAATGCGTAAATGCTCTGTGCATCATCGCCTACTACACAAATATTTTCGGTAATGGCCGCTAATTTTTTTACAATGAGGTATTGGGAAAAGTTGGTATCCTGATACTCGTCAACCATGATGTATTTAAACCTATTTTGGTATTTATACAACACATCTGGGTGTTCTTTTAGCAACACATTGGTTTTAAAAAGCAAATCATCAAAGTCCATGGCGCCAGCCTTAAAACAACGTTGCGTATAGGCCTGGTATATTTCTCCCAATTGTCCTCTTCCGCTTGCCCGGTCTTCGGTTTGTATGTGTTCGCTTTGTACATATTCTACAGAAGAAATGAGGTTGTTTTTGGCGTTTGAAATGCGATTGTATACGAAGTTTGCATTGTACAGTTTATCGTCGAGCTGTAATTCTTTAAGAATGCTACGGATTAAACTTTTGCTATCGTCTGTATCGTAAATAGTAAAATTCGTTGGGTAGCCTATTTTATCGGCTTCAACACGTAAAATTTTAGCAAAAACAGCATGAAAAGTGCCCATCCAGCAATTTTTAGCTTCGGGGCCAACAACCTTAAATATGCGTTCTTGCATGCTTTTGGCCGCCTTATTCGTAAAAGTGAGTACGAGTATGTTAAATGGATCTACTCCTTTTGTAATTAAATGCGCCACCCGGTAGGTAATTACTCTAGTTTTCCCAGATCCGGCACCAGCAACAATCATTACAGGTCCTTCGGTTTGCTCTACAGCTGCTTTTTGTGAGGGGTTGAGTCCGTTTAAATAATCCAAAATTGTTTAGGTTTATGAAGCGCTAAATTAGGAAACGAGCCCCATAATAGATAGGAATGTGCAAAAGTTTACACCTACTCAATCATCATAAAATGATTTGGCCTTGGGGTTAGCCAATAAGTCGTTAATTCGTTTAATTTTTATTTCTAGGACTTCTACACAAATTTTTAAATTTTTTACCAACTCTTTATGTGAGATCATTTTTTCATCATCAAGCTCAATGATGGCTTTTAACGTACTTATAGGCCCGCGTACATCGTGAGGCAGGTGTATGCTGAGTTCGTGTAATTTTAAGGCATTAATCTTATCGAGCTTAGATTTTTCATTGGCTAAACCCTTTAAATGTTTATTTATAACCAGTAACTGATTTTTTTGCGAATGAATTTCCTCATTCAAATAGAGAAGTTCTTCGTTATCTCTATTTTTTTGCCGTACACTTCTAACTAATAAAAAAAGTAAAAAAAGAAGTAATGCCGTAATTATGAGCGAAAAAACGAGAATGATATTTTTCTTTTCTTGCTTCACCCTATACAATTCGTTTTTCCGAATCAGTTCATTTTTGTGCGATTGATCTACAATTAAATCGATTTTTGCAGTTTCATTTTTTCGGAAATTCACACTGTCTTGTTTGTATACGAGTTGCAGAAAATGTAGTGCATTGCCGTAATTTTTGCGTTTAGTTTCCAATTCATAACAAGTGTGATTAAAATCATTGACCATCTTCTCATCGTTGGTTTCATTGGCTAGGCGCATGCCTTCCATGAGGTATTTTTCTGCTGCAGGGTAATTTTTCTTTGCAATATATATGCTTGCTAAACTCAGGTTTATGCTAGCTATAGATTCGCTCAGGTCCTCTTCTTTAGCCAATTTATATGCTTTAACTAAAAAATTTTCAGCCTGATCAAACATGCTCCGGTCTAAAAAAATCTTCCCGCAATTTTGTAAACTATGTACAATGCCGGTTTTGTCGCCCACTGCCGAAAACATTTTTTCTGCTTTAATGTACTCATCTAATGCTTGTTCGTGGCGTTTTGTTCTAACATTAATGTTGCCCATATTTAAATAGATGTTTGCCAACATTCCTGTATCTCTTAAAGGTAAAGCCAGTTTAAGCGCTCGATTGAAATATACCGAAGCTTTTGTGTAATCTGTTTGAGAATACAGACCACCTATATTGTTTAATACTTTTGCTTGCCCAGCTTTGTTTTTGGTTGCTACAAAAAGCTGTAGTGACTTTAAGTAGTAGCTGATGCTTTTTTCTGTTTCAAACAAATAATAGGTTGCTAAGCCCATCATGCGGTAGGCTTCGGCTTCTCCTTTGGTATAATGCAGTTGTTTTGCCAAGGCCAATGCTTGTTCTGCCCCTACGAGACTCAGTTTTGAATTCTTTAACCTATTGGTAAAGGCACGTTTGTTTAGTGTATCTACCACGCTGCTATCTGCAGGATTGGTAGTGATTTGAATGGCATGGGCATGAGGTAGTCCAACACCCCATATTACGCAAAAGATAGCTGCTATCTGTACTGCGGATTTAATTTTTTGCATCATTTTGAAAAAATATTTATTCTATGAATAAATTAATTATCTACTTACAACAATTATAAGAAATATTTTCATCATTATTTCATCAAATAATAATTTAATTCTTTTTAATAAAAATTATTTAGCTGATAATCAAATCATTATAACTATTAGGTAATAAAATTAACTAGTTATAGTTATTATTCTATATATTTGATAATAATATAACTAATAATTAAAAACTTACTCTAAAATTAAATTCTCATGAAAAAAATCTTACTTTCTCTAATGGTTCTAGGATTCATTGGAATGGTTTCCTGCAAAAAAGACAACAGTGTGCAACCCACAAAATCGAACAACTCCACCTTAACCAATGGGGGTGACAAGCGTGATTTGGGTATGGGTGATTAATACCTCTACCTATTTCATTGATGCGAAAACGAGGGTAATGTATTATCCTCGTTTTTTATTTGTTCAAAGCGCTAGCTAGCAGCTACATTCTACCGAGCTATTTAATATATTTGTGCTAAACAATAGCTTATGCAAACTATAAAGAACTACGTAGCCCAGAATAAACAACGTTTTTTAGACGAATTATTCGAATTATTGCGCTTCCCATCTGTTAGTGCAGACCCTGCGTATAAAACAGAAGTATTAAAAACCGCCGACTTTGTGGCCCAAAAGCTTACAGATGCCGGTGCCGATAAGGTAGAAGTTTGCCCCACTGCGGGTTACCCCATTGTGTATGGCGAAAAAATAATAGATCCTGCTAAACCTACCGTATTGGTATATGGCCATTACGATGTGCAACCTGCCGATCCCTTGGAATTGTGGCATACACCACCCTTTGAACCTACCCTTCGTGATGAAAAAATTTATGCACGTGGGGCTTGCGATGATAAAGGACAATTTTACATGCATGTAAAAGCATTTGAACTGATGATGCAAACGGATACCCTTCCCTGCAATATTAAGTTCATGATAGAAGGTGAAGAAGAGGTAGGTTCTAATAATTTAGGTCTATTTGTAGAAGCCAATAAACAGAAGTTGAAATCGGATGTGGTACTCATTTCCGATACCTCTATGTTGAGTATGGAAAACCCATCATTGGAAACTGGATTGAGAGGTTTATCTTATTTAGAAGTGGAGGTGGTAGGCCCTAATCGCGATTTGCATTCGGGGGTATACGGTGGTGCTGTAGCCAACCCGGCTACTATTTTGTGCCAACTCATTGCCTCTTTACACGATGAGCACAATCACATCACCATACCTGGCTTTTACGACGATGTTTTGCCCTTAAGCGAAGCCGATAGAGCAGCCTTAAATAAGGCACCATTTGATTTAGAGGACTATAAAAAAGACCTTGGTGTAAACGACGTGTGGGGCGAAAAAGGCTATACCACGTTAGAACGTACCGGTACCCGACCAACGCTAGAAGTAAATGGTATTTGGGGTGGATACACCGGCGAAGGCGCCAAAACCGTTTTGCCTTCTAAAGCTTCCGCAAAAATTTCGATGCGTTTGGTGCCAAACCAACAATCTGATAAAATAACACAATTATTTACTGAGCATTTCCAAAAAATTGCACCGTCTTACGTAAAGGTTAAAGTGAGTGCTCACCACGGTGGCGAACCAGTAGTAACCCCAACCGATAGCGTGGCCTACCGTGCGGCACAAAAAGCCATTAGTGAATCCTTTGGTAAGGAACCAATTCCTACTCGTGGTGGAGGCAGTATTCCCATTGTGGCTTTGTTTGAAAAAGAATTGGGCATTAAAACCGTATTGATGGGTTTTGGTTTAGATAGCGATAACCTGCATTCACCCAACGAAAAATACGATTTGGCCAATTATTACAAAGGCATTGAAACCATACCCTTGTTTCATAAATATTTTGCTGAACTGAGTAAATAAGTATGCCCAATTCGCTTATTCACCAAACATCGCCGTATTTATTACAGCATGCTCACAATCCGGTTAATTGGTACCCTTGGGGAGCGGATGCTCTGGCCAAAGCTAAGGCGGAAAATAAACTCATTTTAGTAAGCATAGGTTATTCTGCCTGCCATTGGTGCCATGTAATGGAGCACGAAAGTTTTGAAGATGAGGCCGTAGCCAACATCATGAACGAACATTTTGTGTGCATTAAAATTGACCGAGAGGAGCGCCCAGATATTGATCAAATTTACATGTTGGCTGTGCAACTCATGACCGGCTCTGGTGGTTGGCCTTTAAATTGTATCTGCTTGCCCGATCAAAGACCTATTTACGGTGGCACCTATTTCAAAAAAGAAGATTGGAAAAAGCTCTTAGTCAATTTGGCTTCCTTTTGGGCTGAAAAGCCTAGCGAAGCCGTAGCCTATGCCGTTAAATTGACCGAAGGCATCCGTGAAAGCGAAAAAATAGCTTTTTTATCGGAGCAGAGAACCTATACTCAAGAAGATCTCAATGAAATTTATGAACCCTGGGCCAGTCAATTCGATTGGACCGAAGGAGGGTATACCCGGGCACCTAAATTTCCGCTACCCAGCAATTGGGTTTTTATGCTTCGTTACGCCAAGCTTATGGGCACCGAACAAGCCGATGCCATAACACATTTCACCTTACAAAAAATGGCTTATGGTGGCATTTACGATCAATTAGGAGGAGGCTTTGCCCGCTATTCGGTAGATGCCGAATGGCATGTGCCGCATTTTGAGAAAATGCTGTACGACAATGCCCAATTGGTGAGTTTATATGCCGAAGCCTATCAGCAAGAACCTGTAGAACTTTACCGACAGGTGGTTTACGAAACCATGGATTGGTTAGCTACAGAAATGAGCGATTCTTCTGGTGGATTTTACTCGGCCTTAGATGCCGATAGCGAAGGCGTGGAAGGAAAGTTTTACACCTTTACCAAAGCAGAAATTGATATGCTTTTAGGCGACGAATCGCCCTTGTTTTGTGCCTATTATAACCTTACGGAAGAAGGCAATTGGGCCGAAGAGTACACGAATATTTTGTGCCGAAAACAATCGGATGCAAGCATAGCTAAGTTATTTAATCTAAGTGTGGAAGAACTTCATTCACGCTTAGAAAAAGCCAAGAAAAAAGTATTCGGGTATCGCGAAAAACGCATTCGTCCGGGATTAGATGATAAAATTTTAACCGCATGGAATGGCTTAGCTTTAAAGGCATTAACCGATGCCTACCGGGTATTTGATGAAGAGCGATTTTTACAAATGGCCCTCAAAAATGTTCATTTTCTATTAAAAAATATGCGGGCTAGCGATGGTGCTTTATACCGCAACTTTAAAGCAGGAAAAGCCAGCATTACCGCCTTTTTAGACGATTATGCTTTGCTCATAGAAGCACTAATTGCCTTGTATGAAACTACGTTTGATGAGCAGTGGTTGAATCAAGCTAAAGACTTAACCGACCATGTGGTGGCTCACTTTTACGATGAAGCCAGCGGTATGTTTTTCTATACTTCCGATACCGGCGAAACCTTAATTGCCCGCAAACACGAAATTATGGACAACGTCATTCCAAGTGCGAATTCGGTAATGGCCCATAATTTGGCAAAACTTGGTAAGCTCTATCAAAATAAGGTGTATGTTGCGCTTTCGGCACAGATGTTACGCAATGTGCATCCACAAATAAAAAATTATGGCTCTGCGTATTCAAATTGGGCTAACCTCTTACTAAACGAGGTTTTTGGCGTGTATGAGCTAGCCATTACGGGGCCCGATAGTTTGCAAAAGCGTCAAGAAATTGACAAATTTCACATTCCTAATAAAATTTTATTGGGCGGAAGCAAAGGAAGTTTACCTTTGTTGCAGGATAAGTGGGGCACACAAACCAGAATTTTTGTTTGTCACAACCACACTTGTCAACTTCCGGTAACGGCGGTTGCCGAAGCCTTAACATACATTCATTAACCACCGAGACCTGTTGGTCTCCCAATTTTTTAAAAATGACGATTAAACCAAACAGCGTAGTTGCCCTTACCTACGAATTGCACACCACCGAAAACGGCGAAAAAGTATTTGTAGAAAAAGCTACAGAAGAAAACCCACTTGTATTTTTATATGGTGTGGGCATGATGCTTCCAAAATTTGAAGAATATTTAAACGGATTAGCAGCCGGAGCCACTTATGGTTTCGAACTTTCTGCTGCCGACGGCTATGGCGAAAAAGATCCTTCGGCTGTTACCGAATTGCCATTGGATATGTTTGGCGATATGGAAAAACCAGCAGTAGGCGCTATTTTGCCTTTGCAAGATAACCAAGGTCATCAATTTAGAGCTGTAGTTACCGCTATTAGCGAAACTGTGGTTACGGTTGATTTAAATCATCCGATGGCGGGTAAAGACTTACATTTTACAGGCACTATAATTTCCGTAAGAGAAGCTACTGCCGATGAATTAGCTCATGGTCATGCACATGGTATTGATGGCCAGGCAGGTCACTAATAAGTTAGTATTCCCTAACAAAAAAGCCCCGAGGTTTCTCGGGGCTTTTTTTATTTGTACATCGCTTTGCGTTGTTCTTTAATGGCATCGCTGGCAATGTATTCATCGTAAGGCATAAGTTTATCAATAATACCTTTTGGTGTAATTTCAATAATGCGGTTGGCCACAGTTTGTGTTAACTCGTGATCTCGTGAAGTAAACAAAATAGTGCCTTTGAAATCATCCATTCCGTTGTTTAATGCAGTAATAGATTCCAAATCTAAGTGGTTGGTTGGTTCGTCAAATAGCAAGAGATTGGCTTGTTGCAACATCATTCGAGAAAACATACAACGCATTTTTTCTCCTCCAGATAATACCGAACATTTTTTCAATACTTCTTCGCCAGAGAATAGCATGCGGCCTAAGAAACTGCGAATAAACTGCTCGTCTTTTTCGCCTTCTGAATATTCACGCAACCAATCAATTAGGTTTTCATCTTTTCCTGCAAAATACTCGGAATTATCGTTTGGAATTTCACCCACGTTAATGGTTACTCCCCATTTAAAATCGCCACTAAAATTGGTGTCGCGACCAGTTAAAATTTGGTAGAAGGCATTAGTAGCTAAGCTGTTTTCAGAAAGCACCGCAATTTTATCCCCTTTATTTACCATAAAGCTTACATCAGAAAAGAGCACTTCACCGTTGAGGCTTTTGCTTAATTTTTCTACCTGTAGAATTTGATCGCCAGCTTCACGGCCTTGGTGGTTATTGAATAAAATAGCCGGGTATTTACGGTTCGAAGGCTGAATTTCTTCGATATTAATTTTATCTAGTGCTTTTTTACGGCTAGTTGCTTGTTTAGATTTAGAAGCGTTGGCGCTAAAACGGCGAATGAATTCTTGCAATTCTTTCACCTTATCTTCCATCTTCTTGTTCTGGTCTGAACGCTGACGGGTGGCCAATTGACTTGATTCGTACCAGAAACTATAGTTACCGGTATAGATATTCACTTTACCAAAATCGATATCGGCCACGTGGGTACAAACGGTGTCTAAAAAGTGTCTATCGTGCGATACCACCAATACAATAGCTTCGTAACCAGCTAAAAAATCTTCTAGCCAAGCAATGGTTTGAATGTCCAAATCGTTGGTTGGCTCATCGAGTAATAAAATATCGGGTTTGCCAAATAAGGCTTGCGCCAATAATACTCGAACTTTTTGGGTACCGTCTAATTCATTTAAAAGTTTATAATGGAAATCTTCGCCAATGCCAAGGTTGCTGAGTAGGGTAGCGGCATTGCTTTCGGCATTCCAGCCATCCATTTCGGCAAATAAGGTTTCTAATTCGCCAGCTCGTTCGCCATCCTTATCTGTAAAATCTTCCTTGGTGTACAAGGCATCTTTTTCTTTCATTACGGCATACATTTCTTTATGCCCCATCATCACGGTTTCAATCACCGTGAATTCATCAAACTCGTAGTGATTTTGTTTCAATACCGCCATGCGTTCGCCGGGGGTAAAGCTTACCGATCCGCTGCTGGGATCAATTTCGCCCGATAAAATTTTTAAGAAGGTTGATTTCCCGGCACCATTGGCGCCAATTACACCATAGCAATTGCCTGGCGTAAATTTGAGGTTTACTTCTTCAAAAAGTGTGCGTTTGCCGTAGCGAAGGGAAAGGTTGGATACTGTAATCATATTATACCTAAATAAGCCGCAAAATTACGCATTTTATTCGCTTATAATACACGTTTCTTAAAACTAGCTGACTAAAAAATTGTTCACTTTTATGCGGTATAAGGTTTTTGTTTTCCATTTGCCGCTTGCAGAGATTATGCGAATGGTATAGAGCGACTCATTTTCGTTCTGTAATTTCCGCTGAACGCTGGATTTACTTAATGCGCTTGGTTTAAAAGTAAGGGTTATGGCTGACTAGAAATGCCAAAGTGGTAAATTAGATTGTAAAGCGCATGCTTTTATTTTCTCTTTTTAGGTTCAATGGGTGTAGGGTTGGTTATTCTAGTGTCGAGCCAATCTTTTAATCTTCGGGTAAGAGCCGTTCGTTTGTTGCTAAAGGTAATATCCGTATCCCAAATTTCATATTCTAATTTTTCGCCTTTTTCCAGGGGGATTAGGTAGTCGTTTGATTCGTGTTCATCGACTACTAAAATGGGTTTAGTGCTACTTTTTATTATTTTTTCTAGATTATAACGTTCTACATTGGTTAGCATTTCTTTTAAAAAATAGTCGGGATTGATATTGAGCATGCCTAAGGTAGAAAGGTATTCTTTCATACTACTTAGGTTAGCGGTACCCGAAGGGCTATTGATAATTCGATGGGGATTGAAAAGTGATAAGGTAGCAATTCCTTTTATCCGTGGATCATTTATTCCGGCGATAAGGGCAATAGCGCCACCCGTATTATGGCCAAAAAGAGCAATTTTTGATGTATCTATGCGTAGTCGTTCCGCATTTTCTTCGGCGGTTAAGTAGTCAATTACCGCTTTGGTATCGGCAATATTATTCTCGAAAGTAAAATTCCCTTTACTACCCCAGCTTCCTCTAAAATCGAAATAAACCACGTTATAGCCACCGGTTTTGCGTAGGTTTTGGGCAATATCCAAATTACGCTCGTTACCGGGGTTGCCATGTAAAAACACCAAAGTGGGGTGTGGACCCGGGCCGTTTGCCAAATATTCTAACCCATAAATTTTTACACCACCCGAAGGCATTTGCAGTTCTTCCATGCCTGCCGGAAAATCGGGGTCTTGTTCAAAATCTTTCACCAAATAGGCATCTGAAGTTTTAATGGTGGTTTTATTTTTTTGTTGACAAGCCATGCCGAGGCTAGCCAACATCAGGCCTGTAATATAGATAGTTAACTTCTTCATTTTTGAGACTTAGCTTGTTTCAATATACATTATTTTAAGTTGGTAAACACAAACTGATTGTTTTTTAGATCCAATTTTATGCTACTGTCTTTATCCACCTTACCCGCTAAAATATCTTTCGATAATTCGTTCAAAATACGTTTCTGAATGACTCTTTTTAACGGACGGGCTCCAAACTGAGGGTCGTAACCCAATTGAGCCAACCAATCGAGTGCTTCATCCGAGGCCACCATTTTAATGCCCATTTCATCGAGGGTATCTTGAACTTGTTTGAATTGGAATTTCACAATGTCTTTCAGTTCTTCCCGGTTTAGTGGGGTAAACATAATTAACTCGTCTATTCGGTTTAAAAACTCGGGGCGAATGGTTTGTTTGAGCAATTCAAATAATTCGCTTTTGGTTTTGGCTACCACCGCATCGTGATTTTTTTTGTCGAGGGTGGCGAAATTGTCTTGTATCAGGTACGAACCAATGTTCGAGGTCATGATGATGATGGTGTTTTTGAAATTCACCAAGCGACCTTTATTATCGGTTAAGCGCCCATCGTCTAACACTTGCAATAAGATGTTAAACACATCTGGGTGTGCTTTTTCAATCTCATCGAGCAAAATAACAGAATAAGGTTTACGGCGAACGGCTTCGGTTAATTGGCCACCTTCATCGTAACCCACATATCCGGGAGGCGCACCAATGAGGCGACTTACCGCATGACGTTCTTGGTATTCGCTCATATCAATGCGTACCATGGAGTGTTCGTCGTTGAATAAAAACTCGGCCAATGCTTTTGCCAATTCGGTTTTACCTACGCCGGTGGTACCTAAAAAGATGAACGAACCAATTGGTTTTCGTTTATCCTGTAACCCCGCTCTCGATCTACGAATGGCATCAGAAATGGCTTCAATGGCTTCGTGCTGGCCAGCTACCCGTTTGTGTAACTCTGCCTCCAAATGCAATAGTTTTTCGCGTTCGCTCTGAATCATTTTGGTAACCGGAATGCCGGTCCAACGGCTTACTACACCCGCAATATCGTCGGCAGTAACTTCTTCTTTAAGCATGCGACTGTCTTTTTGGGTGGTTTCCAATTCTTTTTTCAAACGATTGACCTCGTCTTGTGCTTCTTTGGTTTTACCATAGCGCAATTCGGCTACCTTTCCATAATCGCCGGCACGTTCGGCTTGCTCGGCCTCTAGCTTGTAGTGTTCAATGGCCTCAATATTGGTGTTAATGCCATCTACCAAGTTTTTTTCGCCTTGCCAACGTGCTTTTACCGAATCTCTGTCAGAGGAAAGATTGGCAATTTCTTCGCTCAATTCTTTCACCTTTTTGTCGTTATTTTCACGCTTAATGGCTTCACGCTCAATTTCTAACTGCATAATTTTGCGTTCCAATTCGTCAACCGCTTCGGGTACCGAATCCATTTCTAAACGCAATTTTGCTGCAGCCTCATCCATTAAATCGATGGCTTTATCGGGTAAAAAACGATCAGAAATATAGCGTTGCGATAATTCAACGGCGGCAATAATGGCCTCGTCTTTTATGCGCACTTTATGGTGGGTTTCGTAACGTTCTTTAAGCCCACGCAAAATGGAAATAGCATCTTGTGTATCGGGTTCATCTACCTGAACTTTCTGAAAACGACGTTCTAAGGCCTTATCTTTTTCAATGTATTTTTGATATTCGTTGAGGGTAGTGGCCCCAATGGCACGCAATTCGCCACGGGCTAAGGCAGGCTTTAAAATATTGGCCGCATCCATGGCGCCTTCGCCACCACCTGCACCTACCAAGGTGTGAATCTCATCAATAAACAAAATGATTTCCCCATCACTTTGGGTAACTTCTTTAATAACGGCTTTTAAGCGTTCTTCAAATTCGCCTTTGTATTTGGCACCGGCTACCAAGGAACCCATATCTAAAGAATATACCGTTTTAGATTTCAGATTTTCCGGAACATCGCTTTTGATAATTCGGAAAGCAATGCCTTCGGCGATGGCGGTTTTACCCACTCCAGGTTCGCCAATTAAAATGGGGTTGTTTTTGGTTCGTCTAGATAAAATCTGAATCACTCGGCGAATTTCGTCGTCGCGGCCAATAACCGGATCTAATTTCCCCGATTCGGCGTATTCATTCAAATTACGAGCATATTTATTGAGTGCATTGTAGGTGGCTTCGGCATTTTGGTCGCTTACCCGGCTGTTTCCACGCAGTTCTACAATGGCTTTTTTTAAATCTTTTTCGTTTACCCCACTGTCTTTTAAAAAGCCAGAAACTTTATCTCCGGCAGCCAAAATGCCTAACAAGAGGTGTTCTACCGAAACAAATTCGTCTTTAAACTCTTTCAAATAGCTCTGCGCTTTTTGGATGGTACTATTGGTAGAACTAGCTAAATACACCTCACTTCCGCTAACTTTTGGAAAGGTTGTAATGAGTTCATCCAATTGGTTATCCAGTCGGTTTATGTTTACGTTTAGCTTTTTTAAGAGATAGTGAATTACGTTTTCATCTACCAAAAGGAGTCCCTTTAATAGATGTGCATTTTCAATAGCTTGTTGCTGGTTGCCGCTGGCTATTTCCGAAGCTTTTTGAATAGCTTCTTGTGCTTTGATGGTAAAATTGTTGAAATTCATAGTACACCAAGGTGCACAAAATTAAAGCCAAAGTGTAGAAGGGCTACTAATCGGAAGTTTTGGCGTTGAAATTAAAAAATAGCAGACGAAATGGCTGTTTTTGAGGGAATTAACCTGCAATAATTTCCGAACAAACGCTTAAGAAAATAGTTCTTTTAACTTGGCTGTTTGATGATCGGCTAGTTGTTGCAATGGGCCGCTGGCCAACATTTTCAACATCATATTTAATTCTGCAGAAATGGTGTGCGTAGCTTCGCTTGTACCGTTCCCCAAATCTTTTAGTTCCCATTTCAACTCCAAATCAAAGGGAGCTTCTGCCGATGGAATGGCCACAATTACTTCATTGGGAATGCGGCTACTCACTTTTATAGCCAATTTTGCCATGTTTTGTATGGTAAATGCAGCCTCATCGGTAGTTGACGACCAGTTGTAAATATTCTCGGGCATTAATTGTTGGTGATTGTTCAAATCGGCCAAAAAGGTATACACGTCGGCAATGGATTTATTTAGTGTAACAGTGCTGTTAATGCTTGTATTCATGCTTATTAATTTATTTCCCCCAAGTTTCGGGTTTTATGCGCCAATCTTCCAATAGTTTCAGGTCTTCGGGCTTTATCATTTGGTGTTCGGCGGCATAGCTAATAAGCGCCGAGTAATTAGATAAGGTAAAGTAAGGGCATTTGGCTTCTTTAAAGCTTTCATCAGCTTTTTCAAAACCATAGGTAAAAATGGCGGCAAGCCCAGCCACTACGCAGCCGGCATCTCGTAAAGCATGCACGGCTTGTAAGCTACTTTTTCCGGTAGAAATCAAATCTTCAATAACCACTACCCGTTGCCCTTTTACTACTTCTCCTTCAATTAAGCTGCCAGTACCGTGCTCTTTTGCTTTAGCTCGTACATAAATAAAAGGCAAGCCTAATTCTTGGGCAACTAAAACGCCTTGTGGAATTCCAGCAGTAGCCACACCGGCAATACAATCTACCGTGCCAAATTGATCTTGAATAAGGACGGTTAATTTCTGACGGATATAGGTTCTGATACCAGGATGTGATAAGGTAATGCGGTTATCGCAGTAAATGGGAGATTTCCAACCAGAGGCCCAGGTAAACGGATTACTAGGTTGTAATTTTATTGCTTTTATTTGTAAAAGGGATTCTGCAATTTTCTGCTCTATTTCTAACTGGTTTACCATAGCACAAATGTATAGAATTTATCTGAACGAAGTAAGACTGATTGTTGCCAAAGAGCTGCCTTCAGGACTTGAGAACTATCAAGTACTTGAAGAAAAGGGATTTAGCTTACCTGATTTTTTTCAAGAAAAATGCTCGGGAAGCCTTCCGCAGACCTATATGTTGGTGGTAGCAAATGCCACAACTTTCTTCAAAAAAGCAAGGCAGCAATTTAAATACATTGAAGCCGCCGGCGGCTTGGTGTACAACAATGAAGGTGCTTGTTTATTTATTTATCGAAGAGATAAATGGGATTTACCCAAAGGTAAAATAGATTCCGGTGAGTTACCCATTGAGGCTGCAAAACGAGAAGTTGAGGAGGAGTGTGGGGTAGTGGTAATGGAGGTAAATGAATTACTGGCCGAAACCTATCACCTGTATAGCTTGAAGAAAAAGGTGGTGTTTAAAAAAACCTATTGGTATGCCATGGCCGTTAGCGGAAAGCCCGACTTAATTCCGCAGGCGGAAGAAGATATTACGGAAGCATGCTGGCTTTCGAAAAATCAATTGGACGAAGTACAATCAAATAGCTATCCGCTTATTTTAGATTTGATAAACGAGCAATTTAAATAAACTCCAAAACTTCTTTGGGTACAAATTGGCTGATATCGCCTTTGTTGCGCAAAATATCACGCACAATGCTAGAGCTGATAGATGAATAACCCGGTTTACTCACTATAAAAATACTTTCAATTTCGGGTACCAAGGCATGGTTCATTTGGGCAATGGCCTTTTCGTATTCAAAATCAGATACGGTACGAATGCCCCGAATCATGTAGTTGGCGCCTATTTCCTTGCAGAAATCAACGGTTAAGCCACTATAGGTTTGAATTTCTACCTTGGGTTCGTTAGCAAAAACCGCCTCTAGCATTTTTTTACGAGCCTCAATGGGCAATAAAGCCTGCTTGGTGCTATTAATGCCAATACCAATAACCACCTTATCGAACAACGAGATAGAACGTTTCAAAATATCTACATGTGCTTTGGTTACCGGATCAAAAGAGCCTGGAAAAAGTGCGATTTTCATACTACTAAATTGAGGTTTATTTATCAGATTCTAAAACGGATGGCGGCGTAAAAAAACTGAAGGAAGAAGAACCGTATACCCGTTGTTCTATAAAAAACGGATGACTCAGCTTTTTCATACTAGGATGCTCTACAATCAAGTAGCCGCCCGGTTTTACCAAGTTGCGTTCAAATACTTTTTCAGCAATCTGATTGATTTGAGGCAAATCGTAAGGCGGATCGGCAAAAATAAGGTCGAAGGGTTCCGTTTCTAATGCCAAGAACTTAAATACATCGGCTTGGTAGGTTTTAATTTGCTCCAATTGATGCTTTTGTGCCGTGCTTTTTAAAAAGTGCACACAATTGCGGTCGCGATCTACCGAAATTACCTCGGGTACCATTCGCGAAGCAAATTCTAAACTGATATTGCCAGTGCCCGAAAATAAGTCGAGTACCCGAATGGCATCAAAATCAAACTGATTATATAAAATATTAAATAAGGCCTCTTTGGCCATATCGGTAGTGGGGCGTACCGGTAAATTTGGAGGAGCTTGCAGGCGCAAACCCTTTAGTTTGCCGCCAATTATTCGCATAGGCTTAAGGCTGTAAGCAAGTAATACTGCTCGGCTGCCAAGCTAGAAAAAGTTTCTGAAACACGAATAAAAGCGGTCTTATCTGCTTTTTTCTGCGTGTTGCTGTATTTGCTTAAGCGTTCTAGCCAAGCGTTTTGCTCCACTCCAGATAAAATCCATTCCGTTTGCTCGGTATCTAGCTTCAAGGTGTCTAACAACTGCAATAAAAAGTAATTAAACTCATCGGGCGTACGTGCCGGAAAGCTGTTATGGAATTGAAATTTATCTTCTTTTAAAAACGTAGCATCAAAACTATCGGCATTAAAGTTCAAGGCGATAGAAGCGCCTTCTTCTTTCTTGTAGAATTTGCAGTCTGCCTCAATAAGCGGACTAGAGGCATGGTAAAAATGGGGTTGATGTACGCCTTGGTGTACAGCAGCCAACACGGTTTTTTCTACCGCAAAAACCACCACACATTTGGCCGCCTTAATTACTTGTGTAAGCACATCCTCGTCTTCGTTAGCCTGTATAAACTTGCCATAAGACGCTAAATGTGCTGTTTCAAATAAATCTTCGGGAATGTAGGTGAATTTACTGGTATGCACAGCCACTTTTACTTTGCGGTAGTAGAAACTAGCCAGCACATCTTCTTTGGCAAAGGCGGCAAAATCGGCTGTTTGGCCTACAATTTTTAATTGATCTTGACCAATATCCAATACGGCATAATGGAGCGTATTGGGCAAAAGCTCTAGCAACAAATCGCATTTACCCGAGTGTTGCGTTTGAAACGAAGGATCTTGAATTCTGGTGGTTTGCATCATCTGCAACAAATGTAAAATTTTTTTAGCATGAGAACATCAAAGCAATTGCGCATTTTTGACACATGAGTAGCTTTCTCACCCTAATGCGCCAAGAATTGGGCAATATTCCTACTGCACAGCAGGAAGAAGCCTTTGTATTGTTGGAGCGATTTATTCATGCTCCCGAAGAAAAAGCCTGTTTGGTGCTAAAAGGCTATGCCGGTACGGGTAAAACCACACTCATTAGTGCCTTAGTGAATGTATTACCCAAATTTAATTTTAAATCGGTGTTGTTGGCACCTACGGGCAGGGCTGCCAAAGTAATGAGCAGCTATTCTTCTAAAAAAGCCAGCACCATTCACAGGCGCATTTACCGTAAAAAATCTGCTATTAGCCCCGATATGCAGTTTAGCTTGGGGCAAAATACCTTAGCCAATACCATTTTTGTAGTCGATGAAGCTTCCATGATTTCCGATGATTCTACCGATTATAGCCGATCTGGTTTGCTCGAAGATTTAATCCGCTTTGTGTACGATACACATCCCTGCAAACTCATTTTAGTGGGCGATACCGCTCAGCTTCCGCCCGTAGGTTCTACCGAAAGCCCTGCTTTAGATGCAAATTATTTAAAAGATAAATACGATTTAAGCGTCTATCAAACCGAACTCACCGAAGTGGTGCGCCAAGAAAAAAGCTCGGGTATTTTGTACCATGCCACCCAATTGCGTGAACACATTAGGCAAGAAAAAGCTCAAGTGCCCGTACTTTCTGCCAAAGGCTATTCCGATTTGTTTCACATGACCGGCGAACGCCTCATTGAAGGCCTCTCGTATGCTTACGATAAATTTGGAATAGAAAATACCCTGGTGATTTGCCGCTCCAATAAGGGGGCTAACAATTACAACCAAAACATCCGCAACCGTATTTTGTATAGAGAAGAAGAACTCAGCGGAGGCGATTACATCATGGTGGTGCGCAACAACTATTTCTGGCTAGCCGACGAAGAGAAAAAAGGCAATTTTATTGCCAATGGCGATATTGCCAAAATTCGGAAAGTAAAATCCATTTCCGAGCAATTTGGCTTCCGCTTTGCCGATGTGGTCTTAGAGTTTTTAGACTATCCGGATGAAGAACCGCTTAGCTGTAAAGTGATGCTGGATACGCTGTATGCCGAAACGCCAAATCTTTCCTACACCGATAATAAACGCCTTTACGAAGCCGTATCTGCAGATTATGCGCACATTACCAGCAAAGCGCAGCGCCTGAAAGCCATTAAAGAAGACCCCTATTTTAATGCGCTGCAAGTAAAATTTGCCTATGCCGTAACTTGCCATAAAGCCCAAGGTGGACAATGGGATGCCGTGTTTATAGACCAAGGCTACCTCACCGAAGAACTCATAAATACCGAGTTTTTACGCTGGCTCTATACCGCTATTACCCGCAGTACCACCGAATTGTTTTTGGTGAATTTTGCGAAGCAGTTTACGGGGGAGTGAGGAGATTAACGTTTTCAGGGCTTTGCGAAAAAGCGGATTTAGAAGCACAAATGTTTATTAGAATTCCGAATGTTCAAATTTAGCACTCAACCTGCTTTTTCGCAAAACCCTTGTTAGTGGCAGTTAATTTTTTATTGTCGTTTAAATCGTTTAAAAAAGGTCCAAATTACTTCACAAGCATTCATATCTTGACTTGTCTTTCCAATAATGGCTTCATTCAAATATTGATAACCTTGTGGCCAAGTATGTCCACCATTTAAAATTACATAACTTACTACTTCACTTCCGTTTGTAGAATTTGAATATACTCTTTGTTTTATTGTTGTGCCATCGTTTGCAATGTCTGGCAAGTCAGTTATTGTTGGTGTAGTATTACAACCATTAATGGTTATCCATTTGTCAATTGCTTGAAAATGCGATATCGCAGTTCCTTTGCAATTCGGTGCAATGGTAGTTGCTTCAATTGATGCAGCATCCACTGCAATAGCTGCAATACGATTACTTAATTCACAACCCAAACGAGAAGACATGAATCCGCCATTAGATATTCCTGTAGCATAAATTTTAGTGCCGTCTACCGAATAATTGTTAATCATATAATCACACATTTGATTGAAAAAACTAACATCATTAATTCCTAATTGATTTGGGGTTGTTGGTCGTCCATCATTCCAATTATTTTGTATCCCTGCAGGATAAACCAAAACCACTTTGTCTCTATCAGCAATAGTTTTGAAATTAGCAATGTTTATCATTCCCTCGGGCGTTCCACTTCCACCATGAATGGCAAATATCAAAGGCATTTTACCTGCATTATTGTAACCTGTTGGAAGATACACTATAAAACTTCTTGCATTACCGTCAACAGTTAGGTTTACTGTTTTTTGCTCACTTGGTTTGTCAGCAATCGTTGTTGAATTGTCACCTTTGTTACACGAAATAAGTGTAATCAGAATTGTTATAAGTAAAATTACTTGTCTCATTTTTATTTTAATTTATCTCGTTTAGACGTTTTACGTGTCGTTTGGTTTAATTGCCACTAACTAGTCTATAACCTCAACAAAAACCCATGGAGTATACAATTCAAATATAGCCGTATTACCTCAACACGTCAATCACCAAACAAAAACGTTGTAGACTCAAACTGTCAAAACAATACGCCGCATACGCTCAATAACATGGTGCATACATACTTAAGCACGCCGCATACGCACTTCACCACGGCGCAGCAGCTCACCTCCACGGCGCAGCCGCACCTTACCATGGCGCAGTCGCACTTTACCATGGCGCAGTCGCAATCTACCACGGCGCAGCCGCACTTTACCACGCCGCAGTCGCACTTTACCACGGCGCAGTCGCACCTTACCATGGCGCAGCCGCACCTCACCACGGCGCAGTCGTGCCATACCCTAGATCCTTCGACAAGCTCAGGATGACAACAAGAAAAGGAAATAGCTAGGGCCCGGCAGAACGGCGGGCCAGCGTAAAGGCCTGTGGGCAGAAGCATCGTTCTGCCTTGAGTTTCAAAAACGGTAAATTTTAGAAAACTTACCCGTTCGAACTATTTTTTTTGTGCTTCAGCAATCAACTGCTGGTTCAACACTACGTAATCCTGATTTTTCTCTGCTTCGGCTAAGTCAGTGGAACGCTTTGCAGATTCTATGGCTTCAGCTTTCAAACCCATTTTCAGTTGTATTTTAGCCTTCAAATGTTCCATCCAATAGGCTTTCGGGTTAGCAGAGGTAGCTTCCTGAATCCATCCATAGGCCTTATTGAGGTCTTTGTTCGTATCAAAATAATAGTTGGCCGCTTGATAAAAAGGTTTAGAGGCACCTTGCATGGCTGCATCAATACCCGCCATTATTTTAGCATCCACATCGGTGGTAATTTTAACCGGCACCAACGTTTTGTCCCAAATTAACTGCATTTCGCAGCTGTTGGCCATCACCTTTTCAAAGCCAATGCTAAAACTCTCTACAGGCGTATTCAAGGCTACAGGTTTTACCTGTACTCTCAATAAATCATCAGACTCTTGGTAGCCCATGGCTCCCCAAAGTTTGGTATTTTTGCTTATAATGATCGTCCACAAATCTTTACCAGGAATGCTGTACAAGGCATATTCTCCCGCAGGAACCAATTTACCTTCCAACATCACATCATCACCAAAAGTAAGCTTGCTGGGAGCGTTGGCACCTGTGCGCCATACCTGTCCGAAGGGAGTTTGGGTTCCGAATATTTTGCGGCCTTTCACATTTGGCCTAGAGTAGGTAAGCTTAATGCTGCTCAATCCAAAATCTTGTTGAACAGATTGCGTAGTACTAGCTGCTGGTAAGCGAAGTGCTTGTGCATTCGCTATGCCGGCCATGCTGATGAGGCCGATAAATAAGATGATGATTTTTTTCATGGGGATGTTTTTTACAAATATAGGGGCTAATTCTTTTGTTCTCGATTATTTTTTTGAGTATTCACCACCTGTTCGTGATGGTGTTTAACGTGATAGACGGTAAAGTAGAGCATTTCACGAATGCTTGTTTTGCCAATAAGTGGGTGCGGTAGAATATGATTGTCTAAATCGTCTTCGCTTAGTTTTGCAACCTTTTCAGTTAAGGAGGCTATTAGTTTCGCCAAATCCTTACTCAGTTTTTGTTTTTGATTTACGGTAACGCTTTTTGGAATGTACGGGCTACCTGCTTTTCCTCCCTTTTGCAGTACGTTTTGATAAGCCTTAACCAACTCTTCATAAGTTCTTTTTTCCCTGGGTTTCCCGAACAATAACCTCAAGATAAATGTAGGCAACAGCAAGGCCAAATTTACGGGCCGCACCGATAAACAAATGTGTTGCAGTTGCTGCCCAGCCGTCCATTTGGCATGATGGCTGACCAAAAACTCTTCATCAGTTAGGCTATTTATGTATTCAATAAATGCTTGATGATGGTTCTGTAGTTGTTCTATTAATTCTTGGCGTTTCATTTCTTGGTATCTTTTATTTACTCCACCCCACATTTTTTTTCCAGTGCTCAATTTCCTGCCTTCTCTTTTCAAAGTCTTTCGGTGGAGTTTGATTTTCTTCTTTTGCTTGGTTTCTCAGTACTTCTGTTTGTTCTTCAAGTGTGTTAAGTCCAATAGATTTTCTTCTTTCATTTACTTTGCTTAAGTCGTCGAATAAATTAGGGCTTAATTCTCCGTTTTCGTCCCAATCAAATTGTGTTCCGTACAATTGTGGTTTCTCCTCAAATGCGGCTATTCGGTCGTTCAAATATGCTAAATTTTTCGGGTCTGCTTCATTTTCACTAACGGCTATTTCCAATAGCTCTACACACTTCTTCATAAATGTAGGTTGTCCGATAGCATGTTGTATGACCAACCATGCCGCTTCGTTGGCTTCTATACCAACCTTATCTATTGTCGGGTAACCAATGGTGTCTACTATGCCGTTTAGAATTTCAGCATTTTTAGTATGCAACTCCATCATTTCTTCGTTATACCCTTCGCCTAGTAGTCCACTCTGCACAAGTTTGTCTCTCAAAGTCAAATCCGCATTTTTCAATTCAATAATTCGTTCAGCAATGCTTTTATGCTTCATTTTTTGGTCTTATTTTATTCCGATGATTAACCTACTAAAATAGTCACACCCATATATCCTCAAAAACAGAATGTATGATGGACTATCTAAAGCCAATATAGCAGTATACACACCCTTTATCAACCTAAACTAATAAATTCACAGAGCCTTTCCAAAATCACATTTTAAACTTAAATTAGAGGCTCAATTATACACACATGAAAATTACAAAAACCAACCTAATTTGCCTGTTACTGCTACTAACAAGTTCGGCTGTAGCTCAAATGTCTGCTTTAGAGCGTATAGAACCTGCCAATTGGTGGGTAGGTATGAAAAACACCAAACTCCAGCTCATTGTACACGGCAACCAAATAGCAAGCCGAAACGTTCGCATCACCTATCCTGGAGTAACACTTTTAAAAACAAATAAAGTAGAAAACCCCAATTACCTCTTTCTTGATGTAGAAATTTCGCCAGCCACCCAGCCAGGAATATTTCCTATCCGTTTTGAGAAAAAAGGAGACAAAGCTATTGTTTCCAATTACGAGCTAAAGGCCCGCAATGTAAAGCAGGTAAAAGCCCAAGGCGTAACTACCAAAGATTTGATGTACCTCATTATGCCCGATCGTTTTGCCAACGGCGATAAAACAAACGATATCGTAAAAGGCATGACCGAAACGACACTAAATAGAGATTCTATGTACCACCGTCATGGCGGCGATATTCAGGGTATCATCAACAACCTGGACTATTTACGAGATCTAGGCGTAACCGCCCTATGGATAAACCCATTGCTAACCAACGATCAGCCTAAAACTTCGTATCACGGTTATGCCAATACCGAGAACTACCGCATTGACCCCCGTTACGGCACCAACGAACTCTATAAAAAACTCATCGACGAAATGCACAAACGAGGCATGAAAATGGTGAAAGATTTGGTGCACAACCACTTAGGTAGCAGACATTGGACGGTGTTGGATTTACCTTCGAAAGATTGGTTAAACCAATGGCCAACCTTCACCCGCACCACCTACCGCGAACAAACCCACTTCGATCCCTATGCTTCGGCAGCAGATAAAAAACAAATGGTAAAAGGCTGGTTCGATTTCCACATGCCCGATCCCAATCAGCAAAACCCATACGTGCGCAATTACATTACACAAAGTCACATTTGGTGGGTAGAATATGCCGGGGTGGATGCTTTCCGTCTAGATACCTATGCCTACAACGATTTAGATTATATGGCCGAGTGGGCCAAAGCCATTAAAGCAGAATATCCAAATCTAAACTCCTTTGGCGAAACTTGGGTACAAGGAGTACCAAGCCAAACCTATTTTACCGAAGGCAATGTAGTTAACCAAGGATTTGATAGCGGCCTCGATGGCGTAACTGATTTTCAAGCCTTATGGGGCATAAATGAAGCCCTTAATGGAAAATTCGGTTGGACCGATGGCGTTGTGCGTTTGTACAATACCCTTGCTTACGATTACCAATATAAAGACGCCACCAAAAATGTAGTCTTTTTAGATAACCATGATCTAAATCGCTTCTACTCAGTAGTAAACGAAGATTTTTCGAAATACAAATCTGGCATCGCTTGGGTGCTAACCACCCGAGGCATTCCGCAGTTTTATTACGGAAACGAAATTTTAATGACCGGCACCACCACACCTGATGGCAAAGTGCGCCTAGATTTTAAAGGTGGCTGGCCAGAAGACAAGGTGAATAAATTTACTGCCGCCGGTCGTACCGAAAAAGAAAACGAAGCTTTTAATTATGTACGCAAATTGGCCAACTACCGCAAAAACAACGAGGTGTTGCAAACCGGTAAAATGATGCAATTTGTGCCTCAAGATGGTGTATACGTATACTTCCGCTACAATGCCGATAACACCGTGATGATGCTGATGAACGGCGAAGAAAAAGAAGTAACCGTATCTACGGCTCGTTTTGCAGAACGCACCAGCGGTTTTACACAAGCGGTGAATGTAGCTACCGATGAGGTACTAGCGGATCTGAGCCAAATCAAAATACCGGCAAAAACAACTTTAGTATTGGAGCTTAAAAAATAATATGGCCAATATAAAAGCCCTTATTTTCGATTTAGACGGCGTAATCGTAGATACCGCCATTTACCATTACAAAGCTTGGAAACGCCTGGCCAATCACCTTGGCTTCGATTTTACCGAAGAAGAGAATGAAAAGCTGAAAGGCGTCAGCCGAGTGCGTTCCTTAGAATTAATTTTAGAATGGGGAGGAGTTACTAAATCGGCAGAAGAGCAAAAACACTTAGCCGATTTAAAAAACTCGTGGTATGTAGACATGATTCAAGAAATGCAGCCCGACGAAATTTTGCCCGGCGCCAAAGAATTTTTGGAAGCAGCCCGAGCAGCCGGCTTAAAAACCGCACTAGGCTCTGCCAGTAAAAATTCTGAAACCATTTTGCAAAAAGTAGGGCTTACCCACTTATTCGATGTGATAATTGATGGTAATAAAGTGAGCGCCTCTAAACCAGATCCGGAAGTATTTTTAAAAGGAGCCGAAGCCCTAGGCATAGCCCCAAAAAATTGCTTGGTATTTGAAGATGCCTTGGCTGGCGTGCAAGCAGCCCTAGCCGGCGGAATGAAAGTAATAGGCATTGGTACCGCCCAAAATTTGCCCGGAGCAAACGTGGTGGTAGCCGGCTTACACGAAGTAAGTATTGAATTAGTACAAACAGTATAACAAAGAACAAGCCCTTGAGGCTTGGTGAATAAAGCATGAAGAAGTATATCAAAATAGACGAGTGGAATATTATTGAAGAAGGATTCGATCCGCACTTAAACAAAATTTCGGAAAGTATTTTCAGTTTGGGCAATGGCCGTATGGGTCAACGTGCCAATTTCGAAGAAACCTATTCGGGCGAAACCTTGCCCGGAAATTATGTGGCCGGAGTATATTATCCCGATAAAACTCGTGTGGGTTGGTGGAAAAATGGCTATCCAGAATCATTCGCTAAAGTGCTTAATGCTGCCAATTGGATTGGTATAGAAATTAAAATTGATTACGAAACCCTCGATTTAGACAACTGCAAAGTCACCGATTTTAAACGAGTGCTGAACATGAAAGAAGGCTACCTAGAACGTAGCTTCACTGCAGAATTAAAAAGCGGTAAAAAACTAAAAGTTAAGGCTACCCGTTTTTGCAGCATTGTAGACGACGAAGCTGGAGCCATTCGCTACAGCCTTACTCCGTTAAATTTCGATTCGGCGGTAACCATTACTCCATTTATAGATGGTGATGTGAAAAACCAAGACGCCAACTACGACGAGAAATTTTGGGATGAAGTACACAAGGAAACCCATCACGGCAGTGCTTACTTAAATCTAAGAACCAAAAAAACGGGTTTTCACGTGTGTACCGGAATGAAATTTGCTATTGAACAAAACGGCAAAATTGTAGAATTCTCATCGGTACCTGTAGAACGAGAAAAATACGTGGCCAACAAAGTAACCTTATCGGTAAAAGAGAAACAAGAAACCGTTATTTACAAGTATGCCGTAAACTTATCGTCAGAAAACCACGATAAAGAACTTTTGGTACACGAAACCAAAAAAGTAATTGAGCACATTAGCCAAAAAGGCTTTGCCCTCATGCTCAAAGAACAAGCGCAAGCCTGGGCTGCCAAATGGGTAGAGAGTGATATTGTGATTGAAGGCGATGCCTCGGCACAACAAGGCATTCGTTTCAATATTTTCCAATTAAATCAAACCTATACCGGCGAAGATGCCCGCTTAAACATTGGTCCGAAAGGCTTTACCGGCGAAAAATATGGCGGTTCTACCTATTGGGATACCGAGGCTTATTGTGTGCCTTTCTATCTAGCTACTGCCGATGAACAAGTGACTAAAAACCTCTTAATTTATCGCTACAAACAATTAGATAAAGCCATTGAGAACGCAAAAAAACTAGGATTTAAAAACGGTGCCGCCCTATACCCCATGGTAACCATGAACGGCGAAGAATGCCATAACGAATGGGAAATTACCTTCGAAGAAATTCACCGTAACGGCGCCATTGCTTTTGCTATTTACAATTACATCCGTTATACCGGCGATGCCCAGTATCTGAATGACTATGGTTTGGAGGTTTTGGTAGCCATTGCCCGTTTCTGGTCACAACGTGTAAATTGGAGTGCCGATAAATCGCAGTACGTAATGCTTGGCGTAACCGGCCCCAACGAATACGAAAATAACGTAAACAACAACTGGTATACCAGCACCATAGCCACCTGGTGTATGGAATATGCTTTAGAAGCCTTAGCCACTGTAAAAGCCAGCGACGCTGCGAAATATGCTGCTATTGTGAAGAAAATTCGTTTTAAAGAAGCCGAAGAATCGGAGCAATGGCAACACATTATTGATAACATGTACTACCCGGTTGATGAAAGATTGGGTGTGTTTTTACAGCAAGATGGATACTTAGACAAAGAACTTATTTTGGTAAAAGATTTGCCGGCAGAAGATCGTCCGTTAAACCAAAAATGGAGCTGGGACCGCATTTTGCGTTCGTGCTACATTAAACAAGCCGATGTATTGCAAGGCTTATATTTCCTAGAAGATCGTTACGATTTAGAAACAATCCGTCGCAATTTCGATTTTTACGAACCACTTACCGTACACGAAAGCTCTTTATCGCCTTGTGTGCACGCTATTTTGGCTGCTAAATTGGGCGATGAAACTCGTGCCTACGAATTTTACTTGCGTACCGCCCGTTTAGATTTAGACGATTACAACAACGATACCGAAGACGGTTGCCATACCACCTCCATGGCAGGTACCTGGATGAGTGTGGTTGAAGGTTTTGGCGGTATGCGTGTGCGTGATAATCAATTGCAATTCCACCCATTCTTGCCTGGTAAATGGGCATCTTTCTCCTTTAAAGTAGGATTTAGAGGCTCTTTACTCAATGTAAAAGTGAGCAAAGAAGGCGTACAAATTATCAATCAGTCTGATAAAGCGCTTTCGGTAAACGTATTTGATAAACACTACGACTTAGCGGGTAATGCCCAATTGATAGTAGAACATGCCCTTGCAAACTAAAATAGCTGTTGTTGCCGGTGCCTCTCGGGGCATAGGCAGAGCCATTGCCACACAGCTTGCTGCGGCAGGTGCTCAGGTGATTTTATTAGCTAGAAACCAAAGCGACTTAAACGAAGCGCTTGCCGAAATTACCCAAGAAGGTGGTTTGGCTGCCGCTTTTGGGTTAGATATTAGCGACGAACAAGCTGTGAAATCGGTTTTCCAGCAAATCACTCAGCAGTACAAACGCATCGATATCTTGGTGAACAACGCCGGTATTGGAGAGTTTTACCCGGTAAGTGAAACCTCGGCTAGCTTTTGGGATGAGGTGATGAATACCAACGTAAAAGGTACGTTTTTGTGTAGCAAAGAAGCGGTTATTCAAATGCAAAGGCAGGGGAGTGGACATATTGTAAGCATTGCTTCCGATGTAGCTAAACGCACTTTTGCCAACGGTGCTTTGTATTGTTCTAGCAAATATGCGCAAGATGCCTTTTCATCCGCCTTGCGCAAAGAAGTACGAAAAGACGGCATTAAAGTGAGTGTAGTTTACCCCGGTTTGGTAGATACCTATTTCAATAATAGCCAACCTGGAAACCCTGAAAATGCCACAAATTTAAAACCTGAGGATATTGCTGCTTCAGTACTCCACATTCTAGCGGCACCTAAACATGTAGTTATAGATGAATTAATGATTCATCCCATTTCACAAGATTATTAGTCTAAAAATGAAAAAAAGCACCCTATTCCTATCCCTTTTAGCATTTAGCTTAACCGCTAAAGCCCAAGTAAACGAAGCTATAAGCAACCATAAATTGGTTATTTATCAATTGTTACCCCGATATTTTGGCAATACCAATGCCACCAATAAACTTTATGGTTCTAAAGAAGAAAATGGCGTAGGTAAATTCAACGATATTACGCCAAAGGCCTTGCAAGAACTCAAAAAACTAGGCATTAACTACGTGTGGTATACCGGAGTGGTAGAACACGCCACCATGACCGATTATACGGCCTACGGCATCAAGCAAGACGATCCCGATATAGTGAAAGGCAAAGCCGGCTCACCTTATGCCATTAAAGATTATTACGATGTAGACCCCGATTTAGCGGTAGACGTAAAAAATCGGATGGAAGAATACCAGAACCTGATAAATCGTACCCATTCCGAAGGCTTGAAAATGATCATGGATTTTATCCCCAATCACGTAGCCCGCACTTACCAATCGGATGCCAAACCAGCTGGAGTGATAGATTTTGGTGCCCAAGACGATAAAACAAAGGCTTACAGTCCGCAGAACGATTATTATTACATCCCCGGAAAAAACTTTATAGTACCTGCCGGAACAGATGCTGGAGGTGCGCAATTTAGCCATCCGCTAAAAGATGGAAAATTTGATGAAAACCCAGCTAAAGTAACCGGAAATAATGTTTTCTCAGAAAAACCAAGCATCGACGATTGGTACGAAACCATGAAATTGAATTATGGCTACGATTTGCAAAACGGTAAAAATTATTTAGATCCTGTGCCACCCGTATGGATCAAAATGAGAGATATTTTGGTGTTCTGGGCGAATAAAGGAGTTGATGGTTTCCGTTGCGATGTGGCTGAGTTTGTACCCGTAGAATTTTGGCATTGGGTAATTCCGGAAGTGCGTAAAATTAATCCGAATATGGTGTTTATTGCCGAGGCCTACGATCCGAGCAAATACGCAAACTATGTAAGCTACGGTGGTTTCAATTATATGTACGATAAAGTGGGTTTATACGATGCCTTAAAGCCTTTAATTAAAAACGAGCCCAATGCTACCGTAGCCGATATTCGCAAAGTTGTACAATCGCAAGAGGGTGGCCTTTCTAACCACATGTTACGCTTTTTAGAAAACCACGATGAAGAACGCCTAGCCTCAAAAGGCTTTGCGCAACAACCAGAGTTTGCCAAAGCAGCTATGGTAGTTTCCGCAACTTTGGGTAGTGGTCCAGTAATGATTTACTCGGGCCAAGAAGTAGGAGAGCAGGGCGCCGGTATAGAAGGCTTTGGCGACGATGATAACCGCAGCACCATTTTCGATTATTGGGGCCAGCCTCAGCACCAGCAATGGCTTAACGGCGGTAAATTTGATGGAGGAGGTTTAACAGCTGCACAGAAAAATTTAAGAACCTTCTATCAGCAGCTATTAATGTTGGTTCAATCGAACAAAGCCATACAATCGGGTACATTTACGGACGTATCTGCAGAGTTAGGCCTAGGAAACACCACAATGGCGTATGTTCGTTCTACCGATTCCGAACGGGTTTTGGTTTTAGCCAATTTCAATCGGGCCCAAATTGTGAATATTGCGGCTAAAACGCTTCAGAAAATTACCAAACAAGCCAAGCTAAAAAATCTACTTACAACTAAACCTCAGCCTGCATCGGTAAAACTTTTGCCCAACCAAGCCTTGATTCTCAGTTTTTAATGTAAATTTATAAAGCCTTTATACTAACCATATAATTTATAAACCTCAATACTAGTTATGACTGCAACACAAAAACCAAAATTATCTTTTTGGCAAATTTGGAACATGAGTTTCGGATTTTTAGGCATCCAATTCGGATTTGCCTTACAAGGTGGATTCATGTCCCGTATTTTTCAAACCCTAGGCGCTAGCCAAGATAGTATTCCTGCACTTTGGATTGCAGCACCCTTAACCGGCTTGCTTGTACAACCTATTATTGGTTACATGAGCGATAGAACCTGGAGCCCAAGATGGGGGAGACGTAAGCCCTTCTTTTTTATTGGAGCCATACTAAGCACCATTGTTTTATTTTTCATGCCACATTCACCCGTGTTGTGGGTAGCAGCAGGTTGCCTTTGGATATTAGATGCCTCCATAAATATAACCATGGAGCCTTTTAGGGCCTTAGTGGCCGATAAATTACCAGATTCGCAGCGCTCTTATGGTTTTGTAATGCAAACGCTTATTATTGGTATTGGCACCTGGGTAGCCAGTAACTTACCCTGGTTGGTAACCCAAATGGGCGTGTCAAATGAAGCACAACCCGGATTAATCCCGCTTTCTGTAAAAATAGCTTTTGCCATTGGCGGTGTAGTATTCTTGGCCTCGGTTTTATATACCATTTTCACCACAACGGAATATCCACCCGAAGATTTGGATGCATTTAAAAAAGAAAATGAAGCCAATAAGGGATTTTTTAAAGGATTCAATGAAATTATTTCAAGTATTGGTGCAATGCCAAAAACCATGAAATTATTAGGTATAATCCAATTTTTTAGTTGGTTCGCCTTTTTTGCCATGTGGAGTTTAGCTACCCCAGCCTTAACAACACACGTTTTTCATTCACCAGCCCCCGTAGAATCTACGTTTAATATGGCCGATGAAAACTCAAAAGCATTATTTATGGTTGCAAGCAAGGCTTACAACGATGCAGCCGATTTAGTAGGATCTTATATGGGCATGTACGGATTATCCTCTATGGCATTCGCTCTCTTATTAACACTTTATGCCGCTAAACGCAGTATTAATAGAAAATATATTCACATGCTTAGCTTAATTGCCGGTGGTCTTGGTTTTATTTCGATGTATTATATTCAAGAACCTTCACAATTAATGTATTCCTTCATTTTAATAGGAATTTCTTGGGGTAGTATCCTTTCCATGCCATATGCCATGTTGTCTAGCGCTATAAACCCCAATAAAATGGGCGTGTATATGGGTATCTTCAATATGTTTATCGTAATCCCTCAAATTATTGCGGCAACCGGCGGCTTAAACTATTTATATCATATTATTTTTGGAGCCGATGTAATCAACGCCATGCTATTAGCCGGCTCCTCATTAATAGTGGCTGGATTGGCTAATTTTTTAATCACCGATAAAAACGTAATTACACAAACCGAATCCTAGTAATTTTAAAACACACACCATGAAAAAAGGAATTCTTTACATCAGTATCTTACTAAGCGTATTAATCTCAGCATGTACCAATTCTTCTAACCCTACACTACAAAGTTATTTTGCACCCATAGATAGCGGTGTGCAAAGTGGAGGTGTAAAAATGGTTGAAATTAATACCCCAGCAGGAAAATTTAAAGTATGGACCAAGCGAATAGGCAATAACCCCCGAATTAAGGTATTACTCTTGCATGGCGGTCCCGCCATGACCCACGAATACATGGAGTGTTTCGAAAGCTTTTTCCCACAACAAGGATTTGAATTGATAGAATACGATCAGTTGGGATCATATTACAGCGACCAACCAAAAGATAGCGTATTGTGGACCATCCCTCGTTTTGTAGATGAAGTAGAGCAAGTGCGTGTGGCCCTAAACTTAACCAAAGATAATTTTTACGTATTGGGCAATTCATGGGGTGGTATTTTAGCCATGGAATATGCCTTAAAATATCAACAAAATATAAAGGGCTTAATTATTTCTAACATGGTTTCTAGTGCTCCCGAGTACGGAAAATATGCCGAGGAGGTTTTAGGTAAACAAATGAAACCCGAAGTGCTGGCAGAAATTAAACAAATTGAAGCCAGAAAAGATTTTGCCAATCCACGTTATATGGAATTGCTCATACCGAACTTTTACAAAGAACACATTTGCCGTTTAGCCGAATGGCCCGATGCACTTAACCGTACATTCAAACATGCCAATAGCGATGTGTATGTGCGTATGCAAGGCCCAAGCGAATTTGGTATTAGTGGCCTATTGGCCAATTGGGACATTACCAATAGACTGCCCGAAATTTCCGTGCCTACCTTAATGGTTGGTGCCAAATACGATACCATGGACCCCAAAGCCATGGAAAAACAAAGTAAATTGGTTCAAAATGGAGCCTATTTAGATTGCCCCAACGGCAGCCACCTAGCCATGTGGGACGATCAGCAAGTGTATATGAATGGCGTAATCAACTTTATCAAACAAGTAGACCAAGGAAGTTTCAATAAAAAATAAAAACAATATGAAATTACATGTACTTGCCTATACCTTTTGCATAGGCCTATTGCTTGCTGGCTCAGCCTGTAAAAAAAGCCCTTCGGGTGCTGGAGGTGAACCCACTCCAGTTTCACCAGTGCCAACCACCGATGTAGGTTTACTAACCGTAAGCCCTGCTTTCCCGGTAGACAATGCTCCGGTAACCTTAACCTTCGATGCCACTAAAGGCAATGCAGCATTAAATGGTTTTGCAGGTGATGTGTATATGCACATTGGCGTACTTACCGATCAGAGTACAGGCCCAACCAATTGGAAATACGTAAAAGTAAATTCATTTACCACTCCCGATGCTTCCGTAAAAATGAATGCAATAGGAGGAGGGAAGTACCAATATACCCTAACACCCCGTACATTTTTTGGCGTACCTGCCGGCGAAAAAATCTTACAAATTGCCGTATTGTTTAGAAGTGCCGATGGCGCTGTGGTAGGCAGAAATTCGGATGGAACGGATATTTTTACGCCTATCTACGAATCTGCACCGCTACAAGTAAAATTCGCATCACCCGAATTTGAACCCATGTTTGTACCCAAACCAGTTGTGGGTGTTTTGGCAGTAGGCGGCACGGTGCAAGTGAAAGCACTTTCTAGCCGTAGCGCAAACCTAACGCTTAGTTTAAATGGAGTATCTTTTGCTACAGCCACCGCAGCTACCAGTGTAACCGGTACAGCAACTATCACCGTAAATGGCATACAACAAGTTAAAATTTCTGCTGTAGAAAATGGAGTAACCGTTGAGCGAACTTTTGAGTTTATTATAAATGGCACGCCAACTATAGAAGCCTTACCTGCCGCAGCTACAAAAGATGGCGTAAATATCATCAATAACGGTACTTCGGCTATTTTTAATTTTACCGCTCCTAATAAGGGTTCCGTATATCTTATTGGCGATTTTAACAATTGGGCACTCAGCAATAACTATGCCCTTAAACGTACCCCCGATGGCACACGTTGGTGGATTCAAATAGATAACCTAAGCCCACAAACCGAATATGCCTACCAATATTTTGTGGATGGTAACTTGCGTATTCCAGATCCCTATACCGAGAAAATTTTAGATCCTTCTAATGATGCTTATGTATCGGCTTCGGTCTATCCGAATTTAAAAGCCTATCCGGCAGGCAAAACAACGGGCTTGGTTTCCACTTTTATACCTAGCCCAACTGCTTACAACTGGCAAATAAATAACTTTAGCCGGCCAGCAAAAACCGATTTGGTAATTTACGAAATGCATATCCGCGATTTTGTAACCGAGCACAGTTATGCCGCTGCAGTTGCTAAATTAACCTACTTAAAAAACTTGGGCATTAACGCCATAGAACTAATGCCCGTAAACGAGTTTGAGGGCAACAACAGCTGGGGTTACAATACTTCCTTCTATTTTGCTGCCGATAAATATTACGGTACCAAACAAGCCTTGCAAAATTTTATAGACGAATGCCATAAAAAAGGCATCGCCGTTATTATAGATATGGTGCTCAACCATTCCTTTGGCCAATCGCCTATGGTACAATTGTACTGGGATTCGGCCAATAACCGCCCAGCAGCAAACAACCCCTGGTTTAATATACAAGATAAGCACCCCTATGGTGTAGGCTACGATTTTAACCACGGTAGTGCCGATACCAAGTATTTTTCGAAAAAGGTGATGAAATTTTGGTTAGAAGAATATAAAGTAGACGGTTTCCGTTTCGATTTATCAAAAGGCTTTACCCAAAACTTTACCAACGATGTAAACGCCTGGGGCCAATACGACGCCTCTAGGATAGCCATATGGAAAGATTACAATGCCTATATCAAAACGGTAGATCCGAATGCATACGTGATTTTGGAGCACTTTGCAGCCGATAATGAGGAGAAAGAATTGGCAGCCGATGGCATGATGCTTTGGAACAATGTTACGGGGCCTTTTAAAGAAGCCAGTATGGGTTATCTTGCAAACTCTAATTTCGGCCGCATTTTATTCGATCAGCACAGCGGATTCCTCAGCAGCCAACAAGATAAATTAATAGGCTACATGGAAAGCCACGATGAAGAACGTGCCATGTATAAAAATTTGACCTTTGGTAACCAAACAGGTACCTACAATATAAAAAATGATTTAAGCACCTCCTTAGCCCGCCAAGAAATGACTATGGCCTTTATGCTCTGCGCACCCGGACCTAAAATGATTTGGCAATTTGGCGAATTGGGCTACGATATAAGTATCGACCAAAATGGCCGAACAGGAGAAAAACCCATCCTGTGGAATTATTTCAACGATGCATCAAGAAAAGCCCTCTATGATGCCTTGGCTAAAATTATCAAACTACGCATAGCACAACCAGTATTCCAAACTACTAATTTCAATAGCGGTTTCGCTACTGCAGATGGGATAAAATACCTCCGCTTATTTGGTAGCGGCGGGGCCAACGTAGTGGTTGTAGGTAATTTCAATGTAACGCCTCAAACGGCAAACTTTTCTTTCCCGGCAAACGGCACGTGGTACGATTTTATGAACCCAGGACAAACAGAAAGCATTTCAGGTAATTATGCCAAAGTACTTGCACCTGGCGAATACCACATTTACACAACCGTAAACTATAACTAATAGCTATTCTCTAACTCAACAAAGCCTTTCCTCCATACGGGGAAAGGCTTTGTTGTTTAAAAATATTTTTAACGTGTTTGTTTTACCTTTTTGCTTGATCAAAAAGGGTTGAAAATACTCAATGCAGAACGATGCTTCTGCGCTCAGGCCTTTACGCTGGCCCGCCGTTCTGCCGGGCCGTGGCTTTGTTATTGCTTGCCTTTTGTCACCCTGAGCTTGTCGAAGGTTATTGGCTGCTTCGACAGGCTCAGCATGACATTCCTGCTTTTTTAAGTGTAATATAGTGCCTTCTACTTTCACCCTAAGCTTGTCGGAGGTTATTAGCTGCTTCGACAGGCTCAGCATGACAAACAGCATGGCTATCAATAGGGTATAGTGATTGTATTCAGCCCGTTATTTTCGGAACCAATTTACATAGGAGCGGAACACTCGTAGAATGGGCACAAAAAAACCGCCCCAATTTCTCGGGACGGTTTTTAAAATACATACTAAGTCTTACAGTTTAGTTAAGGTATACTTTAACTTACCGTAGTTTCTTAAATCCATTACAATTTTATAGTTACCTGCAACAGTAACAGGAATGTTATTTCCACCTAAGCGATCTAAAACACCATCAGCATTTCCATCACCTAAATCTAAGTCATTCCAAGCATCATTCGGTCTGAATTTTAACCCACCAGCTCTAAGGGCTAGAGTAAGTTCTAAGGTTCCTGTTACCGGGTTATACACCAAGTCGGTATCAGCACCCCAGCCAGTTGGCGTAGCATCACCAATAACTCCCCAAGCTCTTGGGCTAGCTTTGTAGGTATCGGTATTGTCATCAAACTCTACCAAATAATAACCTGCGCCTAGAATTTGGGCATTAGCAGAACCACCTACAGTACCGGTATTTACACCACTAGCATCTACACCGGTGTTTACACCACCTAAATCACCAGACCAAGACGGTACCGGTACGAATTTAAATTCGTTTACCGCAGATGGGAAATACATAAAACCTCTGTATACTTTATTGTCAAAAAGGCTCATAATTTGAGGCGCAGTTGCTGGATTCCAGCCGTAATCACCTGCTGGGTTTGAATAAAATCCTTTAACAACAACACCACCAACAGTTGGATCGGCTTGGTGCGCACCAGCTACATACCAAGTAGGATACACGATGATGATTTCATACGGTGTAATGGCTACGGTTTTTACATTAGAATAAACAGGAGCGATAGCCGTGTTTACCACTGCTTTCACTCTAAATTCTACGTTGGTAGAAACACCGTATTGGTAACCGGAAATATTTAACAAGGTGTTAAGTTGCTCCACGGTATATCCAAGCGTTAATTTACCGGCATCAATGTCTACATCTTTTGGTGTAGCAAAGCTAGTGCCTGCTTTGGCAATTTGAACGGTATACTTCACAGCAGATTTAAAGCCATAATCTGCGGCTGTCCACGTAAAGGTAACTGCAGCATTGGCTTTGTTGGCCTCTGTTAAAACCAGTGTGGTAGCTGATGAGCTCAATACAGGTGCCTTTGCATTGGCAATGGTAGTTAAGGTCTCATCTTTTTTACATCCCCATAGCGCTACGCTAAAGAATGTAAGTACGAGTAATTTATTGACTATTGTTTTCATATAAACGTTGTTTAACCGGAGGATTTAAGCCCTCCGGTATTATTACAATTATTAGTTAGGGTTTTGGGTTAAGTTAGGGTTTGCTACCAACTCGTCTGACGGAATTGGGAATACATTTCTCCAGCTTTCCACTGCTTTACCTGGCTTAATATCACCTTTCCATGGCCATAAGTAAGTAGCATCGGTAAATTTACCAAAACGAATTAAATCCGTTCTGCGGTGACCTTCCCAATACAACTCACGAGCACGTTCGTCTAAGATGAACGGTAAGGTTAAATCAGCCTGAACAATTGATGCAGCTACTGCACGTGTACGTAACGTGTTGATGTACGTAACAGCTGTGGTTAAGTTACCACCAGATCCACCACGTAAGGCAGCTTCGGCATAAATTAAGTATTGTTCGCCTAAACGGAATAGTGGAAAATCGATATCCATCCAGGTTAGATTTGATCCTGCAGTACCATCTGATTTAATGTTTTTAAATTTAGTTACACCATAGCCATCAGTAAAGGTTCCAATCTCATTAATTTCTATAGATTGACCTGCTGTATGGAACTGAGAACGTTGATCTAAAGTACCTGTAACATCAGGGAATAAGTTAGGCAGGTTTTTGGTTGTACGTAAACCACCCCAACCACCATCAACACCAAATGCTGCTGCTGACATACTTCCACCTACAGATGCATGCGTTAGAAACGTAGTGCCACCCCAGTTTTGGGTTTTTAAACCATCGTAGTTAATGGTAAAAATAGCCTCGGTATTACCAACGTTGTTATCTGCACGCATAATTTTGCTGTAATCAGACAAAAGCGTGTATCCACCTAGTGTAATTACTTTGCTAGAATAGGTAATGGCCTCGGTGTATTTAGGCGTACCGGTATATACGGCTGCATTTAAATACAATCTAGCCAATAAAGCCCAAGCCGCTCCTTTATCTGCTCTACCGTATTCGTTGGTTCTTGGAGCAGGCAATAAAGGCTCAATAGCCAATAACTCAGATTGTATATAATTAAACAAATCTGCTTTGGTAGCTTGTTGCGGTAAGGTAGCACCTAAGGCATCGGCATCGGTTACAAAAGCTGGGCGGCCAAATAAATCTAAAAGCGCCCAATATTGGAAAGCTCTAATGAAACGGGCTTCCGCTCTGTATTTACGAATGTTATCCGCATCGGCTCCGCTAATGCCTCTTTCGGCTAATTTAGCATCGCTAGATTGACGAATAAAGTCGTTAGCAACCGTAATTTGGTAGAATGAACGGTAGTATAAACCTTTTAAGAAAGGGTTATTGGCAGACCAGTTCATTTTGTGAAGATCCGGTAAACCCGCATCGCCCCAACCAACCACCGCTTCATCGGTAGTTAATTCTTGGAACTTCCAGAATAAACGTAAGAAATCGGAGAATCCTGCATCTATACCTTGGATATCGCCACTGCCTGCACCTTGGTTACCCGTGGTAGCAAATGCACCATAAACCTTTGCAAAGGCTGATTTGTAACCAGCAGGAGTGCTGTATACTTGTGCCGCAGTAATGTCGTTGGTGGGCAACAAGTCTAATTTATTAGTACAAGCGGTTAGGCCAATGGTTAGGCCTATGCTTACTAATGCTAATTTGAAATAATTCTTTTTCATATCTATTTTTTCTAATTCTATAGGGATTAAAAATCAAGGTTCAAACCTAAAGACACAATCCGAGGTCTTGGATAGAAATTGTTGTCGATACCGCCACCAATTTCTGGATCTAAGCCTTTGTATTTAGTAATGGTAAATACGTTTTGAACGCTTGCATTTACACGTAAACTAGCTTTGTTAGCCAATACTTTACCTACGTTGTAACCAACATTTAGGTTATCCATTTTTAAGAAGGAAGCATTTTGTACGTAATAATCACTTTGTAATTGATTTACGCCGCCTGTAATTCCGTTAAATTTGGTATCTAGGTAGTTTATAGATGCATTACCTAAATAGGTAGGTAAGCTAGATATAGCATTGTAACGTCCTTGGGCACTGTATACGTTGTTGTACATGTAGTTACCAATGCTAGCTCTTAAAATAAAGCCTGCATTCCATTTTTTGTACGTAAAGTTTGAGGTTAAGCCCAAGAATGCTTTCGGATCTGCACTTTTATATTGGTACAAATCTTTATCGTTAATGGTACCATCACCATTTCTATCTGCCAATAAACCTTCAATAGGTTTGCCAGCTGCATCATAAACTTGTTGGTATACGTAGAAAGCACCTCTGTTGAAACCAACCGAGTTGATTAAAATAGTATTACCTACACCACCAGAAATACCACCGAATTTATTACCTGGGTAGTTCGGATCTGGAGCTATGGTTAGTTTAGTAATGGTGTTTTTGTTCATCGTAGCGTTTACACCTAAATCCCAAGTAAAGTTCGAATTGCGAATTACTTGACTGTTTAAGTTTATTTCCAAACCTTTGTTTTCCATATCACCTACGTTAGCTACCACTTGATTAGAGAAGTTAGCACCTGCCGGTTGGCCAATTAAGTTCAACAAATCTGAAGTTTTATTCTTGTAAACATCTACACTACCTGTAATGCGGTTGTTAAATAAACCAAAGTCTAAACCAGCATTAAGGGTTTCTGTTTGCTCCCATTTACGATTGCTATAATAGCCGCCTGGAGAGTACATGTTATAGAAAGTGCTACCAAATTGGTACATGCTCTGATTAGAACTTAGGTTGTAGTACGATAAGTAATCGTAGTTACCAATGCCTTCTTGTTGACCAGTAACACCATAACTTAAACGCAATTTCAAGTCAGAAATTACTTTAGAGTTTTTCAAGAAAGACTCCTCGTTAATTTTCCATGCAAGGGCTGCAGAAGGGAAAACCGCAAAACGATTTTCTGGAGCAAAACGAGATGAACCATCTCTACGAACCGAAGCAGTTAATAAGTAACGGCCTTTAAATGCATAGTTAACACGACCATACATAGATAACATTCTGTTTTCAGGAATATCGAAAGCAAAGTTTGGCGTGTTTACAACGGTACCGTCAAAGGTATTATCGGTAAAGTTGTTGTTTTTGGTTTTAAATTGTTGGTAAGACCAACCTGCAACAACATCTAACTTACTTTCTATGGAAGGTAGTTCTTTGCTGTATGCTAAATAGTACTCCATTAATATATCGGTACGATTTTGCTTGTATTGATTGTTTACACCGCCTTTGTATATACCGCCGCCAGCATTATGGCGTTTGAAGCTCGAAGCTGCATATTCTGGAATAACTACGGTGCCACTTCCTTCAGAGATATCGTAACCAATGTTTGCATGTGCACGTAAATCGGTTAAGAAAGGCATTTTTAGATCTAATTCTAAGTTACCAATACTACGTTTAGCGGTACCATTATCTTGTCTTAAGTCTAATAAAGCCAATGGGTTTCTTGGAGCTGATGCCGCAAGACCTGTAATTGCATTTGCTGCATCTAACCATTCGTAGTAACCGCCAAATGCACCAACATAATTGGCTGGAGTGGCATATACTGGTTTAGTTGGATCGAAAAATATAGCAGAACCTATAGCACCTTGATCAGCAAATCTGCTTTTGTTCACAGATCCTTTAACGTTTAAGTTTACTTTCAATAAATCGTTAAAGAACGTAGGGCTTAAGTTTAAACCTACAGAGTTACGCTCTAATTTACCTGTTTTTAAGGTTCCGTTTTGTTTTAAGAAACCATAAGAAATACGGTATGGGATTTTCTTAAACGATCCAGAAATACCTAAATTATTATCACTCGTTAAAGCAGTATTGTAAATCTCATCTTGCCAATTGGTATTAGCAGCACCTAATAATGCTTTTTGAGCATTTGTACCATAGGTGTTTACCGCATCGCGTAATTGACGGGCAGATAATACATCAACTGTGTTAATGTTTTCAGAAACACTAGATTGTGAGCTGAACGAGAGGGTAGGTTTGCCAGTACTTCCTTTTTTGGTAGTAATCATAATTACACCATTAGAAGCTCTTGAACCGTAAATAGCTGTAGCCGAAGCATCTTTTAAGATGTTAAAGGTTTCGATATCGTTCGGGTTAATTAATGCCAAGGCATTTGCAGCACCAGCAACACCACTTTCTGATAACGGAACGTTATCAATAACAATTAATGGGTTGTTACTTGCGTTCAATGAAGCACCACCACGAATACGGATAGTACTACCAGAACCCGGAGCACCACCATTTGAAATGATTTGAACACCAGCTACTTTACCAGCAATTAATTGCTCTGGTGTAGTTATTTGACCTTTAACGAAATCTTTAGCACTTACACTGGTAATACTACCCGTTAAGTCCGATTTCTTTTGGGTACCGTAACCTACTACTACAATTTCGTTCAAGCTTTCAGCGCTAGGCTGTAATGAAAACTCTACACGAACGTCGCCGGTTACGTTCACAGTTTTTTCAGCGGATTTGTATCCAACAAAGCTTACTGTAAGGGTTACAGTACCTTTGTTAACTCCACTTAATTTAAAATTACCATTAGCATCAGTTGAGGTGCTTGTGCCAGTACCTTTGATAGATACCGAAGCGCCAGGAAGTGTTTTTTGGGTTTCATCCAACACACGACCGCTGATACTTCCGGTTTGTGCTGTTGCTAACAAGGTAGCGAACAGGAATAAGCCAAGAAGACCAAGCTTCATGAAGTAAACTTTTTTCATGTAATTTATTGTTAGTTAATTGATTGGTTAATTTATGCAAATTGTTACATCTACACTAAGGAATAAAATTACGGCTATTTCTAACAAATGCAAATTTTATTCAATGATTTTTGATAATATTTTTCAACATCCCGTATTTGAAGAAATTAGGTTTACATGTATGTCAATTCATTTTTTAACGTTTTCCCTTTTTTTGTAGCAATAAGTGAATAAATTATCGAAACATTCTCCTAGCATTACCTGTTTTTTCTGTAATTATGCCCATAAAATTAATTAGGTATCTTTACTTAATTAATTTTAGTTTTACCCCTAGGTGCTTTTTTTATATGCAGGGTTTAATAGCTGTATTTATAGTCATACAGCTGTTTTACTTCTAATTATTGGTGTTTTTTAACATTTATACACGTTTAATTTAATACTTATGAAGAGATATTTATTATTACTGCTACTAATTTGCTTTTGGCTTCCCTCATTTGCGCAAAAGAAAAATAACAATCAACTTTTGGATAGTGTTTTTGCTTATATGTGCCAAAAAGGAATTAAACATGGCGATATTGTTATAAGGCAGGTAATTGTTGAAACGGGCTGGTTAAAAGCGCCTTTTTTGATGTCTAGGAATAATCTTTTTGGTTTTCGTAGTACTAAATATATCCGGTTTAAGTCCTGGAAATCTTCAGTAGATTATTATAAAAAATGGCAGGATAAGTACTACACCAATGATAAGGAAGATTATTATAAATTTTTAATCCGAATTAAATATGCTAGTGCAAAAAACTATACGAGTTATCTTAAACGTATAAATTATAATCGCAGTTGTCGCTAATTCTGCTGTAACTATCAATTTAATGCAACATATTGTTTTGAAAAAAGGATTACTTACTGGTATCATATTCTTACTTTCTTTTAGTGCTTTAGCGCAAGATCACTATGTAATTTCTTCAACCTACTTAACTAAGCCCGATAGTATAGTGGTGTACAAGCCACATGCTGTTGATGCAGATAAACAGTACCCCGTACTATATTTAATGCATGGCTATGCAGGTAATTATAAACAATGGTCAAACATTATTGATTTGCAACATTATGCAGACCAATTTGGTTGGTTTATTGTTTGTCCTGACGGTGAGTATGAAAGTTGGTATATTGAAAGTAAAGTGAAGTCAAAAAGTCAGTACGCTTCCTTTTTCTTTAACGATTTGATCCCTTATATTCAAAAAAACTATCCTGTAAGTAATAAAAATGTGTTTATAAGTGGCTTGAGTATGGGGGGCCATGGTGCATTGTATTTGTTTTCTAAACATCCAGAATTATTTTTGGCTGCAGGTAGTACTAGCGGGGTAGTCGATTTAACCCAAATCAGTTATTTAGATTCTAGCTTAGAAAAAGTGTT
Organism: Sphingobacteriales bacterium; assembly: GCA_026390835.1. Lineage (GTDB taxonomy): Bacteria > Bacteroidota > Bacteroidia > Sphingobacteriales > Sphingobacteriaceae > JAIPAN01. The sequence goes on from JAPLFD010000007.1 coordinate 69,430, forward strand.
GGGCAGTAAGTATGCCAATCGGCCTGAATGGGAATCGAACTCTGTACTTAATTTAGCGGATCATTGGCCTACTAACAAGCCAATAATTGTTGATTGTGGATTACAAGATGCGCTATATCACAGTAATTTGATTTTAAAAAATAAGCTAGAAAAGCTACAAATTCCGGTTACATTTATTTCTCAGCCGGGTACACACAACAGGGCGTATTGGGCCAAGAGCATAGACTATCATTTTTTATTTTTCAATAAAATACTGCAAGGCTTGTAAAGCTTAAATAATAATTAATAAGTATATATTTATACATCCATTTACAGTACAATATGAGAGTTATACCTTCATCTTAGTAACCAATTAATCCTTCTATTTTTCACTAAGTATAAATGCTCGATTTTTTTAATTATTCTCTTAAAGAACCTTGGTTTTTTACAAATTATTCTTTTTTACAGGTTTTGGGTATATTTCTAATACTCTACGGGCTCCTCTGCAATCATAATTTATTCCGCAAACTTTTTTTAATAGCCTTCAGCTTATTTTTCTATTACAAATCTAGTGGCCCCTATATCGGTATTTTTGTCGCTATGATTGTTTTAGATTATAATATTGCGCTATACTTAGAAAGGTTGCAAGCGCAATGGGCCAGGAAATTGCTGCTTGGCCTGTCCATTATACTCAGCTTATCGTTCTTGCTTTATTTTAAATATTCAGGGTTTTTAGCCGACATTCTTAATCAATTTACTGGTTCCGGATTTAGAATTGATGCCCTGTTTCTTCCTATCGGTATTTCTTTTTACACCTTTCAATCTATTAGTTACATTGTAGATGTTTATACCAAAAAAATACATTCGAGTAATAGTTTTGTTGACTATGCTTTTTATATGACCTTTTTTCCGCATTTAGTTGCCGGACCAATTGTACGGGCCAAAGATTTTATACCCCAGGTAAATCAGCCCATGGAGCTTACGAAGAAAATATGGTCGGAGGGTTTCTTTAGAATAGCTATCGGGTTAACTAAAAAACTGCTTTTTGCCGATTTTTTAGCTAAATACGTAGATATGGTGCACACCAATCCTTCGTTATATTCTGGTTTTGAAAATCTCATGAGTATGTACGCCTATGCCTTTCAAATCTATTTTGATTTTTCTGGATACTCTGACATAGCCATTGGTATTGCCATTTTACTGGGTTATCGCTTAAAAGAAAATTTCGATAATCCTTACCGGGCAACTAACATCACTGAATTTTGGAGAAAATGGCATATTTCTTTAAGTTCTTGGTTGAAAGATTATATTTATATACCTCTGGGTGGAAATAGAAAGGGAAAGGTGAATACCTATCTCTTTTTACTAATTACCATGACCATTGGAGGTATATGGCATGGAGCAAACTGGAAATTTATTGTATGGGGTATAGCCCACGGTTTGGCCTTAGCTATCCATAAACTAGTTGTTTCATATCTGCAGAAAAATAAAGCGGCTACTCCAAGTATATGGTCTACACTTTGGTCAGGATTAGTAACGTTCCACTTAGTGGCCTTTTTATGGATTTTGTTTAGGGCAGAAAGCTTTCAAACAGCATTTAGTTCCATGGAATTGATTTGGAGTAAAACAAATTTTACTGATGCTGTAGGGTTTTTTGTGGCAAGAAAAGAGTTTGTATATCTATTTTTATTGTCGGCAGTTGTAATATTTTCCCCTTCAATTTTTAAACTAAAATTAGCTAAATGGTTTGAGTCTATGCCTTTTATACTAGTTTTGATCATTTTTTTATGCTTACTGCAACTTATCTTGCAATTTAAAAGTCAAGATATACAACCCTTTATATACTTTCAATTTTAATTAGGCATGCGGTGTAATACGTTAAAAGTGAATGTATGGATAGTGTTTAGTGCAATCCTTTTTGCAAGGGTGGCTCATGGCCAAATTCTAGCTAAGGATTCTATAGCGCCAATCAATCAGATAGTCAATGCGACCTCTATGGCTCCCTTTTTTAAGGCTTTAAAAAATCGCGACAAGCAAAAAGTACACATCCTACACCTAGGCGATTCTCACATACAAATGGGCTATTTGTCTGAACGGTTGAGGTTAAAAATGGATAGTTTGTATCGTATTGATGACTTTGGCGCCACTTTTCCGTATCAAATAGCCAAGCATAATACGTTTTATACACGTGCTAAGGCTAATATAGGCAAGTGGTCATGGGCATCTATTTTAAACGACAAAACAGCTATAAAAAGTGGTTTTTCGGGTTTTTGGGTAAATACACGTGATACAATTGGCTCCTTGCAGTTTGCATTGCGACAGCAAGAACGGGAAAAAGAGAATTTTAGTAGAGTAAGTATCTTTTTTAAATCTGATGCTATGTGTACCATAAATCTTAGAGGGTACAATATGCAAGATAGTAGTGTAAAAATATCCCCAATTTCTAGTACAGAAACAGAGTTTGATGGTTACAATGGAAGGTGGAGAAAGCTCGAAATAGTATTTAGTGAGCAGGTGAACAGTTTGCTCATCGAAATAAATAACCCAATTCCAGTTCTTGGTTTTACACTGTATGGCTTAAGTTTAGAGAATGCCGAAGAATCCGGTCTGATGTATAGCGCTTGCGGAGTAGGTGGCGCTCAATTCAAACATTTTGCCCAAAATTCACTTATCGCTTTAGAACAAATTAAAGAGCTTTCTCCCGATTTACTCATATTCTCATACGGATCGAATGAGTCATATACCAATTCATTTACAGCTGAAGCCTATGGAAACATGCTTCATGATTTAGTTCAAAAAATTAGGCAGCAAATGCCCCATGTTTCCATACTTTTCACCGGACCTCCAGATACCCGTTCTCATAACATTTACCCTCGAAATGCAAATGCAATTGCTCAAGTACTCACCGAAGTTGCCTTTACCGAGAATTGCGCTTTTTGGGATTTGAGGAAACAAATGGGTGGTGAAAATTCAATTTATCAGTGGCTACAAAAAGGCTTAGCAGCTAAAGATCAGCTTCATTTTACCAAAAAAGGGTATTATTTGCAAGCCGAATGGCTCTCCGAGGCTATTAACAATGCCTATGAATTAGTTAATCAATCTAAAAAAAATGAATAGATATCAAACCCTTTTAGCTGGATTATTATTTCTAATGTGCACCTCTATATTGGCATGGTATTCAAATAGTGAGAAAAGTTTTGTGCTCATGGGTGAAACACTTAAAAAGAGTTTAGAGCTTCAATGGGAAAAAGAATTAAAACCTAATGCACCGTCAAAAAAAGTTGTTGCTTCTACTCCAACTAACTATTCTCCTGATAAAAAACGGATCTTGCTCGTGGGAGATTCTGAAGCAGAGGGATTGATGTATCCGTTAAACGATTATTGCCAAAATAGTGGCCACGAGTTGGTAAAAGCAGTTGTTTGGTATAGTGCCAGTGATATGACTTACGCTGCTAACGATACCCTAAAAAATGAAATTGCAAAAGTTAAGCCCGACTATATTATTATGGTAATTGGCTTAAATCAAATTTTTCAGCAGTCTTTTGACTCAACCATTAAAGCCGTAGCTAAGATTAAAAGAACCTTTGGTGATATTCCATATACTTGGGTAGGTCCGGCTAATTGGGTAGATGATAAGGGAATTAATAATGTATACGATTCACAAACCGATCCGGGTACTTTTTTTCTTTCGAAAAATTTAGTCATGGGTAGAGGAAAAGACGGTAGACACCCCGATTTAAATGGCTATTATATTTGGATGGAAGCACTCTCTAAATGGTTAAAAACTGAGGCGAAATGGAAATTAAATATGAATACGCCTCCAAAAAGAGGTAGTAAACGTACGTTTATCCTTAAATTAATGAATCCCTCAACACAAAAAAAGAAAGAACTTCAAAAAGAGACTTTCGAAACAGACAGCACGTACAAGCCCGTACCTCAAACCATTGATAGTGCCGAAGTTCGGATTCAGCCTTAGTTGAATGATTGGTGTATTGCAGAATTAAGCCTTACCTCCAAGGGCAAACAATTGATTGAAATCGTTTTGATGATTGCCGAAAAATCAGAGATAATTCAAAACTACCCGGTAGGCTACTGTTTTGTACTTGTTTAGAAACGCTAAGATCATAACTTATCCCCAGTTGCATATTCCCATTGAGAATTCCTAAGTACGGATAAATAGCATCATTGTTTCGGTACCACATACCGGCCCAGAGCATCCGGTTATTGTCGCTATTTGCTAGTTGTATGCCCGCTGCTCCTCCAACAGAAAAATACTGCTGATTACTCTGTTTTTGGTAGATGGCACTCATATGGTAACTCAATTGAGCAGATGGGCCGTAAGTTGCGCTTAGGTGTACAGATTGTTTGGCTGGCAATAGTTGTTCTGAATTGCTTATAAAACTTTGTTTTGGCTTATTTAAATGAAATAAGGCCGCACCCATATCCAAGTCTAGTTCATCTGTTTGAAAGTTATAAAAAAGTCCTGCAGAAAGAGAAATAAATGGCTTTAAGGCTGATAAACTGGTTTCTCCACTCGGTAAGCTTGTATCAAAATTTTCTCCAACAAACTGTTCGCCAAAAGTTAATCTAGAAAAATCTAACTGCCTAGTTCCATAGCTAGCTTGTAGCCCCATACCTAATCGCTGGTAGGTATTCACTTGCACATGATAGGCAAGCGATGTGCTCGTATAGGTGCTAGAAAATGCGCCATTCATGGTTCTATCCGCTAAAAATGATAGCCCCAATGCTAGGGTATTTTCTTGAGGAGCGCTCCCTAAAAGTTTAACATCCGAAGTTAAACTATAGCTGTTAAAACGAGTGCCCGAATTGGCCCATTGTTGTCTCACGTTAGTTAAAACCCTCCAAGCCCCTTGGCTAGTGCCTGTATTTGCCGGATTGATGGCGTGGGGAGCAGTAAAAAATTGCGAAAAATGCGGATCCTGCCCAAAAACTGTGAGTGATAAGCAGATACATAATACAGGTAATAACCGTTTAATCATTGTATTAAAACTGTTTGGCCTCTTTTACGAATAATAGATCCGTCTATTCCAATGCCCTCGGCTGTCCATACAAATGTATCGGGGCCTTGCTGAATTCCTCCATTAGTGCCATTCCAAAGCTTGGTTAAGTCGCTTGTTTCAAATACCATATGCCCCCAGCGGTTAAAAACTCTGAAATAGCTAAATTTGGTTATCCCCACAGCAAAAATATCTAGCAAATCATTGTGTCCATCGCCATTGGGTGTAAAGGCGCTAGGTACTTCAAAGTCCATTTTTCGTAGCACTCTTACTACAACTCTATCTACGGTTACACAACCTGTTGTACTTTCAATAGTTACCGTGTAACTTATGGTTTCATTATGCTGAAAAACAGGGTTTGCGCTAAATGGATTACTTAATCCGGTACTTGGTACCCAGTTATACATAGTACCCAATGGCCTTGCTTGTAGCGGCACAGATTGGCTTGGCTTAGTGAGTATAACCGGATAGGTAATACCTGGAGTTGCAGCACTTATTGTAATGGTTTTACGTACAATAGTCGCTAAAGCCGCACACGACATAGGTGTGGCCGTTAGTGATATTTCATAATTGCCAGCGTTCGGGTAGGTATGTATTGCCGAATTATTTGTGGATGCTGCAGTTCCATCGCCAAAATTCCATAGCCAATTTACAGGGCCGGCATTACTTAAGGTGCTTATATTGGTAAAATCGATTGGTTTCCCTGCACAACTTTGCGTAAAACTAAAATTCGGACTTGGTTTATCAGCTAGATCTAAGCGAATGGTTCTTTCGGAGTAATTACAAAGATTGCCATATACCTTCACGGTATACTCACCCACATTTGCGGCTCCAAAATTCGGAATGCTTAAATTTGGTGTATTCGATTGATAGCCATTTGGCCCCGTCCATATATAACTAATGCCACTTTCGCTTAGTGCCTGAACTGTTACCGTTGAGCCAGGACAATTCAGATTATTGAAATTACTCAGTTCTATAACAGTTTTCCCAAAATCACTAAAATAGCCAAATCGGGTGGTAGAACCTTGGTCACCATGTATAATTCCCATGTGAAACTTGCCAAGGCTGTTCACAATTTGGGCATTTCCGCCGGCCGCCAAGTTGCTTAACGATACCGCAATACGAGCTACTTTCCAGGCTCCGGCAGTTCCAGGAACATCAATAAAGTTAGAAGCTTGAATGATGCTGGGGGAATTGTTAAAACTAAAACTACCAATTATGGCACTTGGTGCTAATATATTGACAAAGAAATCTTGTACTGTTGCCCGAGTTACACTTACCGAACTGGAACCATTGGTACGCATAGAAGGAATTACAGCCCCACCAACTTCGCAACCAAAGCCGCTTACTTGGAAAATGTGAGCTGCTTTACCGGTTTTAATGTAGGCAGAAGGGTCGCTAAGCAAGCCGGTGTAATACTCACCAGCGTTTAATGTGGCTACCAAGGTGTTGTTCACTCTTACCTCAGTTCCATTATCAATAGCAAAAACATAGTAATAATCTGGGTTTACACCATAGAAATAGCCTTTAATCACTACAAATTCATTGCCGGCAATACAATCAGGTATCAATTGATCTCCGGCGGTATCGGCACATCCATAGCCCGGATAGTTTATAGAATCATCTTTTGTAGAGATGGCTATCGGCTTAGTTGATGTAACTACAGTACCTCCTGGGCGTTCATTTCCAACACCACTAGTACCCGCACAAGTATAGGTTTGGCCCTTGTTAAGCGTAATCGTAAAGGGGATATTCTTGGGGTAGCCCTGTAAGTCTTTTTTAGGAATGATGGTTACGCTGGTATTATCTTCTGTTGCCACTATGCTAAAGGTGCAGGTGTATGTAGGTGGGCCAGCACTACTAAATGCTTGTTGAAAAGGCAATGTAAATTTGGTCCCAAGAGCATTGGCGCCTTTTAAAGCATACATATCGCCATTAAGTTGGCTAGCAATATCGTAATAACACGAAATTGAAGATGAAGATTCAACTAAAATTCCTTTGTTAGTGATAGTATTAATTTCACTATTCTCCATTAAATTGATATAGCTCGTAAGATCGATAGATTGTGAGCTATTGGCATTCATATTTACCACAATAGGGGTAAAGCTTGGAGTGGCCGGTATGCTGATACGTACAGTTGCTGCAGTGTTATTTGCTGCAATTCTCAAAAAAATGGGCCTATCGCCATGGTTTTGTTGCAAATCGGGGGCAGCAAACCAAAAGTTCGTATCACTTTGCGCCCATACCAATTGAAGGTGCAACATGGCCAGAAAAAAAATGAGTAAGAATCGTTTCACAATTGGTCTGATGGGTGTATCGTGTATAAAAATACAATTAATAATCATATTTAAGCAGTGCAAGGCATCATCCAGATTTCTGAAAAAAAACAAAGCCCCGATACTGATCGAGGCTTTGTGTTTGTGTGGAGTCGGAGGGATTCGAACCCTCGTCCAAACATGGTGCAAATTACGCTTTCTACATGCTTAGCAATTCTTTAATTGTAGAGAAGTGGAAGGTGAATCGCTTACCTATACCGGCTTCCTTAGGTGTTTTATTTCGCTCATTTATCACACCGCTAAACAAGCTAGTTCGGTAGTTCGATGCCTCTAATGCCTAACTTACCAAACAGAAGTTAAACGAGACAAAAGCTGATCTAATTCTAAATTAGGCAGCTAAGGCGTAATTGTTTTCGCCAATTATAGGTTGAAAGTTCAGATTAAAGCGCTAGACTAACAATGCGCTGCATGCTTACATACTTACCGCCATCCTGTCAATTCCGGTCGACCCCATATGTAGGTACAAAGATACGAAGAAAAGAGCCGATTGTTGTTGAAAACTTACGAAATACGTCCCGGATATACTTTTAGAGCTTCGTTTAAGCAATCCATGGCTAGATTTAAATCTGTGGTGTTTAACACATATGCCATACGCACTTCTTGCTTGCCGGCGCCAGGTGTACTATAAAAACCTGTAGCCGGAGCAAACATTACGGTTTGGTTTTGATAACTAAAATCTGAAAGTATCCATTGACAAAAGGCATCGGCATCATCAATAGGTAATTGGGCAACAACATAAAAGGCACCACCTGGATTGGGACAAAAAACCCCTTCCATCTTATTTAATCTGTTTACCAATACATCTCTGCGGGCGGTATATTCTTTAGTAACGGCTTCGAAATATGAATCGGGTGTGTTGATGGCTGCTTCGCCAGCTATTTGCGAAACCATGGCCGGACTTAATCTGGCTTGAGCAAATTTTAATGCCGCAGCCATTACTGCTTTGTTTTTGGTAATTAAACAACCCAAACGGGCTCCACAGGCACTGTAGCGTTTCGATACGGTGTCTAGCACGATTACATTTTCTTCTAATCCGCTTAAATGCATGGGCGAAATAAATTCGCGGCCATCGTAGCAAAATTCGCGGTAGGCTTCATCCGAAAACAAATACAAATCGTGTTTTAAGCACAAAGCCTTTAAAGCGGCTAGCTCTTCTTTAGAGTATAAATAGCCGGTGGGGTTATTGGGATTGCAAATAATTATGGCTTTTGTTTTTGACGTAATTACTTTTTCGAACTCGGTAATAGCAGGTAAGGCAAAACCATTTTCAATATGCGATAAAATAGGTTTCACCACTACATCGCTCATGCAGGCAAAGCCATTGTAATTGGCATAAAAAGGCTCTGGAATAATGATTTCATCACCCGGGTTTAAGCAGGTTTGCATGGCAATGGTTATGGCTTCGGAGCCTCCATTGGTTACCAAAATATCTTCTGCTTTTATTGAATAATTAAGTTTATTGTAGTATTCGGCTAATTTCTTGCGGTACGAAGCCGTGCCTTCAGAAGCGGTATAGGCCCACACCTTTTCATCGAAATTTTTGATGGCATTAAGCATTAATACCGGTGTTTCAATATCGGGCTGACCAATATTTAAATGAAATACTTTTTTGCCGGCAGCTTTAGCCGCTTCGGCAAATGGGCTTAATTTACGAATAGGAGAAGCAGGCATTTGCTCTCCTTTGAGAGATATGGTAGGCATGTCCCAAAAATACAAAAACCCCGCTGTTTCCAACGAGGTTTTTAAAAGATGTTTTTATATAAAGTTTATTGTTTTGGCGCTGTAGCCAATACTTCACCTTTAATGTATAGCATTTTGACTGGTGTTTTAGCATTTGATTTCACCGTAATTGCTTTGCTGAAAGGCATAACCGCAGCAGCATTGTAGGTAACGGTAATTACACCACTTTCTCCCTTTTTAACCGGTGTAGAAGTGAATTTAGGTACGGTACAACCACAAGTAGATTCTACATTGGTAATAATAATAGGCGCCGCACCTGTATTGGTGAATTTAAAATCTACGGTAACTGGTTTTCCTTGAGCAATTTTACCGAAATCGTAAGTTTCTTTATCAAATTTAAATTCAGCTTCTTGCTGAAATTTCATGGCACTTAATCCTACAAACAAGGTTGCAAGAGTAAATAAAAAGACTATTTTTTTCATGTGTTTGAATTTTATCTACACAAATATAAACTATTTAGACTATTCTGTAAAAGGTTTTTAACAAACCTTATAACGCTGCAACTTCGTATAGCGTATATTTTCTTATTTTTGTGCAATTTAAAAACCAATATGTCAGCACTAAACCATACCGAAACCACAGCTTTTGATGCTTCAGAGCTTAGTTTTGAGGACTTTAAGCAGGTAGTTATTCAGGATTATAAACTAGCTTACGAAAGCCGTCAGGCCAGTTTATTGGGAAGAAAAGAAGTGCTTACCGGCAAAGCTAAGTTTGGTATTTTTGGTGATGGTAAAGAGGTAGCTCAATTGGCTATGGCTAAGGCATTTAAAGCCGGCGATTGGCGTTCGGGCTATTACCGAGATCAAACCTTTATGTTCGCTACCGGTATGTTAAGCATTACCGAGTTCTTTGCGCAATTGTATGCCAACCCCGATGTGCTGGCAGAGCCGGCTTCGGCAGGCCGTCAAATGAACGGACACTTTGCTACCCGTACTTTACAAGATGATGGCTCTTGGAAAGATTTAACAACTATAAAAAATTGTTCGGCCGATATATCGCCCACAGGTGGCCAAATGGCCCGTTTGGTGGGTTTGGCGTATGCTTCTAAATTATACCGTCAAAATCAAGAATTAGGCTATTTAAAAAACTTCTCGGTACAAGGCAACGAAGTTGCTTTCGGCACTATTGGCAACGCCTCTAGCTCCGAAGGCGTGTTTTTTGAAGCCATGAATGCTGCGGGTGTATTGCAAATTCCTATGGCCGTTTCTGTATGGGACGATGCCTACGGCATTTCTGTTCCGGCCGAATTTCAAACTACAAAACAAGATATTTCAGAAATATTAAAAGGTTTTCAGCGTGATGCCAAAGGCGAAGGCTTTGAAATTTATAAAGTAAAAGGCTGGGATTATCCTGCGTTATGCCAAGTATATCAGGAAGCCATTGCTACCTGCCGAGCCGAGCATGTGCCTACTTTAATTCACGTAACCGAACTTACGCAACCCCAAGGTCATTCTACTTCGGGTTCGCACGAACGTTATAAATCTGCCGATCGGTTGGCTTGGGAACAAGAATACGATTGTTTGGTGCAAATGCGTAAATGGATGCTCGAAGCAGCCATGAGTAGCGAAACTGAACTTACGGCATTAGAAGAAACGGCTAAAAACTATGTCCGTGAATGTCAGAAAAAGGCCTTGGCCGATTTTTTAAGTGCCATACAAGCCGAAGCCAATGACGCTATTGCCCTCTTGCAATCTACGCAGATGCCGGAAGTGGTTTCTTTGGCAGAAACTTTAGCAAAAACCAGCGAAGTTTCTCGTAAAGAGGTTTACCAAGCAGTGCGTAAGTCTATTCGTATATTACGGGCGGTACAAAGCCCTGCCAAAACAGACTTGCTGAATTGGTATAGCCAACAACAAGTAAAAATGGCAGATGCCTATAATTCTAAATTATTTACTGAAACAAGCCAAAGTCCTGAAAAAGTGCCGTCTGTAGCCATTGAATTTGCTTCTGATGCTCCACTATTGGATGGACGTGAAATTTTAAATGCGTGTTTTGATGCTCATTTTAATCGCGATCCGAGAGTTTTGGCTTTTGGAGAAGATGTAGGTAAAATTGGCGATGTAAACCAAGGCTTTGCCGGTTTGCAAGAAAAATACGGCGATTTGCGCATCACCGACACCGGTATTCGTGAAATGACTATTATTGGCCAAGGTATTGGTTTAGCCATGCGTGGCTTAAAACCTATTGCCGAAATTCAATATTTAGATTATTTATTATTTGCCTTAAACATTGTGAGCGATGATTTGGCTACGGTAAGTTACCGTACCAAAGCCGGCCAAAAAGCGCCCTTACTAATTCGCACCCGTGGACACCGCTTAGAAGGGGTGTGGCATTCGGGTTCGCCAATGGGCATGATTGTAAACTCTTTACGGGGCGTTCACGTATGTGTGCCTAGAAATATGACCCAAGCGGCTGGTATGTATAATGTATTGCTTCGTGGCGATGAGCCTGCTTTGGTGGTAGAATGCTTAAATGGCTATCGTTTAAAAGAAAAATTGCCTCAAAATATTAGTGATTTTACGGTTCCACTGGGTTCCGCCGAAATTATACGTGAAGGGAAAGATGTCACTATTGTTTCTTACGGCTCTACGCTGCGTATTGTGCAAGAAGCCGCAGAAGAGTTGGAGAAATTAGGCATTTCGATAGAAATTGTGGATCCACAAACCTTATTGCCTTTTGATATACACGGAATTTGTGCGCAGTCGCTTAAAAAAACCTCTAAATTATTGGTGGTTGACGAAGATGTACCGGGCGGTGCATCGGCATACATCTTGCAACAAGTGCTCGAAAATCAGAAAGGCTATTATTATTTAGATGGTCAACCGAAAACCCTAACCGCAAAAGCACATCGTACGCCCTATGGTTCTGATGGCGATTATTTTACCAAGCCTTCGGTAGAAGATGTGGTAGAAACGGTATATGCCATGATGCACGATAGCAAACCGAATCAGTTTCCTGCCATATTTTAAATCTTAGCTGTTTTATTGCGTAAGTAGTGGTCGGCTAGTACTAAGGCAGCCATGGCCTCTACAATGGCTACTGCTCTCGGCACCACACAAGGGTCGTGGCGGCCTTTGCCTAAAACAGCAACTTCTTCGCCGGCTTTATTTACACTGGTTTGTGCTTGCATAATGGTGGCTACAGGCTTAAATCCAACTCGGAAATTAATTTCCATTCCGTTAGTGATACCACCTTGAATGCCTCCCGAAAAGTTGGTGAGAGTATGTGCTTTTTCGTTAGATGCAGTTACAAAGGCATCGTTGTGCTCCGAGCCTTTCATGCGGGTTCCATCGAAACCAGAACCATATTCAAAACCATGAACGGCATTGATGCTCAGCATAGCTTTGCCTAAATCGGCATGGATTTTATCAAAAACGGGTTCACCCAAACCCGCCGGGCAATTGCGAATAATCGCCGAAATTTTTCCGCCAATAGTATCGCCATCTTTACGAATAGTTTCAATGCAGCTAATCATTTCTTTAGCCGTGGCTGGGTCTACACAACGTATGGGTGTTGCTTCTCGTTGTTTGGTTAATAGGGCAATCGATTCGTTGCCGAGTCCGGGTGCTTCTATGTCTCCAACGGCCGATACTTGTGCAAAAATTTCGATTCCAGCTTGGGCTAAAAGTAATTTGGCAATAGCTCCTGCGGCTACTCGAGCTGCGGTTTCTCTTGCCGATGAACGGCCGCCACCACGATAATCGCGGTGACCGTATTTGGCGTCGTAAGTATAGTCGGCATGCGACGGACGATAGGCATCTTGGATGTGGCTATAATCGGCCGAACGTTGATCTTCATTGGGAATGAGTAAACAAATGGGC
>JAPLFD010000018.1 GCA_026390835.1 Sphingobacteriales bacterium
AAGCGTTTCACATTCCACAAATGAAAATACTCGTGAGCAACCAACCCTAAGAAACCTTTATAGCCATTTTCGTTAGCATACTGCCCTCTTGGATGACCTAATACCGTAGAATTTAAGTGTTCTAAACCACCACCACCCGATGCATAATTGTGCACAATAAATACTTATTCGGATTTTCGCCAAAAACTTTGGTAGTTTGTTCCACAATTTTGGCCATATCTACTTTTAATTTTTCAGCATTATAATTACCTCCACCATACATGGCCACCTCGTGGCGAACACCGGCCGCAGTAAATTCAAACACATCTTGGTTTCCCACCTCAATTGGAGAATCAAACAAGATATCAAAGTTTGGAACGGTGTAGGTAAAAGCACCCGGTTTTACAGGACTTAAGCCTGTAGACACTTTAGACCAGCTAGCAAAAGGTTTAATGGTAACTGTAGAGGGTTTAGCCAATTGCCCTGCCGGATACATAAAAATACCCGTTGGCGATAAAAATGCATGCGAAGCATCTACAAAGCTAGTACGTACCGATATTTCGAACGCATATACTCGGTAAGAAATGCGAATATCCGATTTTTTAGGATTTTGAATGCGCCAAGTACTCTTATTTACTTTTTGTGATGCAAGTGCCTGGCCCTTCCCATCTATTGCTTTGAATCCTTCTACATTCTTGGCAAACTCTCTCACTAAATACGAACCGGGTGCCCAAACAGGCATCTTCACATCAATTTGGGGCTGATGATTTCCCTTTAATAACATACTTACTTCAACATAATGCGCCTGTGGCTCTACAAAAGAAACTTCAAATGAAATATGGCTTTGCGCCATTATCTGTGTACTTAAAAGGGCCATAAATAGGAACGACAAAAATGGTTTTAGATTCTTCATTGGTTCTAAACGGATAGGTTTATAACAAAAGTAGTTTTTAATTTTAAAGTAAGAAATTTTGAAAAACTTGCAGCTGTAATTTATTGGATACATTTTGGGTACATGTGCACTGAATAACTTACTTTTACCCTCAAATCACAGCTATTTAAATGAAAACTAAACGCATTCTCTATATTTTACTGGCCCTTTGTTTAGGTGCTGCCATTCTCTATCGTGTTACTAAAAATGCACAACAAGGGGCCGGAGGAAAAGGTGGTTCGGGTGGGTCTAAAGGGGGCAAAAATGCCGGTACAATGCCTCCTACAAAAGTAAATGGCTTAATTATAAGCAGTCAAGCTTTTGATAGTAACATTACCTTAAGCGGGGCTGTTGAGGCCGATGAAGAAGTGGAAATTAGGCCCGAAATATCTGGCTTAGTTAAAGGTATTTACTTTACAGAGGGTACTAGTGTAAGCAAAGGACAACTACTCGTAAAAATAAACGATACCGAACTACAAGCGCAACTTAAACAAGCGCTAAGTAAACAAAAACTAGCCTCCGAAACCGAATCGAGGGCAAAACAATTGCTAAACAAAGAAGCCATTAGCCAAGAAGAATACGATATCGCTTTTGCCGAATTAACTAACCTAAAAGCACAAACAGAACTTATTAGGGCACAGTTATCTAAAACCGCCATCACAGCCCCTTTTAGTGGGCGCATTGGTTTGCGCTCAATATCTACCGGCGAATATGTAAGCCCTAGCACCAGCATTACCAAACTGGTAAATAGTCAAATTGTTAAAATTAGTTTCTCGGTTCCGGAAAAATATGCCGGAAAAATTAAAAATCAAACAGAAATTCAGTTTACTGTAGACGGAAACAGCAAACCTTTTAGTGCTAAAATTTATGCTATGGATCCGGGCATAGAAACCAATACCAGAACCTTGCAACTAAAAGCAAAAACTACCAATATAGGTAACCAGTTGATTCCAGGCTCTTTTGCTAAAATTACGTTGCCATTGGCGGGTATACCCGATGCTATTTTAATTCCTACACAAGCTGTTATACCTGTTTTAAAAGGCAAAAAAGTATTTATTAGCAGCAATGGTTTAGCTAAAGAAATACCAATTGAAACCGGACCACGAACCGATAAATATATTTTAGTGCTCTCTGGCTTATCCGTAGGCGATACCTTGTTAACTTCGGGAATGATGTCGCTAAAAAATGAGAGTCCGGTAAAAGTAATAGTGAAAAACTAAGTAGATGAGTTTATCGAGCACCAGCATTAAACGTCCGGTTTTAGCCATTGTTATGAACCTGAGCTTAGTCCTTTTTGGACTGATTGGCTTTCATTTTTTGGGCGTTCGCGAATTTCCATCTATTGATCCACCGGTAGTATCTGTACGTACCGGTTACCCGGGCGCCAATGCCGATGTAATTGAATCGCAAATTACCGAACCATTAGAAAAAGCCATCAACAGTATTGATGGAGTACGGAATATTTCCTCTTCAAGTAATCAAGGTTCGAGCAATATTACCGTTGAGTTTAACCTCACTAAAGATTTAGAAGAAGCCACCAACGATGTTCGCGATAAAGTCTCGCAAGCGGCTCGTTCCTTACCAAAAGATATAGACGGTTTACCAGTTGTAGCCAAGGCCGATGCCAACTCGGAGTCTATTTTATCGATGACCCTAGAAAGCGATACCCGCAACCACTTGGAATTGAGCGATTATGCCGAAAACGTATTGGCGCAACGCTTACAAACCATTCCGGGAGTAAGTAACGTGCAAATTTGGGGGCAAAAACGCATGGCCATGCGCATTTGGATAGATCCTTCGCGAATGGCGGCCTATCGCTTAACCGCACTAGATATTAAAACGGCTCTCGACAAAGAAAACATCGAACTCCCTTCCGGAAAAATCACCGGAGAGTCAACCGAATTGTCTGTAAAAACCATGGGAAACTTATCTTCCGAAGATGATTTCAATAATTTGATTATTAAAAACGATGGGGTAAACATCATCCGATTAAAAGATATTGGTTCGGCAGTAATGGCTCCAGAAAATGAGGAAACCATGTTGCGTCAATCTGGTAAAACCATGATTGGCATGGCCATTGTACCGCAACCGGGTGCCAATTATTTAGATATTTCTGATGAGTTTTATAAACGCTATGAGCAAATTAAAAAAGATTTGCCTAAAGATTTTAAACTCGATGTAGCGATAGATCAAACCATTTTTATCAAAAAATCAGTTTCCGAAGTTGCCGAAACCCTCCTACTCTCTTTGGTATTGGTTATTCTAATTATATATTTATTTTTCCGCGACTGGAGCATCGCCTTCCGCCCATTAATAGATATTCCGGTATCTTTAATTGCCACCTTCTTTGTGATGTACATGTTTGGGTTTTCCATCAATGTACTCACCTTACTAGCTATTGTATTGGCTACCGGCTTGGTTGTTGATGATGGTATTGTGGTAACCGAAAACATTTTCAAAAAAATTGAAGAGGGCTATTCGCCTATTGAGGCCGCCATTAAAGGCTCTAATGAAATTTTCTTTGCGGTAATCTCCATTTCCATTACCCTAGCTGCGGTGTTTTTACCGGTTATTTTTTTAGAAGGATTTGTAGGCCGCTTGTTCCGAGAATTTGGCGTAGTCATTGGGGCAGCCGTACTTATATCTGCTTTTGTATCGCTTACTTTAACCCCTATGCTCAATGCCTATTTAATGAAAGGGCATCAGAAAAAAACTAAATTTTATGAGCGTACCGAACCTTATTTTGTAGCCCTAACCAACGGTTACACGCAATCTCTCGAACGCTTTTTACAAAAACCGAAAAGAGCCTTCGCCATTCTAGTAGGCTGTATTGCTTTAATTGCCTTGTTCTGGGTTATTTTACAAAAAGAAACAGCCCCTTACGACGATCGAAGCGCCATTAACATGCAACTTTCTGCGCCCGAAGGAGCTTCTTTCGAATACACCGACAATTTTGTATTAAAAGTGGCACAAATGGTAGAAGATTCTATTCCGGATAAACGTATAAACCTAACCGTAACCGCTCCTGGATTTAGTGGTAGTGGCGCAGCAAATACGGGTTTTGTACGTATTCGTTTAACCGAGCCTGACCAACGGAAAGCCACACAAAGTGAACTTACAGATAAGCTAACTAAAATTACAAAGACTTTCTCCGAAGGGAAAATATTTGTAGTACAGCAACCCACCATATCGGTAAATCGTAGAGGTGGTTTGCCAATCAGCTACATTATACAAGCTCCAAATTTTGAAAAACTAAGAGAAAAATTACCGCTATTTATGGAGGAAGTGAGTAAAGACCCTACATTCACCGTATCTGATGCTAACCTTAAATTTAACAAGCCCGAAATAAACCTATCTATTGATAGAGAACGGGCAAAAAATTTAGGGGTTTCGGTGCTCGATATTGCACAAACCTTGCAATTTGCTTTAAGCGGACAACGTTTCGCCTATTTTATCCAAAATGGCAAACAATACCAAGTTATTGGGCAATACGATCGGATGAACCGTAACGACCCCACAGATTTAACCTCCATATTTGTGCGGAACAACCGTGGCGAACTCATTCAATTAGATAATTTAATTCAGGTAGAAGAACAAAGCACTCCGCCACAACTGTACCATAATAACCGCTTTGTTTCAGCTACCGTTTCTGCCGGCCTAGCACCTGGTAAAAGTATTGGCGATGGCATTGATGCAATGGATAATATAAGTAAAAAAGTATTGGACGATAGTTTTTCTACCGATTTAGGCGGCGAATCTCGAGATTTTAAAGAAAGCTCTTCCAATACCCTATTTGCCTTTGCTTTGGCTTTATTACTCATTTATCTGCTACTTGCTGCACAATTCGAAAGTTTTATAGATCCTGTAATTATTATTTTAACCGTACCCATGGCCGTAGCCGGGGCATTTTTCTCTCTGTGGCTTTTCGGGCAAACCTGGAATATTTTTAGCCAAATTGGCACCATTATGCTTATTGGCTTGGTAACCAAAAACGGTATTTTAATTGTAGAGTTTGCCAACCAGTTAAAAGAAAAAGGAGAGCCTGTAGCATCGGCCATACGCAAAGCCGCCGAGGCTAGACTTCGCCCTATTTTAATGACCAGCTTGGCCATTGCCCTAGGCGCACTTCCAATTGCCTTGGCTATTGGGGCCGCAGCAAAAAGTAGAATGGGCATGGGCATTGTTATTATTGGAGGAACTTTATTTTCTCTGGTGCTTACGCTTTATGTTATTCCGGCCATTTACAGCTTATGGTCAAAACCACTAAAATCACCTAGTCCATCTCAAAAAAATGAAAAATAGTCTCCGTGTTTTAGTATTACTTTTACTGAGTACTGCTTGCTATGCTCAAGAAAAACTCACCCTGCAGCAGGCTATTGAGCTTACCTTACAAAA
The DNA here is from genome assembly GCA_026390835.1 of Sphingobacteriales bacterium. Taxonomy (GTDB): domain Bacteria; phylum Bacteroidota; class Bacteroidia; order Sphingobacteriales; family Sphingobacteriaceae; genus JAIPAN01. The sequence goes on from JAPLFD010000018.1 coordinate 5,306, forward strand.
CAACTTCGATATTCAACTTCGTAGCAATCAGGTAAGCGTTGCCAAAAACAATGTCAGCCTGGCCAATGCCGGAATATTGCCATTGATTACCGGCAATTTTACCAACAATCATTCGGTACAAAATAGCGAACAAACACTAGCAAACGGCACCCAGCAACAACAAGACAATGCCAAAAATGCCAACACCAATGTCGGAATTAACCTTAATTGGAGAATTTTCGATGGGTTTGCCATGTTTGCCAATTACACTCGGCTGCAAAAATTACAAACCAGCGGTGAACTCAATTTCAGACTAACGGTAGAAAATACATTGTCCGATGTTATGAATACCTATTTCGATTTGGTTCGCCAAAACCAATATATTCATTCATTTCTATCGGCAGTAGAAGTTTCTCAAATACGGCTAAAAAATTCACAAACCCGTTACAGTATTGGCAAAGCATCTAAACTAGAGGTGCTAGCAGCTAAGGTTGATTTGAATACCGATACCACAAACCTCATGCGTCAGCAAGATGCTTTTCAGCAAGCTAAAACCCAACTCAATTTACTAATGGGAAGATCGTTGGAAACCAATTTCACGGTAAGTGATACCATTGCACTACAAGGCACTTTTACCTATGCTGAATTACTACAGGCGGTGCAAACAAAAAATCCGGAAATACGTTTAGCCGACATACAACAACAAGTTGCCAAACTAAACCTCACTCAAGTACGAGCCAGCCGCTACCCGGGCATAAGCTTAAATACGGGCTACAACTTCTCAAACTCCAGCTCGGCACTAGGGTTTGCCCGTGAAGCTACAGGAAGAGGATTTACATATGGTATTACTGCCAGCGTGCCCTTATTTAATGGCTTTTTACAAAGCAGAAACGAGAAAAATGCCAATATAGGAGTCAATAGTGCGCAAATTCAATTTAAACAAACCCAACAACGCATACAAGCACAATTGCAACAAGCCTATCAAACCTACACCACCAACTTAGTATTGGTACGTTTAGAAACTCAAAACCAAGAAACAGCCAAACAAAACATGGATATTTCTTTGGATAAATTTCGCTTAGGCAGTTTGAGTGCTATAGAATTTCGAGAAGCACAGTTAAATTATTTAAATGCATCTGCTCGTACCAGCGATGCGCAATTTCAAGCCAAACAAGCAGAAATAATTCTCAAGCAATTGAGTGGAGAACTATCAGTTAAATAACTCGATAATTTAAAATCATTTTTATTTATTTCTTTTTAACAAGTATTTTGTAATTTAACGCCTTAATACGCCGCTAAATTTTCAAGATATGATTCCCTATTTCTCCAAGCTAAAACGTTCTCTTTACGTAGAAAAAACATTGCTAATGGTACTATTAATCCTGCTTTTGCCTGGATATGTACTTTTCGCCCAAGAAATTTCTACCAACGCCAAAGAGCTAAACAAATTTGCTCGAATTCAAAAAAAATCGGTAGATAAAGATCGGAAAGAAGCTTTTAAGGAGGCTGAAAAAAACAACTGGATTACCTTTAAGGTATTTGAAAACGGGAAGGTAATGTCGCTTCAAAGTTTAGATGCTGAAGGCCATCCTTTGTATTTAGTTACCGATAACAATTCCTACGCAGCGGCCACTACCCGAGCTAATAAACTGTATACAAATGGCGGTTTGGGGCTAAGTTTAAGTGGATCTACCAATTTTTTAAAAGATAAAATTGGCGAATGGGATGGCGGATCCGTTTACGTATCGCATCAAGAATTTGCCAATAATCGTATTCTAAATAAAAATGCTACATCGGCAGTAAGCCAGCACGCTACCCACGTTGCCGGTACCATTATGGCTGCTGGTATTAACACCAATGCCAAAGGTATGGCCTTCGGTTTACAACGTTTGGTTTCATACGATTTCAATGGAGATTCTCCTGAAATGGCTACAGAAGCCACAAACGGCATGCTCATCTCAAATCACTCCTACGGATATATTGCCGGCTGGTATTACAATTCGGGAGCAACGCCCGCAGCACGTTGGGAGTGGATGGGTAATAATGGAGAGTACGAAGATTATAAATTTGGATTATACGATAATACTGCAAGAAATTATGATGTTATATGTTATAATGCACCATTCTACTTACCGGTAAAATCAGCCGGAAATAACCGTGGAGAAACTGGGCCTGCAATTGGCCAAACGTATTGGAAACAAGTAAATGGCACCTGGACGGAATTTACCCGTAACAATGGAGATATTTATAGCAACGACTCTTACGATTGCCTCTCTCTTACCTCAAACGCAAAAAATATTTTAACCGTAGGAGCCATTAGTGGTATACCTAATGGGCCTTTTACACCTAATAATATCCAAATTTCTTCTTTTAGTAGTTTTGGCCCTACCGATGATGGACGTATAAAACCCGATGTGGTTGGAATGGGTGTAGCGCTTACATCCACTATTCCCACTAGTCCTACAGCCTACGGATCATTAAGTGGAACATCCATGTCAGCACCAAATGTTACAGGTACCTTGGTGTTACTACAAGAAGCCTATGCACAAAAAAATGCAGGCGCAGTTATGCGCTCTGCTTCTTTAAAAGGACTTGTAATTCATACGGCAGATGATGCAGGCAATGCCGGCCCTGATTATATTTATGGTTGGGGCTTAGTAAACGCAGAAAAAGCGGCAAAGGTAATCCTCGGTGATGGGGCAAGCGCTACAAACATTCATAAGATTATCCTAGATTCATTAACCCAACAAGCAGCTACAAAGACACTTTCCTTAATCAGTTCAGGATCAGGGCCATTGGTGGCCACTATTTGCTGGACAGACCCTCCTGGAAATGCAACCGTTAGTGCTATTACGGACGACCGTACCCCAAAATTGGTAAACGATTTAGATCTTCGCATTAGCGACGGTACGCAAACGTACCTCCCCTATAAACTTGACCCTGACCAACCGGCAAATGTGGCCACTAATGGAGATAACATTAGAGATAATGTCGAAAAAATAATTATACCCAATGCCACACCTGGCAAAACCTATACACTTACCATCAACCACAAAGGAACGTTGAGTGGTGTGGGCAATGGCAAACAAGCCTATTCCTTAATCTTATCGGGTGTGGGGGGATCTACATACTGTGCTTCAGCACCAACTGGTGCGCCCAATTCTAAAATTATAGGCTTTAGCCTAGCCAATACAACCTACACTGCCGCTGCTGGTTGTAATACTACAGGAGGGTATACCAATGCAACGAACCAAACCATACAGGTAGAAGCAGGAGCTACTTATCCTCTAAGTAGTGTAACTTTAGGAACCTGTGGTACAGAACAGGATAAAATTGCTAAAGTATATATCGATTTTAATAGCGATGGTGCATTTGATGAGGTGAATGAGTTGGTTGCAACTCCAACGCCGAACCTCGGCAGTACGGGAATTCTCCCATTAACGGTCTCTATCGCAATACCTGCAACGGTAACCATAGGAAATACCAGCCGTGTACGGATTGTGCTATCCGAAACTACCGACGCCACGACCATAACTTCTTGCGGAACGTATGCCAATGGCGAAACTTTAGATATGAATATCAAGTTTAATGCACCTAGTAAAGATGTAGGTGTAAATACCCTGATAGATCCTGCAAGCGGTACCTGCTCAAAAACTGGCCAAACAGTTACGGCTAATGTTAAAAATTTCGGCACCAGCGCAGTAAGTGGTATAGGCCTAACCGCACGCATTTACGACGGAACTACGTTGCTTAATACCCTAACAGGAAGTTATTCGGGTAGTATTAATCCAGGTATGGATGTAAACATTACTACCACTCTCGGATTTAACTTAATAAGCGGCACTACGTATACTATAGAAACAGAAACCAGTTTAACAGGTGATTTAAACCCACTAAATAATTTACTTAGCAGCACCATTACCACGAGCACACCACCAGCTGCAAGTAATTTACTGGTAACAAAATGCGATAATGCAAATTCATACACCCTTTCAGGCACTAGTACAGGTACCATATTTTGGTATAAAAATGTAACCGATGCCTTACCTGTTGCCTTTAATTTACCGGGGCAAAGTGCTACTTATACCCAAGCAGGAAGTACTATTTCCACCTTTCATGCTGGTGTAAACAATTTTAGCGGTAAAGTAGGCCCAGCAACTAACACTGTATTTGGGGTTGGTAGCAATGCATATTTAAGCGGGAACAACCCATCTGTATTGATGAAAGCCAATGCACCTGTAGTACTAGAAAGTGCCAAACTTTATATTGGTGCCGGCGGAAAAATTACTTTTATTGCCAGCAAAACTAACACAGGGGCAGAAGTTTCAAGAGTAACGCTCGATGTAACGCCGAATGGTTCAACAGGGCAAGTATATCCATTAAATTTATTACTTCCGGAAGCAGGCGATTATACCGTTTCTATTGAATATGAAAATGGTGCTTCTATTTTCCGAAATAATAGTGGAGTGAGTGGCTATCCATTTAATGTAGGCGATGTATTCAGTATCACTGGCAATACAGCCACCGATCCAACAGGGGTAAATGCCAATTACTACCAAGCCTTTTATTATTATTTCTACGATTTAGCAGTTCGTGCTGCAGGCTGTACCAATGGTCAACGCACTGCCGTAACTACCAGCAGTTTGGCAGCTCCTACCATTACAAAAAATGGAACTATCTTAACTTCAGATGCCGCATCAGGTAACCAATGGTTCTTAAACGGGGTTAGTATTCTAGGTGCAAATGCTACAACGTATAATGCCACGCAAATAGGTACCTATACCGTACAAAAAACAGTGGGAACCTGTACAGTAAGTTCAGCACCGGTAATTGTGGGGGTAACGTTCCCGCTTGCCTATAATAATTTCAATACCATTGTGGTTGATGAAACCTGTAGGACTAGCAATAATGGATCGATTACCATTACCGCTGAAAAAGCATTGAGTTATACTGCTGCTGTAACCAGTAATGGGCAAACCACCAACTACCCATTTGTAACTAGCTTTACCATACCCAACTTAGTAGCAGGCACCTATGCCATTTGTATTACTGCCAACGGAAATACCAGCTACAAAATTTGTTATAGCATAGTAGTGGATGAACCAAAAGATTTGGCGGTACTCTCACAAGTTAACCCTGTAACCAATTCGGTTACCTTAAACCTAGCTGGAGCAAATACCTATCAAATTCAGTTAAATGGGCAAAGCTATCAAACCAATAGCACTAGCATAACCTTGCCATTGCAAATTGGTACCAACCAAATTTTGGTTACAACCGATAAACCATGCCAAGGTACTTTTGATGAAGCTATACTTGTTAACGATAAAGCCACCATTTACCCGAATCCTTTTGGCGATATGTTGTTTATCAAATTGGGCGGAAATCAATCGAGCACCGTAGCGGTAAACATCAGCAATAGTTCGGGAATTAAGGTGTTTCAGCAGACCTATCAAAACGCAACAGGAACTTTACAAATTAACGTAAGTAATTTAGAAAGCGGGTTTTATCTTTTAACCGTAGGAGATCAAACCTATAAAATCTTTAAAAAATGAGAACTTTTTTAGCAACATCTATTCTTTGTTTAACTCTTTTTTCATGTGGGAAAAAAGGTGGTAGTACGCCTGCAGCAGTTGCGCCCTCAAAACCTAGCCTAGCCGCACCTGCCCAAAATGAAGCTTGTTTAAACGGCACAGTAGTATCGGCCACCGAGAGCAAAATTTTATTCTCGTGGATTGCCGCCAGCAATGCCGAGAGTTACGATTTAATTATTAAAAATCTCTTAACTCAAGTTAGTACTACACAAAATACTACAACTACTACCTTAGAGGTAACTTTATTACAAAACACTCCTTACTCCTGGCAAATTGTATCTAAAACCAGTAAAACAAGTACCACTACCCCAAGTGAAATTTGGAAGTTTTTCAATTCGGGATCTGGAGTTACCAGCCATGCACCGTTCCCAGCCGAAATGGTTACCCCTACCCAAGGGCAAGCCGTTACAGCTACTGCCGGTAAAATTACCCTGGATTGGAATGGAAGTGATGTAAATAACGACATCAGTACCTACGACGTGTACTTGGGAACTACCAGTTCGCCTAGTGTGTTGCAAAGTAACCTGACGGCTAGTATACTCACTAACGTTACTGTAAGTAGTGCTACCACATATTATTGGAAGGTGATTACAAAAGATCTAAAGGGCAATACATCCGATTCTGGTGTGTATAGTTTTACAGTGAATTAAGAAGCTAATAAAACTAAGGTAAAGCAGTGTAGCTTGTAGATTAATGTTAACTTTAATAACTATTAATCATAAAAAACATCAAAAAATAAATACTATGAAAAAAACAGCATTCTTTAGCCTCCTTATTTCGGCGATATTAGTATCGGCCTGTGGCGTACAAAAAGTGAACTATACTAAACAAGAAGAACGTAAAGAGGTAAAAGGTCTTCCTTTTTCTGAAAAGCAGTACAAAACTGATAAGGATTATTTTAGAGCAGTAGGTACTGGAGTAAGTACAGATATGGAGATGGCTAAAAAAATTGCCCTCACCAACGCACAGCGTAAAATTGCTGAAAGTATTACAACGGTAGCTAAGACTACTACTGAAATTTTTAGTAAACAAGTTACTGCAGACAATCAGAGTGAATTTGCTAGTAGCGCCTCTTCTATCGTACGCACCTCGGCAAACGAATCGCTTAGTAACATTAAAATAGTAGATGAAAAACTTTTCGAAAAAGGCAGCCAAGGCTATGAGGCCTGGGTAGTAATTGAGACCTCTAGCAAAGGAGTAGCTGATCGTGCAGTAAAAGGACTTTCTAGTTCAAAAGCATTAAAAGTAGAAAGCGATTTAGAGAAATTCCGCAAAGTTTTCGAAGAAGAAATGTCGAAACTAGATAACTAAAGCAATCACAAAATACCCTTTTATGAAACAGTATTTTTGGGGAGCCAAGTGCTCCCCTTTACTTTTGCTATTACTAGCATTTAGCCTCAGCGCATCCGCTCAAAATTGCTTCAATTTAACGGATAACAAGTCGCTTGATTTACAATATGGCGAAGGCTATTTATTTGCCAAAGCAAGTAAGCCATATACCAGAAATAAAGAAAGAGAATCGGTAAAAAAAGAAATCGAAACCCAACTCAAGTACAATTTAACCACCAACCTTTTTTCGTCGGTAGAAGTAACCACCAAAAGTATACAAACTCAATCAGGAATTAGTGGAGAGGCGCAAAATTCGTTACAATTGAACGACATCTCAGTAAATTCTAAGATTACGGCTAAAATGGTGCTTAAAAATCCAACCTATCAATGGTGCGACGACCCGAGTACTAAAACCATGCATGGTTTAATTTTGGTAAACCGGGATGAGTTTAACAAGCAGGCGTACGCTTTATTGGATTTAGCTATTGGTAGCTTAAAAGCTAAGCTGGTAAATTACCAGAATAACGATTACGGTTCTACCGTAAGCCAAACCATTTACAACGAAGCCATTGCTGCAAAAGCGGAAATTGATCAACTGATGCGTTTAATTGCCGTAGTAGATCTAGATAACTCTTTAAGTAATAATGAGCAAATACAGGCCGATTTAGAAAATATCAATCAGCAAATTAACTACCTCTTATCTAAAGTAGAAACAGGCGAATTTCAGCAAGAAATTAACCGTGCTAATACTGAAATTGCCGACCGAAATTTTCGTGAGGCCATGCTCATTTTTGGTCGATTAAGCCTACGCTACCCCAACAACCCCAGTGTAATAGAGGCTCGAAAAAATGCCTTACAAACAATTGAAAATGCCTACTTGTCAAAAATTCAGTCGAGCGATTTTATGGTAGCTTTAGCAGCTGTAAAAGAATTACAAGGTGTTGATCCGAGTTTTATTCAGCAGTATAAAAACCTGGAGGGGCTCTTACAAAACAAGGCCTTTGAGCAATACATTGGCTATGCCCAAAACAGTATTCAAAGTAGAGATTTTAACAAAGCAAAAGAATGGTTGGATGCCTTGGCGCCTTATCAATTTGTAAACAGTGCAAAATATCAAGCAACACTCAATAGTATTGGAGAAAACATTGTAGCCGAGCGTAAACGAGAAATCGATCTTAGAATACGTACAAAGGCTTATGTAGATGCTTACCAACTCATCTTAAAAACAGAAGCGGAATTTCCACAATATGCCGCTAGCCTCCGCGAACGTGAACAAAGTGTGGTAAGCCTACTTACCACAGAAAAAGTTAACGAGTTAAAGAAAACCCGTCCGTATGTGTACCAGTTACAAATAGGTGCAGGAGCAATTTCCAATTTTTACAGTTTAAGCACTATTACCAGTGGAAGTAAAATAGACTTATTATCAGCTTCTACACTTTATGAAGTGGGATTATATAGAAAAACAAAAATACATCCGAATTTATCTGTAAAAGGTAGAGATCATTCACGATCGAATATGATTGGCTTTCGCTTGTCTGTTTGGGTGCCCTCACAGGTATACCAAGCAAGTAATTTACCTAGCAATAGTGCATCAAGTTTATATTTTACATCCAATATATACGAGCCACAACTCTCCTTTTTTACACTTAAGCTCATTAATTTAAACTTCGGAAAATTAATTGGCGATATTTACGACCCACTATTACCTACCAATGGCCAAAAAGCCGATTTTTATACCCTAAACATCGGTTTAAGACCTCGTATTGGCAACCTTATGCTACACGCCAATGCCAAATTAGTATCCGACCTTGGTCAAAGAAATTACCTTACAGCAAGTGCATCTCTTTGTTTGGGCCTAAACTTTAAGCGCAAATTCAACCGTACCGACTATAAAACGGTAAAGCATCAGGTAGAGCGAATGAGAAATTATTAATTGGGCTAATAAAAAAAGCCTCCCAATTGGGAGGCTTTTTTTATTTCATATACTGCTTACTCAAGGTGTCGTATACGCTTAAATAAGCATTCGATTTTCCGTCTTTATCGAAGAAAGCTTCCCACGTACTTAGTGGCTCCCAAATACAGGTACCCATGCCTTTTCCATTAGGAAGTTCAAAGGCAATTTTGTTTACTTCGTTTTTTAATTGAGAATACTCTACCACCATTACATCTTTATTATACCGTTTCACCAAATTAGTCAGATTTGATTCCAAATCGGCTAGAGTTCCGTGCCATTTTGGGTAATACGATTCGCCAATAACATCAAAATGTACCCCACGAGCCAGCATATTATCAATAAAAAAAGTCGACTCGTCGTGCTGCCCACCAAGCGCCACATGAAGCATCATCACCACGGTGGGGTCAACCGCTTTCACTGCTGCGGTGCCCGCTTTAATCAATTGGGCTAAGTAATCAATATTGCTTACACTACCTTCGGGCCATACCATGCCGTGATTAATCTCATTGCCAATTTGCACCATATCGGGGGTGGTACCTTGGTCTTTCAATTCCTGCATCACTTTTTTCGTATACTCATAAAGCGCTTTTTTTAATTCTTCAGGATTTAAATTCTCCCAGGCAGCTGGCTTAAATTGTTTACCCGGATCGGCCCAATAATCGCTGTAATGAAAATCTAACAACAATTTCATTCCGGCCGCTTTAACCCGTTTGGCCATGGCCTTGGTATGGGTCAAATCGCAAAATCCGGCACCTGGGGCATACCCCTTTGCATTGGCGGGATCGTTAAAAATGCGCAAACGCACATAATTTAATCCATGATCTTTCATGATCAAAATGGGATCTTTTTCGATTCCTTTATCCGAAAATTTAATACCCTTGGCTTCTAGCTCGGGTAAAAAAGAGATATCGGCTCCCAACATTTGGGTGACTTGTCGTGGTTTGGCGGCTTCGGCAGAAAGCTCGTAGGTTTTATCGGTACTAAAACTTGCAACACTGCTTGGAGATACCGTTATAATATCTGTTGAACCTTTCCATAGACCCTCCGCGGTGGCTTCAAACTGAATGCTACCTACCGATTTTCCGGCTTGTACCAATACCTGGCATTTGCCATTAAACAAGCTACGTTGCCAAGCGCCATCGGCACATTTATCTGCTTCATGGCTACTTGGGTCGCCATTGCCCACGCCAATAATTTTGGCATCGCCCTTTAAAGAAAACTTGATCATTTGATTTGCTGTTGGCACTTCTCTACCTTGTTTGTCTACAGCGGTAATATTTATCACGGCAACATCTTGCCCATCGGCAAGTAGCGTAGTTTTATAAGGCGTAAGCACTACCTCCACAGCTGGGCCAGTAGTTTCTACTTTACTACTTAAACGCTTCCCTTTTTTGAAGGCAACGGCTTCTAAAGTGCCGGGCTCATACACCACCGACCATTGCAAATGCTCGTTACGAGGCATGGTTTTCTTGCCTAAACTTTTTCCGTTTAAAAATAACTCTACATCATCGGCGTTGGAGTTTACCCATACATCAATCGGCTTACCCACTTTATCGGGCCAATTCCAATGGGGCGAAATATGCAATACATCTTTATCGGTCCACCAACTTTGGTAATAGTAATAAATGTTTTTAGGAAAACCACACATGTCCATTACCCCAAAATGCGAATTGATATTTGGCCATTTAAAAGGCGTAGGTTCGCCTCTATAATCAAAACCAGTCCATATAAAGCCACCTGCCCAATATGCGTTCTCAGCGGCTAATTTCCACCATGTTTCGGCACGGCTAGCCCACCAAGGTGCGGTAATATCTTGATCGGGTACATAAGCTTTTAATGAATCTAATACATACTGACCACGGGTGGTAACGGTGCTGCCCATTTCGGAGCCAATAATTGGTTGGCCGGGATGATCTTTATGGTAATCGGCTACCGCAAATTGACGGTAATTAAAACCACGAACCGGAATAACTTCGTTTACACCAGTGAACAAATTACCCATATCGGCGGCATACGTGCTGGTTCGTGAAGGGTCTAACTCCTGCTGTTTGGCCAATAAGGTTTGCGCAATGCGTTTACCCACACTGTTGGCTTGTATCCAGCCTTCTTCGTTTCCTATAGACCATAAAAATACTGAGGGGTGGTTGCGGTCACGTTTAATAAGTCGCTCAAACTGATCGAGGTATTCGGGGCTACTGTTAAGCAAACGCTGTTCGTCTACCACCAACATGCCCAAACTATCGCAGGCATCTAGCAATTCGGGAGTTGGTGCATTGTGGCTAGTTCGGTAAGCATTTACACCCATCTCTTTTAATAATTGCACTCGGTAGTATTGCATATAATCGGGTAAGGCACTTCCCAAACCTGCATGATCTTGGTGATTATTAACACCTTGAATTTTTACGTGCTTGCCATTTAAAAAGAAACCTTCCTTACCATCGAAACGAAGGGTACGAATTCCTATGCGTTGTTTCAACGAATCTACCACTCGATTACCTTGCTTAATTACCGAAACTACACGATATAAATACGGATCGTCTAGAGACCAAAGCCTTGGGTTAGTAAGTGTGAATTGTTGTTTAATGCTGGTGCTCCCATTGCGTGAAAGACGAATGGCTTGTGGCTTGCTTTGCGCTAAAACCTTTCCGTTTCGGTTAGTAAGGTAGGAATATAGTGTAGCCGAAGCATCGCTTAGTTGTTCATTTTTAATGGTGGCTTCTACAAACAGAGTGGCTTGCTTATCCTTCACTTCCGAATGCACAAATACGCCGTCTTGGGCCAAATGTAGGTTGTTCGATTTTTTTAACCATACGTGGCGGTAAATGCCGGCACCTTCGTAAAACCAACCTTCGTATTGCATGGCATCAACCCGTACGGTTATGATATTGTCCTTCCCAAAATTTACATAATCGGTTACATCATAGGTTTGGCCTACATAACCACTTTGGTTGGTGCCCAAATAAAATCCGTTTACCCAAATACTGGCATTTCTAAAAATTCCATCAAACTGTAAACTGATGCGGCTACCCGAATCGGCTTGGGCAATAGATATATGCTTGCGGTACCAGCCAATGCTCGTTTCGGGATACAGGCCTCCTACCGGCTTATAGCCATGCGATTGCACATCGAAATTAGGCGAATTGCTAAACGGCAATTCTACCGCCCAATCGTGGGGTAAATTCAAGCTTCGCCAGTCTTTATCATCAAAATTAGCCGCTAAAGCGGTCTGGTCTGTTTTACCTGATTTGGAGAAAATGGCTGCAATGCCATAATTGAAATCTTTTGCCGGATCGGCAGCATGGCCGAAATGAAATTTCCAACCCTCATCAATATTAATTTTGGTTTGGGCCGCTGCGGCTAAACAAGAGAAAAGAAGAAGGGTAAAAATGGTTAGTTTTTTAAAATGCAAAATCATTGCTTCGAATAATTAATAGGAATTAAGAAAGCAAGGTAAAAAAATAGGAGGAGAAAGCACGAAAGTGTTGTAAAACAAAAAACCCTCACCGAAATTCGGTGAGGGTTTTTAATTTCTGTAGCCCGTAGGGGAATCGAACCCCTGTTTCCAGGATGAAAACCTGGCGTCCTAACCCCTAGACGAACGGGCCATAAATCGTTTTCGGTGCCTTAGGTACTTCTAACGTTTTGGTAGCGGGGGCCAGACTCGAACTGACGACCTTCGGGTTATGAGCCCGACGAGCTACCAACTGCTCCACCCCGCACTATCTTTTGGTCAATTTAAATGCCGGAAAGATCGCCTTGCCTCTGTTTTAAATTGGACTGCAAAGATATATTTCGTTTCTTTGCAGTCCAAATCTTTTTCAAAATAAATTCCATGTCGCATAAAGCCGGTTTTGTGAGTCTCGTCGGGAAACCGAATGCGGGGAAATCTACCCTCATGAACGCCCTAGTGGGTGAAAAGATGTCCATCGTTACCTCGAAGGCTCAAACCACTAGGCACCGGATTTTAGGAATTGTGAATGAACCCGACGTGCAAATTATTTTTTCAGACACTCCGGGCGTCATAAAACCGCATTATGGATTGCAAGAATCTATGATGAGTGTGGTGAATGGTTCGGTGGTAGATGCAGATTTGATTTTGTTTGTAACCGACATCAACGAACGTTACGACGAGAACGATGTATTAGAGCGATTACAAAAAACAAAATCACCTGTGGCGGTCATCATCAATAAAATTGATAAATCGGACGAGGAGAAGGTAATGGCGAAGATTGAATATTGGAAAGAGCTTTTAAATCCCGAAGCCATTTTTGCGGTTTCGGCCTTACACGACCATAATATACCCGCAGTATTGCAATTTATTCACGATAAATTGCCCGAACATCCGCCCTATTACGATAAAGACACACTAACCGACCGTACCGAGCGCTTTTTTGTTTCGGAAATTATCAGAGAAAAAATATTTAAACTCTACGACAAAGAAATTCCGTACAGCACCGAAGTATTAATTACCGCCTTTAAAGAAGAAGGGAAATTAACCCGCATTAGTGCCGAAGTGGTGGTAGAGCGTGATTCGCAAAAGAATATAATAATAGGCAAGGGTGGAGAAATGATTAAAAAGGTAGGCACCTATGCCCGCCAAGATATTGAAGTATTTTTAAGCAAAAAGGTATTTTTGGAGATTTTTGTGAAAGTTATTGCCGATTGGCGTAACCGAAAAAATTACCTAAAAAGCTTCGGATACGAGAATTAAGACCAAAGAAACATGAGTAATATAGTAGCCATAGTAGGACGCCCAAATGTGGGAAAATCAACACTTTTTAATCGTTTAATAGAAAGCCGTAAGGCTATTGTTGACGACATGAGTGGTGTAACCCGCGATCGTCATTACGGCGTATCGGAATGGGTGGGCAACCACTTTACGGTTATTGATACTGGTGGCTATGTAGCCCATTCGGAAGATGTATTTGAAGTAGCCATTCGTGAACAAGTTACCATTGCCATTGAAGAAGCCAGCGTGGTTATTTTTATGGTAGATGTGGTTACCGGTGTAACCGATTTGGATGATGAAATTGCCCATATTTTACGCCGTAGTAAAAAACCGGTATACGTAGTTGCCAATAAAGTAGATAACAACAATTTACGCAACGAAGCCGCTGTGTTTTATAGCTTGGGCCTTGGCGAAATATACCTCATTTCGGCCATGACGGGTTCTGGAACCGGCGAATTATTAGACGAAGTAATTACCCATTTCGAAGAAGAACCCGAAGCAGAAAATAACCTGCCTAAATACGCTATTGTTGGCCGCCCGAACGTAGGAAAATCATCGCTTATAAATGCTTTAATTGGCAAAGAACGCAATATTGTAACCCCAATTGCTGGCACCACCCGCGATTCTATTCACATTCACTACAACCAATTTGGCCACGAGTTTATGCTGATTGATACCGCCGGATTGCGTAAAAAAACCAAGGTAAAAGAGAATATTGAGTTTTACTCGGTCATGCGAACCATTAAAGCATTGGAAGAAGCTGATGTAATTGTATTGATGATTGATGCCGTAGAAGGAATAGAATCACAAGACATCAACATTTTTCACCTAGCCGAGAAAAACAAAAAGGGCATTGTAATTTTGGTAAACAAATGGGATTTGATTGAAAAAGATCACAAAACCACCAAAGCCTTTGAAGAGCAGATTTACGAAAAAATATCTCCTTTTACCGATGTGCCTATCATTTTCACATCAGTTGTAGAGAAACAACGTATTTTCAAAGCCATTGAAGCGGCCGCCAAAGTATACGAGAACAAACTGAAAAAAGTTCCAACCTCCAAACTTAACGATGTAATGCTTCCCCTAATTGAGCATTACCCGCCACCGGCTACCAAAGGAAAATACATTAAGGTAAAATATGTAACGCAAATAAATGCGACCTCACCCATGTTTGCCTTCTTTTGTAACTTACCGCAATATGTTAAAGAACCCTACAAACGTTTCATCGAAAACAAGTTGAGAGAAAACTTTGATTTTAAAGGCGTGCCCATTCAAATCTTTTTCAGGCAGAAATAACCTAGTTAATTCGAATTTCATCTTATTATCATATTATTAAGAATTATTCTAAATAATTTGATTCTTATAAATTTCTATGCTATGTTTGCTCACTATTTATAATAAATCTAAATAAGAGATGGGGAGAACACTATTGTTCTGTTTTTTATTACTAGCGGCCTTAACCCGTCTAAATGCACAAGAAAAAAAGTTTAAATTTACCATAGCACCATCGGATAGCATTCGCATGGAGATGCCACAAGTAGTTATTATTGGTAAAAAAGATAGACTATTTACACAGGTGCCCGGATCGGTAAGTACCATTGACCCGAAAGAACTCAAACAAACAGCTGCATTAACGAGCAATGAGGTATTAAGAAAACTACCCGGACTAAATGTGGTAGATGAAGAAGGGGCCGGGCTGAGACTCAATATTGGCATTAGAGGCCTAGACCCCGACAGAAGTAGGAATGTTTTGGTTTTAGAAGACGGGATTCCTATAGCCTTAGGCCCTTACGGAGAACCAGAATTATATTTTAGTCCCTCCATTGATAAAATGGCTGGCATAGAGGTGGTAAAAGGAAGCGGCCAAATACTTTTCGGACCACAAACTACAGGTGGCGTAATAAACATGTTCACGTTCGATCCCCCAGCTCAGGAGCAAACACGCATGAAATTATCGGGAGGCATGGGCGGTATTTTTTCTGGTTTATGGAGCTATGGGAACAGCCTAGGCAAGGTTGGATTTTTAGTAAGTTACTTACACAAAAGTGCCAATAAGCTGGGGCCAACCTGGTTTCAGGTGAACGATTTATCGGCCAAAATTAAACTTCAAACTAGCCAACGTTCTAGCCTTGGCCTAAAAATAGGTTTGTATCATGAAATGTCGAATTCAACCTATATAGGCTTAACGCAAACCATGTTTGATACAGGAGGCCAAGATTATACACAGCTAGCTCCATTAGATAGATTACCGGTAAAAAGGTATGCCATAAGTGCCACCCATAAACTGTATGTAAACCCACGATTGAGCATACAAACTACCGCTTTTGGGTATACGATATCTAGAAATTGGCAACGTCAGGATTTTACTTTTAATGCTCTAGCAAACAATAAAAGTGGACAAATTTGGGGTGACCCATCTGTTAGCAATGGAGCCATTTACATGTTAAATTCAAGCGGTAATCGCAATCGAAATTTTAGCGTGGCTGGGATTGAACCGCAACTGAAGTGGGCGTATACATTGCTTAATACCCAAAACGAATTACAAAGCGGCATACGCTACTTGTATGAGCAGGCTGAAGAACAATTTGTACTAGGGCAAAAAGCAGATGCCTCTGCCGGTGATGTGCGTGATAGCGAAGTTAGACGTGGACATGCTGTGAGCTTGTATGCCCTAAATAAAATAAATATTAACCAAAAATTATCGCTTAACATGGGGGTCCGTTATGAAAACTTTAATTATGAGCGCCAAATTTTAAGAGGAAGATTTACCCTAAATAATCAAGTGCTTGTTCGCGATACCAATTTGGTTGCTAACAATCAAATACAAAGCATTATTCCTGGGGCTGGCGTGAATTATGCTTGGTCGGATAAATTGCAATTTTTTGCCGGCCTGCATAAGGGCTTTGCACCCCCAAGAATTAAAGATGCAATTACCACTACTGGTTTTTCATACAATATAGATGCTGCCCTAAGTATGAACTACGAAATAGGCACTCGATTAAAAATAGGGGAATTTTTAGACCTTGAATGCACTGCATATGCAATGGATTTCGAAAATCAACTAATCCCGGTGTCGGTTTCATCGGGAAACACCAACGCAGCTGGCATTATAAATGGTGGAAAAACTATGCATAAAGGAATAGAAGCTGGTTTTAAGCTCGATTTTTCACCAGTAATAGGTACAAAAAACTCCATCAAACTCGAAAGTAATGCCACGTTCCAAAACGCCTATTACAATGCCAACCGATTTGTAGCGGCAAACGGTAGCACGATCAATGTAAAGGGTTATCAAGTACCCTACTCACCCCGAGTAATGATCAACTCAGCTATAACTTACAGCCCGGATAGAGGTATAGGTTTCAAACTGGCAACTAATTACATCGGCCCTCAGTATACCGACGAATTAAATACTGTTTTACCAAATGCCAATGGGCGAAGCGGTAAAATAGGAAGCCGTGTAATCACAGATTTAAACTTGTTTTACCAATTTCCAAAACAAAATATTAGTATTCATTTAGCTGCAAAAAATATAGGTGATGTGCGCTATATAAGCACCCGACGGCCCGAAGGAATTCGTGTGGGCTTGCCCAGATTGATCACTGCAGGATTAGAAATATCGCTTTAAGCAACCCACAAATTAAAATCAGCAAAACTTCCAGCTTCGGGATAATATTCTCATTTTTACGTGTCCAAAAGCTCCAGTAACTTGAAACCGAGTACCGAACAAGATTCCCATTTCGATAACCTAGATAAAATGTCAACTCACGACTTGTTGAGAGGCATGAACCAGGAAGATAAAACCGTTCCTTTGGCGGTAGAGAAATCCATTCCACAATTAGAATCCTTGGTGGAAGCCATTGTACCCCGTATGCAAGCCGGTGGCCGTTTATTTTACATTGGAGCGGGCACCAGTGGCCGTCTAGGTGTGGTAGATGCCTCCGAATGTCCGCCTACTTATGGCGTACCCTTCGATTTGGTAATTGGCCTTATTGCTGGTGGCGATAGCGCCATACGCAAAGCCGTAGAATTTGCCGAAGACGATGCCGAACAAGCATGGAAAGATCTTGCTGCCTACCAACCAACCCCCAATGATACGCTAATTGGTATTGCCGCTTCTGGCCGTACACCTTATGTTATAGGCGGTTTGAAACAAGCCAATGAAGCCGGCCTTTTAACCGGCTGTGTGGTATGCAATGCCGGTAGCCAGGTAGCTGCCCAAGCACAATTTCCGATTGAAGTAGTGGTAGGCCCCGAATTTGTAACCGGATCAACCCGGATGAAATCGGGCACGGCACAAAAACTCGTGCTCAATATGATTAGCACCTCCGTAATGATTCGTTTAGGACGAGTAAAAGGCAATAAAATGGTCGATATGCAGCTTAGCAACCATAAATTGGTGGGACGAGCCATTGCCATGGTGGTACAAGAATTAGGCGTAAGCGAAGAAAAAGCCAAGCAACTGCTCGATGAATTTGGTAACGTGCGCAAAGCCTGCGATGGATTCAGAAACAAAGGCTAAACTATGCATGAGTTAGAACCCTATTACCGCTGGCGTGACGACTATATTGCCGCCGAAGACCCCCGTTCCCCTTTTTACGCTACGGTGTATAGCGAATTTACCTACGATAAGCAGATTTACAATTACCTCATCCACCCACAATGGGATTTTTTTGGTTCCCAAACCCTCTATCTAAAAGTATTGGTTGCCGATTACGATCGCGGTTACGTTATCATTGAACTTATTGGCGAATGGAACGATGCCCTACACAACGACATCATGTTTTTGAAACGAGAAATTTTAGACCTCATGATAGACGAAGGCCTCAATAAATTCATTCTAATTGGAGAAAACGTACTTAATTTCCACTCTTCCGACGATTGCTATTACGAAGAATGGTTCCAGGAGGTAGAAGACGGGTGGATAGCCGCCATCAACTTTCGCGAACATGTGATTGATGAGTTTAAACGAAACAACATAGATTATTACCTCAACTTTGGCGGAGAGCTAGATCAACTCCCTTGGCGCAATCTCAAGCCCATTCAGTTGTTTAAAAAAGTAGAAGAACTTCTTACAAAACGTTTGAATTAACCTCCTTTTGCCAAATTAAATTTTGCAAAGTTCTTATTTAGCCAATCAATCAAAATAATATTTCGATTTTTTGGATTAACGGCCTAAAAATGCCATTTTTGTGCTGCTTATAAAGAAAGACGGAGGGACTAGACCCTGCGAAGTCTTAGCAACCTGTGCTAACAAGGTGCTACATTCTATCCCAATGGGAGCAGATAAGTAAACGTCTAACAGACCGCTTCTCTTTACAAGCCAACAACCACATGAATTTAAGAGAAGCATTACATACACGTATTTTAGTAATTGATGGCGCCATGGGCACCATGATTCAACGCAATCAATTAACCGAAGCCGATTTTCGCGGTGAGCGCTTTGCCCAACACCCCTGCGATTTACAAGGCAATAACGACTTGCTCAATATCACTCGTCCCGATGTGGTAAAAGCCATACATGCCGAATATTTAACTGCCGGTGCCGATATTATTGAAACCAATACCTTCAGTACGCAACGCATTTCACTGGCCGATTATCAGCTGGAACCCTTGGCGTATGAGTTGAGTTATGAAGGCGCCAAAATAGCTCGAGAAGTTGCGGATGCATTTACCAAACAAAATCCGAACAAGCCCCGTTTTGTAGCCGGAGCCATTGGCCCTACCAACCGTACCGCATCCATGTCGCCCGATGTAAACGACCCCAGTTACCGAGCCGTAACTTTCGATGATTTGGTAGAAGCCTATTACGAACAAGTGAAAGGCCTAGTAGATGGCGGAGTAGATGCCTTGCTCATTGAAACCATTTTTGATACACTAAACGCCAAAGCAGCCATTTTCGCCATCAAAAAATATGAAGAGGAACTAAAAAAAGCAGGCAAACTCCAAGAAGAGCGCTTAGAAATTATGATTTCGGGCACCATAACCGATGCCAGCGGGCGAACCCTATCCGGACAAACCGTAGAAGCCTTTTTACACTCCCTAGGCCATGCCAATTTATTAAGCATTGGCTTTAATTGTGCTTTAGGCGCCAAAGAAATGCGGCCGCATATTCAGGAATTATCTGAAAAATCAGCCTGCTTTATTTCGGCCTACCCCAATGCAGGATTACCCAACGAATTTGGCGCCTACGATGAACTACCGCATCAAACGGGCCATTTGGTAGAAGATTTTATGGCCGGTGGCTGGGTAAACATTGTGGGTGGATGCTGTGGCACCACGCCCGAGCATATTAAATGCATCGCCGAAAAAGCACAGAAATATAGCCCACGCATTCCATCAACACCCGAGCCTTATTTGCGTTTGAGCGGATTAGAGGCCCTCAATCTAACCCCCGAAACCAATTTTGTAAACATTGGCGAACGCACCAACATTACCGGTTCGCCCAAATTTTCGAAACTTATTTTAAGTGGCGATTACGAAGGAGCATTAGCTGTTGCCCGCCAACAAGTAGAGGGTGGCGCACAAATTATTGATGTAAACATGGACGAAGGCATGCTCGACTCCGAAGCGGCCATGACCAAATTTTTAAACCTCCTAGCCTCCGAACCCGATATTGCGAAGCTGCCTATTATGGTTGATTCATCGAAATGGACCGTGATTGAAAACGGCTTAAAATGTTTGCAAGGGAAGGGAATTGTAAATTCCATTTCCTTAAAAGAAGGCGAAGAAAATTTTAAAACGCAAGCAAAAAAAATAGCACAATACGGAGCAGCCGTAGTGGTAATGGCGTTTGACGAAAAAGGGCAAGCCGATTCTCTACAACGCCGTATAGACATTTGTAAACGCTCTTTCGATATTTTAGTAAACGATGTTGGCTTTAAGGCACAAGACATTATTTTCGACCCAAATATTCTTACAGTTGCCACCGGGCTCGAAGAACATAACAATTATGCGGTTGATTTTATTGAGGCCACTCGTTGGATTAAACAAAACCTCCCACTAGCCAAAGTAAGTGGCGGCGTGTCCAACATTTCGTTCTCTTTTAGAGGAAATAACGTGGTTCGCGAAGCCATGCATTCGGCTTTTTTATACCACGCCATTAAAGCAGGTTTAGATATGGGCATTGTAAATGCCGGCATGTTGGAAGTATACGAAGAAATTCCAAAAGACTTATTGGCCTTGGTAGAAGACGTATTGCTTAACCATAGGCCCGACGCTACCGAACGCCTAGTAGCATTTGCCGAAAATGTAAAAGGCGCAGGTAAAACCTTGGTAAAAAACGAAGAATGGCGCAAAAATCCCGTAGCCGAACGCCTATCACATTCGCTGATAAAGGGCATTATAGATTATTTAGAAGAGGATGTAGAAGAAGCACGCCAACAATACGCCAAACCACTCGAAGTCATTGAAGGTCCGCTAATGGCTGGGATGAATACCGTGGGTGATTTATTTGGCGCCGGCAAAATGTTTTTACCCCAAGTGGTAAAATCGGCTCGAGTGATGAAAAAAGCTGTGGCCTATTTACAACCTTACTTAGAAGCTGAAAAAACATCGGCTCTTACCACTGCTGGCAAGGTATTGCTGGCCACCGTAAAAGGCGATGTACACGATATTGGTAAAAACATTGTGGGCGTAGTATTGGCTTGCAACAATTTCGAGGTGGTAGATCTCGGTGTAATGGTGCCTACCCAAGAAATTATTCGCAGGGCTAAAGAAGAAAAAGCAGATATAATTGGATTGAGTGGACTCATTACCCCCTCTCTCGATGAGATGGTGCACGTAGCCAAAGAATTGGAACATGAAGGATTAAAAATTCCCCTACTCATTGGTGGAGCAACCACCTCACGCATTCACACGGCAGTAAAAATTGCGCCGAATTATTCGGGCGCCAGCGTACACGTACTCGATGCGTCGCGAAGTGTTGGCGTATGCAGCACCCTCTTAAATGCCGATAAAAAATATAGCTACATTTCCGAGCTTAAAGCAGAGTATGCCCAAAGCCGAGAATCACATCTGCAAAAGCAATTAGAAAAGCCTTATGTATCCTTAGCAGATAGTCGGGCACAAAAACCCACAATCAATTGGGAAGAATACAAACCAACCAAGCCTGCATTCTTAGGCACCAAAGTTTTCGATAATTTCGATTTAGAAGAACTCGTGCCGTATATCGATTGGACGCCCTTTTTTCATACCTGGGAATTAAGAGGAGCCTACCCTCGGATTTTAAGCGATGAAGTAGTGGGCACCGAAGCCACCAACTTATTTGCCGATGCGCAAAAACTATTAACTCGAATTGTAGCAGAAAAACGCTTCAGCGCAAAAGGCGTAATTGGATTTTGGGAAGCACAAGGTGAAGGAGATGATGTAGTATTAGGAGATGGCACAAAACTGCATTTTCTACGCCAACAAGCAGAAAAGCCTGCGGGTGAGCCCTACTGCTGTTTAGCTGATTTTATAGCCCCGCAAACTAGTGAGAAAACCGATTACATAGGTGCTTTTGCGGTAAGTACCGGTTTTGGTTGTGACGAATTGGCTCAAGAATTTGAAGCCCAGCAAGACGATTACCACAGCATTATGACCAAAGCCCTAGCCGACCGCCTAGCCGAAGCCTTTGCAGAAAAGATGCACGAATTGGTGCGCACGCACTATTGGGGCTACGCACCAAATGAAGGATTAGATAAAGAAGCATTAATTAAAGAAAAATACCAAGGCATACGGCCGGCTCCGGGTTATCCGGCTTGCCCAGATCATACAGAAAAAACAACGCTGTTTAATTTATTGGAAGCGCAGAAAAATACCGGCATTACGCTCACCGAAAGTCTAGCCATGTATCCAACAGCAGCGGTAAGTGGCTATTATTTTGCCCATCCGCAGGCTCGTTACTTTGGCCTCGGAAAAATAACCGAGGAGCAAGTAAGCGATTACGCTCAAAGAAAACAATGTAGCCTAGAAGATGCCCACAAATGGCTGAGTCCAAACCTAGCATAACCGAACATGAAGATTACCGAACATATCAAAAATGCCAAGGGCAAAACCTTATTCTCATTCGAGCTGCTACCCCCGGTAAAAGGGAATAGCATAAAAGGAATTTACGATGCCATTGATCCACTGATGGAATTCAATCCACCCTTTATTGATGTAACCTACCACCGTGAAGATTATATCTACAAAGAACGTGAAGACGGCTTGCTGGAAAAGGTTTCATACCGCAAACGCCCGGGCACCGTAGCCATATGTGCAGCCATTATGAACCGCTATAAAGTAGATGCCGTACCGCACCTTATTTGTGGTGGTTTTACCAAAGAGGAAACTGAAAATGCGCTTATTGATTTGCAGTTTTTAGGCATTGATAATGTATTGGTATTGCGTGGCGATGCCCGTAAAGCCGACGCCACCTTTGTACCTACACCCGGTGGGCATGCCTATGCTAGCGGATTATTAAAACAGGTAACTCAAATGAATCAGGGTAAATACCTGCATCAAGAGCACGACGATACCTTTAAAACTGATTTTTGCATAGGTGTTGCAGGCTATCCAGAAAAACATTTCGAATCGCCAAACCTAAAAACCGATTTCAAATACCTAAAAAAGAAAGTAGATCTGGGTGCCGATTTTATTGTAACCCAAATGTTTTACGACGTACAAAAATACATCGACTTTGTAGAGCAATGCCGCAAAAACGACATTCATGTGCCTATTATTCCGGGCCTAAAACCCATTACCTCTTCTAAACAATTGGTGAGCCTACCCAAGCTCTTTCACATTGATGTACCCGAAGCCTTGAGTGAGGCCGTGACTAGCTGCAAATCGGAAGCAGAAGTGAAAGAAGTGGGTATAGAGTGGATGATTCAACAAGGTAAAGAATTGGTGAAAATAGGTGCTCCGGTGCTCCATTTCTACACCATGAGTAACCCGGGACCAACCAAAAAAATTGCCGAGGCTATATTTTAAAATCCGAATAGGTACAGAGCCGCTTGTTTTCGTATTTTTGTTGAAATAGTATTGTGAAAGGACTCGTCATCAAATCAACCGGAAGCTGGTACCAGATTCAAACCGAATCTGGCGATAATGTGGCGTGTCGCATTCAAGGAAAATTTCGGCTAAAGGGCATTAAAACCACCAACCCCATTGCTGTAGGCGATTGGGTAGACGTGGAACTCGAACCCGACCAAGAAACGGGCATCATTACCCATTTACACGAACGTAAAAACTACATCATTCGTAAATCGGTAAACCTTTCTAAACAGGCACAAATTATTGCAGCCAATCTCGATCAAGCTTTTCTAGTCGTAACATTAGCCTCTCCAAGAACCTCATTGGGCTTTATCGATCGTTTTTTAGTTACCGCCGAAGCCTATGAGGTTCCGGCAAAAATCATTTTTAATAAACTCGATTTATTTAGTGAGGAAGGCTTAGAAATTTTAGCCGAATACAAACAAATTTATACCCAATTGGGCTACGCATGTTACGAAGTGTCGGCGCTAGAAGGTACCAACATTAGCCAAATACAAGCCTTACTAAAAGATAAAGTGAGCCTCATAAGCGGGCATTCGGGTGTTGGAAAATCGACTTTAATTAATGCCTTATTGCCCGATGCCGATGTAAAAACGGGTGCCATATCCGACTGGAGCGATAAGGGGCAACACACCACCACCTTTGCCGAAATGCATCCTTTGCCTTTTGGCGGTTTTTTAATTGACACTCCAGGCATTCGGGAATTGGGCGTATTTGATCTTTCGCCACAAGAGCTTGGTCGTTTATTCCCCGAATTTAGAGCACGTATGAGCGATTGTAAATTTCACAATTGCCAACACATTAACGAACCTGGCTGTGCGGTACTCAAGGCCTTAGAAGCCGGCGACATAGAGCCCAGCCGATACGATAGTTATTTAAGCATGTACCACGGTAACGAAACCCGAGCATAAATGAGAGCAGTTATCCAACGAGTAAGCCACGCCTCTTGCACCGTAGAGGGAACCATTACTGGGCAAATTGAGGCCGGTTTTTTAGTATTACTGGGTATTGAAGATGCCGATACCACCGAAGATGCCATTTGGTTGGCACAGAAAATAGCCAATATGCGGGTGTTTTCTGATGAACAAGGCTTAATGAACCTCGGCCTATCCGATATTAAAGGACGCATTTTGCTTATATCTCAGTTTACACTTTTTGCGCAAACCAAAAAAGGCAATCGTCCAGGTTTTACCCGTGCTGCCCGACCAGAGACCGCCATTCCTTTATATGAATTCATGAAAACGGAATTGGAAAAACAATGCAATTCAAAAGTGGAAACAGGCATTTTTGGAGCCGATATGAAAATTAGTTTACTTAACGATGGACCGGTAACCATAATAATGGATACCCAAAACAAAGAATAAAGATGACCATAGAAGAAGCACAAGCCACCGTAGACCAATGGATTAAAACTACTGGCGTTCGGTATTTTAACGAACTCACCAATACGGCTATTTTAATGGAAGAAGTAGGCGAAGTGGCCCGAATTATGGCCCGAAAATATGGCGAACAATCGTTTAAAAATGCCGAGGAAGAGGCGAAACTAGGCGATGAATTGGCCGATGTATTGTTTGTGCTCATTTGCTTGGCCAACCAAACAGGCATTAATCTCACAGAGGCTTTCCAACAAAATTTGGAGAAAAAAACGAAGAGAGATGCTACTCGGCATCAAGATAATGAGAAGCTGAAACCTTAAACCAATTTCACTAAACGGTCGCCATCCAATACCGGAATACTATCCACTACATCGATTTGCAAGCAAAAAGCAATATCGGCCTCAATATTCAATTCTTTTAGGCGTTCGCTGTGGGAGGTTTTTTTCATAAACTCCTTTAAATCACCTTGGGCCAATTCGTACAAATCAGCAACCAAAATAGCTGCATCATCTAATTTGTAGGCTTCATTTTTTAGGTGATAGGCTAGGGCTCCGGCAAATAAACTATCTTCTAAATTCACCTTGTTTTTCCAACCGGCACAGAGTAACAGTACATCATGAGGTTGTGTTTTTAACCAAGTACTTAAAGCACCTAAATTTAAGAAAGAGCCAATTACCACTTTTTTTGCTTCGCGACTTTCGTTAATGGCATGTGTGCCGTTAGTGGTGGTGAGCACAATGGTTTTACCAGCTACTTTTTCGGCGGTATAGGAAAATGGCGAATTGCCAAAATCAAAACCTGCTACCACTTCGCCATTGCGCTCAGCGGCCAATAAATAGTCGGTATCTTCATACGAACGGCAAGCCTCTACCGAAGCAACCGGAATAATGGCTTCGGCACCGTTGGCTAGGCCGTAGCACATAGAAGAGGTGGCTCTAAAAATATCAATAACCACCACGATACTTTGGCGAATATCGTGTAAATGTAATAAGGCCGGGCTAAGGCAAACTTCTAATTTCCGTTGTTGCATGCCTGTTACTTATCCTTTGTAAAAAGGGAATTTAACTATTTGGGCTTTCACTAAATTTTCGCGAATATTGATGAAGATTTCGGAGTTTTCTTTCGCAAAATCGCTTTGCACATAACCCAAGCCAATGGCTTTTTGTAAAGAGGGCGATTGGGTACCCGAAGTAACCTTTCCAATAACCTTTCCGTTGGCATCGCAAATTTCGTAATCGTGACGAGGAATACCACGGTCTATCATCTCAAAACCAACTAATTTATTTTTTAATCCGGCTTCTTTTTGAGCAGCTAAATTGCTCGAATTCACAAAATCTTTGGTGAATTTAGTAATCCAGCCCAAGCCCGCTTCAAGTGGAGAGGTCGTATCGTCAATATCGTTTCCGTATAAGCAGAAACCCATTTCTAAACGCAAGGTATCACGAGCACCCAAACCAATAGGCTGAATGCCAAATGGAGCACCTGCTTCGAATATGGCTTTCCAAATTTTATCGGCATGCTCGTTATCAAAATACAATTCAAAGCCGCCGGCACCGGTATAACCCGTTGCCGAAATAACAACATTTTCTACCCCAGCAAAAGTGCCTTTCACAAAGGTGTAATATTCCATAGCCGATAAATCGGTATCGGTTAATGATTGTAAAGCTTGAGCTGCCTTGGGGCCTTGTACAGCCAACAAAGAAGTGCGATCAGAAATGTTTTTCATATCTACACCGAAGCTGTTAAATTTCGAAATCCAGTCCCAATCTTTTTCAATGTTAGAAGCATTTACCACCAACATGTAGGTTTTTTCATCCATGCGGTACACCAATAAATCGTCTACAATGCCGCCTTGCTCGTTCGGTAAGCACGAATATTGCACTTTACCGTCGTATAATTTAGAAGCATCGTTTGAGCATACTTTTTGTATCAAATCCAATGCACCTTCGCCTTTCAAAATAAATTCGCCCATGTGGCTTACATCAAATACACCTACGGCTTTGCGCACGGTTTCGTGTTCGGCGTTAATGCCCACATATTGTACAGGCATGTTGTATCCAGCAAAAGGAACCATTTTGGCACCTAAAGCAATATGGGTATTGGTTAAAGCGGTGTTTTTCATGAGCGATAAATTTGTGCGAAAATACGAAAAAGCAATGAAGCCTTAGCCAAAAATAGACAACTGTGGATCAGACACCTTGAAAGTTCGGCGGTGATAGGGAGAAAAACCATGTTTTAAAACGGCTTCGCGATGTTTAACGGTTGGATAGCCCTTATTGTTGAGCCAATCGTATTGCGGAAATTCAACAGCCAAATTATCCATATACTCATCTCGATAAGTTTTAGCCAAAATAGAAGCCGCCGCAATAGAAAAATAGCGACCATCGCCTTTTACCATGCATTCGTGCGAAATTTCTTGGTATTTCTTAAATCGATTGCCGTCTACTAAAATAAATTCGGGTCGTAAAGTAAGTAGGTCTAATGCCCTATGCATGGCTAAGATAGAGGCTTGCAAAATATTAATCTTATCAATTTCCACATGATCTACCTGCGCCACCGCAAAAGCCAAAGCCTGTTCTTCCACCACGTTGCGTAACTCAAAACGCTGCTTATCGCTTAATTGCTTAGAATCATTAAGTAAGGGATGCTGAAAATTTTTGGGCAAAATAACGGCCGCTGCAAACACCGGACCGGCTAAACAGCCACGACCGGCTTCATCGCAACCGGCTTCTACTAATTTCTCTTGATGGTAGGCTAAAAGCATCGCTTGAAGATAGAAAAAAATTAGCCAAGGAGATTGGTTTAGCCACAAAATGGGTATTATTGTGCTAATGAGCAAAGAAGTAGCCAAAGAACGCATTATTTTAGGCATTGACCCCGGCACCAACATTTTGGGCTATGGACTTATTAAGGAGGTGAAATCGAACATGGAGTTGCTTACTATGGGGGTGATTCGCTTAGATGATTTATCGGACCATCCGCTAAAATTGCAACGCATTTTTGAGCGCACCTTGGCCATTATTGATGAATATCACCCCGATTGCTTGGCCATTGAAGCTCCCTTTTACGGTAAAAACGTGCAGGTAATGCTCAAATTAGGTAGAGCCCAAGGCGTAGCGATGGCGGCAGGTTTAGCCCGCGATTTGGCCATTATTGAGTATTCGCCCCGTAAAATAAAACAAGCCATTACCGGAAACGGAAATGCAAGCAAGGAACAAGTAGCGGCCATGCTTAAAAGCCTGTTAAAATTTACAGAAAATCCAGAATTTTTAGATGCCACGGATGGTTTAGCGGTGGCCGTTTGCCATGCTTTTCAGCGAAATGATGCTGTTGACAGCGGGAAAAGTTATTCGGGTTGGGCGGCTTTTGCCAAAGCCAATGAGAAACGAATTAGCTAAGGGCTGCTCTAATTTTTTGAGCCGTTTCGGCCAATTGCTCGGCGCTTGGGGTCAATTTTTCGCTGCTAAAATTCATATCGCTTACCGCATTCATCGGGATTAAATGTACGTGTGCATGTGGCACTTCTAAACCAATAACCGATACGCCTACTTTTTTGCAAGGAATGGCTTTTTTAACGCCTTCAGCTACAATTTTGGAGAAAATCATCAACCCGGCATAGGTTTCATCGTCGATATCAAAAATATAATCCACTTCCTTTTTAGGGATTACTAAAACATGGCCTTCTACTAAGGGATTGATATCCAAAAAAGCTAAAAAATCACTAGTTTCAGCAACTTTGTGAGCAGGAATTTCTCCGGAAATAATTTTTGAAAAAATGCTCATATTAACGGCTAATTTCTACAATCTCGAATGTTACTTTTCCGGCCGGAATGCTTACTTCAACTTTATCGCCAACAGATTTACCCAATAAACCCTGAGCAATGGGTGATTTTATAGATATTTTACCCGTTTTTAAATCCGCTTCACTTTCTGGAACCAATTGATAAGTCATTTCGGCTCCGTTGGTGGTATTTTTTATTTTAACAATTGATAGGGCCAATACTTTAGAGGTGTCTAATTTAGATTCATCGATAATACGAGCATTTGCCAATACATTTTTTAGCTTCGAAATTTTGCTTTCGTGGTGGCCTTGAGCCTCTTTTGCGGCATCGTATTCGGCATTTTCAGATAAATCGCCCTTATCTCTAGCTTCGGCTATGGCTTTAGCAATTTGCGCACGACCTTCCGTACACAATTCGTGTAATTCTTGTTTCAGCTTTTCTATGCCTTCTCTGGTATAATAGGTAATTTCTGCCATTACTTTGTTACTAAGGGGTTCTATTAAAAACAAACAAGACTATGTCGACAGGGCCGATATAGTCTTGTTTGGTATGTACGAAGATAAAGTTAGCTACTTAGATTTGCAAATTTTTTAACTTCTGTGCCAACACCTCCGATAATTTGCGGTAGGATTCTTGGGTCCAACCGGCCACATGCGGACTTAAGAGTACATTACTTTGCGCCAGTAATTCAGCGTACCAAACCTCCTCTCCCAATGCGGGAAATTTTTCAGTTTCTAAAACATCTAAACCTGCACCTAATACCTTACCATCTTTTAATGCGTGTACAAGCGCAAGCGTATCTACTGCTTCGCCTCTAGCGGTATTTAAAAAAAAGATGGGTTTGCGGAAATGATGGAAATATTCTTGATTTACCAAATGTTTGGTCTCTCGGGTAAGGGGCACGTGTAAACTCAGCACATCGCTATGTTTTACAATTTCTTCCATGCTTACCTCTTTGGCAAAAGCATCTGAAAAACCGGTTTTATATTTATCGTAAGCAATAACCTGCACACCAAAACCCTGCAATTTTTGCGCAAAAGATTGGCCCATATGCCCGTAACCAATAATGCCTACAGTGCGGCCTTTTAACTCCCATCCTCGGTTGGTTTCTCTATCCCAAACGCCGCTACGCACTTGCATATCGGCTTGGCGAAATTTATTTAATAGGGCCAATAACATACCCACTGCATGTTCGCCCACGGCATCCGCATTGCCTTCGGGGGCGTTGATGCATTGAATGCCTTTAGCTTTCGCATAAGCCTCGTCTATATTATCCATTCCGGCACCGGCACGTGCAATCCATTTTAAGTTTGGTGCAGCATCTAACAGTTCCCGGTCTACCTGAAACTTGGTGCGAATGGCCAAGCCATCGTATTCTTTAATAGAGGCTAGGGTTTGTTCACGAGTAAATAAAGGCTCATCACTTACCACATAACCCAATGCTTCTGCTTCTTGTTTAAAAAGCGGATGCAAATCATCTACAATTAAGAGGCGTTTAGTGAGCATTGGCGGCTTGAATTAACTGGGTTAAAAATACAAAATCGGCTACGGTTAAACGCTCGGCTCTCAATTCTAGCAAAGGTTCATCGGCCGCTAATTTATCTTTGGCAACAATACCCGATAGGGCATTGCGCAAGGTTTTACGACGTTGGTTAAATCCGGCTTTTACCACTTTCCAAAAAAGCTGTTCATCACAATCCAAGGTACTCACCTCGTTTCTAGTAAGGCGTATAACGGCCGATAATACTTTGGGTGGCGGATTAAACACCCCGGCTTTCACCGTAAATAAATACTCTACTTGATAATAGGCTTGCAAAAACACACTTAAAATACCGTATACTTTGCTGCCGGCTTTGGCGGCACAGCGTTCAGCCACTTCTTTCTGAAACATGCCCACCACTTGCTGTACGTGCTGCCTATTATCTAAAACTTTGAACAAAATTTGCGACGAAATATTATAGGGAAAATTGCCAATAATGCCTAGTTGTCCCTCCGTAATGGTAGAAAAATCGTAGGCTAAAAAGTCGCCGGAAATAATTCGGGGACCAGCCTCGGGGTATTTTTTATGTAAAAAAGCTATCGATTCGGTGTCTATATCAATCAAATAGGTTTCAAAGGTTTTTTGTTGAAATAAAAAATCGGATAAAATGCCCATACCTGGCCCTACCTCCAACACGTGTTGTACCGATTCGGACAGCTGCAGGCTGTTCACAATTTTCTCGGCAATATTTTTGTCGGTTAAAAAGTGTTGTCCTAATTGTTTCTTGGCTCTTACCAAACTCATTGGGCGTAAATTTGAGGCAAAATAAGCAAAGTTTAGGCAGTATTTGACGAACATTCGGGCCAAATCCGTAATTTGCACCAAAATTCGATGAAATTCGAAGGAACGTATGAGCGACAAAATTAAAATAGGAATTTCCATTGGCGATGTAAATGGCATCGGTTTAGAAGTGATTATCAAAACTTTAGTAGATAAACGCATCCTCGATTATTGTACGCCTATTGTGTATGGCCAAACCAAAGTGGCTTCCTTTCATCGTAAAACCATGGGAATTGATGATTTCAGCTTCAACGTAATTAACCAAGCAGCAGATGCGCTTCACCGCAGAGCCAACATGATTAATTGCTGGGAAGAAGATGTGAAAATTGATTTGGGCGAAGCCAATGAGACCGGTGGCAAATACGCTTTTATATCTTTAGAAAGAGCCACCAACGATTTAATAGCCGGCGAAATTGATGCCTTAGTTACCGCTCCCATTAACAAACAAAACATTCAAAGTGAGGCCTTCACCTTTGCGGGGCACACCGAATACATTCAAGCCAAGGCTGGCGCCTCCGATTCACTCATGCTTTTAATGGGCGAAGATTTACGAGTTGGCGTAGTTACAGGCCACGTACCTTTAAGTGAGGTACCCAAAAGCATTACCAAAGAGAAAATTTTAAGCAAATTAGCGCTCATTAACCAAAGTTTAAAAAGCGATTTTTGGATTGAAAAACCCAAAATTGCCGTATTGGGCCTCAACCCACATGCCGGCGATTCTGGCTTATTGGGCAAAGAAGAAGAAAACATCATTGCACCAGCCATTGCCGAAGCGAATAAAAATGGGTTATTGGCCTTTGGACCTTACCCAGCCGATGGCTTTTTTGCAAACCAAGGCTGGAAAAAGTTTGATGCTGTATTGGCCATGTACCACGATCAAGGCTTAATTCCTTTTAAACAATTGGCATTTCATCAGGGCGTAAACTTTACGGCCGGTTTGCCGGTAGTACGCACCTCTCCCGATCATGGAACCGCTTATGATTTAGCCGGAAAAAACGAAGCCGATGCCGGATCATTCCGCGAAGCCGTATTTGCGGCCATCCATATTGTTAAAAATCGCAGAGAAAATGCCATTTTAACAGCCAAGCCTTTAAAAGTGAGTAAACTTTCTAGGGATCGCGATTAAGTAGTCATTGCCTTTTTCCAAAAAAACTGTTTCCGCTTAGAATAATTTTTCCTAAATTTGCAGGCTTAACTGTCGTGCTTTGAAATTTTTACAGCAATACTTAATTCCGTTTTCTGGCCTTAAAATCGGTAAACATCTGTTTGAATACGAGATAAACGAACAATTTTTTAAAGAATTTGAGTATTCACTAGTACAAAAAGGCTCCCTGAAAGTAGCCCTCGAATTTGATAAACAAGAAACCATGTTGGTGCTTAATTTTCGAATTGATGGCGAAGTTTTTCAGAACTGCGATGTGTGTTTGGCCGGTTTTCCAACACCACTACACCTAGAGCAGCAAGAAATTGTAAAGTTTAGCAACGATGAATTGTTGGAAGACAACGTTGACGAGCTGATTGTACTACATAAAAACGAGAACGAAATAGATGTATCGGCTTTAATTTACGAATACATTATGTTAGGCGTTCCTACGTTTAACCGCTGTAAAGAAGAAGGAAAAACGACCTGGTGCGATGCAGAAATGCTAGAAACGCTGAAAAAATTAGCAGCACCGGAAGAAAAAACAGAAGAAGTGGCCGACCCGCGTTGGGAAGCCTTAAAAAATATTACAAACAAGAATAAATAACAGGAAGCTATGGCACATCCAAAACGGAAAATCTCCAAATCAAGAAGAGATAAAAGAAGAACGCATTACAAAGCAGAGGCTCCAACCCTGTTTACTTGCAAAACAACTGGTGCAGTGCACTTACCTCACCGTGCATACAACGTTGACGGCAATTTGTATTACAGAGGTAAATTAGTAATCGAAAACACCAGTATCGCTTAAGTTTAATTTTCTGAAATGAAAATTGGCTTAGATTTTATGGGTGGAGATTATGCTCCCAAAGCTGCTGTTTTGGGTGCTATTGCAGCCCAGCAAGTCTTATCCCCCGATCAAAAAATTGTATTGTTTGGCGATACCGAGCAAGCGCTCCCTATTTTAGCCGAACAGCAAATTGATGCCTCGTGTTTTGAATTTGTTCATTGCACCGAAGTGATTAGTATGGGCGAACACCCCACTAAAGCCATCACTCAAAAACCAAATTCCAGCATTTCTGTTGGTTTTCAATATCTAAAAGAAGGAAAAATTGATTCTTTTGCCTCGGCCGGAAACACCGGAGCCATGTTAGTGGGCTCCATGTTTAGCGTACGAGCCATTGAGGGTGTGCAGCGCCCAGCCATTGCCACCAATGTGCCCAAACTAAAAAACGGGTTCGGCATTATGCTCGATGTTGGTGCCAACGCCGATTGCAAACCGGAAGTGCTGGCCCAATTTGGCGTTTTGGGAAGCATTTTCGCAGAAGCTGTATACGGCATTAGCAATCCGAAAGTGGGCTTAATGAACATTGGCGAAGAAGAAGAAAAAGGCAACTTAGTAAGCCAAGCCACTTTCCCGCTCTTAAAAGAGCAAAAAAACATCAATTTTATAGGAAATATTGAAGGTAGAGATTTATTTAACGAGAAAGCCGATGTAATTGTATGCGATGGCTTTACCGGAAACGTGATGCTTAAACTAGCCGAAACCTTCTATATTTTAACCCTTAAAAAAGGATTTAAAGACGAGTTTTTCGATCGCTTTAACTACGAACAATACGGAGGCAGCCCTATTTTAGGAGTAAACGCCCCAGTAATTATAGGGCACGGCATTTCTAGCCCAGAGGCCATTAAAAACATGATTTTGCTGTCGAAAACTATGATTGAGTCGAAATTAGTCGACAAAATTAAGGCAGCCTTCACTTCATAAACAGCTATTTATGCAACAAATTCGTGCGGCAATTACCGCAGTAAACGCCTATGTTCCCGAGTATGTTTTAAGCAATGCCGAACTCGAAAAAATGGTGGATACCAACGACGAATGGATTGTAAGTAGAACCGGAATTAAAGAACGACGCATTTTAAAAGGCAAAGGACTAGGCACTTCCGATATGGCTGTACCTGCCGTACAAGGTTTGCTTAAAAAAAGAGGCATTGCAGCCAAAGAAATTGACCTGATTATTTTTTGTACCACCACCCCCGATATGCCCTTCCCGGCATCGGCCAATATTTTAGCCGATAAAATTGGGGCGATAAATGCCTGGGGCTTCGATTTAAATGCCGCTTGCTCGGGCTTTATTTACGGTTTAACCACCGGTTCGCAATTCATAGAATCGGGTAAACACCAGAAAGTTTTGGTAGTTGGGGGCGATAAAATGTCATCTATTATAAACTACGAAGATCGTGCCACCTGCATTATTTTTGGCGATGGTTGCGGAGCTGTATTATTAGAACCCAATACCGAGGGTTTGGGCATACACGATGCCATCCTAAAAAGCGATGGTTCGGGTGGGCAATATTTAAACATGAAAGCCGGCGGATCAGCCAATCCGGCTAGCCACGAAACCGTAGATGCCAAAGAGCACTATGCCTACCAAGAAGGCCAAGCCGTATTTAAGTTTGCCGTAACCAGTATGGCTGATGTGGCCGCAGAAATTATGGAGCGTAACCAATTAACTGCCGAAGACGTAGCTTGGTTGGTTCCGCATCAAGCTAATAAACGCATTATTGATGCCACAGCCAACCGAATGGGCGTAGGTCCAGAAAAAGTAATGGTGAATATTGAGCAGTATGGCAATACCACCAACGGCACTATTCCGTTATGCTTAAACGATTGGGAATCGAAATTAAAAAAAGGCGATAACCTCATTTTAGCAGCTTTTGGTGGTGGTTTTACCTGGGGTTCGGTATACCTGAAGTGGGCATATTAAGCTGCGGAAAGCAATTTGAAATAATTATCTTAAATTTGACCCCTAAGAAAGTTTAATAAATTGATTTAATAAGAAGAAAATGGATATTAAACAGATTCAAGATCTCATCAAATTTGTGCACAAATCAGGTGTAAATGAGGTTTCTATCGAAGAAAACGATTTTAAAATTACCATAAAGACCAATCAGGCTCCCACCGTGGTAACGGCTTCCATACCGGCAGCAACACCCGTGGCGGCAGCACCAGCTCCTGTGGCAGCAACGCCCGTAGCGGCAGCGGCCCCTGCAGTTAGCGAATCTGATAACCATATCACCATCAAATCGCCCATGATAGGTACTTTTTACCGCTCGGCTAGCCCAGATAAACCATCTTTTGTAAACGTGGGCGACGAAATTAAAGCTGGCCAAGTAGTATGCGTAGTTGAAGCCATGAAATTATTCAATGAAATTGAAGCAGAAATTTCAGGCCGTATTGTAAAAGTATTGGTAGACAATGCCAGCCCAATCGAATACGATCAGCCATTATTTTTAGTAGAACCCGTATAAGTTCATTCGTAAATCTGTACCAATAACCGATTAACGAACCGATAACGTCATTCTCATGTTCAAAAAGATATTAATTGCCAACCGTGGCGAAATTGCATTGCGCATTATTCGTACCTGCAAAGAAATGGGTATTAAAACCGTAGCCGTGTACTCTACCGCCGATCGTGAAAGTTTACACGTACGTTTTGCGGATGAAGCCGTTTGTATTGGCCCTGCTCCCAGTAAAGATTCGTATTTAAGTATACCCAATATTATTTCGGCAGCCGAGTTAACCAATGCCGATGCCATACACCCGGGATATGGATTTTTATCTGAAAACGCTAAATTTTCTGCCATTTGCCAAGATTACGGCATTAAATTTATTGGTGCCACCCCCGACCAAATTAACGGCATGGGCGATAAAGCCTCGGCTAAAGAAACCATGAAAAAGGCCGGTGTGCCAACCATCCCGGGTTCTGAGGGTTTATTAAGCGATGTTGCACAAGGCATTAAAATTGCAAATGAAATTGGTTACCCGATAATATTAAAGGCAACTGCCGGTGGTGGTGGCCGCGGCATGCGGATAGTTTGGAAAGACGAAGAATTTGAAAATGCTTGGGATAGTGCCCGCCAAGAATCGGGTGCGGCCTTTGGCAACGATGGATTGTATCTTGAAAAATTTATTGAAGATCCACGCCACATAGAAATTCAAATTATTGGCGACCAATACGGTAAAGCCTGCCACCTTTCTGAACGTGATTGCTCTATACAGCGCCGTCATCAAAAATTAGTAGAAGAATCTCCATCGCCATTTATGACCCCCGATTTGCGCAAGCGTATGGGTGAAGCCGCCATTAAAGGTGCCCAATCTGTAAATTACGAAGGTGCCGGAACCATTGAGTTTTTGGTAGACAAACACCGTAACTTCTACTTCATGGAAATGAATACTCGTATCCAAGTTGAGCATCCTGTAACCGAGATGATCACAGGTATTGACTTGATTGCTGAACAGTTGAGAGTTGCCCAAGGAGAGAAATTACGCTTCCAGCAAAAGGATATTGAGATTCGTGGTCATGCGATCGAATGTCGAATTAATGC
>JAPLFD010000012.1 GCA_026390835.1 Sphingobacteriales bacterium
ATTAGTTTTAAACTATTGGGCTAAAACCGGATATTTTTTGCTTAATACACTAAAGCTTCCGAATAAGATAGCGCCATAAATTAAGTTTCCGGCAAGCATGTTGTTAAAAAAGGGCAAACCTGCTGCGTAAGAAGCCAATATGCCGGCTGCATTGTGCGGATAGAGTGTGCTTGGATAGAAAAATGCGAAATTGGTTAATAAGAAAAATACCACAGCGCCTAACACGCTGCCGGCAAATATATTTCCTACCGATTGGCGTTTGCTGATGATTAAACCACAGGCTACCATGGCCACAAAGCCGGCATAAACTATAGCACTAAATCCGTTGCCAATAAAAACATCCGAAATAGCCATGGCGGCTAATGGCATAATAAAAGCCAAGCGCTTATCGCTAAATTGTGCACCGGCAAAAAATGCTAAGGCACCTACAGCTGTAAAGTTCCACACATGCGGAACGAGTAGGGGTAGGGCACGGGTTGCAGCTGCTGCTAAAATGAGTAAACTAAGTACTAAAAATCTAGGGGTTTTTATCGTCTGAATCATAAGTCAAAAATACATTTTTTTTTAAAGGAGTGAAATTTTTATTGTATATTGTTGTAGGCCAAACTTCTCATTTATTTGGCATTTTTAGGCTTCCGAATTATATTTTTTGCCTCTATTTAATATGCTATATTTCAATTAGTTAATTTATTTTAGTTAAACCAGTACACTAGTTAACATGTAAAATTACTTCTTGAAATGGGCTAATTTTCAGAATATAATTTTGTTTAGGTATTTAAGTAGTTGTATTTCAGTTAGTTAGTTAATTTAAATCCCGCTATTCATGTCGGCTGTACGCCTCTTTAAAATCGCTTCTCATTTGTTCGAATCTAGCCAACGCTGTTTGTATAAAAGCATCATCCAAAATCTCGAACACACTAGTCACGCCATTACTCACATCCAGTTCATTTAGCTTGTAGGTTTGCTCCAAACCTCCCTGCTCCAATTTAATGAGGTACTTCTGATTCATGCCAAAAATGGTAATCTTGCATTTAGGATGTGGCAATTCTGCTAAAACTCTCATTTATATCATTAAATACGGGATTTGTTCGTATCAAACAGGTCAAAAATAAAACTTCAAAAGTAAGACAGTGCAACTATTCTTTCCACATTGGCATAAATTAGTCCACATTTATGCACATACATGCCGGTAATTGTGCCAGCTTGTTAAATTTGTAGCATCATGTCAGAAGATTTACACCTTATAAACGCAAGTAAAGAAGAGCAATACCTGTCTTTATTGCCTCAAATTGAAGGGCTTATTGCTGGAGAAGTAGATCTTACGGCCAATTTGGCCAATGTATGCGCTGCTTTAAAAGCGCAGTTTAACTTCTTTTGGGTAGGTTTTTACCTAGTTAAAGGCGATGAATTGGTATTGGGACCTTTTCAGGGTCCGGTTGCTTGTACCCGAATTGCCAAAGGCAGAGGGGTTTGTGGCCAAGCATGGCAGCAAAAACAGGTAATCTTGGTACCTGATGTAGATGCGTTTCCTGGTCACATTGCCTGTAGTTCATTGTCTAAATCGGAGGTAGTTATTCCTTTGTTTGGCGCTAACGATGAAGTAAAAGCAGTGCTCGATGTGGATAGTGATCGCTTAAACGATTTTGATGAAATTGATGTAACATATCTCTCAAAATTATGTTCATTACTCTCTGTAAATTAACTAATTAAACTATATTATATAAACTAAAAAATAACATGAAAAAAATTGCATCAATTGGCCTATTTCTTACACTTTTTGCTCTGGGTGTTCAAGCGCAAGAGCCGGTTAGCCCACTCAAATTAAGTACCCAACTAGATTCGGCTAGTTATGCTATGGGTGCTAGCATTTCCTTCGATTTAAAATCTAGAGGACTTAGTACATTGAATTATGCAGCACTGATGCAAGCTATGCAAGATGTTTTTGGCGGAAAAAATCCACAAATAAGCATGCAAGATGGCCAACAAGCCATTGTGGCTTATTTTACAGCGCTAAAAAAGAAACAAGAAGAACCTTTGATAGCTGCAGCTGCAAACTTTTTAGCGGAGAATAAAAAGAAAAAAGGGGTAATTACGCTAGCCTCGGGTTTGCAATACGAGATAATTACTGCTGCGAAAGGAGCTAAGCCCAAAGCAACCGATAGTGTTACGGTACATTATAAAGGGACACTTACCGACGGAAAACAGTTCGAAAGCTCGTATGAGCGCAATCAGCCGGCCAAGTTAAGCTTAACTCAAGTTATTCAGGGTTGGGTTGAAGGTATGCAATTGATGTCGGTTGGCGCCAAGTACCGGTTTTATATTCCGTACCAACTAGGGTGGGGTGCTAATGGGGCTGGACAAGATATTCCACCTTATAGCGTAGTTATTTTTGAAATTGAATTGCTAAAAATTGGTCAATAATTCATGATTTTCGATCAAACTCATGCCTGTGCGCAAGCTTTAGATAGTCAAGATTCACTAGCCGATTTCCGTTCCCGCTTTCTTATTCCGCAACACGATGGGCAAGATATCCGCTATTTCTGTGGAAATTCGTTGGGTTTACAGCCTAAATCTGCCCAAACGCTGCTACAAGAACAATTGAAAAATTGGCAAGATTTGGCCGTAGAGGGTTGGTTTGAAGGCGAAAGCCCATGGATGACCTACCATCAAGAATTACAAGAGCTATTGGCTCCTATTGTAGGGGCAAACTCTGCCGAAGTGGTGCCGATGAATAACCTCACGGTGAATTTGCACTTAATGATGGTTAGTTTTTATCAACCCAAAGGAAAAAGAATAAAGATTTTGATGGAGGGAGGTGCTTTTCCTTCAGATCAATATGCGGTAGAAAGCCAGGTGCGCTTCCATGGTCTCGATCCAAATAAAGCCATTGTAGAGGTTTTTCCGAGGGAGGGCGAAGAAACCCTTAGAACGGAGGATATTGTTGCTCAGATTGAAGCAAATGCCGATGAATTAGCCTTAATTCTATTTGGAGGCATCAATTATTATACCGGACAGTTATTTGATATGGCAGCTATTACCAAAGCTGGTCATGCCGTTGGTGCCAAGGTTGGTTTCGATTTAGCCCATGCTGCAGGAAATGTACCCTTAAAACTTCACGATTGGGGCGTAGATTTTGCCTGTTGGTGTTCGTATAAATACATGAATAGTAGCCCCGGCGGCATTAGTGGGGTGTTTATTCACGAAAAACATTTTAATAAGCCCGAATTGAATCGTTTTGCCGGATGGTGGGGCTATAAACAAGATACCCGATTTAAAATGACCAAGGGTTTTGTGCCCGAAAAAGGAGCAGAGGGTTGGCAGCTCAGTTGTAGCCCAGTAATGCTCATGGCTATCCATAAATCAGCTTTATTGCTGATGAAAGAAGCAGGTGGTATGGCCGCTTTGCGGGCAAAAAGTGAAAAATTGACAGCTTATCTTGCTTTTTGGATTGCCGAGATTAATGCTAAACTCGGATACGAGCAGTTTAAAATAATTACTCCAACAAATCCGCAAGAACGTGGCGCTCAGCTTTCAATTATAGCTAAAAGTGAGGGTAAAGCTATTTTTGATGCCTTGGTGAAAAAACGAATTATTGGCGATTGGAGAGAACCAAACGTAATTCGTATCAGTCCGGTGCCTTTGTACAATAGTTTTGAGGATGTGTATCATTTTGGTACAGAATTGGCGTTGATTTGTGAAACAATGCTTCTTAAATCCTAAAAAATGATCAAGAAAATTCGTACCCTGGCTATTTTAAACTTGCTTGGTTTTGTCATATCGGCACTAGTGGCAAATTTGGCCCAATTTAAGGCCTTAGGCCTCCCTGATACAATGACTACCGTTTCGGCTAGATACGAGACCTATTTTACCCCAGCTGGTATAACATTTGCAATTTGGGGGCTTATTTATATTTCATTGTTGGCGTTTTGCGTGTATCACTTGGTGCACGCCTTTAGTAAGCATGTAGATGAGCGGGTAAATCAGGATGTAAACAAAATTGGGTATTTGTTTAGTGTGAATACGCTGGCAACCACCGCATGGGTATATGCTTTTTTGGGTAATCAGTTGCTATTATCGGTGGGTTGTATGCTCATTCAGTTATACAGCCTGCTTCAAATTCAGCTCAAATTAGCCATTTTCGATACCTCTCGATCATTCTGGACTAAAGCTTTGAGCCAATTCCCCTTAACTATTTATTTTGCTTGGATATGTATTGCCACCATTGCGAATATCAGCGTTTATTTGGTTTCTTTTGCTTGGGATGGATGGGGTTTAGCCCCAAATCTATGGGCTATTTTATTAATTGGCATAGCTACATTCATCAGCGTATTTATGGTTTTTGTACGAAAAAACATCTTTTTTAGCTTGGTAGTGCTTTGGGCTTTGTATGGCATACTCTTAAAACGCCAGCCAGATTTAACATCAGCATCACAAACCGTAGTTACTGCTGCATTGGCTGCATTGGTTTTGGTATTGTTAACCATTGGAATTCAATTGCTTAAGAATCTTTCTCCAAAAATAAATCGCTAAATTTTCAGGTGTTTTATATCGCATTCGATCCCATTTATGCACACCCTTTACCCGATGGGCATCGTTTTCCGATGCTTAAATACGAATTAATTCCGCAGCAACTGCTACATGAAGGAGCCATGGAGGCTCATCATTTTGTTTCACCATCGCTTTTGGCAGATGAATGGGTACTTACCACCCACCATGCCGATTATTTTTATCGCTTAAAAAATGGGCAATTGAGCTATCAAGAGGAGCGAAGAATAGGCTTCCCGTATTCGCAGGCTTTGGTAGAACGAGAATTGCGTATTGCCCAAGGAACAATTGATGGTTGCTTGTTTGCTTTGGAGCATGGCATTGCTTTTAATGTAGCCGGTGGAACCCATCATGCTGGGAGTAATTGGGGAGAGGGTTTTTGCATGTTAAACGATCAGGCAATTGCAGCTAATTATTTGTTAGCTAATAAATTAGCTAATCGTATTTTAATAATCGATTTAGATGTACATCAGGGCAATGGAACCGCCGAAATCTTCCAAAATGAGGATCGTGTATTTACTTTTTCGATGCATGCTGAACATAATTTCCCTTTTCGTAAAGAACGTTCAGATTTAGATATTGGCTTGGCAGATGG
The DNA here is from genome assembly GCA_026390835.1 of Sphingobacteriales bacterium. Classification (GTDB taxonomy): domain Bacteria; phylum Bacteroidota; class Bacteroidia; order Sphingobacteriales; family Sphingobacteriaceae; genus JAIPAN01. The sequence continues at coordinate 5,141 of JAPLFD010000012.1, forward strand.
CATAAGCGATACAGAATATTTGTCCATTTTAGAACAACATATTTTGCCTTTGCTCGATGATTTTGCCCCCGATTTTGTGTTTTATTTATCGGGTGTAGATATTTTAGCTACCGATAAATTAGGTAAACTAGCTGTGAGTAAAGTGGGGTGCAAACACAGAGATGTATTGGTGCTAAGCGCCTGTAAAGCCCGAAAAATACCGGTTCAAGTTAGTATGGGTGGTGGTTATTCGCCCGATATTAAAGATATTGTAGATGCGCATTGTACTACCTATAAAGTAGCTGCGGAGCTGTATAGCTAGCGGAAGTTGGGAGAAATAATCACTTCTTTGCTACCCTGAGTGTATTCGTAAAAGCCTCTTCCACTTTTAATTCCCTTTTCGCCAGCCGTTACCATGTTTACCAAGAGTGGGCATGGGGCATATTTCGGATTTCCGAAACCATCTTGTAATACACGTAAAATAGCCAAACATACGTCTAGGCCAATAAAATCAGCTAATTGTAGTGGTCCCATGGGGTGGGCCATACCTAATTTCATTACGCTATCAATCTCTTCCACACCAGCCACCCCTTCGTATAAGGTATAAATGGCCTCATTAATCATGGGCATTAAAATGCGGTTGGCCACAAAACCGGGGTAATCGTTAACTTCTACGGGTGTTTTCCCTAGTTTTTTGGATAAATCCATGATGCTAGCGGTGACCGCATCGCTGGTAGCATAGCCTCTAATCACTTCCACTAACTTCATTACCGGTACCGGATTCATAAAGTGCATCCCAATTACTTTATCGCTGCGTTTGGTTACCGCAGCAATTTTGGTTATAGAAATAGAGGAAGTATTGGTGGCTAGGATAGTTTCAGGTTTACAAACATCATCTAACTCTTTAAAAATCTGCAGTTTGAGGTCACTATTTTCAGTGGCAGCTTCTACTACTAAATCTGCTTGCGCTACGCCTTCTTTTAAAGAAGTGAAGCAAGTGATATTCGCTAAGGTTTTGGCCTTTTCGTTTTCGCTGAGGGCAGCTTTTGCTACCTGTCGGTCTAAATTTTTGCCAATGGTTTGCATGGCACGCTCCAAAGCGGCTTCCGAAACGTCAATTAAAGCTACTTGATAGCCAAATTGCGCAAAGGTATGGGCAATGCCATTGCCCATAGTTCCAGAACCTATAACAGCGATATTTTTCATAGCAAGCGATTTTTAGTCATCAAATATACAGATTTACCGAGTGCTAAAAACTTAATTTTTGAGCGTAGAAATCGATTTTTGCATTTGGGCCATCATATGCGTAAGGCTTTCTAAGCTAGGCTCTGGCGATGGTTGTGGAAACTCGGTACTGATATAGGCTTTGGCTTTCCATACTTCCAACACGTCTTCGGTTGGGATGGTATAAGGTTCGTATACCGGATTATCGGAAATAAGCTTAAGAGTTTTATTTTCTTTGAAGGGATTGCCTACTCTTTTATACACAAGTCCATCGTTTTTACTAATAATGACATAGGTTTCACCTGCTTTCAGGTCGTTCCAATTTTCTACGTATTCCCCCACTACAATAGAGCCGGTGGGTAGTGGAAGCATAGAATCTCCTTTAATTTCAAAAGCACGGTAGGTGCCTTGGTTAAAAAAGGGAAGGTGGAATTTGGGCAAATCGCTAATAAACTCTGGATCGGCATAGCCATTTAAGTAACCGGCGCTAGCTTTAAGGGGTACCAACTCAATATTTTCGCGATCTTGTTGATCTACCGAAATGCTGAGGATTCGGATATTGCTACCATCGCTTTTGGGTTGTGGTTTCCAAGAGGCAGTTATCTTCTCATTTACCAATTCGTCCATGCTTAATTCGTAAAATTCTGCGAATTTTTTTAGCAATTCGTATTTCGGTTCGGCTCTATCTTCTTCGTAGGCACCTACTAAGGAACGTTTAATTTCCATTAAATCTGCGAAATTTTGCTGTGTTAAGCCCTTTTTCTTGCGTAAGAACTTTAAGTTGTTGGATATATTGGCCATTATTTAAAAATAAATTTGTTTTTACTAAAATTGTTAGTATTATTGTGCTCATAAAATTAGTAATAAATAATTTAAAAACAAAAAATACTAATTGATTTAGTTGCAAAACCTCAAAGAATAGCGCCGATGAAACACTTCGTATATGTATTAACCGACAGAAACCGCAGCAATTTGCATGTGGGTATGAGTACCGATTTATTAAAAACGATGGAATTTTATGCAAAAATGCCCACCTTGTTTTTCGATCCGAGTAAACAATTAAACCGCTTGGTATATTTTGAAGAGTTTAGCAGCGAACAAGCCGCCATTACCCGCTTTAAAAGCCTCAATGCATTTACCAAAATGCAGAAACAACGTTTGGTAATGGGCGTAAATGCAAATTGGATAGATTTAATTCCGGCCTTAAAATATGAACAGCTACAGGCTCAGCAAAACTGGCTGGCTAGTTTTAGCAGAGTAGCCTAAACAAAAAAAAGCGGCCATAAGCCGCTTTTTTTATGCCTGTAAGGTTTACCAGCCTGGTGCGAAGGTTAAACCAAATACGCCTTTACCCAAGGTTTTCCGTTGGAATGGAATGGCATAGTAGGGTTCTATTACAAAATAACCCAAAACATTTACCCGTAATGAGAGGCCCGCACTCATGGCTGGCACTCTGCTATATACATTTATACTTTGGCCGGGGTTCATTGGATCGGGAGTGGTAGCTACTACGGTAGGTTGCCCACTAAAAGCTATTTTTGAATCGGAATTATAGGCCAATCCTATATCAAAAAAGGCATTTAAATCGCTAAATAATAATTTAGATTCGATAGCAGATAATTTTTTAGGACCTGTAAAAGGTAAACGAACTTCAAAGTTAGCAACGGCTAGCTTACTACCCATCAACTGGTCGATATTAAACCCTCCGGAATAAATATCTCCCAATCTATAGAATGAATTGTATTCGTAACCCCTAATGAAGGTAGAAAATCCCAAATATTGCTGGGCATAAAATTGGTTTTGATCTTTACCAAAAGCAAAGCTGTTTAATAAACGTCCGGCAAGGGTTATCTTATTTATGCGTATGTATTTTCTCAAATCTACTGTTCCAATAGATAGGTTAAAATCGCCAAAGAGTTGGTTAATTCCTATGCGGTAACGGTAACCCGATAGGGGGGCTGTAATCCCGAAATTAGAGTTATCGCCCACAAAAGCTGCATCAAAACCATACACACTAAAATTTTGGAAATTGATACCTACTTGATTGTAATAGGTATTGGCTTCGGCCATGGATATTTTTTTGCGATCGGAACCGGCATAGCCGTTAATAAATACTTGATTTCCATTTTGGGTATAGTTATAGTATTCGCTAAAGCGATCAATTCGGTACGAATAACTGGATGCTGAGGTGCCAATTTCGAAACGTTCTATCTTGGAAAAAGGATAGGAGCTAAATAGTTGCACTTTATCTTCGAAAGTGCGAATGACATCGTAGCTAGAGCGGTAAAAATTGTTTTGATTGATGGTTTCGAACCCTTCCGACATATAGGCTGTAACGTATGGGATGTGTGAAATGGCCGATCCCCAATTAACTCTGCTTTGCTGATTTATATAGGCCACTTGTGCACCAAAATCGTAAATTTCGCCATTTACAGCTGCGGTAGCATAAATCTGGTCTCTACCTAAAATATCAGAAAAAATACCCTGTATTCCACTAGAAAGACCTGCCCCAAAGCGGCCAACTGATGCCCCAATACCATTACTTGATAAATAATCTAGTTTAAACTTCGATTTAAAAGGAATGGGTTTGATCGTATTGTCGGCTATTTCTTCGAAACGCTCAAAATTATCGAGATTGGCGTTAATTACATTTACACCAGCAGACTTTGCCGGCGGCAAAATAGCCGCCCTAAAGTCAAGCGCTTGTGGATCAACTTGTATCGGGCTGAAATCGCTAGCATTGGCACTATAAATTTTATATTTCTGTGCTCTGTAATAATTGTATATTATTTTATCGGTTCTTGATACACTTAGTGCTGGAGCATATTCAGTTATGCCGCTTATACCGGTGAAATAATCGGTTAGGCGTTCAACCACGCCGTTGCTTAGGGTATAGCGATACAGGTTTCTAAAGCCATCGCGGTTTGATAAAAAGTACAATTGCTCATCATTTCCAGAAAACTGAGGATTTAGATTATTGGCCCCATTAAAAACGTTAATATCAGTTACTTTTTGTGTCTCTAGATCCAAAATAGCTAGGTTAAAGGTAATGTCGATACTTACATTTTTTGAATTAAACGTACTCCTATCGCTACTAAACACAATTTTTTTACCATTGCTAGCAAATGCGGGTTGATAATCAGAAAATAGGTCGTTGGTAAGCGCACTTAATTTTTTTGATTGGAGATTAAACAAATAAATATCGCTTTGTCCGTTTTTTAAACCCGAAAAGGCAATACTTGATCCATCTGGCGACCAAGCAAGATTACTAAACTCTACAACATCACCCATAGATTCGGTGGCTAGCGTTTTGCCGTTTTGTACGTCAACAATAAACAGTTTATTTCGCCCTTCAGCAAAGGCACTGAATGCAAAACGTTTGCTATCTGGCGACCAAGCTCCAGCCGATTCGATGAAGTTAAATTCATCGATGTGTGAGTTTTTTATTTTAGAAGTTAATTTTCTAATAATTTTACCTGTTTCGGCATCAGCCAAAAACAAATCGATACTAAAAAGTTCTTTTTCGGATAAAAATGCAATGTATTTTCCTTTTGGCGATACGGCTGGAGCAACTTTCATCTCCCCAGCATTCTTATCGTCGAGCAGCAACTTTCCGATAGGTGTTTGGGTTGTATCTTTTAAAAATGGTTTATAGGTATTTTCAATACTGGTTTTCCAGAGTGCCGAAAGCGTTTTTTCACTATAGCCAAATGTTTTTTCGATAGCTCTTTCATAGCCTAGCCTAGAGGTAGCTTTAAATAAAGGAACAATAACGGTATCGCCATAGGTAGAGCCAATGTACGACCAAAAGGCTTGCCCATAGCGGTAGGGGAAGTATTTATTACTGGTGGTGAGGTCTTTTAACGATGGAATATCTTTATTTAAGTAGGCATCCCGTATCCACATGGCGGTAAATGCATCTACTTTGCCTACCGATAAGTATTCGGCCATACCCTCTACCATCCATAGGGGCAAGTTGCCAATATTTTCTAGGTTGGTCGTATCGCCCTCTAATAAGCTATGGTATTGAAATGCATGCACCAACTCGTGCCCCAACACATGCCTCGTTTGCTGATTTAATTGTGTAATAGGCATTACCACCCTATTTTTTAAGCCCTCGGTTACCCCACCTGTACCTACGCCAATATCACCGTCAATAGCGGTTGTTTGTTGAAATTCGGGTGCATTGTTGTATAAAATAAAGGGATTTTTTTTAAGGAAAGTATCTCTAAAAACTTGTTGATGAAGGTTGTACCATGTTTCACTTTCTTTTGCAAATCGTTTTACTAGACTATCATTGTTCATGTAATAGTACAAATCGAAATGAGGCGTTTGGTACACCTTAAATTTTAAGTTTTTATAGCGAACCTTGTTTTGTCCAAAATATTGAGCATTTACATTCCCAGAAAGGAAAAGGAATGTAAGGATGGCGAATAATGCATATAAATTAAATCGTTTCACGGGAGTTTGATTTAGGTGATTAACTATGCTGTTTGATCTTTAATAATGTTTTTGGTTTAATGGCTACTATCTCTTGAATGACTTGAACCGTGCCAGAGGTGTTTTCTTCGCCCGAAGAGGGAATTTCTTCTGGAGTAGTAATCAGACTATCACCAGCAGTGCTATCTGTTTTGGTGGTATCGGCAACAATACGTGGCGATTCACATTGGTAAGATCGCGTTATGGGTACAGTGGCTTTAGGAAAAGTGCCAAAAGTAATGCCCGTGGTTGGGTCATTTAGTACTTTTTCCATAAACTTACCATAAATAGGAAGTGCAGTTCTAGAGCCTTCGCCTGTTTCAGAAGTTTTAAAGTGGATGCTGCGATCGTCGCAACCAACCCAAATACCTGTTACTAAATCTTTGCTAATACCCATATACCAGCCATCAACATAGTCGGAAGAGGTGCCGGTTTTTCCACCAATTTGGTTTCCTTTTTTCCACAGATCCCATTCCCACAGCGCTTGAGAAGTGCCACCTGGTTCTTCCATACCACCTCTAAACATGTACAACATTAACCAGGCAATTTCTTCGGTTAAAACCCGCTCTTGTTTAGCCGTGAATTTGGCTAGGGTATTCCCATCGTTGTCGGATATTTTCGCTACCAAAATAGGGTCGGTTTTCACCCCTTTATTTAAAAAAGTACCATAGGCACGTACCATTTCATATACCGATACATCATTGGCGCCCAAACTTACCGAGGGAACAGATTTCAATGGACTTTCGATTCCACATTTATGAGCATTTTTTACAATGTTATCCCAACCAACTTTTTCGGTTATTTGGGCGGTTATGGAGTTTACAGAACGCCCCATGGCCCAACGTAGCGACATTTCGCGGCCAGAGAATTTAAAATCAGCATTATTGGGTTCCCAAACCTGGGTTTTACCATCTTCTTGGTATTCAATTTTTACAGCTTTATCTACATATTTATCGCAAGGGTTCATGCCTTGTTCCAAGGCGGTAAGGTAGGCAAAGGGCTTAAAGGTAGAGCCGGCCTGTCTTTTCGATTGGTCTACATGGTCGTATTTAAAGTATTCGTGGTTTATACCACCTACCCACGCTTTAATATGCCCGTTAAATGGATCAAGAGTCATCATGCCGGTGTTTAAAAATTTGGCATAATATTTCAAGGAATCCATGGTGCTATATTCACCTTCTTTTTCGCCATCCCAGCTAAATAGCTTCATTTTTTTGGGTGTATTCAGGTAGGCATTAATCGAATCGATGTTGTGGGCGTATTTTTTATCTAGGAGTTCGTAAATGGGTAATTTTTTGGCTTGTTTATCTAGAAAATCAACAATTTCGTTTCCTTCTTGGTCTCTCCACGGATTTTCGTTGCCCCATACGTTTTGGAACCGACGCTGGAGGCTTTTCATTTGGCTTTTCACGGCTTCTTCGGCATATTTTTGCAGCCTAGAATCGATGGTGGTATAAATTTTTAAGCCATCTTCGTATAAATCGTAATCGTTTTCTGTACACCATTTTTCTAAGGAGCGGGCCACGGCAGCACGTAGGTAGGAGTCACCTTCGGCACCTTCTTGTAATTCCGATACTTTTAGGGTCAATGGCTTTAAACTACTTTTTCTAAATTCTTTTTCGCCCAAAAAACCATATTTAGCCATTTGAGAAAGCACGGTATTACGTCTTTCTAAGCATTTTTCGGGATTTTTTAGCGGATTGTACGTGCTTGTAGCTTTGAGCATGCCAATAAGCATGGCTGCTTCTGCTACCTTTAATTGGTTCGGATTTTTACTAAAATAGCGTTTGGTGGCTATCTTAATTCCGTAAGCATTGTTGCCAAATGGTACTGTGTTTAGGTAAAGTGTTAAAATTTCTTCTTTGCTATGATAGCTTTCTAGTTTGAGAGCGGTAATCCACTCTTTTAGTTTATATACAATGGTTCGTACCACCGGAATTTGTCGTATCCAACCCTGAGATTTGCGACCACGTGTGCTGTAGAGGTTTTTTGCCAATTGCTGTGTTATGGTACTTGCACCACGTTTGTCGCCTTTGGCTGTAGAAATGGTGCTCGAAATTAGTGACTGCACATCAATACCCGAATGTTCGTAAAAGCGAATATCTTCGGTGGCAATTAGTGCATCTACTACGCTTGGGGCTATCTCTTTATAGGTAATTGGAATTCTGTTTTCACGATAATAGCGGCCGATAAGTTTACCATCGCTTGTGTAAATTTCCGAAACCAATTGCTGGTTGGGCGTTTTGATGTCTTTGCGGTTTGGCGAATAGCCAAACATCCACAAAAAATTCAGCTCTAGTGCACAAAAAAATAAAACTATAAAATAAACTCCAATGAGGGAATAGCGAAGTTTTTGGTTGTGTATTTCTTTAAACATATAGCATTGCTTAAGCAAAGATGTGTAAAATCTGTTGTTTATGGGGTGTTTAGATTGTTAAATTATCTTAAAAACACTACTTCACACTGATTTCATCTACAAATAAAATGGCATCGCCGCCTTCACCATAACCCAAATGCCAGGCGGGTAAAGCCCCGAAATTTTTGGCTAGCACTTTAATGTATTTAAGTGGTTGTGAAACTGGCAATTCGAACTCTTTAATTAATACTTCATAGTTATCGGCTGCTATGCTGTTTTTCACGTCGCCTAAATGCTGATAGTTAATACCATCAGTAGAACCCCAGTAGCTTACCTGAATGGGAAAAATGATCCAAGAACGGGTATCTTGCATAAAGCCGGTGGAAATACTGCTCACTTTTTTGATTTTATCTAATTCTACAATGGCCTCAAAATCGGTGCTTTGGTAACCTTGCCACAGGTTTCCTAATCTAAAATTTGCCTTACCCCGAATGCCATCAACTAGGCCTTGTTCGCCACCTGCGGTGTACGATTTCATGGTGGCAGCACTAATTTTAATCTTTTTATCGCCCGGAATTTTAAAAAAATGGGCAGTAGTAGGAAAGCTCCATTGCCCATTAGCGTAGGAGCTAGCGGTAATGTTTCCACTCTCTGTTAAGGTGAGCGCACCTTCATACACTTTGCTTTGGAGTGTGGGGGTACTGCCATCGCTTGTGTAATAGATGCTGGCTCCGCTTTGGGTATTTTTAATAGACACGCTTAACTTATCTGCAAAGGTAGGCCCCGCCGATTCGATAATGGGATTGGATACGATTTGCTCGTCATATATGCTTGATTCTGGTTTTTTAAGACTTTGAGTAAAGGTTTCGGCAGGAAGTTTTCCGGTAACAAAGTTTAATGTAGCCCCGTCTTTAAAATCATCAAAATTGATGTAAGACTGATTAAAGGCTTTGCCATTTAAGCTGATTGCTTGAAGGTAATAGCTCTCGTCGCTATAATCGGGAGCAGTTATTTCAACTGATTTCCCGTTTTCGAGTTGAATGCTTGCTTTTTTGAACCATGGGGTACCTAGCGTATATTGGTTGCTAGCTGGGTTGAGTGGGTAAAACCCCAGGGCACTCATAACCAACCATGCCGACATTTGCCCGCAATCTTCATTTCCAGATAGACCATCGGGTGTATTTTTGTACAATTCTTGGCGAATTTTTTGAATGTAAAAGGCTGTTTTATCAGGCGTATTAGTGAAATTATATAAATAAGCCATATGATGGCTGGGCTCATTTCCGTGCGCATATTGGCCAATTAAGCCGGTAATATCTACTTGTCCGCGACCAGATAAGCCTTGAGAAGTACTAAATAACTCGTCTAATTTTTTCTGGAAAGCAGGTGTACCCCCATAAGCTTTTATAAGAGTTTCTACATCCTGCGGAACATAGAACGTGTATTGCCAACTATTGGCTTCTGTAAAGTTGTTGTTTACCTCGGTAGGGTCGAAGGGTTTCCACCAATTGCCATTGCTACGGGCTTTCATAAAGCCACTTTCCGAGTCGAATACATTTTTCCAATACTGTGCTCGGCGAATAAATTCGTTGTATTCGGCAGGTTTGTTTAGCAGTTTGGCAAATTGAGCTACACACCAATCGTCGTAGGCATATTCTAATGTTTTAGATACCGATTCGTGTTCGTCATCGGCTAGTACCAAGCCGTTGTTGCGGTAAGAATCCAATCCAAATTGGTTTCTATTTACGGCCGATTTCATGGCTTCAAAAGCCAAATTGGCATCAAATCCGGTAATTCCTTTGCGGTAGGCATCTAGAATTACGGGAATGGAATGATTGCCTATCATGCAAAAGGTTTCATTTCCGGCCAATTCCCAAATGGGTAATAAACCCCCATTTTTATACTGATTGAGGAAGGTATTTATGAAATCGGTGGTACGTTTTCTGTCAATAATGCTCAGTAGGGGGTGTTCCGTGCGGTAGGTGTCCCAAAGCGAAAACACGGTGTAGTTGTCAAAGCCTTCGGCTTGGTGAATCTTTTTATCGGTACCAAAGTATTTACCATCTACATCCATAAATAGGTTGGGGCTGCTAAAGCAATGGTATAGGGCGGTATAAAAAACGCTTAATTTGTTTTTATCGGTACTTTCTACGTCAATTTTGCTTAATTCTTTGTTCCAAGCAGCTTTGGCTTGATTTTCTGTTTTCTTGAAATTGAAATCAGGTATTTCGGCGTTTAGGTTTTGCAAGGCGCCCTCGGCACTTACTGCAGAGATACCTACTTTAGCTAGTACTTTGCCCGGATTATTAAACTGAATGTACATCTTCACGTTCTTTCCAGATCCTTTTTTAATACCCGGTTGCAGCAAATCGTTTAGGGCAATGCCATAGCTTTTAAAGGGCTTGTTAAATTTGGCATAAAAGTAAATGGGTTGGTTGCTTGCCCAAGCGGTAGAACGTCTAAATCCTCTAATTTCGTGATCATTTACCACCTCAATCCACGATTCTAGTACTTCGTCGCGGTGCTGTAAATCGATAATGATGTTGGCCTCAGCTGTTTTAGGAAATTCGTATTGGTGTAAGCCCGCACGTAAGGTGCTGGTCAGTTTTACGCCAATTTGGTAGGTATCTAAAAAGGTTTCGTAATAGCCTGCACTGGCTTTTTCGTTCTCTTTTTGAAAACGAGAGGAATATTCGTTGTTTTTAAATTTTGGTGTGCCTGTGGTTGGCATAAATAAAATATCGCCATAATCGGCAACGCCCGTACCGCTTAGGTGGGTGTGCGAAAAACCATACACTACAGAATCGCTGTAATGATAGCCCGAACATCCATCCCAACCTGTCAATCTAGTATCGGGGCTTAATTGTACCATACCAAAGGGTAGGGTTGGGCCTGGGTAGGTGTGGCCATGGCCACCTGTTCCGATAAAAGGATTTACCCAACGACTATAATCCGTTGTTTTTTGGGCAAGACTTGGTTGTATTAGTGCTAAAAAAGCCAATAGGCCCAATATTCGTTTCATAGTATGGATTAAATAGATAGGTTGAAATCGTCGCCATCAGCCAAAAACGGGAAGATACGACGTGTTTTCTGAATTTCTTCTTTGTTTATAGTAAAGGTATATAGGTCTTCGTCGTTTGGTTTATAGTACACTACGCTACCGTTGGGGGCAATACACATAGATCCTCCAGAGTGAAACACTTCGTTACCGTCGTGCCCAACCCGGTTAACGGCTACTACATAGCTTTGGTTTTCGATGGCACGGGCTGGAATTAGGGTACGCCAGTGTAAGGAGCGTTTATCGGGCCAGCTAGCTATAAGTAGAAGAACATCATATGGATTTTCGGCATCGTTTCGCAGCCAAACGGGGAAACGCAGGTCGTAGCAAATAGCCGGGCAAATTTTCCATCCATGTAAATCGATATAAAACTTACGATTGCCCGGTGTAAATTGATCGTCTTCGTTGGCTAAACTAAACAAATGACGTTTATCGTAGTGTTCATAGGTGCCATCGGGGCGCATCCAAATTAAGCGGTTATAAAAACAATCATTTTCTTTAATAATTAAACTCCCTGTAATTACGGCATCGTATTTTTGGGCTTGTTTCTCCATCCATTGCATGGTGGTGCCATCCATTTCTTCGGCTAGTTTTTCGGTATTCATAGAAAAACCGGTGTTAAACATTTCTGGTAAAACAATTAAATCTGTTTTTTCCCGAATTGCCGATAGCCTTAGTGCAAGGTTCTGCAAGTTTTTTTCGCAGTTTTCCCAGAATAAATAGGCCTGAAAAGTGGTAATTTTTAGTGAATCCATAGCTAAAAATAGGTAAAGCTTAATGTGTATACTTGATTAGTTTACTCCCTGAAATGTAGAATAAAGTTTAAACAAATATTCATTTCTTCAATTAAATATAAATATAAGATTTTAGTGAAAAACGGCTACTTTTAATGTATAAACTTTAGCCATGACTTTTAAAACCAAAGAAAGTAGATTGTTGCTTATACTATGCAGCTTTTTTATTGTGAATGCCCTGCTCTCAGAGTTTATTGGGGTTAAAATATTCTCAGTTGAACAATCTTTAGGGTTTAAAAAGTTCGATTTAAACCTTTTGGGCGTTCAAAATTTGTCTTTTAACATGTCGGCTGGGGTATTAACCTGGCCATTGGTTTTCATTTTTACAGATATTATAAACGAGTACTTTGGCTTAAAGCAGGTGCGTTTTTTATCCATTTTAACCTCCGTTTTAATTGCATTTGCCTTTCTAGCTGTTGGTATGGCTATTAAATTGGTTCCGGCCGATTTTTGGATTAATCAAAAAATAGGTACGCAGGAAGTAAATATGGATGCAGCATTTACAGCCATTTTTGGACAGGGCATGTGGATTATTGTGGGATCTATTGCTGCATTTTTAATTGGTCAGATTGCTGATGTGATAATTTTTCATAAAATTAAAAATTTTACCGGTGAGCGTGCTCTTTGGCTACGGGCTACAGGTTCCACATTGGTTTCTCAATGCATAGATAGTTTTGTGGTTATTTTTATTGCATTTTACCTAAACCCACAATACAATTGGTCGTGGCAAATGGTGGCTGCCATAGGTTTAGTAAATTACACTTATAAGTTTGTTGTAGCTGTTTTAATGACGCCATTGTTGTACTTGGTGCACGGAATTATTGACGGTTATTTGGGCCAAGATTTGTCTCGTAAATTACTCAAGGAGGCATCTAAAAGCTAGGTTTAATTGTTTTCTAGGCTTTCGGCCAATTTTCGAATATCTTTTGTAAGCCGATAAACCAATTGCAATTGTTCAGCTAATAAATCAGCATTAAAATCACGGGTATCTTTCGCTTCAAGGTTTTCTGCTAGCTCTGGGTAGCTTATGCTAGCCAAATTAACGGTACCAGGCGCTAATTCGTTTATGGTATGCCTTAAATGGTGCAAGGCTTTGCGCACCAATTTAACAGAAACCGGGTCACATTTCACTGTTTTTTCTTGTTGGGCTACACGCACCAAATTGGCAATGTAGGAAGAGAGCATATGGTTTAAAACCGCAAAATTATGAATTTCTTTGCTGTTTTTTTGCCTGCTTTTAGGTTCTGAGAGCATACGTTGAAAAGCACTATTTAAGTTTGCAGTACGTACATACACTTCTTTGCGAATGAGCTTGTAGTCGGTAAGTTCTAGAGGTTGGCCCAGTAAACCTTCGGCCAACTTCATGAGGTAGTTGTAATTGGCAATGGCCGCTTCTTTCATGGCTAGTTTTAGTTGCTTCGATTCCCAACTTGGAAAAATAAAATAGCTAGCCGCAAAAGCAATTAGGGAGCCAACCAGCGTATCAACTATGCGTTCTTTAGCAATGGTGATGTTGTTGGCACCTAAAAAGCTAAACAATATGAGTAAATAGGGGGTTAAAAAGAGCACGCTCAGCTTATAATTTACCCGTTGAAAGCTATATGCTCCCACCATAAACCCCAATAAAAAAATAAATCGAGGAGTTTCGTCTTTCACAAAAATAAGAATGGCTACTCCAATCAACCCACCAATAACTGTCCCAATTATACGTTCATAGTTTCGTTGTTTGGTTAGGCTAAAACTAGGTTTCAAAATCACAATAATGGTTAGTAATATCCAATAACTGTGGTGTCCTAGTGTAAATAAATGCGATACAGCAAAGCCTAAAAGACAAACAATTGCCATTCGGATGGCATATCTAAAGGTGGTAGAATGAAGGCTGAGGTTTTCTCTAAATAGTTTAAAATCTATTTCTTGATGGCTAACAAACTTGGGTAGGTCTTTCTGACTCCGAATGCCTTCGTTAACTCCTCCATCCGTTGCATAACTGAATATTTTTTCAGTTCTGCGCACCATGTTCCGTATATTGATAAGGATTTTCTTGAGTACCAAATTGGGTAAGTGGTGGCTTGTTTCTACTTCATCAATGGCAGCTTTTAAGTTGTTTAGTTCTTTTAAAAAATCTTTTGAAGGGCGTATTTCTTCATCGGCAGTTAGTTGTGAGGCCAATAAATCTAACTCATTGCTTATGCAATGCAGGGTTTTGTGGATGGCTTTTAAAGCCTTTGTGCCACCATAGGCAGCTCTAAGTTCTCTATAATCGTATAAGGTTGCAGTAGATTCTTCAAATAAATCAATCATATCTACCAGCATCATAATAAGCTGGCGCCCATATGGGTTGGGATCTTTTATCATTCGCTTGTGAAAAAGCAAGGCCCGCACACTATCTTGTTTTTCGTGTACCACCACCTGCTGGTCCAGCAGTTTTTGGTAATTCAGCGTTAAAGAAGTTTTAGGCTGGTAAAATGCCGCCTTTAGGCGGATATAAGTAGAAATTTCGGAAATACATTCGCCTAAGGCTTGTTGTGCCAAGCGATAGGGCCGAATATGCATAATAGATAAGCTAAAGGCCATATACCACAAACCACCCACAAGTACATACAAGGAGTGGGTCGTACTTTGCGCTAGGGTTTTTTGCTCATCTAAACTGAGCACCATAATAATTAGTGCAGCCGTTCCAATGGTCGATGCCCGGTTGCCCCACACATTAAACATCGAAAACGTAAAGCACAGTACTACAATTTCTAGTCCTAAGAGTAGGGGATAGTGACTTAGAAGCCCGGTAAGCATGGAGCTTAAAAAAATAAATAAATTGGCATAGGCCATACCGTTCCGTTTATGAGAAAAAGGACCCGGGTTATCTACAATACTTACACAAAGGGCACCCAATGAAATGGTAATGCCTAATAAAAATTGATTTAATTGCGCAAAAATGAGGGCAGGTAGCAACACTCCAATACTAATCTTTAGCCCATCGGAAAAGTTATGACTGTATAAAAAGTTTTTGATGGATTGCTGTTGTTTCATTTGCTTGGTGGCACCTTATACAAAAATACGGATTAGAATGAAAGGCCATAATTGGCCAAAGGGTTTATAAAAAAAGCCTCCTGAATTACTTCGGGAGGCTTTTTTGAAATGTATTGTTAGTATTAGCTAATAACTTTCACATTTACTGCGTTAAGGCCTTTTTTGCCATTCTCTTCTTCGTACTGAACACGATCGTTTTCACGAATTTGATCAATTAAACCTGTAGAGTGAACAAAAATGTCACCTTCGCCTGATTCTGGAACGATAAATCCGAATCCTTTAGTTTCATTAAAAAACTTTACTGTACCTTCTTTTTGCATTGTATTATTAAATTAATTAAGTCGCAAGGTAGGTATAATAATTTGTAATGATTTAATTTTTAAATAATTAATAGTTTAGGCTTTTTGCGATCAAAGCAATTTTTTAAAATAGTACTCCTTATTTTATCTATTCAAAAGCTCTGATTTACATATTTATACTACGCTATTGCCAAACCAAGCGACTCTAGCTTGGTATCATTTATACATTCCTCAAATTAGAGTTCACATCATTCACTCAAAAAAGTTGAATTGTGATGTTAGAATAATTTAAAAGCTATTTGAACACATTTGAACAAACCAATCAATTTTAAAAATTTGGATATTTAAAATAACAAATACGATACATATCAAATTAATCTTTTTAAGAAAACCTAATCATTCATTTAAAACCTAACTAATTATGCAATCTGAAAAAAATTATAAATGCGGAAATTGTGGAACCATAGTAGAAGAGACTTTTTTTGGGAACAATTTAGATAATAGACCAAGTTGTTCAATTTGTGGCCCGCTATGCAAAGATTGCGTAGATGGAGGCGGTATGTTTTCTAATGATGAATGTAAAGGCTGTGGAAATAACACTAAAACCCAAAAATTTAGAGCGGGTAAATGGGAATAGACGCCAAAAAGCTATTTGAAAACAAACTAATCAAAATATGGGATGAAGCTGCAAAACTTCAAATACCATATGCTGACAGAGGCTTCAGGTTTCCAACAAATCTAGTAACGGACTCCATTTTATTTGTTGGGATTAACCCATCTTATAATATAGGAGTAAGTCACAAAGCGTATTACAATAGTTTTTATAGCCTCAATCAGCAGGGTGATAACCACAGATATTTCAAAAAATTTGAAGATATAGCTAAACATACCGCCAATAATTGGACGCATATAGATTTGTTTTTTTATCAAGAAACTGCTCAAAAGTCTTTCTATGATATTTTACAAAATCAAAACGGTAAAGATTTTTTAAGTCAGCAAATTCAAATTTCTAAAGAATTGATGATTCATATTAAACCAAAGCTCATTGTAGTTGCCAATACCTTAGCCAGAGATTTAATGCTAAAGGAGCATGATTTAGGCGTTAATTTCTTCGATTTTAAGTTCAATGAAGTATTGGGCACTTACCAAATTTCGGATACCGAATTAAAGGATACCCCAATATTTTTTACCAGTATGTTAACCGGCCAAAGAGCCTTAGATAATGGCTCTTTTGAACGCTTGAAATGGCATATTAAAAATGTTTTAACCTAACAACAGATGAAATTAGATGAATTAGTTTGTGCGACCGCTTGGGCAATAGTCTTTACAAGCGGAGAAGGTACAGAAAATGAAAAACAGAGAGTAAGAGCTATGCGTGCATTTTATAAAATGGATGCAGAACGTTTTAATGCTGCAAACAAAGATGTGCTCTTTTCGGATATGGTTGCCCAAGTAAAAAATTCTGATCCTATCACTAAAATACTTTCTATTTATGGATCATTAAAAGTGGCTAAGGAAGAATTTGAAGATAGCGCAGATGGTGAAAGATGTTCGGATGAGGAATGGGAGAAAATTACTCAATTAATTGATGCTACCAATATCAATCGCGAAATAAGAGACGCCATAAGAGTTAAGGCTTATGATTTGATTAATACCATATCTGCACCTGAGAATATAGATGATGAAGATGTAATGGAGTTGCTGGGTTTTGAAATGGAAGACACTACTTTTTCGGATAGAGAGATCATTCCAGTGTTAGAAGTATTCTTCAACAAATTAGAAGAGCTAGACCAATTGGATTTGTGGGAAGAAAATTTCTTAGGCCTCACAAAAAACTTAAGGCTTTTAGAAGAATTATACGGAAAGATTGATATCCAGCAATTTAAAGACAGATACGATGATTTAAAATACAATATCAACCACAAAAATCAAGATATTGAAAGACAAGAAAAGGAAAAAGAAAAGTTAGCTCAGGCTGAAGAGAAAAGAAAAAAACAAGAAACTGAAAGACAAGAAAAAGAACAACAAAAGTTAATTGAAAAGCAGGATAAAGAAAAACGAAAATTAGAAGAGCTAGCAGAATTGAATGCCACACATGAATTTTCGGTGGCCCATGGAATCACGTATTGTAAATATTGCGGTTTTGATAGTAACAGTCTGCACTGCAGTAGAGAATATGGACATCGATTTAGCATTAAGAAAGTGGCAGATCCAAGTAGATACTCCGATGAGAAATTTTTACAACCAGTTTGCTCTAAATGTGGGCAATTAGGTTGGAAACCAAGATATTGGTGCAATTAATCAAAAAATAAATTATGACGTTCATTTTCACCATCATCGCAGTAATTGTAGCAATTATTGCTTTTGTTATTACCTGGCTAGTTTCCGAATTTTTTATCCCACCCAGAGACCATTGGACTAAAAGTGGTTTTGCAATCTTTACCATTAAATTAGGTATGGCTTGTATGGCTGCCTTTTACGCCTTTGGGTTCATTTATATGCTTTTTGGGGTAACTAATTAATCGTATATCAAGATCTAACATTCTGCATTCAAAATAATAGCAAACTCACCCTAATAATCTTTCAAGCATGAACAAGTCGAATATTGTAGATAAGGCCATTTCAAACAAAGTAGATGACCTACTTAAAGTCGAGAAATACAGCATCGCCTTATCCAATTTCATTGAACGCAGCGATACGCCCATTACCATTGGTCTGCAGGGCGAATGGGGCACAGGCAAAACCTCTTTAATGTCATTATTATTAGAAGATTTTAACCAGAAAAATATCGCCTGCTCCTGGGTAAACACATGGGAGTACAGTATTTTTAGAGGGGCCAATGAAACTACTCCGGGTGTATTGAGGGGAATGTTAGAGAAACTAGAGGAATCGTGTAAAAGCCGCAATTTATGGTCGCTTAAAGAAGAAAGTGAAAAGAAATTCAGAAAAGCCGCCCGTTTTTTAGGAAGTCTTGCCAATCAAATCATCAGCAATCAAACGGGTGTAGATATTGCTTCGGCGGTAAGCGACTCATCAAGTAACAGCAGCGCCTCAACAGCGGAAATTGCAGAGATTAAAGCGCTCATTACCAATTTAATTGAAGACCTTATTGCCGATCCAAAAAATCCTTTCGAAAGGGTGGTCTTCTTTGTTGATGATTTAGATAGAATCCCTCCATCTGATGCCGTTGAAATATTAGAAGCCCTCAAAAACATCTTCGATATTCCGCATTGTATTTTCATTTTAGCCATTGATTATGACGTGGTAGTAAAAGGTTTAGAAAGTAAATTTGGACCCAAAACAGAAGAAAATGAACGAGAATTTAGATCCTTCTTTGATAAAATCATTCAAGTTCCATTTTCTATGCCAACAGGAACCTATGATATCGAGAATTTCTTGGTCGAGAAATTAAAAAGTTTAGGTTTAGAAATTTCAGAGGATGTTAGAGAAAACTACGTTAAAACAGTTAAGCATACCATTGGCTATAACCCTAGAAGTTTAAAACGTTACCTCAATTCATTTAGCTTAATCAATCATTTAAAAGAGGTAGAAACAGAAAAAGAGGAGCAAGGTGATGATTTTATGTTATTTGCCTTATTGGGTATTCAAATCTCATTTCCAAGAGTATTTCGCCTACTTACACAAAAGCCAGATTTTACCCAATGGGATAAAGGATTTGCCAATAAACATGGTTTAGAATGGGATGGCATTGCAGATAAAATCCAAAAATTTGGAGAAAACAATTTAATTGATGAAGAATGGGAGCAAGTGGTTTGGGCCTTGTGTCAAAAAGATCCTTACTTAAGATCGAGGGTGTTCTCTGTTTTAGAATTGCTAAACCTACTTCGAGATAAATTTAAAGACGATTTAGAAGAACAATGCCAACACGCCATGGCATTTGCAGCCATCACCAGTGTAGATGATGATGCAGAAACCAAGCAAGCTGTTCAAAAAGTGGGCAATAAAACCATATTTGGTGGCTTATCCATCAAACTAGATCAATTAAAAGAAGAACAATTCCCCGAAATAGCCATCCAAAATTTCAACTCCTTTTGGGATATTTTAGACCAAGCAGCGCAAAAAGATGCTAAATTCAGGTTGTCTTATGCCAAAACAGGTTGTTCGTTCAACGACGATTCTAAGGGTGGAAGAGGAAATGTACAATTGGTGTATTCTTGTAATCCTTCTAAAAAATTATTGGGTTTTAAACTCTATATCAAAAACAACAGTGGCATTACCAAGCAATTGTACGATACCATTTCGGCAGATTTTAACCTTAGTGCACACCCAGATTTGATTTTCCTGGATAAAGAAAATGATTTGGTGGTTGAAGCTCATGCCTATCAAATACTTAAAACAGATTACCCTAAATTATTAAGCTATATCGCTAAAAAACTAACGGAATAATAGCGTTACAACTTCTTTTAAATGAGAAAATTCCTTTTGCTATCCATAATGATTTGCTTTTATAGTAAAGGATATGCGCAATTGGTAAATATCGAAAGTCAAAGAATACAATCAGATAGCATTCGATTTGTATTGATGGGCGAAATAAACTATGCCACACAAAATTTAGATGATCATAAATTCTCAGTTTTTAATACCGCGATTACCAGCCAGATTAAATCTAAATCATTTAAGAATTATTTTTTATTAATCGCAACCACAGAAATTGCAAAAACGGATCAAGAAGACTTGAATAACGCTGCTTTTTTTCATGTACGATTCAATAAAAAAATCAATAATTATCTAAAATTCGAGGCTTTAAGCCAATTTCAAACCAACAAATTAATGGGTATTGATGCCAGATATTTAGTAGGATTTGGTTTGAGAGATAAGCTTTTAGCAAAGAATAATTTGAAAATATATGCGGGGTCACTCTATATATTTGAAATAGAAAAAACTACTATTGAGGCAAACAAAGCTTCTCAAATTAGTAGATTGTCATTTTATTTATCCACCAATTTTCAACTCCCAAATCATATTGGTGAATTTTCTAGTGTAAGCTATTACCAACCAAATCTCCATCAATTCTCCGATTTCAGACTATCCAATCAAAGCAGTTTATCATTTCGGTTGGGGCCCAAACTAGCTTTTAAAAATAATTTCAATATTTACTACGATGCTTTTCCTCCACCTGAAATAGCCAAATTAAATTGGAACTTCAGTAATGGATTAAGCATTACGTTTTAACAATGAATAAATTGATATGTTACGTAATAAAAAAACCCCGAAAGATTTTTTCGGGGTTTTTTATTGGCGGAGAGTGGGGGATTCGAACCCGCGGACCCTTTCACAGGTCAACAGTTTTCAAGACTGCCGCAATCGACCACTCTGCCAACTCTCCACCGCAAAAGTACAAATCCGCAGGGAAACTGCAAACCCCCGTTTCATTTTTTTTAGTATATTATTTTCAATGCACCTTAGGGTAGCAGGTAAATAAACCGTATTTTTGAGGTATATAAAACATATAGCCCTCATCATGAATAGCTTAACTAAAATTATAGCAGCAATTGCCATCTTAACCACGTTAGTTGCCTGCAATCAAAAAGCTCCAAAATCTAGTAGTAGCGAACAAAAAGTTGTCCAATCAACAGCAGATACCATCCAACTAAAAGATACCCAACAAGATGATATATTGAAGCATTATTTTAGGTTAAAGGATGCTTTAGTAGCCTCAAATGCCCCCAATGCGCAAAAAGAAGCCACTACCTTAACCACCTCATTAAAAGCTAGCCCTGCTTTTGCTAAAAGTGTTTTCATGAGCGACTCTATTGCGAAAAGTACCGATTTAGCTAAACAACGAAGTACTTTTACCAACTTAAGCAACCAGCTCATTGCCCAATTCAGTAAAACACTAGTACTAAAAGGTTCATTTTACCTGCAGTTTTGCCCTATGGCCAATGAAGGTAACGGAGGCTATTGGTTAGCAGCCGAACAAGAAGTACGCAATCCGTACTATGGAGATGAGATGTTATCTTGTGGCGAAGTAAAGCGTACAATTAAATAATTTAATGTAATAATTACATACCTTTTACCTAACATGCTTTTAAAACAGAGCTAATTCATTAGTTTTGTGTATCAATTATACATCCTATGTCAACCACTGCTACACTAAATTTTAACAATCAAGAGATTGTGCTGCCGGTTATTACCGGAACCGAACAGGAAAATGCCATCGATATCTCCAAGCTTCGCGATCAAACGGGTTTAATTACCCTCGATTTGGGCTATAAAAATACGGGCGTAACCAAAAGTGCCATTACCTATTTAGATGGAGAAAATGGTATACTTAAATACCGCGGCTATGCCATTGAAGAGTTGGCTCAAAAATCGAGTTTTATAGAAGTAGCGTATTTGTTAATTTATGGTGATTTGCCTACAAACAAACAATTAGCAGATTTTCAGTTTCAGATTTCTCGTCACACCTTGGTGCATGAAGACATGAAGAAATTTTTCGATGGTTTCCCATCAAAATCGCACCCAATGGGGCAGCTTTCTTCATTAATATGTTCTTTATCGTCCTTTTACCCAGAATCTTTAGATTCTCACCAATCGCCAGAAGAACTAAACCTAACCATTACCAAACTGCTAGCCAAAATGTCCACCATTGTATCTTGGATTTACAAAAAATCATTGGGTCATCCGGTTTTATATCCGCAGAATAAATTAGACTATGTGTCTAATTTCTTAAACATGACTTTTGGTCAACGAACTGAAGACGTAGTCATAGACCCGGTTGTGGTAGAGGCCATGAATGTATTGTTAATGCTTCACGCTGATCACGAACAAAACTGTTCAACATCTACTGTGCGTATGGTAGGTTCATCAGATTGCAATTTATACGCATCAGTTTCTGCCGGTATTTCTGCCCTTTGGGGTCCACTACACGGTGGAGCTAACCAATCGGTAATAACGATGCTCGAAAAAATTAAAAACGATGGTGGAGATACTGAAAAATGGATTAATAAAGCCAAAGACAAAGAAGATCCGTTCCGTTTAATGGGCTTTGGTCATCGTGTATATAAAAACTTCGATCCACGTGCCAAAATTATTAAAAAAGCCTGCGACGATGTATTGGCTAAATTGGGCGTAAACGATCCTATATTGGCTATTGCCAAAAAATTGGAAGAAGCAGCCTTAAGCGATCCCTACTTTATAGAGCGCAAGTTATATCCCAATGTCGATTTTTATTCTGGGATTATTTTAAAAGCTATTGGGATCCCAACGAATATGTTCACCGTTATCTTTGCCATTGCAAGAACCGTCGGGTGGATTTCCCATTGGAATGAAATGTTGAA